>NZ_BBPO01000002.1:60159-90838 GCF_000787815.1 Streptacidiphilus neutrinimicus
AGATCGGCTTCCTGCCGCTCTCGCTGACTTCACCCGATCCCGCCACCGTCGCCGCCGGCCGCCGCGGCGCGCTGGAGGACGCGGTGGCGGCCGACGCCATCGTCCGCACCGCCCGCGAGCTCGGCCTGCGCGACGCCCCGACGGCCAAGGACGTCTTCGACGCCGCGCGCGCGGGCGACCCGCAGGCGCAGGAGGCCGTGGCGCGGGAAGGCGAGCGCCTCGCCCTCGTCGTCGCCGCGGTCACGGCCGTCCTCGACCCCGACCTGGTCGTGCTCGGCGGCGGCGTCGGCCACAGCGCGGACCTCCTCCTCGACCCCGTCCGCGACGCCCTCGCCCGGATGACCCCGCTCCGCCCGGAGGTCGCCCCGAGCACCCTCGGCGACGACGCCGTCCTCCTCGGCGCCATCGCCTCCGCCCTCCGCGCGGCCCAGGCCGCGGTCTTCGAAAGACACGCCACCAGCGCGAGCTGACGGCCCGTGACCGTGCACGCCGCCGTCGACGAGGTCCCGACCCGGGACACGTGGCCGATCTCGGCGGTCCCACCGGTGGCCCGGCGGCTGAGCGGCCGAGTGCCAGGCGTGGAGCCGGCCCGCCGGGAGGCCGCCAAGCTCTTGGCCGCAGCCGCCGCGCCGGCTGTCGCAGGTGACGAGCAGTCTGCCGCCGCACGCGACCGTGCCGGCGGATGGCGTGCATGCATCTCCTGCTCGCGGCACGTGCCGGGAGAGCGGGGAGCCGGTCACGTTACGCGCTGTCGCGAACTTCCAAGGCTTCACCAGGAACTTTCAGGCATGAGCCTACCGAGGTCGGGAGTTCCGGCAGCTACCGGGCTGGGCCGGTTGAGCCGCGGACGACGAGCTCTGGTTCGAACAGGAGCTCCTCCGCCGCCACCGTCGCGCCCTCGATCTGGTTGACCAGGAGCGCGACGGCCGCCCGACCGAGGGCCTCGATCGGCTGACGGACCGTCGTGAGCGGAGGCTCCGTGCAGTTCATGAAGGCCGAGTCGTCGAAGCCCACCACGGAGACGTCGGCCGGGACGGAAAGGCCCGCGCGGCGGGCCGCGCGGATCGCGCCGAGGGCGAGGGGGTCGCTGCCGCAGATGATGCCGGTGACGCCCGCGCGCAGCATGCGACTGGCCGCAGCGTGGCCGCCCTCGAGGGCGAAGAGGGCGTGGGCGATCTGGTCCGGCAGGACCTCGCGGCCCGAGCGCGCGCACTGCGCGGCGAAGGAGGCGAGCTTGCGCTGGGAGGGGATGTGGTCCTCGGGGCCGACGATCATCCCGATGCGTTCGTGGCCGAGCGCGGCGAGGTGGGCGAAGGCCTGCTCGACGGCGACCGTGTCGTCCGTGGAGACCTGCGGGAAGCCCAGGTGTTCGACCGCCGCGTTGAACAGCACGACGGGGATGCCGCGGTCGCGCAGCCGGGTGTAGTGCTCGTGCGGCGCGTCGGCCTCGGCGAAGTGGCCGCCGGCGAAGACGACGCCGGAAACCTGCTGATCGAGCAGCATGTTGACGTAGTCGGCCTCGGAGAGGCCGCCTGCCGTGCGGGTGCACAGGACGGGGGTGAAGCCCCGCTGGGCGAGCGCCCCGCCGACGACCTCGGCGACCGCGGGGAAGATCGGGTTCTGCAGCTCCGGCAGGACCAGGCCGATCAGCCGGGCGCGCTCGCCGCGCAACTGGCTGGGGCGCTCGTAGCCGAGCACGTCGAGCGCGGCCAGGACCGCGTTACGGGTGCCCTCGGAGACGCCGGGACGGCCGTTGAGCACGCGGCTGACCGTGGCTTCGCTGACTCCGACCTTCTGTGCCACCTCGGCGAGTCTGCTCTTCATGACGCAAGAGTAGAGCAGGATTCGGCAAGCGATTGCAAGATTCGGATGGCAACCCGAAAACCTCCAGCTCAGTGCCTGCCTTGAGGCGTCAGACGCCTCCGGCTGCCCTTACCGCGGTCGCGTCATCCTCACGTGCAGTCGTGACTTTTCAATTTTGCGTCGCACTCTTGCGCTCGCTCGTATGACGGCCTACGTTCCTCACACGCCGGCTTTCCCCACCCACCACGTCACTTCGACCATGGGGCACGCATGATGCTGAACAGATCGCGCACGTTCGCCGCCATCGCTCTCGCGGCAGGTTTGTGTCTCGGTACCGCCGCCTGCGGCAGCAGCGGCTCGTCCGGGGGCGGCGGCAACGCCGCCGACGGTGTGGCCGACGGCAAGCCGCTCGACCCGAAGGCCACCGTCACCATCTCCATCGACTGCGCGCCCGGCGCCGACCAGGCGGCGGGCAAGGCCAACTACGCCGACGACCTGGCCCTGTTCAAGGTCAAGTACCCCAACGTCACCGTCGACGCGAAGCCGTACGTGGGCCAGTGCGAGGTGCCGGCGCAGCAGACCGCCGAGTACAAGGCGCATGACGAGACCGGCGCGTACCACGCGTACTTCACCGACCAGGAGCAGACGCTCAACTCCGGTGACGCCGCCGACATCAGCGCCTACGTCAACGACCAGACGGTGCCCGGCTACTCGACCATGCTGCCGAGCGTCAAGCAGAACCTCGGCGCGAACGGCAAGACCTACGCCCTGCCGATCAACTACTACGCCACCGGGCTCGTCTACAACCGCGACCTGTTCAAGAAGGCCGGCCTCAACCCCGACCAGCCGCCGACCACCTGGGACGAGGTGCAGGCCGACGCCAAGAAGATCGCCGCCCTCGGCGGCGGCATCACCGGCTACGAGGACTACAGCGGCGGCAACACCGGCGGCTGGCACTTCACCTCCGAGCTCTACAGCCTCGGCGACCAGATGGTGAACGCGGACGGCACCAAGGCCGCGTTCAACTCCCCGCAGGGCAAGCAGGTCCTGCAGCGCCTGCACGACATGCGCTTCGTCGACCACAGCATCGGCGCCACGCCGGTCACCCAGTGGGCCGACGCCTTCCCGCCGTTGGCCACCGGCAAGGTCGGCATGTTCATCGGCGCCCCGGACGTGGTCAAGCACCTGATCGAGGTGCTCGGCGCGGACAAGAACGCCTTCGGCCTCGGCCCCATGCCCGGCGCCACCGGCCCCGGCAACAGCCTCGGCGGCGGCGACCTCTACTACTTCAAGAAGGGCCAGACCCCGAACCAGATCAAGGCCGAGATCGCCTGGATCGACTTCGAGTACCTGACGCCCGACGCGGGCCAGTTCAACTTCTCCCGGGCCGCGACCCTCGCCGCCTCCAGCAAGGACCCGGTGGCGATCTCCATCCCCGAGCCCTACTTCTGGGCGTCGAACTCGCCGCAGATCAACCAGATCACGTCCTCGCTCAAGACCAACGGCAACCTGCCGCTGTCCAACTACGACCCCTACGTCAGCAAGCCGACCAGCAGCGTCAACGAGCCTCCGGCGGCGCAGCAGCTGTACAAGGTCCTGGACACGGCGATGTCGGCGGCGATGACCGACCCCAACGCCAACCTGGACCAGGTGCTGTCCACCGCCGAGACCCAGGCCAATCAGATTCTTGCGAATCAGTGACGTCTGGCCAACCAGTGACGTGTCGTCCGGCCGGACCGCCTCCCAACCCCGCTGCGGTCCGGCCGGACGGCCGACACCTTGACGAGGAGTCACCATGGCAGTCACGCTGACACGCGGCCCCGCCCGCGTCGACGCGACGGGCGCCGGCCCGCACGACCGGCTCGCGGCGCTGCGCCGCTCGCTGGTGCGGAATCTGCGCGCCCACGCCTTCCTGATCGGCGCGCTGCTCTGCTTCGTGCTGTTCACCTGGTACCCGATGATCCGCGAGATCGTGATGTCGTTCCAGCGGGTCCACTACGGCGAGACCCAGTGGGTCGGCCTCGCCAACTACCGGCAGATCACCGCGGACCCGGAGTTCTGGTCGGCCTGGCGCAACACGCTGGAGTTCACCGGCATCGCCCTGTTCTTCGGCTTCGCGGCGCCCTTCGTGGCCGCGATCGTCATCAACGAGTTCCGCCACGCCCAGGGCTATCTGCGGGTCCTGGTCTACCTCCCGGTGATGCTGCCCCCGGTAGCCGGCATCCTGCTGTTCAAGTACTTCATGGACCCCGGGTACGGTCTGTTCAACCAGATCCTGCACGCGGTGCACCTGCCCACCTCCTCGTGGTTGGCGTCGAGGAGCACCGCGATGCCCTCGCTGGTGCTCGCCTCGACCTGGGGCAACATGGGCAGCGCCACCCTGGTCTACCTCGCCGCCCTGCAGGGCATCCCCGGCGAGCTCTACGAGGCCGCCGAACTGGACGGCGCCAACCTGCTGCAGCGGATCTGGCACGTCACCGTGCCGCAGACCCGGCTGATCCTCTCGCTGATGCTGATGCTGCAGGTGGTCGCCACCATGCAGATGTTCACCGAGTCCTTCGTCCTCACCGGCGGCGGTCCCGAGGGCTCGACCACGACGGTGGTCTACCTGCTCTACAACTACGCGTTCAACTACGACAAGTTCAACACCGCGGCGGCCCTGGGCGTGATCATGCTGCTGGTGCTGGGCTGCTTCTCGGCGCTCTACCTGTGGCTGGAGCGCCGCGGACGGGAGGAGTGACATGACGACCGCGGCCCACTCCGGCGCCACCCGCACGCTGGTCTCCCCGGTCCGGCTGGCCCAGCCGCGCGGACGGCTTCTCTACCGGCTCACGCTCGCACTGGTGCTGCTGGTCACCACCGTCGCCTTCGTCGGCCCGCTGTACTGGATGGCGACCGGCGGCTTCAAGTCCTCCCAGGAGCTGGTGCGCACCCCGCCGACGCTGTTCCCGACCCACCCCGCCACGCACGCTTTCACCGAGGCCTGGTCGCGGCTCGGCATGGGCGGGCTGCTGCTCAACACCGTCGTCTACGCCGGCGGGGCGCTGCTGTTCCAACTGCTCTTCGACGTCGCCGCCGCCTACGCGCTGTCCAAGTTGCGTCCCGTGCTCGGCAACGTGATCCTCGGCATGATGCTGGCCTCGATGATGATCCCGGCCGCCGCGCTGGTCATCCCGCAGTACCTGACCGTGCTCGACCTTCCGCTGGTCCACTGGAATCTGCAGGACACCCCGTGGGTGATCTGGCTGCCCACGGTGGCCAACGCCTTCAACATCTTCCTGCTGAAGCGGTTCTTCGACTCGATCCCGAACGAGCTCCTCGACGCGGCGGCCATCGACGGCGCCGGTCCGCTGCGCGTGCTGTGGTCCGTGGTGCTGCCGCTGTCGCGGCCTATCCTCGGCGTCGTCTCCATCTTCGGCGTGGTCGCGGTCTGGAAGGACTTCCTCTGGCCGCTGATCACCGTTCCCTCGCACGAGACGCTCAACGTCGGCGTCAACACCGCGGCGACCTCCATGCCGGAGAACTCGCTGATCGCCGGGCTGTTCCTGGCGTCGATCCCGACCATCGCGCTGTTCCTGGTCTTCCAGCGCAACATCATGGCCGGTCTCACCGCAGGCGGCCTCAAGGGCTAGGCCCTGTCCGCCGGACAGGGCGCAGGCCCGGCAGGGCCCGTGGCCCGTGGGCCGTCCGACGCGATCCCCGTCGTCCCGGCCCGTCGGCCGCCCTGACCGGGGGCGGGCCGGGACGACGGCTCCCCCTCACCGACGACGTCATCTCGATGACTTCCAGAAAGCAGGTTCGTCGTGCCCGAAACCGGAGAGCGCGAGCTCCCGTGGTGGCGGAACGCCGCGATCTACCAGATCTACCCCCGCAGCTTCGCCGACGGCGACGGCGACGGGGTGGGCGACCTGGCCGGACTGCGCGCGCGCCTGCCCTACCTGGCCGAGCTCGGCGTCGACGCGATCTGGATCAACCCCTGGTACGCCTCGCCGCAGGCCGACGCCGGCTACGACGTCGCCGACTACCGCGCCATCGACCCGCTGTTCGGCAGCCTGGCCGACGCGGAGGAGCTGATCCGGCAGGCGCACGCGCTCGGCATCCGCGTCGTCATCGACATCGTGCCGAACCACACCAGCGACCAGAACCCGTGGTTCCAGGCCGCGTTGGCGGCAGGACCGGGCTCACCGGAACGCGCGCGCTTCTGGTTCCGGCCTGGCCGGGGCAAGGACGGGGAGCTGCCGCCGACCGAGTGGCAGGGTTTCTTCGGCGGCCCGACCTGGACCCGGGTCACCGAGCCCGACGGCACCCCGGGGGAGTGGTACCTGCACCTGTTCGCCCCCGAGCAGCCCGACTTCAACTGGGAGCACGGGGACGTCCGAGCGGAGTTCGAGAGCGTGCTGCGCTTCTGGTTCGACCGCGGCGCGGACGGCTTCCGCATCGACTCCGCCGCGCTGCTGGTGAAGGACGCGCGCCTCCCCGTGAGCGACCCCGAGGAGCGCGCCTTCACCGACCGCGAGGAGGTCCACGAGGTCTACCGCGCGTGGCGGCGCGTCGCCGAGTCCTACGGGGGTGGGCTCGTCCTCATCGGCGAGGTCTGGCTGCCGGACGCCGCCCGAATGGCGCGCTACCTGCGTCCCGACGAGATGCACACCGTCTTCAACTTCCCCTATCTGGAGTGCGCCTGGGAGGCGGACCGGCTGCGCGGGGTCATCGACGACACCTTGCGCTTCCATCGCGAGGCCGGCGCGCCGCCCACCTGGGTGCTGTCCAACCACGACGTCGACCGCGTGGTCACCCGGTACGGGCGTGAGGACACCTCGTTCGCGATCTACGCCCGGCAGCACGGCCGCCCCGTGGACCTCGCCCGCGGCACGCGTCGCGCCCGGGCCGCGGCTCTGCTGACGCAGGCGCTGCCCGGCGCGGTCTACGTCTACCAGGGCGAGGAGCTCGGCCTGTGGGAGGTCGAGGACATCCCCGACGACCTGCGGCAGGACCCGATGTGGGAGCGGAAGGGCCGCAACCCGGAGGACCCCGGGCGGGACGGCTGCCGCGTCCCGCTGCCCTGGTCCGGCAGCGAGCCGCCCTTCGGCTTCTCACCGTCCGGCGCGGCTCAGACACCGTGGCTCCCGCAGCCGGAGGCGTGGAAGGAGTACACGGTCGAGGCGCAGGCCGCCGACGCGGGGTCGATGCTGGCCCTCTACCGGCAGGCGCTGCGGCTGCGACGCGAGCTGGGCGACGCCGGGTTCGAGTGGCTGGAAGGAACACCGCCGGGGGTGCTGGCCTTCCGGAGGGGAGAGGGCTTCGCCTGCGTGGTGAACCTCTCGGCCGAGGCCGTCGCCCTCCCCTTCGCCGGAACCGTGCTGCTGGCCAGCGACGAGCTGCACGGTCAGTCTGTGCTGCCTGCTGATACGGCGGCCTGGCTGCGCACGTGAGCAACCCCATGGGGGCGCGAGGGACTGCGCGACGAGCCACCCGCACACGTAGTGGCCCGAACGTGCAGGGCCATCGCATGTCGATGGTTGCTCGCGTCCACGCGGCGGAGCCGCAAACCGGAACAGCCTCGCGCCCCTGAAGGTCCTTCCCGTCTGCCAAAAGGAGCCGCTCGATGTCCCACAGAAAGAGACAACTCTCCCTCGCCATCGCCGTCGGCATGCTCGCCGCCGTCGGAGGGACCGGTGCCGCGCATGCGAGTGCGCGTGGGCCGGAGCCCGTGGTGACGCGGGCCGGGGTCGACCCGTCACTGCTGCGGGGGCGCGGAGCGAACCTCGGGTTCGCCGGGCAGAACGCGTTCGACGCGCGGACCGACGGGACGGTGATCGGGCCTGACACGACGCCCTACACCCTCGCGTCCGAGGCCACCGGCCGCAAGGCCGTCTCGCTGAGGCCGGGGCAGTACGTCGACGTCACCCTGCCCGCCGACACCAACGCGATCACCGTCCGCTACAGCATCCCCGACGCGCCGCACGGCGGCGGTATCACCGCCCCGCTCGACGTCAGCGTCGACGGGCACGGCCGGCGGACGATGTCGCTGACCTCCCAGTACGCCTGGCTCTACAACGAGTACCCGTTCAGCAACGACCCCGACGCCGGTCCGCTGACCCCGGACTGGTGGACCACCGAGTGCGACTGCGTGCCGGACCAGACGACGCCCCCGCCGGTCTTCCCGACGCCGTTCCGGCCGAGCCACTTCTACGACGAGCAGCGCCTGCTGCTCGACCACACCTACCACGCGGGGCAGGTGATCCGGCTCGCCGTCCCGGCGGGGAGCCCGGCGGCGACCACCACGATCGACGTGCTGGACACACAGCGCGTCGCGCCGCCGCTGCGCGCGCCCCGCAACGCCCTCGACGTGCGGGACTTCGGCGCGGACCCGACCGGCGTGAAGGACTCCGCCGACGCCTTCGACGCGGCGGTCGCAGCCGCGCGGCGCAGTGGGCGGACGGTGTGGGCGCCGCCGGGAACGTACCAGGTGAACCGGCACATCATCGTCGACCACGTGACGATCCAGGGCGCGGGCAACTGGTACACCGTCATCAAGGGCCACCAGGTGACGCTGTCGTCCCCGGCACCGGACGGCTCCATCCACACCGGAGTGGGCTTCTACGGCAAGGACGCCTCCGCGGGCGGCAGTCACGACGTGCACCTGCGGGACTTCGCCATCGAGGGCGACGTGCGGGAGCGGATCGACACCGACCAGGTCAACGGCGTCGGCGGCGCGCTCAGCGACTCCTCGATCGAGGGGCTCTACATCCAGCACACCAAGGTCGGCGTCTGGCTGGACGGGCCGATGGACGACCTGCGGATCACCGGCAACCAGATCGCCGACCAGATCGCCGACGGGATCAACTTCCACGGCGGGGTGACGAACTCGCTGATCGCGGACAACTTCGTGCGCAACACCGGCGACGACGGGATCGCGCTGTGGTCCGCGCCCGCGGCGGACGCGCACGACGTCGTCGCGCACAACACCGTGCAGACACCGGTGCTGGCCAACGGTATCGCCCTGTACGGCGGTTCGGACCTGACGGTGGCGGGCAACCTGGTCGCCGACCCGATCCGGGAGGGCAGCGCGATCCAACTCGGCACCCGCTTCGGCGCGGTGCCGTTCGCGGGCCGGATCTCCGTCGCGGACAACACCACCGTCCGGGCCGGGACCTTCGAGCTCAACTGGAAGATCGGGCTGGGCGCGATCTGGCTCTACGCCCTGGAGCACAGCATCGACGCGGACGTCCAGGTGACCGGCGACGACTTCCTGGACAACACCTACGACGCGATCATGCTGGTCTCCGACTACGGCGTGAAGGACCAGTACAGCATCAGCAACGTGCACTTCAGTCACATCCGCGTCGACGGCACCGGCACGGACGTGGTGAGCGCCCGCGCTGCGGGCGGCGCCACATTCCAGGACGTGGTCGCCCGCAACGTGGGCGCCGTCGGGGTGAACAACTGCGGGTCGTTCCACTTCACGCCCGCCGGTTCCGAGTTCACCCTCACCGACCTGGGCGGCAACACCGGTGGCGGGACCACCGGCGCCTGGCTCGCCCCCTGGGAACTGCCGAACACGATCACGTGCGACGACCGCCCCGCGGTCGTCCCCCCGCCCGCGCCGAGCCCCTGGAACTGACGCGGCGGAGCTCACCGAGCGGCGACCGACTCCTGGAGCGCCGCGCCGAGGACGGCCGAGCCGGTCATGTCGAGGGCCGGCTCGTCCGTCTGCCAGGAGCGGACGTCGTCGGAGAAGCGGCTGTCGTGGCCGGTGAAGGCGTTGAAGGGGTCGGCCCCGCCGGGCGGGCAGGCGACCATGCCGACCTGGTAGTCGCCCAGACCGCCGGTGAAGTTGCTCGGGTTGTTGGGCCCGTTGACGACCGCGCCGACGTCGACCGGGCCCTTGCCGTCGGTACTGCCGGAGAGGTTGGCGACCTGGTGCTGCGTGCAGTCGGGGAACGTGCTGCCCTCGCCGACCATGAAGCTGGTGCCCCAGGCGTTCGCGCCGAGCAGCCAGTCGCGCTGCTCGGTGGCGAAGGCGTCGTACGAGGCGTCCCCGGCGGCCTGCCGGTACAGGGCCTCGGTGGTGAGGAAGCCGAAGGTGTGCGCGTCGACGTCGAAATCGGTGGAGTCGCCGCCGGCGTGGAAGACGTCCTTGCCCGCCCTGGTGGCGCCGGTCTGGACCTGGCGCTTCAGGTCGGCCTTGAGTGCGGCCGGGGTGACGGCGAGGCCGGACGGCGTCCCGGCCGCGGCGATGGCCTTCAGAAGGTCGGCGTGGGCGAGGGCGGAGGTGTCGTAGAGGTTGAAGGTGTCGCCGGTGTCGCTCGCGAGGTAGTCCTTGGCCCAGGTGGCGCCCTGGGCGAGGTACGTCGACGCGCTCCGGCCCAGCGCCTGCGCGGCGAGCGCGATCTCGGCGGCCCCGAGCTCCATGTCGTCGTGCCAGGTGGACTCGGGGTAGTAGGCGTTCGGCAGCGCGGTGGTGAGCGTCTTCGGCGGGTTCGCCGTGTTCGCCTGCGCGTACAGCGAGGTCGCCGCCTGGTACTCGGCGGCGGCCTGGGCCGGGTCGCTCCTGGCGTCCACCTGGGCGGCCAGCGCGAAGGCGGCGCTGACGCGGCCGACGACGTTGGGGCTGATCGGCTTGCCGGGCGCGGCGGCCTCGAAGACGGGCCGGTGGGCGGCGGCGTAGCGGTCGGCCGTGGCGGTGTCGCCGTCGTCCTGCTGCGGCAGCCGCCACAGGTCGTGGTCGCCGTGGAAGGTGCCGGCCGCGTTGCCGGAGCCGATGCCCACCTGGAGGTAGAGCGTTTTGGTGCGCTGGTCCCACATCCGGTTCAGCCACTGCTCGCCGAAGTGGGCCTCGGCGGCGAGCGAGGCGGGCGCGGCGGAGCCGAGGGCGCGCTGGGAGGCGAACAGCAGGGTGTCGCCGAAGGCGGCGGTGTGCGTGAACTTGAGGAAGTCGCCCGCGTCGAACCAGCCGCCGGAGACGTCGACCGGGCCGGCGATCTGCTTCAGGTCGCTGTCGGTGATGGTGTCCGAGCCGCCCGCGGCGAAGTCCGGCCAGGCGTAGACGTCGGCGTGGGCGTCGTTCAGGTGGGACGGCTGACGCTCGAGCGCGCCGGGCAGGACGGCCGCGCCGTCGCGCTGGTTCTGGAAGAAGCTGACGCCGTCGGTGACGAGCTTGCCGTAGAGCGCGGCGGGAGCCTCGACCCGGAAGGACGGGGAGGTCGCCTTCGCGCCGCCGTTGACCGTGAGGTGGTAGGTGCCCGGGGTCGCCAGGCCCGAGAAGGTGATCGGGTACACGTCCGGGTAGGCCTTGTTCCACGAGCCCCGGCTGGTGCTGCCGACGGTGCCGCTGAGCACCGTCGTGCCCGCCGAGTCGACGACGTGGAAGGTGACCGAGGAGGCCGCCGCGCCGGTCATCAGGTAGGCCTGCTTGGCCTCGCCGGAGAGGAAACCGGCCTGGTCGACACGGAGCAGGGCGGCGGTCGCGGCGTCGGCGGCGGGCGCGCCGACCCCGAGCGGCACGGCGGCGACGGCGGTGCTGACGACCAGCGCCGCGAGTGCGGTGGTGCGGCGACGCCTGCGGGGGTGGGGCATCGACGGCTCCTCTGGCTCGGGAATTCTGGTTAGGAAGCTTTCCTATCGCCGCCGACGGTAGGGCGGTCTCTGACGAACGGTCAAGGGTCTTGGCTGTTCGGGCGGCCGGCCTGCGTGCGATTCCGATGGTTCGTCAGGGTTGCTGCGGATTCGATGTGAAGTTACGCGCGGAGCTTTGTTGCGGGCCGGTAAACGTGAATTTCATTCGCCGGCCATCCCTTGTCAGTCCCCAGACACCATCGCTAGCGTTCTCGCCAACTGACACCCCTTAAGAGGGTGTTCAGAGGTTCCTCGCTACGTCATTTCGTTCGCGCAGGTGGCACGCCCCTCGTGCAGACCTGCTCGAACGGGCCCGAACTCCCCACTGGAGGCTGTACGTTGCGCACCTCGTCGATATCCGCCGCGGCCACCGTCGTCGCTCTCGGCGTCTCGGCCCTCCTGGCCGCCGCGCCCGCCCAGGCCGCCCCCACCCACGCCGCGTCCTGGACCCGCTCGTGTGCCGTCGACCTGACGCCCGGTCATGTCTTCTGCAACGCGCTGCACGTCATCAGCACTGCCGAGCACGTTCGTGCCACGGGTGTCACCCCCAATGCCACTCCGTCCGGCTACGGCCCCTCGGACCTGCGCTCCGCGTACAACATCGCGGCCAACGGCGGTGCGGGACAGACGGTGGCGATCGTCGACGCCTACAACGACCCGAACGCGGCCGCCGACCTCGCGGTCTACCGCTCGCAGTTCGGGCTGCCGGCCTGCACCACCGCCAGCGGCTGCCTGAAGATCGTCAGCCAGACCGGCAGCAGCACCCTGCCGAGCAGCAACTCCGGCTGGGCGGGCGAGATCTCGCTCGATCTGGACATGGTCTCGGCGATCGCGCCCAACGCCCACATCATCCTGGTCGAGGCCAAGACCGCGTCGATGACCAACCTGGGCACCGCCGTCAACGAGGCGGCCAAGCTCGGCGCGACGGAGATCTCCAACAGCTACGGCGGCTCCGAGTCCTCCGCCGACACCTCCTACGACTCCACCTACTTCAACCACCCGGGCATCGTCATCACCGCCTCCTCCGGCGACGGCGGCTACGGCGTGGAGTACCCGGCGGCCTCCCCGAACGTCACCGCGGTCGGCGGCACCTCGCTCAGCAAGGCCTCCAACACCCGCGGCTGGAGCGAGAGCGTCTGGTCCACCAGCTCCACCGAGGGCGCCGGCTCCGGCTGCTCCGCCTACGAGCCCAAGCCCACCTGGCAGAAGGACACCGGCTGCGCCAAGCGCACCGTCGCCGACGTCTCCGCCGTCGCCGACCCCGCCACCGGCGTCGCCGTCTACCAGACCTACGGCGCCTCCGGCTGGAGCGTCTACGGCGGCACCTCCGTCGCCGCCCCCCTCATCGCCGGCGTCTACGCCGACGCCGGCGCGCACAGCACCTCGATCCCCGCCGCGAACCTCTACTCGCACACCACCTCGCTCAACGACGTCACCACCGGCAAGACCGCCAGCTGCTCCCCGGCCTACCTCTGCACCGCGGAGACCGGCTACGACGGCCCGACCGGCCTCGGCACCCCCAACGGCCTGACCGCCTTCACCGGCTGACGCCGAACTTCCCCCACGGGCGCCCGGCCACCCTCGCGGTGGTCGGGCGTTCGGCGTGCCGGCCTGGGGAAACCTGTTCGTTCGATTGACATGCCGTCACTCTGCGCGTATGACCGTTGCAGGGCGTCACGAAAGCGGAGTGATGCCCGCCGTCACCGGTCCAGGGGGTGTGACGCATGACGACTGTCGAGACGGCCGTCCCAACCGACCAGGACACCACCACCGTCAAACGCCTGCGGCTCGGGGTCGGGATCGTGGGCATCGCCCTGCCGATCGTGCTGCCCCTGGGCAACAGCATCATCTCCGCGCATCTGGGCCTGCTGGCCTCGCTGAGCGGTTCGTACTACACCCACATGCGCAACGTCTTCGTCGGCGGCCTCTGGGCCATCGGCGTGATCCTGCTCTGCTACCGCCACAACCGCCGTGAGGACGTGTGGAGTTCGGTGGCGGGCTTGTTCGCCGTGGTGGTCGCGATGTGCCCGATGCAACCGCCGGCCTCGGTCGTGGTCCACCCGTCCACGACGCAGAAGGTGCTGGGCGACGTCCACATCGTGTCCGCCGTGATCGTCTTCGCGGCGCTCGCGGTCTTCTGCCTCCGTCTCTTCCGCGACGCGTCCGAGCCCGACGGCCCGTTGCGCCGCCGGATCTACCTGGTCTGCGGGACCGTCATCGCACTGTGCATCGCGGGCATGCTCTTCGCCGACCTGCTCCACTTCACCGGCACGGGCGGGCTGACGCCGGTCTTCGCCGGGGAGTCCGTCTCGGTCTTCGCCTTCGGTGCGGCGTGGTTCGTCAAGAGCGACGCGATCGCGGACCTGGCCCGGGCTGCCGGCCGCCCGGCCGTGGCCGCGGCCTGGCGCTGAGCCGTCGGCGCTCTGCCGGTGGGCGTCGGCGCCGGGAACCGGGAGCCCGTCAGGAGACCGGCGGGTTCCAGTCGAAGGTGACCGTCACCGGGGCGTGGTCGCTCCACCGCTCCGGGTGGGTTGCGGCGCGCTCCACGACGCCGCTGGTTGCGCGGGCGGCCAGGCCGGGCGTGGTGACGACGTAGTCGATGCGCCAGCCGCTGTCCTGGTCGAACGCGCGGCCGCGGTAGGACCACCACGAGTACGGGCCGGTGACGTCCGGGTGCAGGCTGCGGACGGTGTCGACGTAGCCCAGCTCGTCGAACACGCGGCTGAGCCAGGCCCGCTCCTCGGGGAGGAAGCCGGCGTTCTTCTGGTTGGCCTTCCAGTTCTTCAGGTCGGCCTCGCGATGGGCGATGTTCCAGTCGCCGCAGACCACGACCTCGCGGCCCTGCTCGGCGGCCCGCGCGCGCAGGGCCTTCAGGTGGTCGAGGAACTCGCTCATGAAGCGTTCCTTCTCGTCCTGGCGCGGGGTGCCGACCTCGCCCGAGGGGAGGTAGAGGCTGGCGACGGTGATGCCCGGCAGGTCGATCTCCGCGTAGCGGCCGGAGCGGTCGAACTCGTCCGATCCGAAGCCGATCTTCATGCGGTCCGGCTCGCGCCGCGACAGCACCGCGACGCCCGCTCGGCCCTTGGCCGTCGTCGAGGGCGCCCACAGCACGTGCCAGCCGGCCGGCTCGGCGACCTCGGCCAGGAGTTGCGCGGGCTCGGCGCGCACCTCCTGCAGGCAGACGACGTCCGCCGCGGTGTTCGCGAGCCACTCGACGTAGCCCTTGCCCGAAGCGGCGCGCAGGCCGTTGACGTTGACGGTGGTGATGATCACCTGGAAGCTCATTCCTCACGGGTCGGGTCCAGGCGGTCGCACCGGCGACGCGCCCGCCCCACCTTACGACGCGCCGCAGCCGGGGCCCGCCCCACCCGATACGCTCCGGTCATGACCTCGAGCCCCGACGACTACGACAGCACCAACTGCGTCTGGTGCGGGGCCGCCGTCCACCTCGGCCCGGAGGGCGGCTACGTCTGCGGGCAGTGCACCTACACCGTGACTCCGCCCGGCTACGAGAAGCGGGCCGCCGCGGAGCGCGCGCAGATCGGCGTGCGCCGGCACGCGAAGCGCCCCGGCTGAGGCGGCCCCCGCCGTTCGCGCCGGGCCGGCCTCAGCGCGCCGCGATGAACAGGCTCTGCGCGGAGCGCCCGATGACGCCCTTCTCGTCCAGCAGCAGGGTGTCCGCGAGCCCGATGCCCGCCTGGTCCACGCTGGTGCGCGCGTCGAGGCCGACCCACTCGCCCACCGGAGGCCGCCGGAGGTGGACCGTCAGGTCGGGGTTGACATAGGTGTGGCGGTGGAAGTCCAGGGCGCCCGAGATGCCGTTGCCGGAGTCGGCGGCGATCAGCACCCGGGACAGCCCCGAGGTCTCCTCGTCCGCGACCAGCGGGATCCGCATCCGGAACCAGGCGGCCGCCGGACCCCGCTCGGTGGCCGAGCCGCGCGCGAAGCGCATCTCCATCGCGGTGTGGTAGCCCTCGTCCCACGGCATCGGGAAGATCTGTGCGGTGGACTGCTCGGGGCCGGGCAGGGTCAGCGGTGACTCGATCGTGGGCAGGTCGGCGAGCTCGGCGGGCTCCCCGACGCGGATCCGCAGTGCGTGCGCGCGCACGGCCGTCCTGCCCTCGGCGGTGCGCAGTTCGGCGTCGACGCGCTCGACGCTGCGGCCGGCCTCGGCCTCCCGCACGATGACGCTGACCTCGCCCAGCGGCACCGGCCGCAGGATCTCGAAGGTCATCCGCACGACGCGGAAGCCCTCGCGGGAGCCCTCGCGCCGCTCGACGGCGCGGCCGAGCAGCGCGGCCGGGGGACCGGCGTGCTGGCTGTCGGGGGACCACGGCCCGCGGGACGCGGCGGTGGCGGCGAAGCGGTTGTCGCCGAGGGGCAGGAAGAACGCGCTGGCGGTCATTACCGAAGGGTAATCATCGGGCGGGGTCCGGCGGGAGACCGGGGCCGCCTTTCACCCGGGCGCGGCATCGGCCATGCTGGTGCGCGGCGCACGGGAATCCGTGCGGAGGGAGCGGTAGGGGAGGGCGACGCGATGCTCACGCGGACGCGACTGTTCGGCGGCAAGACCCGGGTGACGTTCCGGCTGCCCGCTCAGGTTCCGACGGGGACGGTGAGCGTGGTCGGCGACTTCAACGGCTGGCAGCCCGGCACCGCCGAGCTGGTCCAACGACGGGACGGCACCCGCACGGTGACCATCTCCTTCCCTCCGGGGGAGCACCGCTTCCGCTACCTCGCCACCGGCGGCGTCTGGTTCGACGACGAGGCGGCGGACCGGATCGACCCGCAGGGCAGCCTGATCCGCCTCGAGTAGGCGAATACGACGAAACGGGCAAGGCGAAACGGGCAAGAGGCGGCGTATTGTCGTCGCACCAGACGCGACAGAGGAAACCGGTGACCGCCCATGGCTGCTCAGGAGGCCGTCCGCCATCCCGTCTTCGCCCGGCTCTGGTCGAAGGCCATCGGCCCCGCACTGGAGCGCGCGGGCGTCACCGAGCACCGCAGGCGGCTGCTGGCCGGGCTGTCCGGTGAGGTCGTGGAGGTGGGCGCGGGCAACGGGCTGAACTTCGCCCACTACCCGCCCGAGGTCACCCGGGTCCTCGCAGTCGAGCCCGAGCCCGACCTGCGTGCCCTCGCCGAGGAGGCGGCCGGCGCCGCCCCGGTGCCGGTCGAGGTGGTGGCGGGGCGGGCCGAGCGGGTGCCGGCGGCGGAGGAGTCGTTCGACGCGGCCGTCGTCTGCCTGACGCTCTGCTCGGTCGCGAACCAGCACGCGGCCCTGACCGACCTGTGGCGGGTGCTGCGACCCGGTGGCGAGCTGCGGTTCTTCGAGCACGTGCAGGCGGAGTCGCCGCGGATGCGTCAGGTCCAGCGGGCCGTCGACGCCACGTTCTGGCCGCTGCTCGCCGGCGGCTGCCACACCGGCCGCGACACCCGCTCGGCCATCGAGGCGGCCGGATTCACCATCACCGGGCTGGACGCGTTCCCCTTCCCGGAGACGCGCGTCCCCTCGCCCTCCGCCTCGCACATCCTGGGCACGGCCGTACGCGGACGCTGACGCGGCGCCGCGCCCACCATGCTCGGGACGACGCCGTTCACCGCGATCAGCACGTGAACAGGCCCGGCATACAGGTACGCGCAGTGGCTGCCGCCGCCGGAGTCCTGCACGGCGCTGCCGAAGCTGCAGCCGAAGACCGGCAGCATCACGAGCGGCGCGGCCGGCCCCCGAACGGCCGATCGGCAACTCGATGGCGCTCACCCCGCCGCCGGCGCGCTGAGCCTGCGCGGGACACGCGAACGGCGCGGCGACCGGCGTGATCGGCGGCCGCCGCGCCGTTCGCGCGGGGACGTCAGCCCTGGTCGGTGGTGGCTCCGCCGGTGGCCGGGGTGCGGCCGTGGCGCATCAGCAGGGCGACGACCAGCCCGGCCGCGCCGCAGCCCGCGGCCAGCAGCAGGCCGTCCTGGTAGCCGGCGAACCCGTACAGCGAGGTCACCGGGTGGAAGCCGCCCGTCGTCGCCTCGGGGACACCGGTGATCTGCACCTTCACCTGTAGCGCGTGCCCGGCCAGGAACGCCGTCAGCGCGCCCGTCCCCACCGAGGTCGCCAGGCTGTTGACGACGCCCAGCATGCCCGCGCTGATGCCCTGCTGGCGGGCCGGGACGGCCTCCATCATCAGGTTCGGGCAGGCGGCGTAGAACGCGCCGAACCCGATGCCGAAGACCGCCGCGAACAGCCCGTACTGCCACGTGGAGTGGGGGAAGTACGCGTACAGCACCGTGGAGAGGGTGAACGTCGCCATCGCGACGACCAGCGGCAGGCGTGGGCCGGTCTTGCGGGCGAGCTCGCCTGCCCCTGCGCCGGAGAGCATGCCGACGCCGCCCGAGTAGACCGCGGAGTAGTAGCCGTAGGCCAGCAGCGACGCGCCCAGGCCGAAGGCGAGCGTGGAGTTGAAGACCGTGTGGAACAGCGGGGCCATCGCGGGCGGCAGCGTCTGCCCGGCCCCGCCCGACAGCGCGACCTGGAGGATGCTCGCGTGCAGCTGCTGCTCGTTCGGGGTCTGCAGCATGTAGGGGATGCTGTAGCCCTGGATGCCGATGACCATGCTGCCGAGCGAGGCCGCGCCGAGGATCATCAGCACCCGTGGCGACATGAGCAGCCGCGGATCCATGATCGGCTGCTCGACGACCCGTTCCACCAGCAGGAACGCGACCAGCATCGCGAGCCCGCCGAGGAGGTAGCCGAGCGAGTCCAGCCGGCCCCAGCCCCAGGTGGTGCCGTTGGAGAGGTAGACCAGGATCAGGCCCACGCCGCCGCCGAGCAGCAGCGCGCCGCCGATGTCCAGGCGCTGGCGGGTGCGCAGCGTGGACTCCGGCACCACCAGCCACATCAGCGGCACCATGACACCGACGAAGACGAGCAGGAACCAGAAGAGCCAGCGCCACCCGTGCGCGTCCACCAGCGAGCCGCCGATCAGCGGCGCGGCCAGCGCCGACATGCCGAGGCCGGTGGCGATGACGCCGATCGCGGCCGGGATGTAGCGGCGCGGCAGGATGTCGCGGAACAGACCGTACGCGACGGTCGGGGCGGAGATGGCCACCGCCTCCAGCCCGCGGCCGACCAGGAAGACCCACCAGGTGTGGGTGAGCGCGCAGATCAGCGTGCCGACGGCGAAGGACACGCCGGTCAGCAGCATCGTGCGGCGCTTGCCCCACAGGTCGGACAGCTTGCCCAGGAGCGGAGTGGTGGCTCCGCCGACGAGGCCGAAGATGATGACCATCCAGCTGATGTTCGCGCCCACGCCGGGAAAGCTCGGCGCGATCTGGCGCGCCGCCGAGGCGACCATCGTGTACTGCAGCGCGGCGATCTCGGCGAAGAGCACGACGACCAGGATGACCGCGAAGACGCGCAGGCGTGAGGCGCCGTCGAGGCGGTTGGTGGATTCCGGTTCGGGTTCCGGCTCGGGTCTCGGTGCCGGGTCGACACTCGTAGGTGCGGATGTCACAGGGCGGCTCCTAGGGTCCAGAGTGGCTCCAGGGTGGGTGGATCCGGCCACGACGGAGGCCCGAGCTGGGGCGTCCGCACCGTGTATCTAACAGCCCGTCAGAAAGAAGGGAAGAGCGGCCACGGCCACGATCTGGTTCAATGGCCCCATGGACAACGTCCTCGAACCGTTCTGGCCCTCGCGCCAGCAGTTCCACTTCGACCAGACCTGTCGCCGCTCGACCGGCGCGCAGGCCTGAGTCCTTCCTTACTCCGGGCCATTCCGCGCGCAGACGCCGCCCCGTCCCTTTCGCGCGAATCGAGTCCTGCCATGTCTGTTCCCGTGCTGAACCCTGCCCGTCCCGCCGCGCCCCGGCTGCGTTCGGTCAAGCCCGACGAACCCGTGCGGCCCGGCGTGTACCGGCTGCCGCCGCACCTCGTCACCGAACTCCAGCTCGACGCCGAGGTCGGAACGCCGCTGGTCGGCTATCTCGTCCTCGTGCCCGAGGGGGTCACCCCCACCCTCGGCGTCGCGCCCGCCCCCAGCGCCGCACTGGCACCGACTTCAGTGCCTGTGCCCGTGCCCGGGCAGCCCGCCGTGGCGGACACCGACGGCCTCGCCATCGACCGCGAGCTCCGCACCGTCCACCTCGACGGCGTGCAACTGGACCTCACCTACCTGGAGTTCGAGCTCCTGGCCCATCTGGCCGCGTACCCGCACCGGGTGCACACCCGCGACCGCCTCGTCGAGGCGGTCTGGGGCTACGGACACGTCGGCGACGGCCGCACCGTCGACGTCCACGTGGCCCGGCTCCGCCGCAAGCTCGGAACGGCTTACCGGGGACAGATCGTGACGGTCCGTCGGGTCGGCTACAAGTACGTGCCGCCGGTCCGCTGAGGACGTCGACCGTGTCGCGCCCTGCCCGGCGCGCGGGCGGACGGCTCAGCTCTCGCTGGTCCGTCCGTCCGCGACGTGGATACGGCGGTTGGTCTCCACCGCGTCCAGCATCCGGCGGTCGTGGGTGACCAGCAGCAGCGTGCCGTTGTAGGACGCCAGCGCCGACTCCAACTGCTCGATGGCGGCGAGGTCCAGATGGTTGGTCGGCTCGTCGAGCACGAGCAGGTTCACCCCGCGGCCCTGGAGCAGCGCCAGCGCCGCGCGGGTGCGCTCACCGGGGGAGAGCGTCGCCGCCGGGCGCAGCACGTGCACCGCCTTGAGGCCGAACTTGGCCAGCAGGGTGCGGACATCGCCGGGGGAGAGGTCCGGCACGGCCGCGCCGAAGGCGTCCGCGAGCGGCAGCTCGCCGTGGAAGAGCGCGCGCGCCTGGTCCACCTCGCCCACCACGACGCCCGGGCCGAGCGCCGCGTGGCCCGCGTCCAGCGTCAGCCGGCCCAGCAGGGCGGCCAGCAGCGTCGACTTGCCCGCGCCGTTGGGGCCGGTGACCGCGATCCGGTCGCCCCAGTCGACCTGGAGGTCCACCGGCCCGAAGGTGAACTCGCCGCGCTTGACCTGCGCGCCGCGCAGCGTCGCCACCACCGCGCCCGCCCGCGGAGCGGCGGCGATCTCCATCCGCAGCTCCCACTCCTTGCGCGGCTCCTCGACCACGTCCAGCCGCTCGATCAGCCGCTGCGTCTGCCGCGCCTTGGCGGCCTGCTTCTCGGTCGACTCGGTGCGCATGGCCTTGCCGACCTTGTCGTTGTCAGGCGACTTGCGGCGGGCGTTCTTCACGCCCTTCTCCATCCAGGCGCGCTGCATCCGCGCCCGCGCCTCCAGGCCCGAGACGGTGTCGGCGTACTCCTCGTACTCCGCCCGCGCGTGCCGCCGGGCGCGCTCGCGCTCCTCCAGGTAGGAGGCGTAGCCGCCGCCGAAGTGGTTGACCTGCTGCTGGTGCAGGTCCAGCTCCAGCACCGCGTTGACGGTGCGGGTGAGGAACTCGCGGTCGTGGCTGACCAGCACCGTCCCCGCGCGCAGGCCCTGGACGAAGGCCTCCAACCGCTCCAGACCCTCCAGGTCCAGGTCGTTGGTGGGCTCGTCCAGCAGGAACACGTCGTAGCGGGAGAGCAGCAGGGAGGCGAGACCCGCGCGGGCGGCCTGGCCGCCGGAGAGCGAGGTCATCTCCTGGTCCAGCCCGACGGCCAGCCCCAGCTCGTCGGCGACGGCCTCGGCGCGCTCCTCCAGATCCGCGCCGCCCAGGTCCAGCCACCGGTCCAGCGCGACGGCGTACGCGTCGTCCGCGCCCGGCGTCCCGTCGACCAGCCCCTGCGTCGCCTCGTCCAGTGCGGCCTGGGCGGCGGCGACCCCGGTCCGGCGGGCGAGGAACGCCCCCACCGTCTCGCCGGGGCGCCGGTCGGGCTCCTGCGGCAGGTAGCCGACGGTCGCGCTCGGCGGGCTCAGCTTGATGCTGCCGCCCTCGGGAGTGTCGACCCCGGCGAGCAGCTTCAGCAGCGAGGACTTTCCGGCGCCGTTCACCCCCACCAACCCGATCACGTCGCCGGGGGCGACGACCAGGTCCAGTCCGGAGAACAGCACGCGCTCGCCGTGTCCGGCGGCAAGGTCTTTGGCGACGAGAGTGGCAGTCATCAGGCCCGTAAGCCTACCGGTCGTGCGCGGGCGGGGTTTCGCTCCGGTAGGTGTGCCAGCAGGACCACGGGCGTGCCGAAGTAGAGAATGCTCGGCTCGATCACCAGATGACGTGTGGTTGCGGCGGCGGTCGTCATACGGCCGAGCGTACGAGCGGGAGACTTCGGCGCGGCCCGAAGTGTCGGGCGATGGTCCGGGGGCAGCGGGTGGTCCACCCCCGGACCAGGGATCACTCCGCCAGGCTGAGGGCGGCCAGGGCCGCGTTGACGATCGAGCCGGCGTCCAGGTTGTTGATCTCGTAGAGGTCCGCGACCGTGCCCGACTGGCCGAAGGCGTCGACGCCGAGGGGGACCGTCGGAACCCCGAGGGCGGCGCCGAGCCAGGCCATGGAGTGGGAGGCGGCGTCGTGGACGGTGACCAGCGGGGCGTGGCGGTCGGCGCCGAAGGCGGCGCGCAGTGCACCAGGGGAGTCCGGGGTCCGCGCGGTGCGGTAGCCCGCGCGCAGGGTGCGCTGCCACTCGCGGTAGAGCAGGTCCTGCGAGGTCACGTCGACGACGTGGGCCGCGACGCCCTCCTCCGCGAGCTCCGCCGCGGCCGCGAGGACCTCCGGCAGGACCGCGCCGGAGGCGGCCAGCCGGACGACCGGCGCGCCGGGGCCGACGCCGGACGCGTCCACCAACCGGTACGCGCCCGCCAGCACCTGCCGCCGCAGCACCGCCTCGCCCAGACGGGCCCTCGCCGCCTCGAACGGGGACTGGTCCAGCGGACGCGTGGTGAGGCGGAAGTAGTGCGCCCCGCCCTCCCCACGCGCGACCTGGCCGACCGCGTCGCACAGCAGCCAGTCCAGCGCGCCCGCGAAGGCCGGCTCCAGGGTGACGGTGTTCGGCAGCTCCAGGCCCACCGAGGGGGTGATCGTCGACTGGTGCGCGCCGCCCTCGGGGGCCAGCGTCACACCCGACGGCGTGCCCGCGACGATGAAGCGGGAGCCCGAGTAGACGGCGTAGACGAACGCGTCCAGGCCGCGCAGCACGAACGGGTCGTAGACCGTGCCCACGGGCACCAGCGGCTGGCCGGACAGGTCCCAGGACAGGCCCAGCTGGCCGAGCAGCAGGAACAGGTTCATCTCGCTGATGCCCAGCTCGATGTGCTGCCCCGTCGGCCCCTCGGCCCAGCGCAGCACCGGGTCGCTGTTCCAGGCCCGGCGCTCGACCGGCGCGAAGACGCCGGTGCGGTTGATGAAGCCGGCCAGGTTGGTCGAGGTCGCGACGTCCGGCGCGGTGGTGACCAGCAGCGGCGCGAGCTCCGGCTGCCGGGACAGCTCCGCCAGCACGCGGCCGAAGGCCTCCTGGGTCGACAGCGGCTTGGCGGTGCGCAGCCCGCTGGACGCCGGGACGGCGGGTGCCGTGGGCGCGGGCGCGGCCGGGCGGGCCAGCAGCCGGGCGCGGTCGGCCGCCAGGCGGCCCGCCGGGGTCGCCGGGTCGAGGCGGTCCCACTCCGTCGCGGCGGTCAGCCCGTGCGCGGTGCGCAGCTCGTCCACCTGAGCGGTCGTCAGCAGCGCCGAGTGGTTGCGCGGGTTGCCGGCCGTCGGCAGACCCCAGCCCTTCACCGTGTAGGCGAACACCACGCTCGGCCGGTCGTCGACCGCGTCGCACTCCGCGTAGGCCTCCAGCAGCGAGCCCAGGTGGTGGCCGCCCAGGTCGGTCACCAGCATCGCCAGCTCCGCGTCCGGGATCCCCGCGCAGAAGTCGGCGACGGACTGCGGCGCGCCGTCCAGGAACTGCTTGCGCACGTCCCGCGCGGGCAGGCCGAACAGGGACTGGTAGTGCTCGTTCGGCATGGTGTCGATCCAGGCGCGCAGGGCCTCCCCGCCCGGGCGCGCGAACGCGGCGCGCAGCCGGCGGCCGTACTTCACCTCGACGACGTGCCAGCCCGCGGCGGCGAACTGCGCCGTCCACTGGGCGATGCGGACGCCCGGAACCACCCGGTCGAGCGACTGCCGGTTGAAGTCGACGATCCACATGACCTTGCCGAGGCCCTGCGTGGCGTCGTCGGCGACAGCCTCCCAGATGTTGCCCTCGTCCAGCTCCGCGTCACCCATCAGGGCGACGAACCGCGAGGCGGGGCGCGGGCCGAAGTGGGCGTCGACGTAGCGGCGGGTCGCGGCGGCGAAGAGCGGGGCGGCGGGGCCGAGACCGACCGAACCGGTGGAGAAGTCGACCCGGTCCGGGTCCTTCGTGCGGCTCGGGTAGGACTGCAGCCCGCCCCGGGCGCGCAGGGTCGTCAGGTAGGAGCGGTCCAGCTCGCCGAGCAGGTACTGGACCGCGTGGAACACCGGCGAGGCGTGCGGCTTGACGCTGACCCGGTCCGGAGCGTCGAGGTGGGCGAACCAGAGCGCGGTCATCGCGCTGACCAGGCTCGCGCTGGACGCCTGGTGCCCGCCGACCTTCACGCCGTCGCCGGTGGCGCGGTCGTGGTTGGCGGCGTCGACGACGCGGGTGGCGAGCCAGAGCACACGCTGCTGGATCTCGTCGAGCAGCTCCAGGTCCGCCGCGTCCGGGGTCGCCGTCGCGGGGGCCGTGGAACCACCGTCGAGAGGATGAGGGTGGTGATCCATGCCAGCAGAGTGCCCGACGCACCGCGGCCTGTCACCCGTACGGCGGCGCAGGTCACACGAGTGATGGCCGGACTCGGGAACAGCGGCTTCCGGTCGACCGTTCCCGAGGTGCGTCGTTGTGTCGTCGCGGTGTCGTTGTACGAGAGCACGGAGCAAGGAGAGGGCCGGGGCATGGGACTCAACCGGGCGGGGAGGATCGCCGCAGGGCTGGGCGTGGCGGGAGCGACGGCTGCGGCCTGGGCGGCGCGCGAGGTGGCGGTCGCCTTCGGCGGCGACCCGACCTCCGGCGGGCGCGCCGAACGCCTCAGGGACTCCCCGCAATACCGCGACGGCGTGTTCCACAACCCGCCCGGCCCGGAGCGGACGGGCGAGTTCTCCCGCCCCGACAGCGGGGGCGTCGCCCGCGAGCTGCTCTTCGGCAAGCAGCAGCGCAAGCCGTCGCGCCCGATCCCGCTGGTGCGCGACCTCGCCGCCGAGGCCAGCGAGGATCTCGCGGTCACCTGGTTCGGCCACTCCAGCGCGCTGGTCGAGATCGAGGGGCAGCGGATCCTGCTCGACCCGGTCTGGTCCGAGCGCTGCTCCCCCTCCCAGTCGGTCGGCCCGCGCCGTCTGCACAGCCCGCCGGTCGAGCTGGAGCGCCTGCCGGACGTCGACGCCGTCCTCATCTCGCACGACCACTACGACCACCTCGACATGCACACCGTCCGGGCCCTGGCCCGGCTGCAGGACGTCCCCTTCGTCGTCCCGCTGGGCGTCGGCGCGCACCTGGAGCGCTGGGGCGTGCCGCGCGGCCGGGTCATCGAGCTCGACTGGGACGAGTCGGTCGAGGTCGGCGGCCTGCGCCTGGAGTGCACGGCGGCCTACCACTTCTCCGGCCGCGGCTTCCGCAACAACGGCACGCTGTGGAGCTCCTGGGCGATCGTCGGCGCGGAGCGCCGGGTCTTCTACAGCGGTGACTCGGGCTACTTCGACGGATTCCGCAGGACGGGCGAGCGGCTCGGCCCCTTCGACCTGACGCTGATCCAGATCGGCGCGTACAGCGAGCACTGGCCCGACATCCACATGACGCCCGAGGAGGGCCTGCGGACGCACCTGGACGTGCGCGGCGGGCTGCTCGTCCCGGTCCACTGGTGCACGTTCGTGCTGGGCCTGCACGACTGGTCCGAGCCCGTGGAACGCCTCTGTGAGGCCGCGGACGCGGCCGGTGTCACCCTCGCCGTCCCCCGCCCGGGCGAGCGCATCCTCGCCGCCGCGCCCCCGAAGCTCGACCACTGGTGGCGCTCGGTCGTCTGAGGTGCGAGCCCCCGCCCCGGAGGGGTTGCTGTCAGGCGCCCAACCGGGGCCGGGGGATGGGGAGTTCAACCCAGATGATCTTGCCGCCGCGCGAGGTGCGTTCCACGTCGCACGAGCCGCCCGACTCCGCGGTGACCGCCTTGACGAGGAGGAGGCCGCGGCCGCCGAGGCGGTTGAAGTCCTCGGATAGGGCCTTGGGGCGGTAGGGGTGGCTGTCCTCGACCGAGACGCGGACCCAGCCGTTGGCGAGGACCACCTCGACCACCAGCTCGGGGGAGAGCAGCGCCGCGTGCCGCACCGAGTTGGTGACCAGCTCGGAGACGATCAGCAGCAGGCCGTCCAGCAGGTCCTGGTACGCCGGGCCGGCGATGCCCTGCGCCAGCAGCAGGTCCCGGACGGCGTGCCGCGCGTGCGAGACGGTGATGTCCACCGCCGGTGCGGCGAAGCGCCAGACGCCCTCGACGCCGGGCGGCGCTGTCACATCCGCGCCGACCGGGACGGTCCCGGTCGCGAGAGGAGGTTCGCAGGGCTGGTCTCCGCGGACATGCATGGTTCGTTCCGCCATCCTCGGCTAGCAGTGGTCGTCGCTCCTGGGCAGAGAGGTCGTCCTATCACAGCCTTGTCCTGCCCACCCGGCGGCGTCAGCGCACAAAGTGACCGAAGATGCACGTTCCGTGTCCAAAGCCAGCTTCTGGCGACGCTTTCCGACCGGAGGGCGGGTGGTCGGGAGCACTCTGTTTTCTTGGTATTGTTGTGCACGTCAGCGCGGGGAACCGCGCAGGCCACCAGCGCGGGTGGCGGAATGGCAGACGCGCTAGCTTGAGGTGCTAGTGCCCTTCGGGGCGTGGGGGTTCAAGTCCCCCCTCGCGCACGCTGGAAGCAATCAGCCCTCCCGGTTTTTTGACCGGGAGGGCTGATCGCGTTCCGGTGACGGACCGTCAGTACCGTCAGTCCGAGTGGACGGTCAGCACCGCGCCGTCGATCTCGATCCGACGGGTGCGGCTGATGTCCCCTCGACGAAGGGCGTCGAGGCAACGGCGGAAGAGGATCATCTCCTCACCGTCCAGGACCGCCGCGGCGACGTCCAGCACCGGTCCGAGGGCGTCCTCCGTGAGCTCCGCCGGCAGTTCGCCCGAGAGCAGGATGACGGACTCCCCGGTACGGCCCCTGACCACCGCGGTGGTGGGGCCTCCTTGCACGACCAGCACGTGTCCCCCCTGGCCTTGTTGCCAACGTTCGACAAGGGGCCGCCGAAGGCGGAGATCCCTGTTGGCAGAGAACGCTAAACCCAGAAGGGTGCTTTGGCCCCCGGCAATCGCCGTATTCGCTCATTCCGGTCGTAATCGGGCGCTGGCGCAACCGTTTCGGGCAGCGCGGCGTCCTTATCCGACTTCAGTCCGAAGCTTCACTCTCGCGGCTGTCGGAGCTGCCGGCGTCGCCGGGGTGACGGCTGCGTTCGAGCAGGGATTCGACCAGCGCGGCGACATGGCGCCGGTTCTCCGGCGACAACTGCTGGACGCTCGCGATCAGCACGTCGACCTCGGGGTCGGGCGCCGCCTCGTACAGGTGGATCCCGCACGCCTCGGCCGCGGCGCGGCGGATGGTGTCCAGCGGCAGCTCCAGTCCGCGGGCCAGGCCCTCCAGCGTCGCGGGCTGGGGCATCCGCACCAGACGGTCGCTGGTGGCCAGGTGGTGCACCGTGGAGCGGGGGATCTCGCCCCGACGGGCCACGTCGCCGTAGGACCAGCCCTGCCGATCCAGTCGCTCTCGCATGAGCGCCTGCAGTGCGTCGGACACCCTGCACCCTCCCTCGTGTTCCACTCGGGCCGGCCGAACCAGGTCCCACCGGCGGTCGTGCGGCCTCGATTCTAGGGCGATCACGTCTTTCCGGGCTGGTTCACCGCCGCTCACCTGCACATTTCTCTCTGTTGCGAGTCTGTTACAGAGAGTCGCCAGAAAACCCTTGCGCCACGGATCGTCACGCGACTACTGTCCAATCTCGTTGGACAAGGCGTCCGACGGAGTTGGACGGACGCCACCGCTACCGCACCCCAAGGGGGAGTCATGAGCATGGACATTCGCGAGCTGGACGCCGAGTCGGGCGAGCTGCTGCCGGGCCGTGAGGCGCTCGGTCGGCTGAAGTTCAACTTCACCCGGACGACGAACGTGACCAAGCACGTCGCGGTCGTCAACGCCCACAACCACTCCAGCGCCCTGAACATCGGCTCGGAGGACGCGACCGCCGCCGCCGCCGCGTCGCAGTCGATCACGATCCACCAGTAGTCCGTACCGCAGTAGTCCGCGCACCACCCCACACCCACCGCTACACATCACAGAGGGAGAACACCATGAGCATGGACATGCACGAGCTGGACGCCGAGTCGGGCGAGCTGCTGCCGGGCCGTGAGGCGCTCGGTCGGCTGAAGTTCAACTTCACCCGGACGACCAACGTCACCAAGCACGTCGCCGTCGTCAACGCGCACAACCACTCCAGCGCGCTGAACATCGGCTCCAACGGCGCGGACGCCGAGTCCGAGGCCGCGCAGTCCATCGTCATCTCGCAGTAATCCAGGCACCAGACACACGACCGCGGCGTGGGCCGGCCCGGGGGAGGAGGAGCCGGCCCACGCCTACGGGGAGGACATACGCAAGATGACAGTCACTGTGGAGACCGAGGTCGCGGTCGTCCCCGGTCCAGGTGGCTTCGCCACGTCCGTGCAGCCGCCGTTCCCGTCAGGTCCGGTGTTCCCCGTGCCCCGGCTCTCGGCTGGGCTGCGGCTGCACGGCGAGTACCAGGGGTCGGGTTTCACCGAGCCCCGGTACATCGCCCGCCGTGGAGACGGCCAGGTGGTGCAGTTGTCCCGGCTGCTCCACCTGGTCGCCGGCGCGATCGACGGGGAACGCGACACCGAGGGGATCTCACACCGCGTCAGCGGCCTTTTCGGGCGTGAGGTCAGCGAGGAGAACGTCGCCTACCTGATCGAGAACAAGCTCATCCCGCTGGGCGTCACCGTCCCCTACGGCCAGGAGGACGACGAGGTCGACGCCCCGCGCTCGGACCTGCTGCTGGCCCTGAAGGGCCACCGGGTCCTCTTCGACGAGCGGCGCGTCGCCCGGATCGGGCGCTCGCTGGCCTGGCTGCACCGTCCCGCGGTCGTCGCGGTGGTGCTGCTCGCGGCGGTCGGCATGGACGTGTGGCTGTTCGGCTACTACGGGGCGATGACCCCGGTGCTGAACGTGCTGGACCAGCCGGTGCTGCTGCTGGTGGTGTTCGCCCTCACCGTCGCCTCACTGGTCTTCCACGAGTTCGGCCACGCCTCGGCCTGCCGCTACGGCGGCGCGAGACCCGGCTGCATCGGCTGCGGGCTGTTCCTGATCTGGCCCTCGATGTACACCGACGTGACCGACGTCTACCGGATCGGCCGGGCCGGCCGGATCCGCACCGACCTCGGCGGCGTCTACTTCAACGTCGTCTTCATGCTCGGCCTGACCGGCTGTTACCTGCTGACCGGCCAGCCGTTCTTCCTCAGCGCCGTCTACCTCGGCCACTTCGAGGTCCTGGAACAGCTCATGCCGGCCGTGCGCCTCGACGGCTACTACATCCTCGGCGACCTCGCCGGCATCCCCGACCTCTACGGCAAGATCCGCCCGATCGTGCAGAGCATGATCCCGGGCCGGCCCGTCCCGCCGGAGGTGAGGGACCTCAAGCGCTCGGCCCGCGTCATCGTCACGACCTGGGTCTGCACCATGGTTCCGCTGCTGCTGGGCGACCTCGGCTACGCGATGTGGAACCTGCCGCGCATCCTGGCCACCGGCATCCGCTCGCTGACCGAGCAGCTCTCCGGCACCGCGGACGCGTTCGCGCACGGCCAGATCGCCGAGGGAGCCGTCGGCCTGCTCGGCTGCCTGATGCTGATCTGCCCGCTCGCAGGCATGGCCTACCTCTCCATCCGGCTGGCCGGACGCCTGCTGCGCGCCGCCCGCCGCGCCACCGACGGCCGGCCCCGCCTGCGCGCCTCCCTGTGCGCGCTCGGCCTGGTCGCCGCGGGGGGCCTGTGCTGCGCCTGGTTCGTCGGCCTCACCCCGAAGCCGCTGCCGGCCCAACCACCCATCGTCCCCGTGCTCCAACCCGGCGTCCCCACGGTCGAGCCGACCCCGCCGGTCACCCACCACGGGCACGGTGGCGGACCGAGCGGCGACCCGACGCCCGGCCCGAGTTCGAGCCACAGCCACTCCGGCGGCGGCCTGACGCCGAGCAGCTCCGCGTCGGCGTCGGCGCGGCCCTCCGTCAGCCCCTCGGCCACGCCCACCCCGCCGACGACGACCAGGACGTCCCCGAGTGCGACGCCCACCGTCGTCGCGACGACGCCCCACCCCACCACCGTTCCCACGACCAGCCCCTCCGCGACGCCGACGGCGTCCCCCACCACGTCCGCCACGGCGCCTCCCCCGCCCACGACGGCCGCGACGAGCGCCGGCACCGCGGCGCTCAAGTAATCCCAGCAGCCTGTTCACAGCGAGGAGCAGCACACGATGGAGCTCAATCCGCACCGCAAGATCCGCTCGCGGGTCGGGGCCGCCCGCCGCGCCGTGCGCGTCGGCCTGATCGCCACCGCAGGGCTCGGCGTCATCGGCGGGACCGCCGGCGTCGCCCAGGCCGTCGGCGGCCCGTCCGGCGTCGCCCTGGCGAGCGACGGCGCGCACACCCTGGCCGACCGCGCCCACGAGACCCGCTTCCAGGACTCCTTCACCGTCCACCAGTACGGGACGCTGTACGCCGCGAGCGCCCGCAACCAGGCGCAGGCGATCTCCGCCTACTGCTCGCCGCACGACCCCTGCCGGTCGGTCGCGCTCTCCTTCCAGATCGTGACCATGGCGGGCACGAACATCCACCTGAACGCGCTCAACCTGAGCAAGGCCGAGAACGTGCACTGCTCCGGGTGCCAGACCCTGGCCGGCGCCTACCAGTTCATCGTGTCCACCCCGCGTCCGTTCACCCTGAGCGCCACGGCGGAGCGGCAGCTCGCCGAAATCCACCGCAAGCTGGACGCGCTGGGCCGCTCGACCGCGCCCACCGCCGAGCTCAAGAGCCAGGTGGACGCTCTCGCCGCCCAGGTGACGGCGATTCTCAAGGCTGCCGCGGCCACCGCACCGAAGGGCCCGGGCGTCTCCGCCCTGGACCAGATGGAGCCCGAGGTGACGGTGCACCGGGTCTTCGACGAGCACTGACCCGAGTCGCGGCGGACGACGGCGGGGCGGGGCCGCCCGGGGGGGGCCCGCCCCCCCCCCC
>NZ_BBPO01000002.1:91126-172444 GCF_000787815.1 Streptacidiphilus neutrinimicus
CCTCCGGGGGAGGCCCGCCCCGCCTCACCCGTTCACCGCGCGTGGTGGTCGGGACGGACCTCGATGTGGTCCGGGGCGAGACGGTCGCGCCGAGCTCGCGGTTGACGGTCCGGAAGGCCTCGAAGATGCCGGCCCCGGTCTCCGAGGGCGTCACGGTCCTGGTGGCCACCCACGACCCGAACCTGATGGAACTCGCAGACCGGTTAGTGGAGTTGCGCGACGGGCACCTGGTGGAGTGATCCGGGCGGGACGAAGGCCGAATGCTCAGGAGGGGAGCCCGGGCAAGGATGCGAGATAGCGCATGGTCGCCTCCGGGGTGCCGAGCCAGCGCGGGAAGTCCGTGGGGTCGGCGTAGGTCTGGGCGAGCCGGGCGGCGACCGCCGGGTGGGCCGCGGCCTGGGCGAAGGCGAGGCCGATGTGGTCGGGCAGCGGGCCCAGCATGGTGGCGGTGAAGTCCACCGTGTGCCGCGCCTCCTCCCAGTACGCGGCGAAGAGCCCCCGCAACCACGGCTCGTCGAAGGGCAGTTCGCCGCGCTCGGTGACGGCGGCGGCGTAACGGGCAGCGCAGCGAGCGGCGTTGTTGGCGCCCTGGGCGGTGATCGGGTCGTTGAGCACCAGGGTGTCGGCCATGCCGAGGACCGCCGGTCCGGCCGCACCGCCCGGTCGCGCGACGGGATGCCGCACGGTCGGGGTGACCGCGCCGACGAGTGAGGCGCCGCCGTCCGTCGGCTCGGCTGCGGCCAGCGCGTCGTACTCCCACGGGACGTGGCGACGGATCAGTTCCCGCGTGCGGGACAGCAGTTCCTTCGGGTCGGGATCGTCGCCGAAGACGTCCAGCGGTCCGCCCGGCACAGCCTCCCACAGCAGGATCATGCAGGGGCCGCTCAGCGTCACGCCGGGCTGCAGCACGAGCTCGCCCGCGCCCGCGACGATGTGGATCCGCGCCGGGTCGCCCGCCTCGGGGCCGAGATCGGCGGCGGGACCCACGCCGTGCAGGTAGACGGCGGCCAGCGTCCGCTGCGGGGCGTCGAAGCGGCTGCGCGCGTCGTCGCGCGCGAAGACGCCGCCGAGCGCGCCGCGTCCGGCGGCGACCACGGTCAGGTCGTGCCGCTCCGCCAGCGGGACCAGGTCCTCGGCCGCGGCCCGGCGGTACTCCACCCGGCCGCCGCGCTCCTCGAACAGCTCCAGCCACGCGGCGGTCTTGACCCGCTGGTCCACCGAGTGGGCGGGCTGCTGCGGGGCGGCGTCGATCGTGAGCGCCGCCTGCCCGTCCACGCCGACCACGACGTGCAGCGAGCCCGTGTCCGGCGCGACCCCGTCCCACAGGGCCAGCCCGGCGGCGCGCTCCAGCGCCCGCGCCGGGCCGAACATCGCCTGCGTGGAGAGCACCCGTCCGGCCCGGATCTGCTCCGGCGTCCGCTCGGCGACGACCGTCACCCGATGCCCGGCCGACTGCAGCGCCAGCGCCAGATGGAGCCCGGACTGCCCGGCCCCGACGACCGCCACCTCACGCATCCGCCCCACCCCTTCTCATGGCCCACCGACGGCTCCCCGTAAGGCCGTCGGACTCATGCTCGCGGTGGACCGGGCCCAGGGCAAGGAGGCCCGCCTTGCGCCATATGCCGGTCGCCGATATATGTGAGCGACATGAGTCACAGCGCACGGCCCATGCAGGAGCCCACCCTGCTCCTGCTCACCGCCCTGGCCGACGAGCCCCGGCACGGCTACGCCCTGATGCGGGAGGTCGCCGAGATCTCCGACGGACGCGTGCGGCTGCGGACCGGCACGCTCTACGGCGCGCTGGAGCGGCTGCAGCGCGAGGGGATGGTCCGGGTGGAGCGCGAGGAGGTCGTCGACGGCCGGGCCCGCAAGGTGTACGCGCTCGCCGAGCCGGGCGTGACCGCGCTCGCGGAGGAGACGGCGCGGCTGCGCGCGCTGGCGGTGGAGGCCGAGCGACGCCTGGCCCTGCGGCCCGGCTTCAGGGGGGCGACGGCGTGACCCACCACCGGACGAGCGACGCACCGCGCCTGCTGCGCGCCGCCCTGCTCGCCTACCCCAGGACCTCCCGGGCGGCCCATGCGCAGGAGCTGACGGCCATCTTCGCCGAGGCCACGGGCGGTGCGGGCCGGATCGCCACGCTCCGCGAGGCTGTGGACGTCGCCGGGCACGGACTGCGGCTGCGCGGCGGACTGGGCGGCCCGGGCCGCGCCGACGAGGTCGTGGCCCGGGCGGCCCCCGCGGCGGTCGCCCTGTGCGCGGCCCAGGGCGTCGCCTACGTCGTGGCGTTGGGCGTCATGCTGCTCGACCCACCTCAGTTCCGGGGGCTGGGGACGGCCTACGCCCTTGTGCTGGGCGACGCCGTCGGCGCGACCGTCGTCTGGCTGGGCGTCGTCGCCCTGCTGCTGCTCGGCCGCTGGGGAGGTGCGCGGATCCTGGGAGCGCTCGGCACGGCCGCTCAGGTGCCCGTGGTGCTCGCGGCCCTGCCCGGCCTCCAGATGGACCGCACCTACGCGGTGTGCCAGGCGCTGCTCCCGTCCCTGTTCGTCGCGGCGCTGCTGCTTGCCGTGCCGCGCGACCTGACGGGGCCGCTGGGGCCGCGCGACCGCTCCGCGATGGGCTGGGCGGTCCTGTCCGCCCTGGTGCTCGACGCGCTCATGTTCGTGGTCGAACTCCCCTACGTGACCGGGATCCTCATCAGCTTCGTCTGGTTCGTGCCGGTCGCCTGGGCGCTGCTGCGGGTCCGCCGGGACGCCACGGGCCCGGCCGCCCTCGCCCTGACGGCGGTCGTCGGCCTGCTGCGCTTCGGCGTGCCGATGCTGGCCCAGCTGACCTCGCCGCGGGAGGTCGCCGCAGCCGCCGTCGTCCTGGCCGCCGTGGCCTTCGCCTGGCGGCGCCGGTCTCTCCGCAACGCGGAACGGCCGCGTCCTTCCCGATCCACTGGACCGAGCCGACCCTCGAGTGATCTCCACCACCCGTGAACAGTACGAGCTGGTCGAGCGGGACCGCTTGATCAGCCGTCAGGTGGTGGCGGAGCTGTACGGCCTCCCGGTGGCGGACGCCGGCGAGCCGATCTTCTCGAATCCGGCCCGCGCCGTGAAGGTCAACCTGCGCCGACCGCTGCCGTCGGGGAACGTAGGCGAGACGGACGTCTACGGCGTGCAGCAGCACGGCCCCCTGCTCGCGCTGCGCCTGCCGCTCCCGGAGTAGGGCACGCCCGCGTCGTAGGGTGGGCCGGGTGAGTGCACGAACCGGCCCGGGGGTGCTGCGGATGCGGATACGACGGACGGGCGCGGCCGCGGCCGCCGCCCTGCTGTGCGCCGGGCTCGCTGGGTGCGGCGGCTCCGACCGGCCCGCGACGCCGGCCTCGTCGAACCGGCCCGTGCTGGTCGGCTCCGGCCCCTCTTCGCCGTCGTCCCGGCCCTCGCCCTCGGCGACGCCGCTCGCGTCCGGGCCCTACGTCGCCCTCGGCGACTCGTACACGGCCGGGCCGGGCATCCCCGCGCGGACCGGCGTCCCGCTCGGCTGCGACCGGTCCAGCCAGGCCTACCCGGCCCTGCTCGCCGCGCGCCTGCACCTGAGCGCGGCCCAGTTCCGAGACGTGAGCTGCAGCGGCGCGCGGATCGCCGACCTGGACGGCGAGCAGTCCACCTCCGACGGCGTCAATCCGGCCCAGCTCTCCGCGCTCTCGTCGTCCACCCGGCTGGTCACCCTCGGCATCGGCGGCAACGACATCGGCTTCGCGGACCTGGTCGAGCGCTGCGTCGCCGCCGGGCTGCTGCGGCAGACGCCCTGCCGCGAGCAGCTGACCGCAGGCGGCGACAGCGTCGAGGCGCGGATCCGCACGGCGGGGGAGCAGCTCGCGGTCGCCCTGGCCGCGATCCACCGCCGGGCCCCGCAGGCGCGCGTCTACGTCGTCGGCTACCCGGCGATCCTCCCGGCCGACGGCGGGGTCTGCGCCTCGGGCCTCGCGATGACGGTCGACGACGTGGCGTACCTGCGGGTCAAGGAGCAGCATCTGAACGCGATGCTGCGGAAGCGCTCCGAGGCCGCCGGTGTGCGCTTCGTGGACACCTGGACGCCCTCGCTCGGCCACGACGCCTGTGAGACGGCGGGAACCCGGTGGATCGAGCCGCTGTTGCCGAGCGCCCCGGCGGCCGCATTGCACCCCAACGCCCGTGGTGAACAGGGCATGGCGGAGGCGGTCCTGGCAACGCTGGGTGACGATTCCTGAAAACTCCCTGGGAGTCGTCGAACTGATTTGCGGCCCCTCATCAGGGGTTTTACGTACAGGTGACCGAGTTGTGTGCGTCTCCTCTGAAAATCCTCAGAGCTTCTGTTGACGCGTCAGATGACGCACTGCTTGTCTTGGGCGCAGCAAGGCACACCCCCACCTTGTGGTGTCATAAATCCCTGTCCGCCCTGGTTACGACATGCCGCTCAGCAGGTCCTCGCTTGGCATGCTCACGACACTCTGCTGCCTACCGGCAACAGGGCGGCCGACCCCGAAAGGACCCCGCAACCCCATGGGCAAGGGATCTGTTTCGCATCGGAAGACGACGGCCATCGGCATCGCCGTGGTCGCCCTCATCGGCGGCGCAGCCGCCATAGCCGCACCCGCGACCGCGAGTTCGGTGCCGATACAGCCGGCGGCTGCCAGCGCGGCCGGCCACCACGCGCATGCCCGGCACCTCTGCGGCGCTCCCAAGAAGGCCCGCATGATGTCCTGCCTGGCGGAGGTGCGCACCGACGTCGCGCAGCCGCACGTCTTCGCCGCGCACGCCGTCTCCGCCGCCGCCACCCCCTCCGGCTACGGCCCCGGCGACCTGCTCAGCGCCTACAACCTGCCCGCCGACGGCGGCGCGGGCCAGACGGTGGCCATCGTGGACGCCCAGGACGACCCGAACGCCGAGTCCGACCTGGCGACCTACCGCAGCCAGTACGGCCTGCCGGCCTGCACCAGCGACAACGGCTGCTTCAGCAAGGTCGACGAGAACGGCGGCACCAACTACCCGAGCGCGGACTCGGGTTGGGCCGGGGAGATCTCCCTCGACCTCGACATGGTCTCCGCGATCGCGCCCGAGGCGCACATCGTCCTCGTCGAGGCCAACTCGGCGAACATGAGCGACCTGGGCACCGCCGTCAACCAGGCGGTCTCGATGGGCGCGAAGTTCGTCTCCAACAGCTACGGCGGCTCCGAGGACTCCTCCGACCTGTCCGCCGACAACAGCTACTTCAACCACCCCGGCGTCGCCATCACCGTCTCGGCCGGCGACTCCGCCTACGGCGCGGAGTACCCGGCGTCGAGCCAGTACGTGACCTCCGTGGGCGGCACCTCTCTCACCAAGGACTCCAGCGGCCGCGGTTGGAGCGAGAGCGTCTGGTCGACCTCCAGCACCGAGGGCACCGGCTCGGGCTGCTCGGCCTACGAGCCGAAGCCCAGCTGGCAGACCGACACCGGCTGCTCCAACCGCACCGTCGCCGACGTCTCCGCCGTCGCGGACCCGGCCACCGGCGTCGCGGTCTACGACAGCTACGGCGCCTCCGGTTGGCAGGTCTACGGCGGCACCAGCGCCGCGTCGCCGATCATCGCGGGCGTCTACGCCGACGCGGGCGCCCCGGGCGCCAACGACTACCCGGCGCAGTACCCGTATCTGCACACCGACGCGCTCAACGACGTCACCAGCGGCAGCAACGGCACCTGCGACCCGTCCTACCTGTGCACCGCCGGCACCGGCTACGACGGCCCGACCGGCCTCGGCACCCCGAACGGCCTGACCGCCTTCACGGCGGGCTGACCTTTCGCAGCCGCCACTGACCGAAGGGGCGGACGACCGCGGACCCCACGCCGCGGCTCGTCCGCCCCTTCTCCGTGTCGTCGCGCTCCCCGTGGCGTGGGGGATCAGAGGAGTTGAACGTGTTCAAAAACAGGTCCATGATGGTGCGCATGAGCGAAGGGGAGCGCCTCCGGCGCGCGCGGGTGTGGATCGTCCTGTTCCTGTTCGGGCTGGTACTGGCTGGGCTGACGGCCTTTCCGCTGGTCACCGAGTCCGGGTGGCTGGTGTGGTGGGCGAGCGACCGCGGCTCGCCGCTCGCGGGCTTCGCGGGGCACTTCCCCGCCGGGGTGGAGTGGGCCCGGCACGTGCACGCGGGGCTGGCCGCCACCGCCCGCAGCTACCCGTTCCTCGCTTACGGCACCGACTGGCTCGCCTTCGCGCACCTGGCCATCGCCGTCGCGTTCGTGGGGCCGCTGCGCGACCCGGTCCGCAACGTGTGGGTGCTGGAGTTCGGGCTGATCGCGTGCGCCGGGATCCTGCCGCTCGCCGCGATCTGCGGGCCGCTGCGCGGACTGCCGCTGTGGTGGCTGCCGATCGACATGTCCTTCGGCGTCTTCGGTGCGGTCCCGCTCTGGCTGGCCCGACGCCACGTCAAGGCTGCCGAGCGCGCGCGGACCGGGACCGCCGCCGGGGTCACGGCCGCTGTCAGTGCCCTGTGATGGGGTTGGGCAGTGTCCCGGCGAACTGCAGGGCGCCGGCCGGGTCGGTCAGGTCGACCATCTGCCGGTTGTTCCGCAGTTGCAGCCGGTTGAGACACGAGAGCGCGAACCGCTCGGCGAAGAGGTCCAGCTCGGCCAGACGGTCCGCCAGTTCGGGGTGCGCGGCCTCGTAGTCGCGCAGCACGCGGGCCACGACGGCCCAGAAGGCGTCCTGGTCCAGTGTGCCGCCCGCGTGCAGCTCGGCCGAGAGGAAGCGAAGGAAGCAGTCGAAGACGTCGGTGTGCAGGGAGAGCGCCCACTGCTCCCTCGGCACCTGGGCCCGGATCCGCGCGACCTGCGGCGGCAGCGGCGTGCCCGGGTCCAGCACGGCGATCTCCTCGGCTATGTCCTTGAAGAAGACCCGGACCGGCGCGCCCTCGGGGGTGAGCACGAGGATCACGTTCTCGCCGTGCGGCATGAAGGTGAGGCCGTACGCGCAGAGCGCGTGCACCACGGGGGTGAGGTAGGCGGTGAGGTAGCGGCGCAGCCACTCCTCGGGGGCCAGGCCCGAGGAGGCGATCAGCGCCGCGGCGAGTGAGGCGCCGTCACGGTCGGTGTGCAGCAGCGCCGCCATCGTCGCCGTCCGCTCGCCCGCGCGCAGGAACGGGGCCGGGCTCTCCCGCCACAGCGCGGCGAGCTGCTTCTGCTGCGGCGTGCTTTTGGGGTAGCGCGGGTGCCGGTAGCCGACGGCCGCGTGCTCGCGCAGGATCGAGAAGCCGCAACCGGTCAGCGTCGGATCGGCGGCGACGAGGTCGGCGAGCCAGTCGTTGATGGCGGGCGTGTGCTCCATGTAGTCGGCCGAGAGACCGCGCGTGAAGCCCATGTTGAGAACCGACAGGGCCGTCTTCACATACGGCCGCTCGGGCGCGGCGGAGTTGAAGAAGGTACGGATCGACTGCTGGGCCAGGTGGCTGTCGCGTCCCTCCCCGAGCGGCACGATGCGGCCGCGGGCGATCTCGTCCGCGTAGGAGACGCAGAGCCGGTGCCGCCACTGCCACGGGTGGACGGGGATCGGGACGTAGCCCGCCAGCTCCGGCGGCAGCGGCGGCGCGCCCAGGGCGTCCTGGTCCACGTCGCGTGCCCGCGCCCGCACGGCGTGGTCCGGGTGGACGGCCACCCACAGCAGCCGCACCGGCGCGCCCGCCTCCGGCGCGTACCGCAGCTGGTCGACGGCGTCGAAGCCGAGCCGGCCGCTGTTGGCGACGAAGCAGGGGTGGCCCTCGGTCATGCCCGCCTCGATCGACTGGAAGTCCGCAGCGGCGAGCTCGGCCGCGCCCACGGACGGAAGGGAGAGCTTGAACGCCGTCGCGGCCAGGGTGCTGGTGATCTCCTCCAGGTAGAGCGGCAGCACCTCGTCCGACAGCCCGAGGCTGCGCCGCAGCTCCAGCACCAGCTCGCCCGCGTCGAGAGGCAGTTCCACGCCGTCGACGGCGCGCCGCCGCAGCATGCTGTCCGCCTCGATCCGCCAGTGGTCGAGCGCCAGCAGCTCGGCGCGGAAGCGGTAGGCCACCGCGTCGTCGTCGCTCGTGACGCCGTACCAGCCGCCGTTGTCCGGCAGCGGCACGGGCGTGATCAGCCGCTCGTGGGCGAACTCGGCCAGCGCCTTGCGCACCAGCAGCCGGTTGGCCCGCGCCCACAGCTCCGGTGTCAGGTGGGCGAGCGGATCGCGCTCCCGCTCGCCGCTCGCGGCGCGGAACTGCTCCCGGGTGCAAGTGCTGAGCAGAGCCCGCTTGCCGGACTCCGGCAGTGTCACCGGCCGCACCGGCCGGAAGCCGACGGCCGCGTTGAGCCGGTGCACGGCCCGGTTGCGCACGTCGGGCTCGACGACGACCCGGCGCACCGCCGGATCGGCGAACAGGTGCCGCATCACCGCGGTGAGCGCGGCCCGGGTGAAGCCGGGGACGGGCCGCTCGGTCGGCGCCGTCAGGAAGTGCATGCCGACGTCCCCGTCGTCGGTGCGGTGCACGGCGCCGACCTCGGTGTCGACCGGGTTGTAGCGCTCCGTCAGCACCGCCGGCGCGCCGCGGAACCAGCCGATCCAGGCGTCCAGCTTCGCGTACTCCTCGCCGATCTGGGCGACCGTCGCGTCCTGCAGGAGCCAGAAGACGGCCTTGGGATGGGTCACCCAGCCGTGCAGCAGGGCGGCGTCCGCGTCCGGGTCGACGCGGCGGAAGGTGAACTCGTCGGGAGTGGGGGTGTCGTTCATGCGGCGGAGAACTCCTGGAAGGCGATGCGGCGCTCGATCGGGTAGACCTCGCGGCCGGTGAGGGCACGGAGCAGGACGGAGTTGCGGTGGGCGCCCATGCCCAGATCCGGGTCGGAGAGGCTGTGGGTGTGCAGGGCGGCGTTCTGCACGAAGATCTCGCCGCGCCCGACCGCGTCCACCGACCAGTCACGGCGGACGGCCAGCCGGCCCTGCTCGTCCCGGGCGATCCGGTCCGCGATCCCGGCGAGGAACGCGGGTTCGCGGTAGCGGTAGCCGGTGGCGAGCACGAGCGCGTCGGTGCGCAGGGTGTGCGTCACGTCCTGTTCGCGCTGGTGCAGCGTCAGTTCGTAAGCGTCGCAGGATTCGTCGTAACGCGCACGGGTGAGCGCCGTGTTGGTCAGCAACCGGGTCGGCACGGGGCCGCGCAGCGACTTGACGTAGAGCAGTTCGTGGACGGCGTTGACGGTGTCGGCGCTGATGCCCTTGTAGAGCGCCTTCTGCGCCGCGCCCAGCCGGTCGCGGACGGGCGTCGGCAGGGCGTGGAAGTAGTCGATGTACTCCGGGGAGGTGAGCTCCAGCGTCAGCTTGGTGTACTCCAGCGGAAAGAAGCGCGGTGAGCGCGTCGCCCACACGAGCTCGTAGCCGTGGCGGTCGATGTCCCCGAGCAGGTCGAGGTAGATCTCCGCCGCGCTCTGCCCGCTGCCGACGACGGTGATCCGCTCCCGCTTGCGCAGCTCCTCGGCATGGTCGAGGTAGCGGGAGCTGTGCACGGCGGGCCCGCCGACCCCGTCGAGGGCGGCCGGTCGGTGCGGCGGCGTCCCCGTCCCGAGCACCAGCCGACGGGTCCGGTACGTCTCGCCGTTCGCGCAGCGGACGGTGTAGCAGCCGTCCGAGCCGTCGTGCTCGACCGCCGTCACCTCGCGCCCGAAGCGGACCGAGCGCAGCCGGGACGCCGCCCAGCGGCAGTAGTCGACGTACTCGCTGCGCAGCGGGAAGAAGTTCTCGCGGATGTAGAAGGAGTACAGACGCCCCTGCTGCTTCAGGTAGTTGAGGAACGAGTACGGTGAGGCCGGGTCGGCGAGCGTCACCAGGTCGGCGAGGAACGGCGTCTGCAGACTCGCCCGCTCCAGCATCATGCCGGGATGCCAGTCGAACTCCCGCTTGCGCTCCAGGAAGACGCCGTCCAGGTCCGCGAGGGGTTCGCTCAGGCAGGCGAGCCCCAGGTTGAACGGGCCGAGGCCGATCGCGACGAAGTCGTGGATCCCGTGGTGCGTCATGGCGTCCCCTCTCAGGCGGCCTGGTCGGCGGCGAGGTAGGCGGTGGCGTGGGCGTCGAGCAGGTCGAGGACGACGGCGAGGTCGGCGACGGTGCTCGCGGGGTTGAGCAGCGTGAACTTCAGGTGGTGCCGTCCGTCCACGACCGTGCCGGCGACCACGGCCGCGCCGCTCGCCGCGAGCGCCTCGCGCGCGTGCAGGTTGGCGGCGTCGAGCAACGACGCGTCGGCGGGCGCGTGCGGGGGCTGCCAGCGGAAGACGAGCGTGCTGAGCTGCGGTTCCACGACGACGCGGAAGCGCCGGTCGCGGGTCAGCAGCGCGTGGCCCTCGGCGGCCAGGTCCAGCACGGAGTCGAAGAGCGCGCCGACGCCGTCCGCGCCCATCACGCGCAGCGTGAGCCAGAGCTTGAGCGCGTCGAAGCGGCGGGTGGTCTGCAGGCTCTTGTCGACCTGGTTGGGGATGCCGCGCTCGGCCATCCGCCGGGGGTTGAGGTAGTCCGCATGGTGTCCGGCGTGCCGGAGGGCGGCCGTGTCGCGCACCAGCAGCGCGCTGGAACTGACCGGCTGGAAGAAGGACTTGTGGAAGTCGACGGTCACCGAGTCGGCCCGCTCGATCCCGTCCAGCCGGTCACGGCGGGTGGGCGAGACCAGCAGCCCGCAGCCGTAGGCGGCGTCGACGTGCAGCCGGACGCCGTGCCGGGCGCAGACGTCGGCGACGGCGGACAGTGGGTCGATGCTGCCGAAGTCGGTGGTGCCGGCCGTGGCGACGACGGCCGCGGGCAGCTCGCCCGCGCGGTGGCAGCGCTCCAACGCGCGCTCCAGCGCGACCGGGTCCATGCGTCGCTCGTCGTCGGCGCGGACGGCGACCACCGCGTTCGCGCCCATGCCGAGCAGGCGTGCCGACTTCACCACGCTGAAGTGCGCGGCGTCGGAGGCGAGGATCCGCAGCCGGGGGAGGCGGGCGAGGTCACCGCCGAGCGCCTCGTCGCGGGCGATCAGCAGCGCCTGGAGGTTGGACTGCGTGCCGCCGCTGGTGAACACCCCGTCCGCGCCCGGCCCGAGACCGATCCGTCCCGCCGTCCACGCGATCAGCCTGCGCTCGACGAGGGTGGCGCCGGCGCTCTGGTCCCAGGTGTCGAGGGAGGAGTTGACGGCGGTGAGCACCGTCTCGCCGAGGAGCGCGGGCAGCACCACCGGGCAGTTGAGATGCGCGAGGTAGCGGGGGTGGTGGAACCACACCGCGTCGCGCAGGTAGACGCGCGCCAGCTCGTCCAGCGCCGCGTCGGCGTCCCCGAGCGGCGCGTCGAGGTCGATCGGCGCGAACTCGCGCTCCAGGGCGCGGTGATCGATGCCGCTGAACGGGCTCCGGGCGGCGGCGACATGCCGCGCGACGAGGTCGGCGCCCTCGCCGACGAGACCGCGGTAGGCGTCGACGGACGCGGAGTTGAACAGCTGAGCCTGCGGGTGCGGCTTCATGATTTCCCTTCGGGAGCCGGGCGTCGGGGAGGACGCCATGAGGGGGATGCGTGATCGGGGAGACGGGGACGCGGGCGCCTCGGCCGGCGGTCCCGGCGGCAGCCCGGCCCGAGGCCCGGGCGCGAGGCGCAGGGCCCAAGGCGCGGGGCGCGTGGCGCGGTGACGGTGCCACGCGGCCGGGCGAGGCCCACGGTTCGGGCTTGGCCTGGGGCCCGGGGTGTGGGGCGCGGTGCCGGTGCTACGAGGGCGCTCGGCCGGGCGAGGTCCATGGTTCGGGCTGGCCTGGGGCACGAGGCGCGGGGCGCGGTGCCGGTGCCACGCGGCCGGGCGAGGCCCGTGGTTCGGGCTTGGTCCGGGTGTGGCGCGGTGCCGGTGCCGGGCGAGGCTCAGGGTTCGGGCTTGGCCCGGGGCCCGGGATGTGGTGTGGGGGGCGGTGTCGGTGCCACGCGCCCGGGCGAGGCCCCCCACGGTTCGGGCTTGGCCCGGGGCCCGGGATGTGGTGTGGGGCGTGGTGCCGGTGCCGGGCGAGGCCGGCGGTTCGGGCCTGGTCTGGGTGGAGCCCCCTGGCTTCGGGCGGTCGGGAGGCTTGAGACAGAGCCGCGTGACACGGCGGGCCACGTTCAGCGGTGCGCCGGCCAGGGCGCGTGGGTGCGGCTCGGCGGCTCGGCGGGTGGTGACTGCGGTTCGTCCCCAGGACGGTGCGGTTACGCGGCCTCGGCGAGGAGGTCCTCCTCGGTCGCGCCGCGGCGCCAGTAGCCGGTGAAGGTGACGCGGGCGCGGTCGAAGCCGCGTTCTCGCAGCAGGTGGCGGCGCAGGGCGCGGACGCAGCCCGCCTCGCCCGCGAGCCAGGCGTACGGGGTGCCGGGCGGGAGTGCACCCGCGGTCAGTACCGCGCACGGCAGGCCGCCGCGGGCGACCCAGCGCACGTCCACGTCGCCGGGCGCGCCCTGCGCGGCCAGCTCCTGCCGGTCGCGCTCGAACGGCACCTCGATCCAGGCCCGCACCGGTAGTTCAGGGCGTTCGGCGCCCAGCCACGCCATGATGCCCGCGACTGCGGGCAGCGCGGTGAGGTCGGCCGTCAGCAGGATCCAGTCCGTGCCCTCCGGCGGCCGGAAGTCGATGCCGGCGTTGTCCGGCTCCGTCGGTCCGAGCGCGAGGACCCGGTCGCCCGGGGCGGCCGCCGCCGCCCAGCGGCCGGCCGGGCCGGTCCCGTCGTGGAGGGCGAAGTCGACGGCGAGTTCGCCCGGCCGCTGCGCGCGCACGGTGTAGCTGCGCATCACCGCGCGGCGCGCCGGGTCGAGCCGGCGCCAGTGCGCGTACCACTCGGCGCCCGCCGACGTGGGCACCAGCGGCGTCGACTCGCCCGGCTGCGGCAGGAACAGCTTGAACCGCTGGTCCCGGCCGCCCGAGCGGAAGCGGTCGACGTCCGGGCCGCCGTAGACGATCCGGCGCATGGAGGGGCCGAGCGCCTGCGCCCGCAGCACGCGGAGGTCGAGGAACTCCCACGCGGCCCCCATCAGACGACCTTCTTCGCGCGGTCCAGCGCACCGGCCAGCTGCTCGACGAGCGGCGCGCAGCCGGTGTACGAGAACCGCACCTCACTGAGCCACGGCACCACCTGTCCGGCCCGGACGGCCGGCAGCCGCTGCCAGGTGGGCTTGCCGGTCAGGTCCTTGGGCTGGAGCGCCGAGCTGCGGCTGTCGAGCAGGATCAGGTCCGCGCCGTACTTGTCGGCGTTCTCCCAGCTGAGCGGTTCGAAGAAGCCGCCCTGCACCTTGTTCGGGGTCACCAGCTCGACGCCGAGGCTGCGGTAGTAGGCGAGGTCGGGGTAGACCGCGGGGTCGGAGACGTACAGCAGGTCGGCGCTGGCGGAGGCGGCCAGCACCTTCAGTCCGTCACGCGCCTTCGCGGTGCGGCGCAGCGTCTCGACGGCCTGCTGGAAGCGCCGCTTGGCGGCGACCACCGAGGCGGCGGCCAGGTCCGCACCCAGCAGCCCGGCCAACTCCTCGTGGCGCCGCAGCGGTTCGGGCAGCGGCACGTTCGCGATGGTGATCCCGGCGGTCGGGGCGAGGGCGGCGATCTTGTCCTTGCTCGCGTCCGGCACGTACCAGAGCTGCTTCGGCTGCCACATGTCGGTGACCAGCAGTTGCGGGCGCAGCTCGGCGTACTTCTCCAGGTCGAACTCGCCCCAGGCGTTGCCGAGGACGGTCACCCTCGCGATGTCGAGCTGTCCGGCCATCGGGTCGGCCTTGCCGTCGGCGAGCCTGGTCGGCCCGAAGACGCCGACGACGCGGTCGGCCGCGCCGAAGTCGTGGAGGGCGGCGGCGGTGCCGGTGTAGGCGACGACCCGGGTGGGGGCCTGCGGGAGCGAGACGGTGGCACCGCGGTCGTCGGTGAAACGCCAGGGCCCGCGGGCGGCGGATCCGGACGCGGCGGCGTCACCGCTCCGCGTTCCGGAGCTGGATCCGGCGGCGCAGGCGGCGAGGAGCGCGCCGAGACCGGCGACGCCGCCGGCGGCGAGCAGGGTACGGCGGGAGGGCTGAACGGGCATGGCGCGGAACGCTTTCTTGGAGGAAGGCGGAGGAGGAGGAGCCGTGGGCTCAAGGTCAACTTAGGGTAGCCTAACCTAAGTTTCGATGCCGCTGTCCACCCATCCGCCGTCCAGCCCGCGTCGACTCCGCGCTCCACCTCGCCGACCACCCCCGCTGTCCACCGATGTCGACCACCGCCGGAGGCCCTCCGCCATGACCGCGCTCACCGCTGATCCACCCTCACCCGCGCTGCGCGCCCGGCGGCTGCCGCTGGCCTCGGCCGCCCTGCTGCTCGCCGTGCTCGCGCTCTCCCTCGCCCTCGGCGCCAGGCCGCTGTCGCCGACCGCGGTCTGGCAGGGCCTCACCGACCCGGCCGCGCCCGCCTACGACGTCGTCCACGGCATGCGGCTGCCGCGCACCCTGCTCGGTCTGCTCGCCGGAGCCGCGCTCGGCCTCGCGGGCGGCGTCATGCGGGCGCTGACCCGCAATCCGCTGGCAGACCCGGGCCTGCTCGGCGTCAACGCGGGCGCCTCGGCCGCCGTCGTGACCGTCTCCGCCGTCTTCGGGCTCTCCGGATTCGGCGGGGCGGTCTGGTTCGCCTTCGCGGGCGCCGCGCTCGTCGCCGTGCTGGTGCACGCGGTCGGCGGAGGGCGCACGGCCACCCCCGCGCGCCTGGTCCTCGCCGGAACCGCCGTCAACGCCGCCCTGTTCTCCTACGTCAGCGCGATCGAGCTCGTCGACACCGACGCCCTCGACCGGATGCGGTTCTGGACCGTCGGCTCGCTGGCCTCCGCCCAGCTCGGCACCGTCGCCGCGATGACGCCGTTCGTCGTCGCGGGCCTCGTGCTCGCGTTGGCGCTCGCCCGCCCGCTCGGTGCGCTGGCCCTCGGCGAGGACTCCGCCCGCGCCCTCGGCTCCCGCCTCCCCGCGACCCGTGCGGGAGCGACCCTCGCCGTCACGCTCCTGTGCGGCGCGGCGACGGCGGCCTGCGGGCCGCTGGTCTTCGTCGGCCTGTTGACGCCGCACCTCGTCGTCCGCTTCACCGGGCCCGACCCGCGCCGCCAACTGCCCTACTGCGCCCTGTTCGGCCCCGTCCTGCTGCTCGGTGCGGACGTCCTCGGCCGCCTGGTCGCCCGCCCGGGGGAGGTGCAGGTCGGCGTCGTGACGGCGGTCGCGGGCGGACTGCTGCTGCTCGCGTTGGTCTGCCGCCGAGGAGTCGTCGCATGAGCGCCCTGCTCCGCTCCCGGGCCGGCGACGCCGCCCCGGTCCGCGCGGTGGACCGGTCCGTGCGCCGTGCGCGCCTGGTGACGACGCTGCTGCTGCTCGCCGCGCCGACGGTCGCGGTGCTGGCCCTCGCGGGCGGCGGCGATCTGGCCCTCGCACCGGCCGACGTCGTGCGCGCCCTGGTCGACCCGGGCTCCGCGACCGCCGACCCCGCCACGCACTTCGTCGTCTGGGAGCTGCGGCTGCCCCGGGTGACGACCGGTCTGCTCGCGGGCGCTGCCCTCGCGTTGTCCGGCGCGGTGTTCCAGTCACTGACGCGCAACCCGCTCGGCAGCCCCGACGTGCTCGGGTTCACCCAGGGCGCGGCCACCGGCGCGCTCACGGCGACCGTCCTCCTCGGCGGAGGCGGCGGCGTGCTCGCGCTCCCGCTCCCGCTGGGCGCGGTCGTCGGCGCGCTGGCGGCCGGGGGAGCGGTGGTGGTACTCGCCCGGGGCGGCCGGCAGCAACTGGTGCTCGTCGGCATCGCCGTCGGCGCGGTGCTCAGCGGCGTCAACGGGTACCTGCTGACACGCGGCCAACTGACCGACGCCGCCCGCGCGGTGCTCTGGCTGACCGGCAGTCTCGACGGCGGCGACGGGACGGACGCGGCGGTGATCGCGCTCGCGCTGGCGCTGCTCGCACCCGTGGTGCTGGCCCAGGCGCGCTCGCTGGCTCTGCTCGAACTCGGCGACGACGCGGCCACGGCGCTCGGCGTCCCGGTGGCCCGCACGCGTCGCGCGCTGCTGTGCGCCGCGCTGCTGCTGGCCGCGGCGGCGGCCGCCACCGTGGGGCCGGTGGCCTTCCTCGCGCTGACCGCGCCGCAGCTGGCGCGGCGGCTGACGCGCGCACCGGGCCCGAACCTGCTGCCCTCGGCGGCGACGGGCGCGCTGCTGCTCGTCCTCGCGGACTGGGCCGCGCAGCGGGCCGTGCCGGGACACCAGCTGCCCGTCGGTGTGGTCACCGGCCTGCTCGGCGGCGGGTACCTGGTCCGGCTGCTGGTCAAGGAGCGCCGGTCGGCGAGGGTGTGACGGCGGCGGCGTCGCTGTGCGTGGTGCCGCTCCGCACGGCGCCGCTGTGCGTGGTGCCGCTCCGCACGGCGTCGCTGTGCGTGGTGCCGCTCTGTGCGGCGTCGCTCTGGACGGTGCTGCCGGTCCAGGCGCCGCCGTGGCGGGCGCCCGGGACGACGAGCGGGGTGCCGGTCTCCGGGTCCGGCACGACCCGGCACTCCACCTCGAAGACCTCCGCGACCAGCCCGGCGTCCAGCACCTCGCGTGGTGGACCCGCCGCGACGAGGCGGCCTGCGCGCAGCACCACCAGGTGGTCCGCGTAGCGGGCGGCCTGGGCCAGGTCGTGCAGCACCATCACGACGGTCCGGCCCGACTCGCGCTGCAGCCGGACGACCAGGTCCAGCACGTCGAGCTGGTGTCGCAGGTCGAGAAAGGTGGTCGGCTCGTCGAGCAGCAGCAGCTCCGTCTCCTGAGCGAGCGTCAGCGCGATCCAGGCCCGCTGGCGCTGCCCGCCGCTGAGCCGGTCCACGGGCCGGTGGCGCAGTCCGGCCGTCCCGGTGCGGTCGAGCGCGCGCTCGACCGCATCCTGGTCGGCCGCGCTCCAGGCCCCGAACAGCCCCTGGTGCGGATGCCGTCCGAGGCGGACCAGCCCCTCGACGGTGATCCCCTCCGGGGCGACGGGCTGCTGCGGCAGCAGCCCGAGCCGCCGGGCCACCTCCCGCGAGGGCAGCCGGTGCAGGTCGGCCCCGTCCAGCAGCACCGACCCGGAGGCCGGCCTCAACAGCCGCGCGAGCCCGCGCAGGAGTGTGGACTTGCCACAGCCGTTCGGCCCGACGATCGCGGTGACGGCATCGCGGGGCAGCTCGACATCGAGGTCGGCGACGACGGGCGCTGGCGTGGCCGCGGACGAGCGGGCGCGGTCGTAGGAGAGGCGGAGGGCGCGGGTCTCTAGCATATAGTCAACTTAGGGTTGCCTAACCTAAGTATGTCAAGCGCGCCCTGTGCGCCCTGTGCGCCCTGCGCCCATTGGCCTGGCGGCCCTGGCGGACGGGTGTTGTCAGTCGTAGCTGGTAGGACGGAACCCGAGCTGGCAACGGATCGGAAAACCTGGGGGTGGGGGCATGGAGACGACCCTGTCGGACCGTGAGGCGGAGGCGCGGCGGGCGTACGACGCCGTCGCGGAGACGTACGCGACGACGGTCCCCGCGCTGTTCGCGCAGGACGTGTGCGGGCGCGCGATGATCGCGGCGTTCGCCGAGCTCGTGGTCGCGGGCGGGGGCGGGCCGGTCGCCGACCTCGGCTGTGGCCCTGGCCACGTCACGGCGCACCTGCGCGGCCTCGGCGTGCCGGTCTTCGGCGTCGACATCTCGCCCGCGACGGTGTCGGCCGCCCGTCGTGCCCACCCGGAGCTCCGCTTCGAGGTCGGCACGCTCACCACCCTCGACGCGGCCGACGGCGCGCTCGGCGGCGTGTTGTCCTGGTGGTCGCTGCTGCACACGCCGCGGGCCGAGCGGCCCGCCGTCTTCGCGGAGTGGCACCGCGCTCTTGCTCCGGGCGGGCACGCGCTGCTCGGCTTCCATGTCGGCGCGGGGCAGTCGCGCGTCCGGGGAGCTTACGGACACGACGGGGTCGACTACACCATCGAGTTGATACAGCCCGAGGAGGTCGCGGCCGAGCTGGCGGCGGCCGGTTTCGTGCGTCAGGCGCTGATGCGGCTGCCCGGCACGCGTCGCGAGCAGGCCTGCCTGCTCGTCCGCAAGGCCTGACCGCCCGAAGGGCGCCCGGTGAGCCCCGGAGGGCGGTGTCGGTTACCAGTCGGTAGCGCTACAGTGCTGCCCATGGTGTCTGATCGAGTGTCGGAACGTGCCTACGACCTGGTCCTCTTCGGAGCCACGGGATTCACCGGAGGGCTGACGGCGGAGTACCTCGCCGGACACGCCCCGGAGGGCTGCCGCTGGGCGGTCGCGGGTCGCAACCGCGCCAAGCTCGAGGCGCTGCGGGCGCGGCTCGGCCTGCCCGAGCTGCCCGTGCTCGTCGCCGACAGCGCGGACGCCGACGCCCTCGCCGAGGTGGCGCGCTCGGCCCGGGTCGTCGTGACGACGGTCGGTCCCTACCAGCGCTACGGCGAGCCTCTTGTGAAGGCCTGCGCCGAGGCGGGCACCGACTACGTCGACCTCACCGGCGAGCCGGAGTTCGTCGACACCATGTACACCCGCTACCACGCCCGCGCCGTCGAGAGCGGGGCCCGCATGCTGCACGCCTGCGGCTTCGACTCCGTCCCGCACGACCTCGGCGTCCTCTTCACCGTCGGCGAACTCGCCCGCGCCACGGGCCGGGAGGAGCTCGACGGCCCGGTGGCCGTCGAGGGCTACGTCCGCGTCTCCGGCACCTTCTCCGGCGGCACCTTCGCCTCCACGCTGACGGCCTTCTCGCGCCCGGTCCAGATGGGCCAGGCGGCGAAGGCCCGCCGCGCGGTCGAGCAGCGCCCGGCCGGGCGCAAGGCGCGCGGGGTCGCGGTCGGCCCGCGCTGGTCGGGGGACGCGCACGCGTGGGTGGTCCCCATGCCCGCCATCGACCAGCAGGTCATCGTGCGCAGCGCCGCCGCGCTGCCCCTCTACGGTCCGGACTTCCGCTACGGCCACTACGCCGCGGTCAAGCGCCTGCCGATCGCGCTCGCCGGCATCGCGGGCGTGGTCGGCGTCGCCCTCGGCGCGCAGATCCCGCCGCTGCGCCGCAAGCTCGAGGAGCTCCGCCCCTCCGGCGCGGGCCCCGACGAGGCGCAGCGCGCCCGCAGCTGGTTCACCGTCAGGTTCTCCGGCACGGCGGGCGGCCGCCACATCTGGACCGAGGTCTCCGGCGGCGACCCGGGCTACGGCGAGACGGCCAAGATGCTGGCCGAGACCGCCCTCTGCCTCGCCTACGACGACCTCCCCAAGACGGCCGGTCAGCAGACCACGGCGTCGGCCTGCGGCACCGCCCTCATCGGTCGCCTGCGCGCGGCGGGCCTCTCCTTCCGCGTTCTCGCCGCCCGACCTACTGCGGCCCCCGCCCGCTTCCTCGGCTGAGGCCGGACCGGACACCCGGCCCGGTCGCTCATCCGATGGTGATCACCGGGTGGTCGGCCGGGTCGATCCACCGCAGGATGTGGCGCATCACGCTCGCCGGGACGGCCACACAGCCCGCCGTCGGGCCGGCGGAGGCGCTGAGGTCGTGAAGGAAGATGCCCGCGCCGCGCCCCGGGACGGCCGGGTGCCTGTTGAAGTCGATGACGAGCGCGTTGTCGTACTGGACGGGGTAGTTCGCCAGGTGTTCGCTGCCCCGGTCCCCTGCCTCCGTCAGCGGGAAGCCGCCTCGCCACGACTTGCGCAGTGAGTTGTAGTACGGCGACTGCGGGTCCTCCACCCACCAGTCGTCCGGCGTCACCCGGTGGTAGGGAATCCGGGTCCCCTCCGGAGCCGGGCCGTTCCCGAAGCCCTGGGTGATCGTGTAGGTGCCGGTGGGCGTGGTCAGCGTGCCCTGTTTGCGCGTCGTGCCGTCCGCCAGCCCGTGCGCGCCGATGCGTGCCGCCGAGGTGGCGAAGACCTGCTGCCAGCCCAAGGGGCTGAGCTGCCAGGCCGTCACCGTGGCGTGGCTGCCCTGCGCATGGACGGAGATCACCTGCCGGGCGTTCCCGACACCCGGCGCGGTGGCCGTCGGTCCCGACGCCACGGCGGTCGGCGCGACCGTCGCCGCGGCCAGGAGCGCGACGGCGCCGAAGAGGACGGAAAGGCGCACTCCGGTGCGGCGACGATGGGACCCGTGCGACATGACGGCGTGCCTCCTGATGTGGCATCACAGTTCGAACCCCGCACTGCCTATGGTGTTGATCACGGCCCTCGCGGCGTGAGCGACACGGCGGTTCGTCCCCCGGAAGCGGTAGCGTGTGGATCAACGGGAGGAGCTGCATGACGCAGGGGTTCAACGAGGAAGAACAGCGCTCGACGGGCCGGATCGCCCTGGTGACGGGAGCGGGTTCGGGCATCGGCCGGGTCACGGCGCGGGCGCTGGGCCGCGCCGGCTGGACGGTGGTGCTGACCGGACGCCGCGAGGACGCGCTCAGGGAGACCGCCGCGGAGATCGCCCAGGCGTGGGTGCAGCCCGCGGACGTCACCGACGAGGCCGCGGTCGCCGCGCTCTTCGACCGGATCGCCGACCGCTACGGCCGGTTGGACCTGCTGTTCAACAACGCCGGCTCCTTCGGCACCTCCGCCCCCGCGGCCGAGCTGCCTGCGGACCGCTGGCGTGCGGTGATCGACGTCAACCTGACCGGCGCGTTCCTCGTCGCCCAGCGTGCCTTCGTCCTGATGCGCGAGCAGAGCCCGTCCGGTGGCCGCATCATCAACAACGGCTCCATCTCGGCCCAGGTCCCGCGCCCCAACAGCGTCGCCTACACGGCGACCAAGCACGCGATGACGGGTCTCACCAAGTCCCTGGCCCTGGAGGGCCGCTCCCACCGCATCCCCGTGGGCCAGATCGACATCGGCAACGCCGCGACCGAGATGACCGAACGAATGACCCAGGGCATCCTCCAGGCCGACGGCCGGATCGCAGTGGAGCCGGTCATGGACGCAGCGCACGTCGCATCGACGGTGGTCCACCTCGCCTCACTGCCCCTGGACGTGAACGTCCCCTTCATGACCGTCATGGCCACGGGCATGCCCTTCGCCGGACGCGGCTAGGCCGGTTCTGACGGCAGTTGACCGACGGTGTACGGGTCCGGGGCGGGCAGGACCGGCCAGGCGCGCGCCTCAGAAGCCCGGCCCCCGCGGCGGCCGGCTACCGTGCTTCGACCCAGCCGACTACCGCGAGCGCCACGCCCGGGCCCGCGCCTCGCGCAGGGAGGCGGATCAGCCCAGCAGGGCGATCAGCTCCGCGGTCGTGCCCGTCTCGCCGAGCTTGGGGAAGACCCGGGCGAGGCTGTGCTCGTGGGAGACCGGGTCCATGTCGGTGACCGCGTCGGTGGCGATGGTGACGTGGTAGCCGTGCTCGTGGGCGGCGCGCGCCGTCGACTCGACGCCCATGCTGGTGGCGACGCCGGTGACGACGACCTGGGTCACGCCGCGCTCGCGCAGGGCCGCGTCCAGGTCGGTGCCGTGGAACGCGCCCCAGGTCTGCTTGGTGACGGTGACGTCACCGTCCTCGACGGGCAGCACGAGCTCGGCCCAGTCGGCCGGAAGCTCGCGCGGCGGCCGGGAGAAGGAGGTGCGGCCCGGGGCCCCGCCGGTGACGTTGACGTGGACGACGAGGAGGCCGCGCTCGCGGAACGCGGCGGCGAGCTTCTCGGAGTTGGCGAGCACCTCGTCCACGCCGTGCTCGGCGGCGAACGCGGTGATGCCCTTCTGCAGGTCGATCATGATCAGCGCGGTGGTCGGGTCGAGCGTGGTGGCGGTCATCAGGGGCCTTTCGGATTCTTGGACTCAGGGGTGGTCGTGGTTGTCGGGGGGATCAGCGGCCGGGGCGCAGGGCCCGGTCCGCGACGGTGAAGAGCAGGAGCGCGCCGCAGAGGGCGACCATCACGGCGGCGATGTCGTGCAGGCCGCCGTCCGTGGCCCGGGAGCCGTAGAGCAGGGCCAGCACGGAGGACGACAGGATCGCGCCGAGATAGATGGACGTGCGCTGGAGTCCGGCCGCCGAGCCGGTGCCGTCGGCGGGGGCCTGTGCGTAGACGGCGGCCTGGTTGCAGCTCGAGGCGAGGCCCTGGCCGACACCGAAGACGGTGCTGGCGAGCACCAGCACGGCGATCGAGGTGCGGCCGTCGAGGAGCAGCAGCATCCCGGAGCCCGCGCCGAGCAGCAGCGTGAGCGCGACCAGCGGCCTGCGCAGCGTCTTCGTCCGCGCGCCGAGCAGGGAGAAGACCGCGGCGGTGAGCGACATCGGTAGCGCGATCAGGCCCGCGTGGAAGGAGCTGAGGCCGTGCGACTCCTGGAGCCACTGCGAGAAGCCGTAGAGCATGCAGTAGAGCACCAGGTAGGTCAGACCGCTGCGGACGAACGTCCTGGTCAGACCGGGGCTGCGGCCCAGCAGCCGCAGGTCGAGGAAGGGCTGGGCGGCCCGCAGCTCCCAGGCCACCAGCGCGACGCCGAGCAGCACCGCGAGCGCCAGCAGCAGCCAGTCGGGGCGGGCCAGGTCCATCAGGAAGAGCATCATCGTGGAGATCGTCGCCGCGAAGAGCAGCAAACCAGGCGGGTCCAGGCTGATCCGCGCCCGCTCGGCCGGGCGCGGCGGATCGGCCGGGGCCCAGCGCAGCGCCAGCAGCAGGCCGACCACGGCGGCCGGGATGTTCACGGCGAACACCGCCCGCCAGCCCAGGGTCGCCGCGAGCGCGCCGCCGAGGACCGGTCCGACGGCCGCGCTGGCGAGCGACGCCAGCGAGAGCCGCCCGAGTACGGTGCGCGGAGCTTCCACGCCCGTGCGGCGGGACTCGGCACGGAGCATGGCCATCGCGGAGGGGTAGGCGGCGGAGGTGCCGACGCCGAGCAGCACACGCGAGGCGATCAGCCAGCCGAAGGCGGGAGCGAGGGCCCCGACCAGGCCTGCCGCGAGGACGACCACGAGCCCGCTGAGGAAGACCTTGCGCGGCCCGATCAGGTCCGCCAGGCGTCCCATGGTCGGCTGCCCGACCGAGCTGGCCAGGTAGAGGCTGGCCACCAGCCATGCCGTCTGGCCGACGCCGACGCCGAAGGCCTGGCCGACGGCCACGAGCGCGGTGGCGATCATCGTCGAGTTGATCGGGTTCAGCGCCACGCCGAGCAGCAGTGGCGCCATCATTGCGCCGCTGAACGGCTTGCGTATGCCCTGCGCTGCGACCTGGGCGGACGTGGTGGCGCGCGGTTCGGCCTCGGTGCTCACGCCTCGGCTCCCGAGGCGCGCGCCGTGTCCGCTGCGGGGCCGGGCGCCCCGGCGGAGGCCCCCGCGCCGACGTCTCCTCCGGCTCCTCCGGCTGCGACGCCGCCGGCTCCTCCGGCTCCTCCGGCTCCTCCGGCTCCTCCGGCTGCGACGCCGCCGGCTCCGCCACTGACGACGTCGGTGCCGGCGAGTGCGCGCAGCACGGGCAGAGCGGCGGCCAGAGCCGAGCGCTGACCGGCGTCGAGGTCGCCCTCGATGGCGGCGCTGAGCCAGTCCTGCTTGGCCGTGATGATTCCGGCGATCGTCGCCCGGCCCTCCTCGGACAGCTGGACCAGGACCTGGCGGCCGTCGGTGGGGTGGGGCGTGCGGGCGATCAGCCCGCGCTCCTCCAGTGCGCCGAGCGTCATCCGCATCGACTGCGGCCGGACGAACTCGGCCCGCGCCAGGTCGGCCGTGGTGGCCGGTCCCTCGCGCAGCAGGCGCGCGGCGACGGACCGCTGCGAGGCGGTCAGCTCCGTCGCCGCGGTCGCGGCGCGGGCCCTGCGCGAGATCAGGCCGAGCACGGCCTGCAGTTCCGCCGCCAGCTGGGCGGCGTCGGCGGATCCTGTCGGTGGCATACCTCGACCGTAGGGCCTCGGCAGGCAATATGGCAAGTTTGCCTGTTGAGTTTCCCTGTCGATGCGCGCCCACGCGAGCGCGGCCCGTCGCGTCGGTCGGGAGGTCCGACTATGGCAAGCTCATCCCATGAGTGATCGTTTGCACCGGTTCACCCGACTGTGGACGGTCTTCGTCCCGGTGCTCGCGTTGCTCCTGCTGGTCGGCACCTGGGGACGCTCCCTCCCCGGCGGGGTCGTGGCGGTCGTCGCGGTCCTCCTCGCCGGCGCGGTGCTCGCCGCCGTCCATCACGCCGAGGTCATCGCCCACAAGGTCGGCGAACCCTTCGGCTCCCTCGTCCTCGCCGTCGCCGTCACCGCGATCGAGGTGGCGCTCATCCTCACGCTGATGGTGAGCGGACCGGTGAAGAACGCCAGCCTGGCCAGGGACACCGTCTTCGCCGCGGTCATGATCGCCTGCAACGGCATCGTCGGCGTCTGCCTGCTGGTCGCCTCCCTGCGGCACCGCTTCGCGATCTACAACAGCGAGGGCACCGGCGCCGCACTGGCGACGGTCGCGACCCTGGCCACCCTGAGTCTCGTCCTGCCGCGGTTCACCACCAGCACGCCGGGCCCGCGGTTCAACACCACCCAGCTCACCTTCGCCGCGCTCGCGTCCGTCACCCTCTACGGCCTCTTCGTGCTGACCCAGACCGTGCGGCACCGCGACTACTTCCTGCCGATGACGCGCGGCGGCGTGATCATCGAGTCGGAGGAGCACGCCGACCCGCCCAGCGCCCGCAAGGCCTACACCAGCCTGGGCCTCCTGGCCGTCGCACTGATCGCCGTCGTCGGCCTGGCCAAGGTCGTGTCGCCCACGATCGAGAAGGGCATCGCCGCAGCCGGCCTGCCCGCCTCCGCCGTCGGCGTCGTCATCGCCCTGCTGGTGCTCCTGCCGGAGACCATCGCGGCCGTCCGCGCCGCGAGCCGCGACCGGGTCCAGACAAGCCTCAACCTGGCCCTGGGCTCCGCGATGGCCAGTATCGGCCTCACCGTCCCGGCGGTCGCCGTCGCCTCCTTCTGGCTGAGCGGCCCCCTCGTGCTCGGCCTCGACCCGAGCCTCATGGTGCTGCTGGCCCTCACGGTGATCGTCGGCACCCTCACGGTCGTCCCCGGCCGCGCCACGCCGCTGCAGGGCGGCGTCCACCTGTCGATCCTGGCCGCCTACCTGGTGCTGGCCGCGAACCCGTGACCGCGAACCCGTGACACGGCTCAGGTTCCGGGGTCCGTCGTTTCGAGCGTCATCAAATCGTTTGCCCGCGGAGGGCCCCGGCGCGAAGACTGAGAGCGCGGCGGCCGCCGGGCGCACTCGGGGGAGTGCCCGGAGCCGCCGCACCCGAACAGCAACAGGCGCAGCAAAGGAGCCCCGGCCCGCTCGACGCGGGCCGGGGCTCCTTTGCGAAGCCGCACGGAAGGACTACCAGCCCGCGCCCGGGAACGCCGCGCGGACCGTCGGCAGCGCCGCGTCCAGCACCGTGCCGAACCACACCGAGAACGGCTTCTCCGCGCGCAGTGCGGCGAGCTCCGCCGCGCTCACGAACGCCGTGTCCGCGACCTCCTCCGGGTTCGGGGTGAACGCCTGGGCCGCCACACCCACGAACAGGTGGTTGTACTCCTTCTCCACCAGCCCGGACGCCTCGTCGGGGAGGTCGTACGTCACCGTGCCGGCAGCCTCCAGTCGGACCGGCGCCTCGCCGAGCTCCTCGGCCGTGCGGCGGGCGGCGGCGACGAAAGGCGGCTCGTCGGGGTACGGGTGCCCGCAGCAGGTGTTGGACCAGACCCCGGGGGAGTGGTACTTGCCGAGCGCGCGCTGCTGCAGCAGCATCCGCCCCTGCGCGTCGAAGAGGAACACGGAGAAGGCCCGGTGCAGTCGGCCGGGGGCCTGGTGCGCGGACAGCTTCTCGGCCGTGCCGATCGTCCGGCCCTGCTCGTCGACAAGTTCGAGCAGGATCTCGTCCGTCGTCGTCACGGTGGTGGTGGTCATGGATCACCTTTCGCGTCGGTCGCGCGGTTCTGCGGCAGCAACAGCGCCCTCTCGGGCCAGGTACAGTCTGCCCCAAAAGGCCCCCGCGACCGCTGTGGCTTGTCCCGCGACGTGGGGGTCCGCAATGATGATCGGCACGATGGGGTGGGGGCGAACCCTTCGTGAACGTACGTGAAACCGCACTGGCAATCCCTGGAGAATCCACATGATCGGCCTTGTTCCGGCCGCAGGCGCGGGCAGCCGCCTCCGTCCCTACACCGACACCCTGCCCAAGGCGCTGGTGCCGGTGGACGACGAGCGGACCATCCTCGACATCACCCTGCGCAACTTCGCCGAGGTGGAGATGCGCGACGTGGCGATCATCGTGGGCTACTGCGCCGACGCGATCCGTGAGCGCAAGACCGCGCTGGAGCGCCGCCACGGCGTCACCCTGCACCTGGTGGACAACCCCAAGGCCGAGACCTGGAACAACTGCTACACGGTGTGGTGCGCGCGCGACCTGTTCAAGGAGGGCGTGATCCTCGCCAACAGCGACACCATCCACCCGGCCTCGGTCGAGCGGACGCTGTTGGAGGCCAACGCCAAGCTCGCCGCCGAAGGCCGCCAGCCCGGCATCCTGCTCGCCCTCGACACGGTGAAGAAGCTCGCCGACGAGGAGATGAAGGTCACGGTCGACCCGGAGCTGGGCGCCCGCCGCATCACCAAGCTGATGGATCCGGCCGACGCCACCGGCGAGTACATCGGCGTCACGCTGATCAACCCCTCCGCCGCCGCCGACCTGGCCTCCGCGCTGCAGGCCACCTTCGAGCGCGACCCGCAGCTGTACTACGAGGACGGCTACCAGGAGATGATCGACCGCGGCCTGCGGATCGACGTCCAGCCCATCGGACAGGTCGACTGGGTCGAGGTGGACAACCACGACGACCTCGCGCGCGGCCGGGAGATCGCGTGCCGGTACTGACCCGACTGGTCCCCTCGCCCCTGGTGGTCGACGTGCGCTCCGGCGCGCTCGACCACCTCGGCGAGGTGCTGGCCAACCCCGGCATCGCCTCCACCGGCCGGATCGCCGTCGCCGTCAGCAACGGCTCCGGCGCCGCCATGCGCGAGCGCCTCGCGCCGCAGCTGCCCGGCGCGGCCTGGTTCACGGTGAAGGACGGCACGCTCGACGCCGCGGTCAAGCTGGCCGACCAGATCAAGGGCGGCCACTACGACGCGCTCGTCGGCCTGGGCGGCGGCAAGATCATCGACGTGGCGAAGTACGCCGCGGCCCGGGTCGGCCTGCCGGTCGTCGCGGTCGCGACCAACCTCGCCCACGACGGCCTGTGCTCGCCCGTCTCCACACTCGACAACGACGCCGGCCGCGGCTCCTACGGAGTGCCCAGCCCGATCGCGATGATCGTCGACCTCGACGTCATCCGGCAGGCTCCTGCCCGCTACGTCGCCGCGGGCATCGGCGACGCCGTGTCCAACGTCTCCTGCATCGCGGACTGGGAGCTGTCCCAGCGCGAGACGGGCGAGGCCGTGGACGGCCTCGCGGCCGCGATGTCGCGCACCGCCGGGGAGACGATCCTGCGCCACCCGGGCACGATCGCCGACAACGACTTCCTCGTCGCGCTCGCCGAGGCGCTGGTGCTCACCGGCATCTCCATGAACGTCGCGGGCAGCAGCCGCCCCGCCAGCGGCGCGTGCCACGAGATCAACCACGCGCTCGACATCCTCTACCCGGACCGCAAGGCGCAGCACGGCGAGCAGTGCGGCCTCGGCGCCGCATTCGCCACCTACCTGCGCGGCGACCTGCCGGTGGCCGCGCAGATGGTCGAGGCCCTGCGGCGGCACGGGCTGCCGGTGACGGCCGACCAGATCGGCTTCTCCGAGGAGGAGTTCGTCCAGGCCGTGCACTTCGCGCCGCAGACCCGCCCGGGCCGCTACACCATCCTGGAACACCTCGATCTCGCCCCCTCCGCCATCCGGGACGCGTACTTCTCCTATGTCAAAGACGTCTGCTCCTGACCGGGGCGCCGCCATGAACACCAGCAAGCCGACGCTCGCCGAGTTCCGCGCCGTCGCGCACCCGGAGGGCCTGCTGGACCGCCGTTCCGGCGAGCACTGGGCCGGCCGCCTCTACATGCGGCGGATCTCCTCGCGGGTGACCCGCCACCTGGTCAACGCGCCGGTCACGCCGAACCAGCTGACCTGGCTGATGATGGTCGCCGGCGTGCTGGCCGGGGCTGCGCTGCTGGTGCCCGGCCTCTGGGGCGCCGTGCTGGGCGCCCTGCTGATCCAGCTCTACCTGGGCCTGGACTGCGTCGACGGCGAGCTCGCACGCTGGCGCAAGCAGACCTCCACGACCGGGGTCTACCTCGACCGCGTCGGCCACTACCTCTCCGAGGCGGCCCTGCTGACCGGCTTCGGCCTGCGCGCCGCGGACCTGTTCCAGCAGCAGGGCGCCCGCGCCTGGCTGTGGGCGTTCCTCGGCACGCTGGCCGCGCTCGGCGCGATCCTGATCAAGGCGGAGACGGACCTCGTCGACGTCGCCCGGATCCGCCGCGGCCTGACGGCCGTCGAGGACTCGGCCTCGGTGCCGCGCGCGGCGGGCGTCGCCAAGGCCCGCAAGGCGGCGTCGGCGCTGAAGTTCCACCGTCTGATCGGCGGTGTCGAGGCGTCGCTGGTCATCCTGGCGGCGGGCATCGCGGACGCGGTTCACGGCGACCTGTTCTTCACCCGCCTCGCGGTGGCGGTCCTCGCGGCGATCGCGTTGCTGCAGACCGCGCTGCACCTGCTCAGCATCGTCCTCTCCAGCCGACTTCGGTGAGTGTCATGACAGATTCCAAGGAACTGAAGCTCGGCGCGGTGGTCATCACCCAGGGCACGCGCCCGGTCGAACTCAAGGCCCTCCTCGACTCCGTGGCCGCGCAGCGCGGCCCGGTCGTCGAGGTCGCCGTCGTCGCCAACGGCGCGCCGCTGCCGGAACTACCCGACGGTGTGCGCGGCGTGGCCGTGCCGGAGAACCTCGGCATCCCCGGCGGCCGCAACGTCGGCATCGAGGCCTTCGGGCCCGACGGCCGCGAGGTCGACGTCGTGCTCTTCCTGGACGACGACGGGCTGCTGCCGCTGGAGGACACGGCCGAGAAGCTGCGGGAGGCCTTCGCCGCCGACCCGAAGCTCGGCATCGTCTCCTTTCGCATCGTCGACGAGGAGGGCCTGTCGCAGCGCCGCCACGTGCCGCGCCTGCGCGCCTCCGACCCGATGCGCTCCTCGCGGGTGACCACCTTCCTGGGCGGTGCGAGCGCGGTGCGCTCGCAGGTCTTCGCGACCGCCGGGCAGTTGCCGGACGTGTTCTTCTACGGCCACGAGGAGACCGATCTCGCCTGGCGTGCGCTGGACGCGGGCTGGGAGATCGAGTACCGCTCGGACGTCGTGCTGCGCCACCCGCGCACGCTGCCCTCGCGGCACGCGACGTACAACCACAACATCGCCCGCAACCGCGTCTGGCTCGCCCGCCGCAACCTGCCGGCCCTGCTGGTCCCGGTCTACCTCGGCGTCTGGCTCCTGCTGACGCTGGCGCGCCGCCCCTCGGGCGAGGCGCTGCGCGCCTGGCTCGGCGGCTTCGCCGCCGGCTGGCGCCAGCCGGCCGGTCCGCGTCGGCCGATCCGCTGGTCGACGGTGTGGCGCATGACGAAGCTCGGCCGCCCGCCGGTCATCTGATCCGTTGTCGAGCCGGCTCCCGGTCTCCCCGAAAAGGGAGGCCGGGGTTGGTCGTCTCCGTGGCACAGTGGCCTCGTGATCACGCTGACGACCGACCGGCTGCTGCTCCGTCCTCCGGCGCAGGAGGACATCGATCCGCTGCTGGAGATGAACACCGACCCCGAGGTGATGCGGTACATCGGGGACGGCTCCCTCGGGCCGGTCGACCGGGAGTCGACCGCCGCGATCGTGTCGCGGGCGCGCGAGGGATGGGCCCGCAACGGCTTCGGCATGCTCTCCGTGATCACCCGGGATGGCGGAAAGTACGCGGGGTGGGTCACTCTCGCGGTGCCGAGGTTCCTGCCGCAGATCCTGCCCGCGGTCGAGATCGGCTGGCGGTTCCGGCGTGGCTTCTGGGGTCGTGGCTACGCCACCGAGGCGGCGGCGCCGTTGCTGGACTTCGCGTTCGCGGAGGCGGAGCTCGATCGGGTCGTGAGCATCCGTCACCCCGACAACCACCGATCCGGACGGGTCATGGAGAAGCTCGGCCTGCGCTTCGCCGAGGAGGCCGTCGTGCCTGCACACGGCACGCGGGTGCTCGTGGACGCGATCACGCGCGAGGAGTACGCCGCCACCAAGGGGTGACGCCTCCCAGCCGGCGGAGCGGATGGCCGTCGATCATGGTGCGCTGTATCTCCGCCCTGGGCCGGTCTGGCAGCGGAGGGGGAGCGGCGCGGTCCCGCCTTGAGCTGCATCTTCAACCCATCGGTTGACAATGTGCGGAAGGGGCGTAGCGTTGTTATCAACCAATCGGTTGAGAAAGAGGCCGGGAAAGGACGACGGTGGCCGAGGACCAGCTCTCCCGGGCGTTCACCGCGCTCGCCGATCCGACCAGGCGGGACATAGTGGCCCGGCTGTCACTCGCGGACGCCACGCCCGGCCAGTTGGCCGAGCCGTTCGCGATGTCGCTCCAGGCGGTGTCCAAGCACCTCAAGGTGCTGGAGGAGGCCGGGCTGATAAGCCGGAGCCGCGACGCGCAGCGCCGCCCGTGCCATCTGGAGACGGCCGTGCTCGACGAGATGACCGCCTGGGTCGACCGCTACCGGCGCAACGCCGAGGAGCGCTTCCGCCGCCTGGACGCCGTGCTGGCGGCCATGGACGACGACATGCACGACGACGCGCACGACACGCAGCACAACGACGAACACCAGCAGGACGAGGACGAAGGAGTGGCATCGCCATGACCACGCGACCGGTCCACGAGACCGCCATCGAGGCCGACCCCCAGCTGCCGACCATCCGCATCACCCGCGAGTTCGACGCCCCCGTCGCCAAGGTCTTCCGGGCCTGGATCGACCCGGAGCTGGTCGGCCGCTGGCTCGGACCCAAGGACCTCAGCACCGAGTTCGACATCTGGGAGCTGCGCACCGGCGGCCACTACCGCTACCGCCAGCTGCGCGGGGGCGAAGAGGTCGCCGCCTTCTACGGCTCCTTCCACGAGGTGCGCCCCGAGAGCCGCCTCGTGCAGACCTTCACCTACGAGGGCGTTCCGGACGGCGTCGCGCTGGACACCGCGACCTTCGAGGACCTCGGCGACGGCCGCACCCGAGTCACCGTCCTCTCCGTCGTCGAGTCCCTCGTGACCCGCGACATGATCCTGGCCAGCGGCATGGACCGCGGCGTGATCGAGGGCTACGAGCGACTGGACGACGTGCTGTCCGGCCTCGCCTGACGGGGCGCGAGGAGCCGGGCGGGGCGCGGGCGCCCCGCCCGGCGCACCCGCGCGCCAGGGCGTGCGCGGCCTCGGCCCCGTCGCCCCGGGCCTCAGCCGTTGTTCGCGAGGTCGGCGATCGTGACCAGGTGGTACTTGTCTGCCGTCGCCTTGGTGACCACGATCGCGTCCTTGTCCTGGGCGGAGGACTGGCCGAGGACGGTCAGCGGAGCCGGAACGGCCTTCTGCAGCGCCGCGTAGACGTCGGCGGACGAGACCGCGGTGGCCTTGGGGTCGAAGTACACCAGCAGCGCGCCGCTGTACTCGGGGATCAGGTCGATCGAGCCGTCCTTCAGGCCCGGGACGTAGGTCTCGCGGCTGCCGATGTTCAAGCGGGTGGTGACGCTGGCCCCCTGGGCCTGCAGCGCCTTCGCGTAGATCTCCGCGAGCAGGACGCTCTCCTGGAAGTTCGCCGAGCCGATCTTGACGGAGACGCCCTGCGCCGCCGTGCCGGTCTTGTTGAGGCCCTCCGCGGCCAGCCAGCCCTCGGCGACGGCAGCCGGGTCCTGCTTGTCGGTGATGACGTGGACGTCGAGCTGGGCCAGCGTGTTGGTGTCGAGCTTGTCCGAGACCGCCTTGAGGGTGGAGGTGACGCCCGGCGACGCCTTCGCCTTGTTGATCAGCGGCAGCACGTTCTGCGCGGCGTAGAGGTTCTTCGGGTCCTGCAGCACGACGAAGCCGTTCGCCGGGATCGAGGGGTCGGTGGTGAAGATGTCGCCCGCGTCGATCTGACCGTTCTTCAGCGCGTTGATGGTCAGCGGGCCGCCGGCGTCGAGGGTCTTGTAGGAGCCGAAGGTGACGCCGTAGACGCGCTCGAGGCCGGGGATGCCGTCCGTGCGGGTCTTGAACTCAGGCGAGCCGCCCAGGACCAGCTTCGAGGCGATGGTCGTGCCGCCGCCCGACGCGCTGCTGCCGCCGCTGGCCGAGAGTCCGTTCGAGCCGCTGCTGCCACTGCTGCCGCAGGCGGCGAGCGCCGTCGCGCAGACCGCGACGAGGGCTGACGTGAGTGCCTTCTTCATCGTTCGTTCTCCTGGGTAGTGGGAGCGGGGAGTCGGAGGAGTCGGGGGCGTGGGCGCCCCGAGGACGGGGGTCACGCGGTGTGCGTGGACGGCGGCGCGTCGGCCGTGGCGACCGGGTCGCCGACGAGCGTCCGCCGCGAGAAGCGGCCGGAGACGCCGCGCGAGACCGTGTAGCGCTGGGCGAGTGCCAGCACCAGGTCCGCGGCGACCGCGAGCATCGCGACCAGCAGCGCGCCCGCGTCCCGCTCGGCGAAGTTCTGGCTGGCCTGGCCGTCGTAGACGAAGCGGCCGAGGCCGCCGAGGCCCAGGTAGGCGGCGACCGTGGCCGTCGCGATGACCTGCAGCGTCGCGCTGCGCACCCCGGAGAAGACCAGGGGCAGCGCGTTCGGCAGCTCGACCCGGCGCACCACCTGACCGCCGCGCATGCCCATCCCGGCCGCCGCGTCCCGCACGGCCGGGTCCACGTTCTCGACGCCGGCGACGGTGCTGGCCAGGATCGGCGGGATCGCCAGCAGGATCAGCACGATCTCCGTCGGCAGGAGGTAGACGGTGTCGCCCCGGCCGTGGATGTGCGGGGCCAGCATCACGTAGAGCAGGATCAGCAGCCCGACCACCGGCAGCGCGCGCACGGCGTTGGCGACGGTGACCAGCCACCGGCCGCGCCCGGCGTGTCCGATCAGCAGCCCGACGGGCAGGGCCAGGGCGGTGGCGACGACCAGCGCGAACAGTGCGTACTGCAGGTGCGACCAGAGCTGGTCCAGGATGCCGCCCGAGGCGGTCCAGTTCCCCGGGTCGTTGAGCCACTGGATCACGAGCCGCTCACCGCCCGCCGCCACGGGGTCGCCAGCCAGGTGCCGCCGACCACCAGCAGGTCCAGCGCCAGCGCCAGCAGCACGCACAGCACGATCCCGAGGGTGATCGGCGGGTAGTAGGGGCTGCCGACCGAGAGCTGGAAGCCGGTGGTGAACAACTGGCCGAGGTTGGGCACGCCGATGGTGCCGGCCACGGCCACCAGGCTGACGTTGGCGACGACCGCGACGCGCACGCCTGCCGCGATCACCGGCACGGCCAGTGGCAGCTCCACCTTCAGCAGCCGTTGACGCCGGGTCAGGCCCATCGCCGTCGCCGCCTGCGCGACGTCGTCCGGCACCGCGCCCAGCCCGTCGGCCACGACGCGGACCAGCAGGGCGACGCTGTAGACGGTGAGGGCGACCGCGACGTTGATCGGGTCGAGGATCTGGGTGCCGAGGATGTCCGGCATCGCCACGAACAGCGCGATGGACGGGATCGTGTAGAGCAGTCCGGCCGCGGTGACCAGCGGCGGGTAGGTCCACCGGTAGCGGCGCGCCACCCAGCCGAGCGGGAGCGCGATCAGCAGCCCGGCCACCACCGGGACCGCGGAGAGCCAGGTGTGGTACCAGAGCCAGTTGAGCACCTCGTCGCGGTGGTCGTTGAAGTACCCGAACATGCCGAGCGGCGAGGAGTCCTGGGCCAGCGGTGCGACGGGCGGCAAGACGCGCGGGGCTACCCCCGGCGAGACGTGCGGGGAGACAGGGGACGGCATCAGACGACCTCACCGCCCTCCCCGTCGTCCCGCCCGACGTCGGTCTCGGCGTCGAGCCCGGCGTCGCGCGCCGGCGGTCGGCCGTCCGCGACGCGCTGCTGCTCGATCCGGGTGAGCACCTCGGACGCGGTGACGGTGCCGAGCAGTCGACCCGCGCCGTCGACGATCACCCCCCGACCGCTGGGGGAGGAGAGCGCGGAGTCCAGGGCCTCACGCAGGGTCGCCGTCTCGGGGGCGAGCGTGCCGCCGAGGTTCAGCTCCTGTGCGGTGACCGGGCCTGGCAGCGCCGCCTCCGGCAGCCGGTCGGTGCGCAGCCAGCCCTGCGGCCGGTCCTCGGCGTCGGTCACCAGCACCCAGCCGTCCTCGGCCGCGTCGCGGGCCTCACCCAGCCCGCCGCCGAGACGCACGGCGTGCTCCTTGCGCACCGGCAGCCGTCCCGCCTCGGCGAACCCGAGCGCGCGGTAGCCGCGGTCGCGCCCGACGAACCCGGCCACGAAGGCGTCCGATGGATCCGAAAGCAACTCGGCGGGCGGCGCCAACTGCGCCAGGTGCCCGCCGACCTGGAGCACGGCGACCCGGTCGCCGAGCTTGATGGCCTCGTCGATGTCGTGAGTGACGAACACGATCGTCTTGCCCAGCTCGCCCTGCAGCCGCAGGAACTCGTTCTGCAGCTGCGCGCGTACGACCGGGTCGACGGCGCTGAACGGCTCGTCCATCAGCATCACCGGCGGGTCCGCGGCCAGCGCCCGCGCGACGCCGACGCGCTGCTGCTGCCCGCCGGACAGCTGCGCGGGGTAGCGCTTGGCGAAGTGGGCGGGCAGCCCGACCCGCTCCATCAGCTCCAGCGCTCTGCGGCGGGTCTCCTTCTTGTCGCGGCCGAGCAGCTCGGGCACGGTCGTGATGTTGTCCAGCACGGTCCTGTGCGGGAACAGCCCGGCGTGCTGGATGACGTACCCGATACCGCGCCGCAGCTCGTGGGTGGGCACGGTGGCGGTGTCGCGGTCGTCGAGCCAGATCCGCCCGCTCGTCGGCTCGATCATCCGGTTGATCATCCGCAGGCTGGTGGTCTTCCCGCAGCCCGAGGGCCCGACGAGCACGGTGATCTCCCCCGACGGTGCGACCAGCTCCAGGCGGTCGACTGCGAGCGTGCCGTCGGGGTACTTCTTGCTGACGGACTCGAACCGGATCACGAGGCCGCCCCCCTTTCCCTTTCGGCCGGAGACACGTGCGGACACCATCGAACTGTCCGCGACCTCGTCAGCGCGGGCGGCGCGCTGGTGGATGTAGGCCGGACGGGTGAAGCGCACGCCAGGAAAACCGGAGGAGAGGGCGTTGCGGCCTGCGGCACGCTGGTACCGGTTAACCCCGCGCTCGGCTACGACGTGGTGGAGTGCTCGGGCTCAGTCGAGTGGCTGTTCGGGCGCCAGCAGGTGGGAGAGGTCCTTGACGATGTTGTTGCCCAGGTTCTGCGCGTTGAGGTCGGTGGCCGGGGAGTTGGTCACCGACACCGCGATCGAAAGGTCCTTGCCCGGGAGGTAGGCCATGACCGCCGCGTAGCCGGAGAAGGAGGGGTTCTGGACGACCCAGCCGTTCACCACCAGCACGGAGACGCCGTAGTGGTTCTCCTCGGTCTGCGGCAGGCAGACCGTCGCCGGGCACCGCTTGGTCGGCGTGCCCAGCCCGATGGTGCCCGGATCGAGCAGGGTCTTGGAGCCCTTGTACGAGAGCGTCTGCCATGTCGGCACCGTGTTCGAGAATCGGCGCAGGACACATCCGCATCCACTCCGACGGCGGACAGCGGCGGGCGTGGAGCGGCGGGGCTCGCCCCGGGCGCTGCGGCGCGGCATGATGTGCCGCGACAGCAGTCATCCGTCCCCGGCAAGGGGGAAGCAGCATGGCCCGGCAGGCCCTCCGACCGCAGGTGTGGACGCCGCCCCGACGAAGCGGGCGGGCGCGCGCGTGGAAGGGGTACCGCTCGCTGCCCGAGCTGACGCTCGTTCCGCTGTCGGGGCTGGGGCCGGAGGACGTCGTCCTCGACGCGCAGGGGCGGGTCCTGTGCGGGGTGGAGGACGGACGCCTGCTGCGGCTGAGCCCGGACGGCAAGGAGGCCGTGACCCTCGCCGACATCGCGCCAGGCCGCCCGGCCGGCCTGGAGGTCCTGCCCGACGGGCGGGTGCTCGTCTGCGACGCGCGCGCCGGTCGGCTGCTGCGCGTCGACCCGGACACCGGCGCCGTCGAGACGCTCGCGGACCGAGCGGGCGGCGAGCGGCTGCGGCTGGTCAGCAACGTCGTCGCCGCGGCGGACGGCACGATCTACTTCACCGAGTCCAGCCGCCGCTTCGGCATCGACGAGTGGCGTGCCGACATCCTGGAGCACTCCGGTACGGGCCGGCTGCTGCGCCTGCCGCGCGACGGCGGAGAGCCCGAGGTCCTGCTCGACGGGCTGCAGTTCGCCAACGGACTCGCCCTCGGCCCGGACGGCTCCTATCTGGCGATCGCCGAGACCGGGAGCTACCGCCTCCTCCGCTACCGGCTGACCGGCGACCGCGCAGGTCAACGGGAGACCTTCGTCGACCTGCCCGGCTTCCCCGACAACCTCGGCGCGGGCGCGCACGGCCTGCTCTGGATCGCGATGGTCGCCCCGCGCGACCCCCTGCTCGACCTGCTCCACCGCAGCCACCCGCTCGCGCGGCAGGCGCTGTGGCGGGTGCCGCCGCAGTTGCTGCCCGGGCCGAAGCCGACGGTGTGGGTCATCGCCGTCGACACCGCCGGGCGCGTCGTCCACGACCTGCAGGGGCCGAGTGCGGCGTTCCGCGCCGTCACCGGCGTCGCGGAGCACGAGGGCCGGCTCTGGCTCGGGACCCTCACCGAACCCGCCGTCGCCTCCTTCGACCTGGCGGCTGTTCGAATCTGACGTGTGCGAACCGGGCGGCCCGCCACCCGTCAGGGTGAGCGGAGGCGCGCGCCGCGCGCGGGCCGGGTGCACCCGTGAGAACGTCGGGGGGTGACCGGTGCAGTCGCTGACGTGACGGAGCGCGCCGACGAGGGCCTCGCCCCGGCCGAGCTCGCCGCCAAGTACGGCCTGACCCTGAGCGGCCGACGCCCCCCGCTGTCCCGGTACACCGCGGAGCTGTGGGCCCGCCGCCACTTCATCCTGGCCTTCGCCACGGCCCGCCTCACCGCGAACTACAGCTCGGCCCGACTCGGCCAGATCTGGCAGGTGATGACGCCGCTGCTGAACGCGGCCGTCTACTACCTGGTCTTCGGCCTGCTGCTGGAGCAGAACCGCGGCATCCCGAACTACATCGCGTACCTGTGCACCGGCATCTTCACCTTCCAGTTCACCCAGTCCGCGGTGCTGGCCGGCACCCGCGCCATCTCCGGCAACCTGGGCCTGATCCGCGCGCTGCACTTCCCGCGCGCCTGCCTGCCGGTGTCGATGACGATCCTGCAGCTGCAGGAGCTGCTGGTGTCGATGTCGGTGCTGGGTGCGATCATCCTGATCACCGGGGAGCCGCTGACCGCCAAGTGGCTGCTCGTCATCCCGACGCTCTTCCTGCAGACCGTCTTCAACGCGGGCCTCGCCCTGCTGCTGGCGCGCTGGGGCGCCAAGACGACGGACCTCGCCCAGCTGATGCCGTTCATCATCCGCACCTGGATGTACATGTCGGGCGTCTTCTGGAGCGTCCAGTCCCTCAGCGCCCACATCCCGGCCTCGGTCCGGACCCTGCTCTACCTCAACCCGGCACTGATCTTCAACGAGCTGATGCGCTACGCCCTGATGGCCTCCGTCCCGGCGAGCAGCCTCAGCCCGCACATCTGGGCCACGGCCCTCGGCTGGGCGATCGTCGCCGGCGGTGTCGGCTACCTCCACTTCTGGCGCGCGGAGGAGGAGTACGGGCGCGGCTGACACGAGCGGCGTGCTTCAACTGCGACAGTTCAGGCGGGCGCTGACCCTGGTCTGCCCGGACGAGCCGACGGGGCCGGCTAGGCGTCCTTGGGGCCGCCGAAGCGGTGGGCGAGGTTGGGGTCGTCGAGCCACCAGGGGCGGAGCATCTCCGGGTCGTCGTCCGTGGCGACGACCGTCGCGGCGGCCGGGGCCGGGGCGACGGCATCGGGGGGCGCCGCGGTGGTGGCCTTGCGGGCGGCGGCCTCCTCGCGCTGGCGGGCGATCTGGGCGTCGATCGCGGCGTCGACCGCCGCCGTCTCGGCGCGGCCCTTGACCATCCAGCGGCGGACCAGGGCGGCGATGAAGGGCAGGCCGGCCATGTCGCCGAGGGCCCAGACCGTGCAGCCGCCCCACACCTGGTCCTCGCGGATCGACGGCCCCCACGGGCGGCCCAGCGCGGTGTAGTAGTGCTCGGCGACGGTCGAGTGGCCGTAGACCAGCATGATGCCCAGGCCCGCGTCGAAGATCACCTCGGCCATGGTGATGAAGAGGCCGACCAGCGCCGGGTACTCGTGCGCGACCGGGTCGATCTGCAGGCGGGGCCAGAAGTACGCCAGGCCCAGGACGACCAGGATCACGTGCAGGCCCGTGTTCCAGCCGGCGCTGGTCATGGTGTGCTCGTACCAGGGGGTGAAGTAGTAGAGCCACGGCGGCAGCATCAGCAGGGCAGTCGAGATCGCCGGGAACATCAGGATCCGCGACGGCCAGCTGCGCAGCACCTTCAGCAGCCGCTCCCGGCCGCGCTCGCCGACCGTCTCCGCGACCAGGCAGACCGGGCCGCCGAGGCCCAGCAGCAGCGGGACGATCATCAGCAGGGTGACGACCTGGGCCGCGCGGTCGGTGAAGAGGATCCGCTCGTAGACGCCGACGCCGGACATCGTCGACCAGATCCACAGCGCGCAGCCGCCGAACCAGGCGGCGCTGCGGCCCAGCGGCCAGCCGCCGCCCTTGCGGCGGAGCCGGACCAGCCCGAGCGCGTACAGCGCGGCCAGGACCACGGAGATCGTGAGGACGACCGGCTCGAGCTGCCAGCTGGTGATCACGTCCGACCACTGCCAGGCCGGGGGACCGCTGTAGCCCGCCGCGAGTGTCGTTCCCGCCATGCTCCTCGCCTGCCTCTGCCACGTCTCGCCTATCTAGCGCTGACCATCATGACGGACGGCGCACGAACCGGACGCACCGACCCCCCGAAGGTGTGAGGGACGCGTCGCTGTCGGTGGCGGGCGGTAGGTTGGGGCGCATGACGGTTCGCATCGCCACCTGGAACATCAACTCCGTGAACGCCCGGCTGGAGAAGCTGCTGGAGTGGCTTCGCTCGGCGCAGCCGGACGTCGTCTGCCTGCAGGAGCTGAAGACCACCTCGGACGCGTTCCCCCTCGAGGCGGTCCGGGAGCTGGGCTACGAGACCGCCGCGCACGGCACCGGCCGGTGGAACGGCGTGGCGATCCTGTCCAAGCTCGGCCTGGAGGACGTCGTCCGCGATCTGCCCGGCCAGCCCGGGTACCTCGATCCGGCCGTCGCGGGCGAGGAGACGCTGCTGCCGGCCGAGCCCGAGATCGAGCCGCGCGCCGTCGCGGCGACCTGCGGGCCGCTGCGGGTCTGGTCCGTCTACGTGCCCAACGGGCGCGAGATCGGCCACGCGCACTACGCCTACAAGCTGCAGTGGCTCTCCACCCTGCGCGACGCCGTCGTCGCCGACGCGGCGGGCGAGCGGCCGTTCGCCGTCCTCGGCGATTTCAACATCGCCCCCACCGACACGGACGTCTGGGACATCGCCAAGTTCGACGGCGCGACGCACGTGACGGAGGCCGAGCGGGCCGCGCTGGCGGACCTGCAGGCGGCGGGCCTCGCGGACGTCTTCCCGCGGCCGCTCAAGTACGACCACCCGTACACCTACTGGGACTACCGCCAGCTCAGCTTCCCGAAGAACTTCGGCATGCGCATCGACCTGGTCTACGGCAACAAGGCGTTCACCGAGGCCGTCTCCGACTCCTACGTGGACCGCGAGGCCCGCAAGGGCAAGGGCACTTCGGACCACGCACCGGTCGTGGTCGACCTCGCGCTCTGATCCCACGCGCCGACGGCTCCCGTCACCAGCAGGTACTGGCCCGCCAGATAGGTCAGCATGATCCAGAAGTCGGCGGCGGGCAGCTGCGGCCAGTGCGCGAGGCCGGTGGCGATCAGCGAGTCCGAGAGCAGGAAGAGCCCACCGCCCACCGCCTTGCGGGGCAGCCCCACGGGCGGCCCCGACGCCAGTGAGGTGGCCGCGGTGCCGGCCAGCAGCAGGCTGTAGCAGGCGACGGGGATGCGCAGGCCGGCCGGGAGGTCCGGCCAGAGCAGGGTGATCAGCGCCGCCCAGACGACGGCGTAGCCCCCGAGCGCCAGCCGCGCCCGGCGGGTGAGCGGCCGCAGCGCGCCGCCGCGGGTGAACAGGGTGATGTAGCAGACGTGCGCGGCGGCGAAGCCGCCCATGCCCACGAGGAACCAGACGCCGCCGAAGAGCAGCGCGGTGTCCCCGACGCAGGAGGCGAGCAGTGCGCCGATCAGCAGCCTCGGCGCGCGGCGCGGCACGAAGGCCAGGGCGAGCGCGGGCATCAGCAGCGGCTTGAGCAGCTCCGTCGCCAGCGGCAGGCCGACGAGGATCAGCGCGAGGTAGACGCCGGACAGGACCAGATAGCCCGTGAGCCGGTGGTTCGGTGCGAAGGCTCGCGCGGTGGGCGCGTCCGGGGACGGGGCGGCGGACGTGCTCACGCGGCGGCCTCGGCCTTCGGGGGCGCCGGCACCGCGGCGTCGCCGGCGACGGGCGCCCAGCCGGGCCCCCGGAAGAGGTAGCCGAGGCGCTCCCGCCAGCCGTGCGCGGCGGCGAGGTCGCGGCCGATGGACGCGTACTCGTGGGTGGCCACGCGCAGCGGGTTGTAGGTGGCGATGTTCTTGGTCAGCCCGTAGACGGGGCGGTCGGTCTCGGCGGTGAAGGTGCGGAAGAGCCGGTCCCAGACGATCAGGATGCCGCCGAAGTTGCGGTCCAGGTAGCCGCCCTGGGAGGCGTGGTGGACGCGGTGGTGTGACGGCGTGTTGAACACCGCCTCGATCGGCCGCCAGAGCCGGTCGATGCGCTCGGTGTGGATCCAGAACTGGTAGACCAGGCTGACCGAGCCGCAGAAGGCCACGGCTGCGGGGGAGATGCCGAGCAGCACCATCGGCAGGTAGAAGACGCCGAAACTGAGATCCGTCCACGGCTGCCGCAGGGCTGTGGAGAGGTTGTAGTGACGGCTGGAGTGGTGCACCACGTGCTGGGCCCACAGCAGCCGGACCCGGTGGTTGCTCCGGTGCGACCAGTAGTAGCAGAAGTCCTGGAGCAGCAGCATCACCGGAAGCGTCGCCCAGTGCACGCCCATCCGCAGCGGGGTGAGCTCGTAGACGGCGCCGTAGAGGATGACGGTCGGGATCTTCCAGAGCAGGTTGGTGAGGAGACTGCCCAGCCCCATGCTCAGGCTGGTCGCGGTGTCCTTGCCGGCGTAGCCGACCTCCTCCTCGTCCGGATGGATCAGGAAGGAGACCAGCTCCACGACGGTGAGCAGGACGAACGCGGGTATGGACCAGAGCACGGGGTCGGGCAGGTTCGGCATGGCCCGCAGCGTAGGCGCGGGGGGACGTGCTGACTAGATGTCGTTACCGGGAAGTAGTCGCGCGCCGGTCAGAGGGAGGCGCACTCGCCCAGCTTGAGACCCTTCACCATGTTCGGCGCGCCGCCGGAGTCGCCGAGCTGGGCGGCCGGCTTGTTGAGGTAGCAGCCGAGGTCGCCCCTGACGGTGTTGGTGACGACCTCGTTGCCGTCCGGGTCCGCCGTCCTGTCGTCGAGGACCAGGATGTTGGTGCCGACGTGGTTGCGGATCACGCCCATCCAGCAGGAGCGCAGGTGGCTGGTGGTGATGTAGCCGCCGACGGTGTTGTCCTCGAAGTCGTCGTAGGCCGGGGTGCCGGTCCCCAGATTGGGGATGCTCGCGAGCTGCGCCGACGGCGCGCAGGTGAGGCCCGGTCCGTCGGCCAGGGTGGTGATGTCGCCCTTGACCCTGTCGGCGTGCAGGATCACCGCGGTGGCGTGGTCGCTGTTGATGTTGCCGCCCACCTCGTCCTTGGTGGGCGTCGCGCAGTTGGTCTCGGTGTTGCAGCCGAGGCCGAGCACGGCGCCGCGGCCGACCTCGACGTTGCCCTTGACGTGCACGTGGCCCGTGGTGATGGCGTTGAGCGTCGAGCCCGAGGTGACGTAGAGCTGGGTCTCCACGGTGACCTTCGCGCCGTCAGGGACGGTGCAGTCGCCATGGACCACGAGCTCGTAGTAGTCGCCGGAGGCGATGTCGCCTCCGTGGCAGACCACGGTCGTGGCGCCGTGCGGGGCGGCGTGGGCGGCGGGGGCGCCCGCGAAGGCGAGGGCGGACACGGCGGTGAGGGCCACGGGGGCCGACCGGAGCAAGGTACGGAACAACGTCGTTCTCCTCGAAGAGCCCCCCTGACTGGCTGACGCTGGTCACGCTAGGCGGGGTCCCGGGGCCTCGCCACGCAACCGACGGCTGAAGTGACGGCCCGTTCCCTGTGCCGACCGGTCGTCACCGGCCTTGCGGCGCCCGGTTTCACCCGGACGGCGCGCGGCCGGTCGCGTCCTGCCGGACCCTCACCAGACCCGGACCGAGGAGCCCTTCGCGAAGACCGGGCTCGTCGCTCCGGGCGGGGGCGCCGCCAGCGGCCGGTCCACCTCCTCGACCAGGGGCCCGACCTTCGCGGCGATCGGGTCCAGCGCGTCGAGGTCGAAGCCGTAGACGCGCGCCGCGTTGCCGCCGACCATCGCGGCCACCTCCGCGAACGGGACCCCCGCGAAGGAGGTGCGCAGCGCCTCGGTGGTGTAGGGGTAGGTGCCCTCGTCGTGCGGGAAGTCGCTGCCCCACATGATCTTCTCGAGGCCGATCCGGTCGCGCAGCGGCACCTCGTGCGCGCGCATGAAGCTCGCGCCGACGTAGCAGTTGCGCTGCCATGCCGCGCGCGGCCCGTCGCCCATCAGGTCCGCAAGCCCCGCGCCGAACTTCGACTCCGCCGTCGCCGCCCGCGTCGCCGCGCCGACCAGACGCTGGTGGTAGTAGTCGAGCATGTCCAGCACGCCCGGGATCCAGCCGGAGCCCTGCTCGGTGAGGACCAGCTTCAACCCGGGGTGGCGATGGAAGACCCCCGCGAAGGCGAGGTGCCACAACGCCCGGTGCGAGAACCACGTCGTCTCCACCATGAACACCGCCCGCGCGGCCGGCTCCTCCCGAAGCTCCGGGCTGGCCGAGCCCGCGTGGTGGTTGACCGGCACGCCCAGCTCCGCGCAGACCGCCCACAGCGGCTCGTAGACACTCGACCACAGCTCCGGCACCGGCGACCCGGGCGGCACGCCCGGCAGCACCAGACCTCCCGTCAGCCCGGCGGCGTGGCAGTGCCGGACCTCGGCGACGGCGGCGTCCACGTCGTTCAGCAGGATCTGGAAGGTCCCGGCCCGGCGACCGGGCGCCTTGGCGCAGAAGTCCGCCATCCAGCGGTTGTGCGCCTGCAGCCCCGCCCAGCGCAGCTCGAACTCCTGCGCCGTCGGCTGGACCGCGCTGAGCGAAGCGCTGGGGAAGAACGGCGGCACGGTGTTGGGGAAGACGACCTCGGCGACGATGCCGTCCTGCTCCAGCTCGGCCAGGCGCCGGTCGGAGTCCCAGTTGCGGGTGGCCTCGGGCGCCATCAGGTCGGTGAACGGGTTGACGTAGGCGGCGGCCCAGGCGTCGAAGGCCTCGTGGTGACGGATCGCCAGGTAGGGGCGGTACTCCAGCAGGTCCGCGCCCGCGTGGCAGTCGGCGGAGACGACGGTGTAGCGCTCGGGGCGTTCGGGCCGTTCAGGCCGTTCAGGCCGTTCGGGCTGTTCAGGCCGTTCGGGGTGCTCACTCGGGCGGGTCACAGCGTCGTCCCTTCCGTCGGCGCGGCGGTCCCGATGAACGGGAAGTCATGGCCCGTCAGCCAGTGCCGCCCCACCGCCCGCGCGGGAGCCCAGGCCGCCTCGATCGCGGCCTGGTCGCGCGGCTGCCCGAGGTCGGCCGGTCGCGGCCCGATCCGTTCGGCGATCGGCGCGAGTCTGGCCGTGTCGAACCCGAAGACCTCCGCGCAGTTGAGGCCGAGCATCCGCCGCGTCTCGTCGACCGGGATGTCGCGGAAGGTGGTCGCCACCCACCGGCGGGTCTCGGGCCAGGTGCCCTCGGGGTGCGGGTAGTCGCTGCCCCAGCAGATCGTGCCGACGCCGATCTCGTAGCGGTGGGCGAGCTCGCGCCGCTTGGTGTTGGTCGCGGCGACGAAGCAGTTGCGGTCCACGTACGAACTCGGCGGCATCGTGAGCTCGCTGAACGGCGAGAGCTTCTTGCCGCCGTGCGCTCCGAGGTAGAGCCGGTCCATGAACCACAGCAGGTTCGGCAGCCACCAGCAGCCGGACTCCGCGACGCCGAACCGCAGCCCCGGGAACCGCTCGAACACCCCGGACCAGAGCAGGAACCACAGCGGCCGGGCCGGCCAGAACGTCACCTCGGTCACGTAGATGCCGAGGTGATTCCCGTACTCGTGCCGCGGCGCGGCGCCGGAGTGCGTGACGACCGGCATCCGCAGCTCCTCGCACACGGCCCACACCGGGTCGTAGCGGCGGTCGTGGTACGGCTCCTTGTCCACCCACATCGACGGGATCATCACCGCCCCGAGCCCGTCCGCGTGCGCGCGCCGCACCTCGGCGACGACGAGGTCCGGCTCCGCGGTGATCGGCAGCAGGGCGACGCCGCAGCGCCGCTCCGGGCTCCCGCCGGCGCGGATGAACTCCGCGAGCCACCGGTTGTGCGCGCGGGCGCCCGCCATCCCGAGGACCGGGTCCTGATCCCCGCTCAGCCCGAGGCCCACGCCGAAGGGCGCGGCGGTGCGCGAGTCCACGGCGTCGGCGTCCGGGAACACGACCTCGGCCGCGACCCCGTCCCCGTCCAGCTCCTTGTCGCGCTGGGCGGCGTCCCACCCGCCGCGCAGGCCCTCCTCGTGGTCCTCGAACCACTTCTGCGCGAAGGCTTCGTTCCGCACCCCGAGGCGCGTCGCCTCGTCCCGCCGGGCCTGGGCCTGCGCGAGGAACTCGTCGAACGCGCGATGGTGCGCGGCCTCCAGGTACGGGCGGTACTCCTCGGTGGGGAGTCCGGCGTGGCAGTCGGAGGAGATGACGAGATAGGGATCTTCGTAGGACATGAACTTCCTCCTCTCTGGGAAGTTTCACTTCGCCAGGGCCCTGCGCGTTGAGGACCTACCGCTCATCAGTGGCTTGTCGCGCAGTTCCCCGTGCCCTGGGGGCTACTCGTCGAGAATGAACTGTTCGAGGTAGCCCGGGTTCTCCCGGGTGAGCATGGACCGGGACCGCGCCCGGATCTGGCGGTCGCTGTGCTCGCTCGGCGGCAGCAGCCAGAAGCGGTCGGCGCGGATCCCGTCGGCGACGAAGTCCGCGACCTCCTCGACGGGCGTGAAGTGGACCTCGTGGCCGGAGGCCTCCATCGCCGCCTCCCACTGGGCCAGCGACCGGTACGGCGTGCGCCGTGGCCGCTGCTTCGCGAAGCGTTCGGGGCGGTTGCGGTGGGACTCCCACAGGCCGGTGCGCAGCATGTGCGGGCCCGGGAAGAGGACGGACGCGCCGATGGGCGCGCCCTCGGCGCGCAGGTGGGCGTAGAGGGACTCGGTCATGGTGACCACCGCCGCCTTGGTCACGGCGTACACCGACGCCGTCGGCAGCGGGGCGATCCCGCCGTCGCCGGAGGAGGTGTTGACGACGTGTCCGGGCTCGCCGCCCGCCAGCATGCGCGGCAGGAAGGCCTGCACGCCGTGGAAGACGCCCCAGACGTTGACGGCGAACGCCCACTTCCAGTCGTTCGGCTCGTGCTCCCACATCCGGCCCTCGGCGCCCGAGCCGACGCCCGCGTTGTTGCACAGGGCGTGGACCCCGCCGTACGCGTGGTACGCCGCCTCCGCCAGCGCCTCGACGCTGTCGCGCTCGGAGACGTCGGTCAGCTGCCCGATCGCCTCCGCGCCCTGCTCGCGCAGTCCGGCGACCGCCTTGTCGAGCGCGGCCTCCTCGACGTCGGCGACGACGACGCGCAGGCCGTCCGCCGCGAAGCGGCGGGCCATGGCGAGGCCGATGCCGCTCGCGCCACCGGTGACGACGGCGACCTGTCCCTGCGTCAGCTCCATCCTCACCCCTCCTGCGGCGGCGTGACGGAGTCGAGGACCTGCGCCGGGTCGTCGTAGCGCTGGTGGACGAACGGGAGCAGCGCCCGCGCGCTGACCCGCTCGACCACGCGGCCGCGCTGGTCGGAGGTCTTCTCCCCGACGGTGATCTCCAGCAGCCGCCGGACCGGCAGGTCCGCGACGGGGTCGAACGCGGACTCGCGCAGGATCACCTCCCCGGTCACCGCCTCCAGCCGGCGCACCCGCTCGACGCGGGTGCAGTGGACGAGGACCGGGTCGAGGTCGAAGCCCTCGCCGTCCACGGCGGGGAGGAACTTGAAGTAGAAGTCGACCTTCTCGGCGGGCTCGGGCACCGGCAGCTCGCCGGTGACGCGGCCGTGGACCTCGACGAAGTCGACGCCGTGGCGGCCCAGGCGGGCCGTGACCACGTCGCCGTCCCGGGCGACGGACACCTCGCCGAGCTTCTTCGGCTCGCCGAAGACCTCCCGGCCGCCGATCAGGGCGCGCTCGGTGGTCATCGGCATGACCAGCGGATACCAGCCGCTCTGCCCGCCGTGCTGGGCCGAGACGGCGAAGGACCCGGCGCCGAGCGGGCTGCCGAAGATGTCGACCTGGCTGATGTTCACGCGCACCAGAGGCCGTCCGCCCGGCTTCAGCGGCGCGGGCAGCACCTGGGCGACGGCGTCCGGGTCGCTCTCCCAGACCGCCGCCACCCCGGTGGACCAGATGTCCGGCAGGACCGAACGGGCCTGCTTGGCCGCGCTGATCTCCTCCTCGGTGCGCGCGCCGTAGCGTACGCGTGCCATGGCGGTACCGTCCCTTCGCCGACGTTCCCGGTCGTTCTCTGTAACGGTGTTACTTACTCCGAACGGCGCGAAGGGTGAAGACTCATGACGGTAATTCAGTTCGTTTGTCCGGCCCGTTGGGTGGTCGCGATGCAGGCGAGGACGAGGAGGGCCGCGATCGGTGCCGCGGCGGGGATGCGCTCGTGGAGCAGGAGCGCCGCCCACAGCAGGTTGAGCAGCGGCTGCGCGAGCTGGATCTGCGCGGCCCGCTGGACGCCGATCAGCGCCATGCCCTGGTACCAGGGGATGTAGCTGACGAACTGCGACAGGCCGAGGAACAGCACCCCGGCCAGTGCCGTCGCGCTCACGCGCACCGGCTCCCCGGTGACGGCCGGGATCGCCAGCACCGCGGTGACGGGCAGGACCGCGACCAGGGCCCAGGCGATCACCTGCCAGCCGGGCATCTCCCGCGCTAGCCGTCCGCCCTCCGCGTACCCTGCCGAGCACAGCAGCAGGGCCGCGAACAGGTAGAGGTCCGCCGCGCTCGGCGCGCCGCCGTGTTCGAACAGGGTGAAGGCGACGACGGTCGCCGCGCCGGCGAGGGCCGCGGCCCAGAAGGCGCGTGGCTGGCGGCTGCGGGTGCGCGCGGCGGAGTAGCAGGAGGTCGCGAGCGGCATCAGGCCGATCACGACGGCGGAGTGCGCGGTGGTCGTGGTCCGCAGGGCGAGGGTCGTCAGGGCCGGGAAGCCGACGACGCAACCGAGCCCGACCGTGGCCAGTCCCGCCCAGTGCCGTCGTTCAGGCCGGGGTGCCCGGAACAGCGCCAGACAGACGGCGGCGATGACGGCGGCGATCGCCCCGCGCAGGCCGACGACGCTCCACGGACCGAACCCGCGCAGGGACCACTCGGTGGCGGCGAAGGAGAGCGAGAACAGGCCGACGCCGGAACCGGCCAGCAGTACGCCGCCGCGACCGCTCCGCTCAGCTGCGGCGGAGCCGACCGCTATCGGCTGAGGGAGAGTAGCGCTATTGTGTGCCTTCATGAACGACGGTAGCAGTGTCACCGAGCTCACGGAAACACTGCGTCGTGCCTGGGAGCGCTATCCGACGGGAGAGAAGCTGCCGTCCAGCCGTGCGCTGGTGGAGCGGTACCGAGTGAGCCCCGTGACCGTCTCGCGGGCGATCGGCGCGCTCGCCGCGGAGGGGCTGGTCGTCAGCCGCCCGGGTGCGGGGGTCTTCCGCGCCGAGCGGCGCGCGCCGAGCCGGGGCGGGGGTGACCTGTCCTGGCAGGAGGTCACCCTCGGCGCCCATGACGCGCTCGCCGCGCCGCGCGCGGACGCGAGCGGCCTGCTGGCCACGCTGACCCTGCCGCCCGCCGACGTCGTCGACCTGAGCAGCGGCTACCCGCACCCGTCCCTGCTGCCCGAGCGGGCCCTCGCCGACGCGCTCGCCCGCGCGGCGCGCCGACCGGACGCGTGGAGCCGTCCGCCTGTGGAGGGCCTGCCGGAGCTGCGCTCCTGGTTCGCGCGAGAGATCGGCGGCCCCGAATCCGCCCTGTCCGCGGCGGACGTGCTGATCACCGCGGGCGGCCAGAGCGCGCTGACCGTCGCACTCCGCGCCCTCGCCCCGGCGGGCGCGCCGGTGCTGGTCGAGTCCCCGACGTATCCCGGCGTCCTCGCAGTCGCCCGAGCGGCAGGCCTGCGCCCCGTCTCCGTCCCCGTAGACGCGGACGGGCTGCGCACCGACCTACTCGCCGACGCGTTTGCGGTGACCGGCGCGCGGCTGCTGGTCTGCCAGCCGCTGTTCCAGAACCCGACCGGTGCCATGCTCGCGGCGGGTCGCCGCGCCGAGGTGCTCCGACTCGCCCGTGCGGCAGGCGCGTTCGTCGTCGAGGACGACTACGCCCGGCTGCTCGCGCACGCCGACGCGCCCGCGTTGCCGCGACCCCTCGCCGCGGACGATCCGGACGGCGTGGTCGTCCACGTCCGCTCGCTCACCAAGGCCGCGTCCCCGAGCCTGCGCATCGCGGCGCTGAGCGCGCGTGGCCCCGTGTTCGAACGCCTGCGCGCCACGCAGGCGGTGGACAGCTTCTTCGTGCCGCGCCCGCTCCAGGACGCCACGTTGGAGCTGGTCTCCGCCCCGGCCTGGGCGCGCCATCTGCGGAGCTTGGCCGCCACGTTGAGCGAACGGCGGGCCGCGCTCGGCGCGGCGCTGGCTCGTGGCCTCCCGGATCTCCCGCCCGCGCCCCTGGCTCCCGGCGGTTACCTCGCCTGGCTCCCTCTCCCGTCCGGCTCGGACGAGGCGTCGGTCGCATCGGCGGCGCTTCGCGCCGGCGTCGCGGTCACCCCGGGCGCGGCGTACTTCGCGGCCGAGCCGCCCGCCCCCCACCTGCGGCTCACCCATGTGGCAGCCGTCAGCTCCGCCCAACTGGCCGAGGGGGTAGCCCGGTTGGGGCAGGCGTGGGCGAGCCTTCGGCAGGGATGACGCTTGCCTCCCGGGGTGCTCCCGTCCCCGCCCGTGCCGCCCTGCGGGCCTTGGTCGGCCGACCGGCGCCGTGACGGCACGAGCGCCTTGCGGACGGCCTCCTTGCGGTCTCCGCGGAGTCAGTAGGCGACGCCGACCACGGCCCGCTCGGTCTCGGGCATCGAGAGGGTGCGCAGCATCAGGTCGGCCACGTCCGCGCGGGAGATCTTGGTGCCGCCGCGCAGGTTGTGGCCGAGCGCGGTGCGGTAGTGGCCGGTGTGCGGCATGTCGTTGAGCTGCGGCGGGCGGACGGCCGTCCAACTGAGGCCGCTGGCACGGAGCTCGTCCTCCATCGCGGCCAGGTCCGCGTAGTGGTCGCGGAAGACGCGTTTGACGGCGGGGCTGAGCAGGTGCCGCATGAAGAAGCCGTCGCCCTCGTCGTGGCGGGACGGATGCGGGCGCGCGGGTGACGGGACGGTGCCGATCGGCGCGGCGCTGACGACGACGAGCCGCTCGCTGCCGACGGCGGTCATCGCCTCGATCAGCGCGCGGGTGCCCCGGGAGGCGACGCCGTGGTCGGCCTTCGTGCGCGCGCCGAGGCCGGAGAGGACCGCGTCGGCGCCGGCCACAGCCGAACGCAGGGCGTCGGCCTGGCCGTCGGGCGCGGAGAGGTCAACGGCGACGGCGTCCACCTCGACGTCGAGCCGGGCCGGGTTGCGGACCACGGCGGTGACCTCGTGCCCGGCCGTGAGCGCCTGGGCCAGCAACTGTCGGCCGATGCCGCCGGTGGCGGCCACGATGGTGAGCTTCATGGGACTTCCCCTGCCGATGCGAGGTGCGGGTAAGGTTCCTTTGTAAGCCGTACACTATGGAGACCATAACATATGAGTTCCAAAGTATCTAGCGACGAAGCCGCCCGTGGGGACAGCCCTCAGAACGGCCGCCGGGACGCTCGGCGCGAGGTCAGGGAGGCACTGCGCGAGCTCGGCGTCCAGCTCGCCCAGCTGAACCGCCGGGTCAGCGGACGGCTCGGGCTGCGCGACGCGGACATGGACTGTCTGGACCTGATCGGCCGGCTCGGCCCGATCGGCGCGGGCCCGCTGGCCAAGGCGGCAGGCCTCCATCCGGCGACCCTCACCGGCGTCCTGGACCGCCTCGAGCGCGCCGGGTGGATCGTCCGCGAGCGCGACGCCGAGGACCGGCGCGCGGTCCGGATCCGGGCACTGCCCGAGCGCGGCAAGGAGGTGCTGGCGCAGTTCGCCGGGATGAACGGCGCGGTGCAGGAGATCTGCTCCCGCTACGACGAGCAGCAGCTCGGCGTCATCGCCGACTTCCTCGCGCGCGTCGCGGAGGCGGGCCGCGCCTCGACGCTCGCGCTGGACGACGCGGAGCGGTAGCTCCTCCGCGTCACGCCCATCTGTGGTATTCCGGAGCACAGTTGGCAACGCGTTCGCGCGGACGCGAGGGGGGTGCGGGATGGCCGTGAAGGACGCGCTCAGCCGGGGCGCGGTGCTGGACGCCGCCGCCGAGCTCGTCCGCGCCCACGGGCCGGGTGCGCTGACGATGCGTCGGCTCGCCGCCGAACTGGGCTGCGCCGTCACCGCGATCTACTGGCACGTCGGCAACCGTGAGGCGCTGCTGGACGAGTTGGTCGCACGCACGGTCAAGGAGATGGGGGAGATCCGCGCGGAGGGCCGCACGCCCGTGGAGCGCGCGGAGTCGGTCGCCCTCGCGCTGCGCCGCAAGCTGCGAGCCCGCCCGCACCTGATCGCGCTGGTCCACGAGCGCGGCCTCACCGAGCTGATGATGCTGCCCGCGCAGCGCGCCCTGGTCCACGAGGCGCACGCCGCCGGCCTGCGCGGCGCGGCCGCCGCCGAGGCCGTCCGGGCGCTCCAGTTCCAGATCGTCGGCTTCGTCCTGGTCGAGCGCAATCGCGAACGGGCTCCCGCCCAGCACCCGGGAGAGCCCGACCTCTGGACCCCGGAGGCCGCCGAGCAGGACCCGGAACTCGCCACCTCCTTCGCGGCGCCCCCGGACCCCGACATCCTCTTCCGCGCCTCGGTCCGAGGCCTCATCGCCTCCCTCTGGGCGGTTCGCGGCTAGCCAGTCGCCGGGGCGGTTCCCTCCGCGAGCAGAGCACCCGATGCGGATAAAGGAAATGCTAGCACCGCTAGACATCGGGTCGGCGCTATGTCTAGCATTGCTAGTAGATCGAGCAGCGCTCGGCGCGGGGCCGATGTCGCGAAGGAAGGGGAACACCCGTCATGCCTACCGCCGTCACCACCGTCGCCGTCGTCCTCGCCTGGGTCGTCGCCGTCGGGATCACGTTCATCGGCGCCCGCAACCTGTGGACCCCGCAGGGCGCCGTGGATTTCGGCATCCCCGGCACCCGCCCGGAGGACGCGAGCTTTCGCGCCTGGCTCCGCGTCAAGGCGGACCGCGACATCGGCGCCGGGCTCGTCATGGCGGTCGTGCTGATCGGCGGCAGCGCCCACCTGATCGGCTGGTTCACGCTGGTCGGGGCGGTGATGCCGCTGTGCGACGCGCTGATCGTCAGGAGGAGCGGCGGATCCGCGCCAATCTATCTCGGGGTCCACGGCGCCACAGCCGCGGTCATGGTCGCCGCCGGCGCGCTGCTGGCGCTGTCCTGACCGCGCACACCGACGGGCTCCGACGGGAAGACCCTCGTGGGGCCCGTCGTCATGGTGCGTTCTGCCCGGCGCGCCAGCCGCGGATCCGGCCCGGGACCCCGGGCTCAGGCGGTCTGTGTGAGGAAGACCCAGATGTGACCGAAGGGGTCGCGCAGCACCGCCCGACGTGCGGGGTAGGGCATGTCGGTCGGCGGGGAGAGAAGCTCCGCGCCCGCCGCCACCGCCTGGGTAGTCAGGCCGTCCACGTCCGGGACGTAGACGTGCAGGCCGACGGAGCAGCCGCCGGCGCCCGGGGCCGCGTACGGGGTGTGCGCGTCGCCGAGCATGAACCTGGAGTCGTGAACGGTGATCTCGGCGTGGGCGATCCGTCCGTCCTCGTTCTCCCGCCGAAAGTGCTCGGTCGCTCCGAACGCGGTCGCGTAGAACGCGATCGCCTCGGCCGCGCCGTCGACCATCACGTGCGGGATGACGGCGTACTTGTACTGCTCGGGGATGTCCATGGCCGTCACGCTAGAGCCTGACGGTCGGTCAGGAATCGAGCGAACCTCGAGAGCGGTGGACGCTAGCTCTCCTCCGCGACCAGGTGCGCGGTGAAGCTGAAGCGGTCGCCCCGGTACAGGGAGCGGACGCACTCGACGGGGCGGCCGTCGCGGTCGCGGGTGACGCGGTTGAGCAGCAGCATCGGCAGGGCCGGGCTGGTGCCGACCAGTTGCACCTCGCGCGGGGAGGCGAGCACCGTCTCGATGCGCTCGTCGGCGTCCGCGAAGACCACGCCCGCCGCGCGCAGGTACGCGTAAAGCGAGGTGCGCGGGTCGAACTCGGTGGCCAGCGCCGGGAACCGCTCCGCGGAGAGGTAGGTGCTCTCCAGGCCCACCCGCTCCTCGTCCGCGAACAGCAGGCGCTCCAGGTGGAAGACCGGCGCGCCCGCCTCGACGAGCAGGCCCGACGCGAGCGCCGGGTCCGCGGCGAGCTGCTCGAACGCCACCAACTCGCGGCCGGGCCGCCTGCCCTGGCGGCGCAGTCCCTCGGTGTAGCTGGCCAGGATCAGCGGCTGCACCAGCTTGGGCCCGGCCGCCACCGTCGACCGCCCGCTGCGCTGGACGCGCCCCTCCAGGCGCAGCTCGCGGATCGCCTGCCGCACGGTCATCCGCGAGACGCCGAACCGCTCCGCGAACTCCCGCTCGGTCGGCAGCGGCGTCCCCTGGCCCAGCTCGTCCAGGACCGCGTCGATCTTCTGCTTCACCTGGAAGTACTTCGGCAGTTCCCCCCGCTCGGGCACCCCGGCCCGCGAGGCGGCCAGCATCGCCGGACTGACGGGCGCAAGAGGCGCGCGGGGCGCGGCGGGCAGGGCAGGCACGACGGGACCGGTCGCGCTCGGCGGTTCGACGGGCAGGCTGCTCACGCCCGGAGCCTAACCCAGGCGGCCATAACGGTCGGCATGACGGAGCAGGCGGACATTCCCCCGACGGGCACCCCCCGACGGGCACCCCCCGCCGGACACCCCCCGCCGGACGTCCCGCCCGGCCCGGTCCGGATCCGCGGGTCCGAGCCCGGCCCGGTGCCTCACTCCTCGCCGGAGAAGCGCTCCCAGGCGGACTGCCGGGTGACGCCGAGCGACTCGCCGATCCTTGCCCACGTGACCCCGCGGCGGCGGAGCTCCTGGACCCAGGCGCGGAGGTCGGCCTCGGCCTGGTCGATGTGCGAGGCGACGCGGGGGATGTGACCGAGCATCTCCTCGTCCGAGAGGGAGGCCCAGACCGGCGTGCTCGGGCCCGCTGAGGCGGTCGGGCCGGCGTCGACGACCGATGCGGCCAGGGTCACGCACGCGTCGCAGATGTAGACGCCCGGGCCGGCCACGAGCCTGCGGACGGCGGGGTTCGGCTTGCCGCAGAAGGAGCACCGGGCGATCTCGGTCGCGCTCTCGGTCAACGGACTCTCCTCGGTTGTCAGGGATCCCCTGACGCCCACCGTAGGCCGTCAGGGGATCCCTGACAGGAAGCGGAGGCGCGACCGCACCGCTTCCAGCGCCGCGTCGTTGGTCACGGCAGCGGAATCGACGGACGGGAGCGAGCGGTGACGAAGCCTCTGGTGGAGCTGGCGGGCAAGTCGTGCCTGGTGACCGGCGCGGCGAGCGGGATCGGGCGGGCGACGGCGGAGCTGTTCGTGCGGATGGGCGCGGACGTCGTGGGCTCGGACCTGGACGGGGCGGGCCTGGAGCGGCTCGGCGCCCGGCTCGTGGCCGAGAGCGCGCCGGGGCGGCTGCTGCCGGTCGTCGGGGACGTGGCCGTCCCGGCGGAGGTGCGCCGGATGGTGGCCGCCGGCGTGCGGGCCTTCGGGCGGCTGGACGTCGCCGTGGCGAACGCCGGGATCCTGCCCCTGTCCGACGTGCTGGAGACCACGCCGGAGGACTGGGACCGGGTGATGGCGGTCGACGGGCGCGGCATGTTCCTGACCTGCAAGTACGCGATCGAGGCGATGCTCGCGCAGGAGGAGCAGCACGAGGGGCGCGGCAGTGCGATCGTCTGCGTCTCGTCCATCTCGGGTCTGGCCGGACAGGCCCGGCAGGCCGCCTACGGCCCGGCGAAGTTCGTCGCCTCCGGCCTGACCAAGCACCTGGCCGTGGAATGGGCCGCCCGCGGCATCCGGGTCAACGCCGTCGCGCCGGGCACCATTACGACCGAGCGGGTCCGCGCGCTCGCGGACGAGCCGGGCGGGCCCGACTACCTGGAGGGGATGGCGCAGGCCCACCCCCTCGGGCGGCTCGGCGCGCCCGAGGAGGTGGCGAAGGCGATCGCCTTCCTCGCCTCGGACGCCGCCTCGTTCGTCACCGGCGTGGTGCTCCCCGTGGACGGCGGGTACATGGCCCGCTGAGCGCCGTCGCCCGACGCGTCGTCCTGGGCAGCGTTCTTGGCATACTGACCAGCAGGGACGACGAATCGGAGACGGGCGCGATGGACAAGCCGGGGACGCCGGGCAGGCCCACGGAGCTGATCGAGTACGAGATGATGGTGCTCGGCCGGCACGTGCACATGGGCTCCCCCAGCAAGCGCACCAGCGCGAACCTGGAGCGCAGCGCCTACATCCTGCTCAGCCGTCTCCAAGGCGAGGGTCCGATGTCCATCGGGCAGCTCAGCGAGGCCTTCGGCCTCAACGCCTCCACGTTGAACCGGCAGACCGCCGCGCTGGTCGGCGCGGGCCTGGCCGAGCGGATCCCGGACGCGGACGGCGGCATGGCCCGCAAGTTCCGGATCACCGAGGAGGGCGCGAGCCGCCTGGAGGAGGCGCGCGCCGAGCTTGTCTCGGGCCTGGACAAGGTCCTTTCCGGCTGGGCCCCCGAGGACGCCGCCGCCTTCGCCGACTACCTCAAGCGCTTCAACACCTCCATCGAGCACATCGACGGGCGCCCCTGGCCCCGGCCCTGAGGCGTCAGCCCGCGCGGGGCGTGACCACGCCGTTGGACATCGCCAACGGCACGCCCGTCGTGGCCAGTTCGTCCGGTGCGGCGGTGAGCGGACCGAGGGCGAAGGCAGGCCTGGCCGATGCGGGCGCCAGAAGAGCCGGGCGGCCGGCTCTTCTGGCGCCCGGCTCTTCTCCAGCGACGCCAGATCGGCCAGCGCCGCTGAGCCCCGCACTGGGGCGCGGAACCCCACGGGGCGGCGTGTCACAGCGCGGCACGCGGGGCCCCAGCGCGTCCCGGCCTCCCGGCTCCCCGACCGGGAGCCGCCGGCCTGCGGCGGGTGGCGGGAGCGCGTCCCGGCTCTCCCGTCGAGGGCTTGAGCGCCGCCGCCCTGCGGCGTTCTTCGCGCGCGGCCGGCCGCCCGTCTCAGAACGGCGGGGTGGCCGGGGCGGGGCCGAGGGTGGTGGCGCCTGGGGCGGCCTGGTGTCTCAGGCCGTCGCGGTAGGTGTCCAGTGCTTCGTCCACCCGTCCTGCGCGGCGCAGCAGGTCGCCGAGCAGTCGGCACAGGTCGGCCAGGTCGGCGGCGGCGCCGCTGCCCACCAGCAGGGCCAGCGCGGCCCGGTAGTGGTCCTCGGCGGCCGCAGCCTCGCCTCGCTGCTCGGCGATCCGGCCCAGCAGCCGGTGCGCAGCGCCGGCATGCACCGCGCCCCGGCCGGGGTGCAACGCGCCGGTCGGATCCGTGAGCAGCGCCGCGGCCTCCTCCAAGCGGCCCGCCCGGCGCAGCACGTCGGCCAGTTCGACGTCGATCTGCTGGGTGTAGAGGGTGATCCGGCCGCGAGCCAACAGCTCGCGTGCGAGCCGCAGTTCACGCTCGGCCGCGAGCAGGTCGCCCTCCTGGGCCCGCAGATAGCCGCGCATCCAGTGGCAGTGGGCCAGTTCGGTGCCGATCCGCAGCTGCCGGTAGAGCTCCTCGGCCCTGGTCAGTGACGCCTCGGCCTCGGCGGCGCGGCCTTCGGCCAGCAGTGTGCGGGCCACACCGCGGTGCAGCCGCGCCACCAGCGCGGGATCGTCGACCTGGGGAGCCAGGGCGAGCGCGAGCTCGGCGGCCTGGGCGGCGCGGCGGTGCGCGCCGAGGTCCATGTAGGGAGCGATCACCGCGGAGTAGAGCAGCAGCAGCGCGTGGGGGTCGGCCAGGCCGCCGGTGTTGAGCCGGTCGATCGCGCTCTCCAGCAGGTAGCAGCTGTACCGCAGGTCGCCGGCCAGCAGGTGGGCGACAGCACGGCCGCGCAGGGCCGGTACCCGCTGCGGCAGCGGCGCGTCCCGCAGCAACTCCTCGGAGCGTTCGAAGGAGTCGAGCGCGAGCTCCAACTCCCCGAGATCCAGGGCGCAGTCGCCGAGCCCGAGCAGTGCCGCCGCCTGCCGTTCGGCGAGGCCGTGCCGTTCGGCCTCGGCCCCGAGCTCACGGAACTCCTCGGCCGCGCGCGTCGCGTCGCCGGCGCAGAGCAACTGGCGGGCTTCCGCCAGCCTCAGCCCCAACTCACCGGCCAGTTCCGGGGGACGCCCGGTGGCCAGGAGCTCGTAGCTCACCTCGAGCCGGTCGGCCAGGTAGCGCAGCGCGGCCTCGGAGGGGCGTACCTTGCCGGCCTCCAGCGTGGAGATGTACGCGGGCGTGTAGTCCGGCTCGGCGAGGGCACGTTGGGTCAGGCCGCGCTCGGTGCGCAGCCGCAGCACCCGGCGGCCGAGGGCCTCTCGATCGGTCGGCTCGTTCACTGGTGTCACATCCGCAGAGGGTAGGGCCTGTCGTGAGGTTCAGGCCCGCAGGGGCTCTTGCCGGAACGAGGCGGGGCCGCTAGCTTGGCCGCCGGTGTAAGTCTGACACTTAATCATACTTACATTGCTGCTTACGTCACGCCCCCTCCCGCACCTCCTCCTCGCACCGGAACGGGACCCTCATGCGCATCCGCCACGCCCTGGTCAGCGGCGCCACCGCCCTCACCGCCGCGCTCAGCCTGCTCGCCGCAGCACCCGCCGTCCCCGCGACGGCCGCCGGCTCCGCCCGCGCGCAGCGGGCCGCAACGCTCGCGCCGACACCGCCCGGTCTGCCTCCGCTGGTCAACGGCAGCGGCCCGATCTGCTGGTTCGGGGCCTGCTACGACTACGTGTCCGGGCGTCAGACCACCGACACCGCGGGCGCTACCATCCGGATGCTGCAGGCGGATCCGGCGATCAAGCCCGGCGACACCGATTCGCACTCGCTGCAGGAGTTGGCGCTGCAGTCCGCCGACCAGAAGTCCACCGTCGAGATCGGCTGGACCGTCGACCTCGGCCTCAACGGCGACCTGCTGCCCCACCTGTTCGTCTACCACTGGGTGGACGGCCAGGAGAGCTGCTACAACGGCTGCGGCTTCGTCCAGGTCTCGCACACCGCGAAGGCGGGTATGGCCCTGCGTCCCGGCGCGACCGCGCAGTTCTCGATCCTGAACCTCGCGGGCGACTGGTGGGTGTTCTACGACGCGCAGGCCGTCGGGTACTTTCCCGGCTCGCTGTGGGGCGGCGCCTACGACCGCGCCCAGGTGGTCACCGCCTTCGGCGAGGTGGCCCACGCCGCCGACAGCACCTGCGAGCAGATGGGCGACGGCCGCCTCGGCACCGCCCACGGCTCCGGCTGGATATCCGACTACCGACTGCTCGGCGCCGTCGACCGCTCCCGGCTCACGGTCGCCGCGACCAGCCCGGCCCTCTACGACGCCGGGCGGGTCACCTCCACGTCCTTCCACCTCGGCGGCCCGGGCACCGGCCCCTGCTGACGGGTTCGGGCCCGGCCGCACTGAGGGGTGGCAGGCCGCGTCCCCCTCACGCGGCAAGATCGCCGTCACCGTGGGGATCCGTGCCCCGCCGGCGGACGGGCGGGGCCGGGTCGGCCGGCGCGGTCGGTCAGACGGACGCGCACTCCGGGTGGCCCCAGCTGGAGCCGACCTTGGTGATCTTGTCGCCCTTCGCGTACGGGCGGGAGCACGGACACGTGCCCGGGTAGCGCGCGGCGAGGGTGCGACCCGTGCCGCCACCACCACCGCTGCCGCCCGAACGCGCGGGCTTGGAGACCTTCGCCCGGCCCGCGGGCGTGACCGGGTCCGGGACGGGGAGGTCCGCCGAGGTGCCGGAGGCGCCGCGCTGGTGGCGGGCGGCGTCGCTCGCCGCCTTGTCCGCGATGGCGTTCAGCGGGTCGCCGTCGACCTGGTGCGCGGGGACGTAGACGAAGGAGACGTCCCGGCCGGCGAGCAGTGCGTCGATGTGCTGGATCAGCTCCTGGTTGGCGACGGGCTTCCCGCCCGCCGTGCGCCAGCCGTTGCGCTTCCAGTTGGCGAGCCACTTGGTGACCGCGTCACGCGTGTACGTGGAGTCGAGCCGGACCTCCAGGGGCGTCGCCGGGTCCGTGTCCTGCAGCAACTGCTCCAGCGCGGTCAGCTCGCCCACGTTGTTGGTGCTGTGCCCGAGCGCGCCCGCGCGCCAGCGTTGGGGGGCGCCGGAGGAGTCGGCGATGACGTAGGCCCAGCCCGCAGGGCCGGGATTGCCTTTGGCGGCGCCGTCACAGGCGGCGATGATGCGGTCGACCATGCATCGATCATCCCAGGTCCTGCGAGTGCTTCCGCCGAACGGCGGGCCTCCGATCGCGGGCGGTGTCCCGCTGCCGTTCACTGGTCGAACCGGCCTGTGCACAGCCGAGTGCGGTTCGGTCGGAAGGGGCAGACATGTCGGACGACGCGCGGACGCCGGACGAGCCGGACGCGGCAGGCACCCCGGAGGAGCCGCGCCCCCCAGGGCCGGCGGGCCCCCCGGAAGGGCCGGCCACCCCCGAGGGGCCGACCACCCCGAGCGCGGCGGGCTCCCCTGAGCGACCGACCACCCCGGGCGCGGCGGGCTCCCCGGAAGGGCCGGGCACGCCTGAGGGGCCGAGCACCCCGAGCGCGGCGGGCTCCCCGGAAGGGCCGGGCACGCCTGAGGGGCCGAGCACCCCGGGCGCGGCAGGCCCCCCGAGCGCGGTCGGCACTCCGGCCGCGGCAGGCGCCTCGGCTGGGGCGAGCCGGCAGGACGAGGCCGAGCTGCGGCGTCTCCGGGCCCAGGTGGCCGAGCTCCAGGCGCCCCGGAGCCGCTGGAAGTCCGCCCTCTCCGCCGTGCTGATCACCGTCGCGTGCATCATCGCGCCGCTCGCGATCGTCGCGTCCTGGGCGTCCAGCATCATCGGCGACACCAACCGCTACGTCGCCATGGTCGGGCCGCTGACCGCGAACCCCAGCGTCCAGGCCGCCATCGCGAACCGCACCGCGCAGGCGGTCTCCCAGCACATCGACGTGAACGACCTGCTCCAGCAGGTCGCGCCGACGGACCGGCCGAAGCTGGACGCGGCGCTCGGCAAGCTCAGCGGGCCGATCGACAACGCGATCACCAGCTTCGTCCAGAAGCAGACGCAGAACGTCGTCGCCAGCTCCTGGTTCCAGGGCTTCTGGGTGGACGCCAACCGCCGCATCCACCAGACCATGGTCAAGGCCCTGACCGGCCAGGGCGGCGGCGCCGTGCAGCTGACCCAGAACTCGGTCGTGATCGACCTCGCCCCGGTGATCGACCAGGTCAAGCAGCGGCTCGTCAGCAACGGCATGACCATCGCCGCGAAGATCCCGGAGATCCACACCAACTTCACGGTCATCAGCAACCAGAACATCGGCAAGGCCAAGACCGGCTTCCGGCTGCTGCAGATCGTCGGCAACTGGCTGGGCGTCATCGGCGTGCTGCTGACCGTCGCCGGCGTCTGGCTGGCCCGGCGGTGGCGGCGCGCCGCGGTCGCGGCCTCGTTCGGGATCGCGGCAGGGGCGCTGGTGCTCGGCATCGGCCTGACCGTGTTCCGTGCGATCTACCTCGACAAACTTCCCGCCGACGTCAACCAGGACGCGGCCAAGGCGATCTACGATCAGCTGGTGCTCTTCCTGCGTACGGCCGTCCGCTCGGTCGTGGTGCTGGGCATCGCCGTCGGTCTGGGCTTCTGGCTCGCCGGTCACGGTCGCAGGGCCGCGCGGATCAAGGGCGTGGTCTACGCCGGCGTCGACGCGACACGCGGGGCGCTGGACAACGCGGGGATGAAGCTTGGGCCGGTCGGCCCTTTCGTGCACCGCTACCACAAGTGGATCATGTGGATCGTGCTGGCGGCCGGCGGTCTGACGTTGGCGCTGTGGTCGTACCCCACCGGGATGGTGGTTTTCTGGATCGTGGTCATCGTGGTGGTCGCGCTGCTGGTGGTGCGCTTCCTTGACGAGGAGCGGCCCGCCGCGCCGACGACACCCGAGGGTCTGGAGGGTTCGTGATGGTGACGGAGAAGCCGAAGTCGGAGAAGACAGCGAGGTCGGAGAAGACAGCGAAGTCCGAGAAGCCGCAGAGCTCGCCGAAGCCGAAGAAGGAGACCGGACCGAAGTCCGTGCCCCAGGGCGCGCGGCTGGCCGAGGAGGAGTCGCGGGGCCGGCAGGTGCGCAAGACGGTGCCCCGCTCCTCCCAGGGCCCCTGGACGCCGCCGAAGGACCGCACCGATCCGATCGCCATCCTGGAGGCCCAGGCCGCCACCCGCGTGCCGGAGCTCGTCCCGATCCGCTACGGGCGGATGGCCGCCACCGAGTTCGCCTTCCTGCGCGGCGGGCCCGCGATCATGGCCTCGGACCTCGCCTCGACGCCCAACACCGGGCTCAACGTGCAGTTGTGCGGTGACGCGCACCTGTCCAACTTCGGTTTCTACGCCTCGCCCGAGCGCACCCTGCTGTTCGACCTGAACGACTTCGACGAGACGCTGCCCGGCCCCTTCGAGTGGGACGTCAAGCGGCTGGCCGCGTCCGTCGCCGTGGCGGCCCGGCAGAACGGCTTCACCGAGGCCGCCTCCCGCGACGCCGCGCAGGCGGCCGCCCGCGCCTACCGCGAGCACATGCGCGAGCTGGCCACCTGGTCCGAGCTGGACGTCTGGTACGAGCGGGTGGACACTCAGGAGCTCCTCTCCGAGGTGCGCAAGCGCAACCGCGCCGAAGCCGAGCAGATGCTCACCAAGGCCCGCAGCAAGACCAGCCTCCAGGCGCTGGAGAAGCTGACCGAGCCCGGACCCGACGGCGAGCCGAGGATCAAGCACGACCCGCCGCTGATCCAGGCGATCGGGATGCGCGACCTCGGCGTCGTCCAGGAGACGTTCGAGGACTTCTTGCACAGCATGCGGGAGGACCGCCGCCTGCTGCTGGAGCGCTTCCGGATCGTCGACGCGGCGCTGAAGGTCGTCGGCGTCGGCAGCGTCGGGACCCGCTGCTTCATCGCCCTGCTGGCGGGCACCACGGTCGGTGACCCGCTCATGCTCCAGATCAAGGAGGCGGAGCAGTCCGTGCTGGCCGCCCACCTCGCGCCCAGCCGGCACCGGCACCAGGGCGAGCGCGTCGTCGCCGGCCAGCGGCTGCTTCAGGCGGCCAGCGACATCTTCCTCGGCTGGGCCACCGGCCCCGCCGGACGCTTCTTCTACTGGCGGCAACTGCGCGACATGAAGGGCTCGGTGGAGATCGAGCGGCTGGACTCGCGGATGCTGCAGCGCTACGCCCAGGTCTGCGGCCGCACCCTCGCCCGCGCCCACGCCCGCTCCGGCGCCCGTGCGGAGATCGCCGAGTACCTCGGCCGCAGCGACGTCTTCGACCGCGCGGTGGCCTCTTGGGCCGTCGGCTACGGAGAACAGACCCACCGCGACCACGCGGCCCTGCTGGCCGCCATCGCCCAGGGCCGCGTCCAGGCCGTCAGCGACGTGTGAGCCGCGCGCGGACGTGCGCACCGCCGCGGGCGCGTCGGACCGGCCGGTCCGTGCCGGTGCGGTGCGGCGCTCGGCGGGCCGATGAGGGCTGTCGCGGATACCGTGACCGGACTGGCATGTGGGCGCGTGGGGTAACGGCGAAGAGGACGAGGGGGAGCCGATGACGGACAGGGCGGCCCGGCGGCCGCGGGTGCTGGCGCGGATCGCGCTGCTGTGCGCGGCCGGGGCGGTCGTCGCCGTGGGGTTCGCCGGTCCGCACGGGCTGCTGGTGCTGTTCTGCGCGCTGATCGCGCTGGCGGTCATGGCGGTCGGCGGTTGGTGGACACTCGCCCACCGGGGCGTGCCGCGCGTGGTCGGGGCCGTCGTGGCCGTCGCCGCGCCGGTCGGGGTACTCGTGCTGGCCGTCGTCGCGGAGGTGGCGCTGATCGTCGCCCTCGCGCTGGTTCTCTGGGGCCTCGGGCTCGCCTTCGCGCGGTCCGCGCTGCGCGCGGAGCGGCCGCCCAAGCCGATGCCCGCCGTGGAGACGCCGCCGCCGCGACGGCCGGTGCTGATCATGAACCCGAAGTCCGGTGGCGGCAAGGTCGAGAAGTTCGATCTGGTCCGGCGGGCGGAGGAGCTGGGCGCGCGCGTGGTGCTGCTGGACACCTCCGCGCAGCAGGACGTCGCCGAGATGGCCCGTCAGGCCGTGGCCGACGGCGCGGACCTGCTCGGCGTCGCCGGAGGCGACGGCACCCAGGCCCTGGTCGCCGCCGTCGCGGCCGAGCACGGCCTGCCGTTCCTGGTCATCTCCGCCGGGACCCGCAACCACTTCGCCCTCGACCTCGGCCTCGACCGGACGGACCCGGCCACCTGCCTCGACGCGCTGCGCGACGGCGTCGAACTGCGCGTCGACCTCGGCCGGGTGGGGGAGCGGGCCTTCGTCAACACGGTGTCTTTCGGCGCCTACGCTCAGATCGTGCAGAGCCCGGAGTACCGCGACGCCAAGACCGCGACCGCCCTCGACGCGCTGCCGGACCTGCTGCTCGGCGCCGACGGCCCGCACCTGACCGCGCTCGCGGGCGCCGAGCGCCTCGACGCGCCCCAGGCGCTGCTGGTCAGCAACAACCCCTATGCCGCGCCCGACCCGATCAGCCTGGGGCGCCGTCCGCGCCTGGACCGCGGCGTGCTGGGCGTCCTCGGCATCCGCGTCGACGGCGCCGCCCAGGCGGCGGACCTGGCCCTGCGCGGGGACCGGGCCGCCGGCCTGACGGTGCTGTCGGCACGTCAGGTCACCGTCGACGCGGACGCGGTCGAGATCCCCGTCGCGGTGGACGGCGAGGCGCTGTTCCTGCCGACACCCGTCGTCTGCTCCCTGGCCGCCCGCGCGCTGCGCGTCCGCGTGCCACGCGACCGTCCCGGCGCGGACCCGAACCAGCAGATCCACGCCCGCCGCCTGGACTGGCGTGACGTCGTCCGCCTCGCCTTCCGCTCCGGGGGCGGCCGCCCGGGGGAGAGCAACCCGAGGGAGGGCCACCCGATGGAGAACCACCCGAGGGAGAACCACTTGTGAACGACTCGGTCCTGCACGACCTCGCCGCCCTCGACGGCGCGCTCTACGCCGCCGTCGCGGCGACGGACACGCCCGCGCTCGACGCGGGGCTGCGCAGGCTCTCACACGCCGCTAACCACTCGAAGATCAACTTGTCGATCGCCGCTGCCCTGACGCTCTTTCCGGGACGTTGCCGCACGGCGGGCCTGGCGGGCGCGGCGGCGGTCGGGTTGGCGTCCTTCAGCGCGAACCTGCTGGGCAAGAGCCTGGTCCGCCGCCCGCGCCCCGACCGCGAGGCGGCGCAGGTCCGGGTCGACCGCCACGTGCCGATGCCCAGCTCGGCGTCCTTCCCCTCCGGGCACACGGCGTCGGCGTTCGCCCTGGCGACGACGGTGGGCACAGTCCTGCCGGTCACCGCGGCCCCGCTGGGGCTGCTTGCCTGCGCGGTGGGGTACTCCAGGGTCCACACGGGCGTCCACTACCCGGGCGACGTCGTGGCGGGAGCGATGCTGGGCACCACCTGCGCATCGGTCGTCCTGGGCGTGGCACGGAAGCTGACAACGCGGTAGCCGCCTACCTCCGCGCGGCGGCCGACGTCAGGCCGTAGCGTCATCCGGCCGCCTCCCGCCCGGCTCGGCGCTGCCCGGTCCCGCGCCACCCGGCTGGGAGCTGCCCGGTCCCGCGCCACCCGGCTGGGAGCTGTCCGGTCCCGCGCCGCCCGGCTGGGCGCTGTCCGGCTCGGCGGTGCCCGGCTCGGTGCTGCCCGGTCCCGCGCCGCCCGGCTGGGCGCTGTCCGGCTCGGTGCTGTCCGCCTGGGCGCTGCCCGGTCCCGCGCCGCCCGGCTGGGCGCTGTCCGGCTCGGTGCTGTCCGCCTGGGCGCTGCCCGCTCCCGCGCTGTCCGGCTCGGTGCTGCCCGGTCCGGCGCTGTCCGGCTCGGCGCTGCCCGGTCCCGCGCTGGCTGGTCCGGCGCTGCCGGGGGTCGGGTCGAGGTAGACCCGTTTGATCTGCGGGTAGCGGGCCCGGAGCCGGCGCTCCGCCTGCTCGCAGCGGGCCTCGATCTGCACCGCGGTCGCCGCGTCGCGGAAGTTGACCTTCGCGGCGACCAGTACCTCCTGCGGGCCCTGCATGACCGCCGCCAGGTCGAGGACGGCCTCCACGTCGTCCAGCGCCTCCAGGTCGCGCACGAGTTGCAGCCGCATCCCCTCGGGGAGGGACTGACCGACCAGCATGGAGATGTTGCTGCGGCCGAGTTCGAAGGCGACCGCCCCCAGCAGCGCGCCGATCGCGAGGGAGGCGACGCCGTCCCAGACGTTGGAACCGGTCAGCTGGGCGCCGAGCAGGCCGACCGCCGCGAGTGCGAGGCCGACGAGCGCCGCCGAGTCCTCGAAGACGACCGCCTTGACCGTGGTGTCCGGGGTGCGCCGCAGGTGGTGGACGAGCGGGACGCCGGAGCGCTCGGCCTCACCGCGGGTCTGCCGCAGGCCGCGCAGCAGCGAGACGCCCTCGAGGAGGAACGAGAAGGCCAGCACCAGGTAGGAGGCGAGCGGATTCCCCAACTGCTCGCCGCGCACGAGGGTGCGGATCCCGTCGAAGACGGAGAAGGCCGCGCCGCAGACGAACGTTGCCACTGAGGCGAGCAGCGCCCACACGTACACCGCGCGGCCGTACCCGAGCGGGTGCCGGGCGTCGGGCGGCTGGTCGCCGTGCAGCAGGGCGGTGAACAGGAGCCCCTCGGTGACCGTGTCCGCGAAGGAGTGGGCGGCCTCGGAGAGCATCGCGCTGGAGCCGCTGATCGTCCCGGCGATCACCTTGGCGATGGCGACGCCCAGGTTGGCGGCGCCCGCGACCACCACGGTGCCGACGCTCTCCTTGTTGGCCACCCGGTTCCCCTCCTGCTTCGGGCGCCGCTCGTCGGCTCAGGCGAGCAGCTTGTCCTTCGCCTTCTGGTACTCCTCGTCCGTCAGCGCGCCGCTGCGCCGCAGCTCGGCGAGCCTGCTCAGCTCCTCCACGTGGCTCGCTCCGCCGCCCTCGGGGGACCCGGCCGCGTCGCGGACGTACTGCTTGAACGCGTCGTCGGCCTGTTGCGCCTGCTGGATGTCCCGCTGCGTCATGCTACGGCCGCGGACGAGGACGTAGACGAGGACGCCGAGGAAGGGCAGCAGGATCACGAAGATGATCCAGAGGGCTTTCACTCCGCCGCTCATGTCGTGGCTGCGGAAGATATCGGTGAGGACCTTGAAGAGCAGAAAGAACCACAGGACCAGGAGGAAGAACTCCAGCATCGTCCAGAAGACGTTGAGCGTCGGATAGTTGGACACGGTGGTGCCTCCTCGGGAGGAGCGGTTGGCGACCGTCGCCGTCCCGCATGCTGGAAATCAGACATATCAGGACATCAGCGTGCTCGCACGGCGACTCCGTCACCCGCCCGGCTCATCAGGCTGCCCTGACTCCTTGAGGAGCGTCGTCTCCCTGGGCAGCGGCGCCTTCAGCTTCGCTTGGAGCGGCGGGTGCTGGGCGAGCACCGCGCCGAGCGTGATGCCGAACACGATCGCGGCGGAGAGCACGATCAGCCAGGACAGCAGCGTCAGCACCAGCCCTAGCGAGCCGTAGTCGTGGAGCGTGCGGTTGAGCGCGTTCGGCATGTAGACGCGTGCGGTGAGCGAGAGCGCACTGGTCGCGACCGCGCAGAGCACCGCGCCGGGCAGCAGCGGCAGCCAGGCGAGGCGGCGCACCAGCAGCAGGTGCTGCGTCCACCACCACAGCACCACGCTGGCGAGGAACGTCAGCGGCACGCCGAGCCAGAGACCGGCTCCGAAGCCGCTCCGCAGGACTCCCTGCAACAGCACGAAGCCGACCAGGCAGATGATCCAGACGAGCCATCGCCATGCCGCCGGCCTGCTGCGCGCCTTGGGCAGCGCCCACGCGTCCGCGCACACCCGCGCGAGGACACGGCTGCAACTGGTGGCCGAGAGCAGCGCCATCACCAGGCCGATCACGCCGACGGTCTGCTGCAGGTTCTGAGCGCCGTTGCTCGCCTGCACCACGTCCTTCACCTGTTGGGCACTGTCCCCGGTCAGCCCGAACGTGGTCCGCAGCGAGGACAGCATCTGCTTCCGGAGGCTGTCGGGGCCGAACGCCCCGAGCGCGAACATCAGCGGGATCGTCGTCAGGAACGGCTGCGCGGCGAGCCGGGTCGCCGCGTCCATCAGGCCGACGTTCATGATCCGCACCAGCAGCGCCCCGACCACGGGCCACCGCTCCTGCGTCGACTCGAACCGTTCCAGCGCCGCCGTCCTGGCCGCCTCGACGCGCGCCCGTGCCCTGCGCAGCGTCTCGGAAGCGGACACGGACCCTCCCCTGCTGCCGGCTGCGGTACGACGGGTCCCTGCCATCGTGTCCGCCCGCAGGGGCACGGATCACCCGCTGCTGCTCCGTTCGGGTTCGTTCCGCGTTCCGGCCTCTGGCACCGTGCCTGTCACGTCCCCGGGGGCGGGGGCGGGGGCGGGGACGTCGGCGGTGGCGGGACGGTCCCCTCGTGCAGAGCGGCGAGTCGGCGGTGGTAGTCGTCGACCTCGATGTCCCCGCGGGCGAGCCGCTCGGCGAGGATCTGTTCCGCCGAGCCGCCGGTGGCCGCCCCGCCGCCGGCCGACCCACCGGGTGGCGGCCCGTACGGCGGAGCCGGCGTGGTCTGGGCGGCGCCGGCGCGGCCGGGCCACCGGTCGCGGTGGGTGAGGGTGCGGACGATCAGGATGATCGCCAGCACCACCAGCACCCAGAAGAGCACCATCGTGATCCCCGAGAAGACCCAGAACCAGCCGTGGTTCACGGCCCCGCGGATTCGAAGAGGTCCATAAGGTCCCATGGTCCTCGCCTGCCCTGTCCTGCCATGTTCTGTGAACTGCGTGGATACCCGGCTGATACCCGCCGAGCGGCCCCGCCGTATGAAGACGCGATGAGAATCCGTCTCACCGGCGCAGATGCGCGCATACCGCGTCCATCGCGCGTCGCACGGCGGCGCGGGTCCGCTCCGTCGGCTCGTGCGCGTCGAAGCCGTGGCGCGCCTCCGGCACGTCGACGAGCTCCACCGCCGCGCTGCACTCCCGCCCGGCCGCCAGAAACGCGGAGACGGTCTCGGCGATCTCCGGGGACTCCAGACCGGCGCGGGTCAGCACGATCGGCAGTCCGACGGACTTCGGCAGCATGGCGGCCGGGGCGAAGCGTGGGTCGACGCCCCTCCATCCCGGCGACACGGCCAGCACCGGATAGGTGGCGGCGACGCAGCGCAGCCACGGCGGGGGAGCGGCAAGGTAGTCGGTCAGCAGCAGGCCCGCGCCCGAGAAGAACCAGACCGCGATCCGCTCCGGGTCGACGCGCGGATCGGCGCGCAGCAGCTCCAGCGCGTCGGCGACGTCCGCGGCGGCGGTCGGGTAGTCGGCAGGCGTGTGCAGCCGGTGCGCCACGACCGCCCCGACGACGCCTTCGCTCGCCGCGAGCCGGGCGTAGCCGAGGTAGAGCGGCCAGTCGCGCGGGGCCGGGACCATGTCCCGCGGCAGTGGGCCGCCGTGCACGAAAAGAACGGCGGGATACCGGGCCCCGGTGGCCCCAGCCGGTCGGGGCTCCGGAAGGTGCAGGTCGACGTTGCCGATCCGCACCCGGGCGGCGTGGGGGGCGTCCAGCAGGAACGGGCGCTCCTGGAACGGCCTGGTGACGGCCGGACTGAGCCGGTGGCCGTCCCCGGCGGCGGCGCGCAGCAGCGTCGCGGCGAGCTCGTCCGGGCAGGAGAGCATCGGCCAGTGACCGGTCGCCAGCTCGAAGAACCCGACAGCCGGATCGGCCAGCGCCTGGAACTGCGGCATCCCCGACGACACCAGGGCCTGCACGGCGGCGATGGTGACGCCGCCCGCCGTGCACAGGATTCCGCTGGTCGGCACCCCCGTCAGCGCGCCGGTCAGCCGCAGCGGCTGTGTGAGTGTCCGGCCGGGCTGCGGCGCGGCCAGGGCGCGGAGCCGGTCCAGGTCCGCCGCCGAGAGTCCGGCGGTGCTTCCCCAGCTCTGCCACTGGTCGGGCTCGGGCACCGGCAGGGTCGTCCCCGGCGACTCCCGCAGCAGCGCCTGCACGGCGGCGTCAGGCACGCTCGCGACCGCCGCGTCGCCGTTCTGCGGCAGCCCGCAGTCGAGGTACACGATGCGTGCCACCCGCTTCACGCGCTGCTGCGCCGCGCCCAGAACGGGATGGATGGCGTAGCCGTGTCCGACGAGCACCACCTCCGGCGCGGCGACGCGGTCGATCAGCCGCACCACATCGGCGATGTGGGTCTCCAGATCGACCTCGGCGTCCCCGTCCCTCTCTCGCTCCGTCTCCGTCTCCGTCGGCGGCACGTCCCCGTCCGTCCCCGTGTCCATCCCTGTCAGGTTCGCCGCGTGCACCTCCGCGCCGGCCTCCCGCAGCCGGTCGCCCACCCGCTCCCACAACAGGCCGCCGGTGAACGGGCCGGAGGCGAGGATGAACGCGGTCGTGATGTCGTGATCGCTTCGCATGCGATCACGCTACGAACTCCCCTAACGGGAGATTCAAGCCCTGGAGGGAGATTGACCCCTCCTGGTCCCGTGAGCGCCTCTCACCCCAGCGCGCGATTACCACCCGGCGGATTGGAGCCCCATGCTGGGATGTTCCTGAATCACACTGCATGACAAGGAAGTTGAATATGTCCACGGCAGACGAGCGCGAGAAGTTGCGCGATGATTCTCGGCATCGCTGGACGCCTGGAGCGGCTGCGCTACACCGATCCGGAGACGACGACGCTCGACGCTGGCAGGTTGCGCCGCTGGCAGAGCGTGTACAGCGACGAGGTCGTCACGGTCCTCCAGAACCTGGCCGTCCTCATGGACCAGCCCGCCACGGTCTCGGCCGACGACTTGGTCAAGTGGATCGCCTACGCCCGCAAGACGCTGACGAGCAACCCGCCGGACGGCCAGTCGTAGCCAGCACAGACGAGGCCCCCGCGCACGAGCCGGTACACGGGGGCCTGGTCATCAGCGGCAGGGGGTTCCCGCTACGCCGGTCCCACCACGCAGTCCTTCGTAGCCAGCGAGTTGTCGTTGTTGCCCATCACCGTGATGTCGCCCTTGACGCTCGCCACCTGGGACAGAGGCTCCGGCACGGTGGCCGTGAGCCTGCCGTGGGCGTTGTGTTCGCGGGGGAGACGGCCGTGGCGGTGCCCTTCCTCGGCCCGACGATCAGCCCGACGACCACCAGCAGGACGAAGATGCCGAGCAGTGCGCCGCCGCAGCCGAGGCAGCCCTTCCTTCTGCGGGACATGCTGGAGGGTTGCGGGGCCGACTGCGGAGGCGGTCCCCAAGGGGACGTGGTCATGCGTTCCTGCCGATCGTGTCTCGTCGCTGTGAGGGAAGCGTGACAGAAGGTGACAGTGGTGCGGGTGGGCGTTGCCATGACGTAACAGATCGTCGGCGGACCGCCTCATGGTGTGATCTCAGAGCTGGTACCGGCGCGGTGACCACGGCCCGGCCGGCGGCAGCCCCCGGCCGTTCTCCTCGCACTCGGCGCATTGCACGTTGGTCCATCCCGCACCGGAGTTGGTGTCGACCTCGTTGACCAGTCGGCCGAGCTTGCGGCTTCCGCCGCAGCCGATGCAGTGGCCGTGGACTACGGACAAGTCGTCACCCACGCTCACCACTCCTCCCGCCACTCGGGGTACCGGTCGTGGAGCTCGTCGAGCACCGCGAACCCTTCGGGGAGGAGGTGTCCCCGGTAGGCAGCTCGGCGCAGGCGTTCCCAGAGGGCCCGGTCGACGGCGTGGTCAGGGGCGGGGCGGGCTGGTGGAGCGCCCGAAGCGGTGGATGCGGCGACGGCCATGGACCGACCGTAGGGAGCCCTGATTCGCCGTCGGGGCGTTGATTCTCTCGGATTCTCCGGGGCAGCGCGCAGATGCCCGAAGATGCGCCAGAGGGCTCAATTGCGCCCGAGGGAAGCCCGGACGGTGGTAATGATCCGCTGGGCGCGTTGGCCGTAGACGGCCGTCTCGCCGAGCCACGCGAACGCCTTCTCGTACCGCGCGATGTCCGCCGGATCGTCGAGCCACATCTCCGCGTTGATCATCTCGACGATGACCCGGCTCCGGTCATAAATCCAGAACGCGTGAGCCGGCGTCCGGCGCAGCGGTGCGGACAGCGGGATCACGCCGAGCTTGATCGTGTCGAGCCCCACCAGCCCCGTCAGCCGGTCGAGCTGGGCGGCCATTACCGCCGGAGCCGCCACGCGGGCGTGGAGGGCCGCTTCCCAGACGATGAACTCGAAGGTGCGGCCGGGCTCATAGAGGGCCTCCTGGCGGCGCATGCGGGCCCGCACGGCCTCGTCCGTATCCTTCGGACTCTCCGCGAAGTCGGCGGCCATCGTCAGCAGCGCCCGTGCGTAGTCGGGTGTTTGGAGCAGGCCAGGCACGCGGGCGGACTCGAACGCCCGGGTCTGAGACGTCTTACGGGACTGCTCGATCCCCTCGTCCTGCCGTGGCCGATGCCCTGCGGCGAGCTGCCTCCGCCAGGACCGGTACGAGGTCTCCGCGCCCCGCAGGCGGGCCTTCAGCTCGGCCGCCGCGCCGGGGTTGCCCACGCCCTCCGCCCACGCCGCCAGATCCTCCGGCGTGGCCGTCTGCTTCCCGGTCTCCAGCTTGGACACCTTGGACTGCGGCCACCCCAGCCGGGCGGCGAGCTGCCTGCCCGTGAGACCGCCCTCGTTCCTCAGCTCCAGGAGCCGGGCTCCGAGGGCGGTCCTCGCGCGTTGGAAATCGGTGGTCACGCCTCCGACGGTAGCGCCGCCGCGAAGTCGTGCGCAGGTACGGCGAAATGCCGGGCGGCGTCCCGGATCTGGCAGACCCGAAGCACCTCGACGGGATCCGCGGTGACCTCCACCCCGAGCGTGCGGTCCTGGTCGTCGAAGACCAGGCGGGCGATCGTCTTCGAATCGAAGAGCCAGACGTCCTCCGCCGGCAGGTCTAGCTTCTTGGCCTTGGCGCGGGTCAGGATCCGGATGTCCTCCGGGCTCTCCAAGGAGCTGGCCAAGAGGAACGCCTGGTTGTCCGTCATCGGCTCGTCGACGACTCGCACCCGGCCGAACGTCTTGCCTTGGTCGAGCTGCCGAAGCACGTTCGCCACCCAGGGGTGTCCCGGCCGCTCCGGCAACCGGCCCGTCTCCCGAAATGCGGTGAACCGTGGAGACTCCAAGTCAGTGGCGTACTGCCGCCGACTCTCCAACCTCCAAGCGGTGTGCTCGAAGTCCTCAAAGAAGCGGCTGATCTCGCTGAACGGAAGCAACGTCACGACCTCGGGGCGAAGCGGACGAGCAGCTCGCGCGGCACGACCACGAAGCCCTCCTGCGGCTTCACGTGGCGCGCCTGGCCGATGACGTCCGGGTCGGTGACCAGGTCGCCCTGGATCACCAGATCGCCCGTTTCGGTCTCGTACACCGACGGGCAGTCGCCGTCCTCGGACGTACTGCCCAGGAACGTGAGCTTCTTGATCTCCACGGTGGTCTCCCCTCACTCGTCTCCCGGTGCGTCACCGGGATGCTGCGCACGGTAGCGAGAATCACCGACACCCGGAGAGGCGACCTGCCCCGCTTCGGGGGGTCCTCCCGACAGTTCAACCGAACCCCGCGGCGTTGCCTCCGAGCGCTTCGCGGGCGGCGCTCACGAATTGGTCAAGGCTGGCGACGCGGTGACGTTCGACGGCTGGCTGGTTCGGCGATGCCACGACGGCCGGAGGACCTTCAAGAGCCACAGCTGAGACGGCGGGGCGCAAGTCCAACAGTGCCTGCTCGGCTTCGTGGAACGCAGCAGGTATCCCGTCGTCCGTCGGCGTGTCCGCCTGCACCAGCCACACCTTGTTGATCGCCTCGTCGAAGCCCGCGTAGGCGACCAGCAGCGCGGAGTATGCGTCTTTGCGGGCCTTCCGGTGGAGCATCTTTCGCTGTTCGTCACGGTCGGCCTGCTTGTCGGAGTGCTCCTGGCGGCGCTTCACGAGGGTGAAGCTTTGGTGACGAACACACCGCTGAGGGCGCTCGCTGCTGCGATCACAGCCTCGAAGGCGTCCGAGCACAGCTTGACGACGCCCGCGTCCGTGGTGATCTCGTGGCGCACCAGAGCGCCGGTTCCCGGGAACAGACCGAACCGGACCGTGGCGTCGAAAACCCAGCAGTCGTTGACCGGGACGGACTCGATCAGGCCGGGAGCATCAGCTCGTCGAGCGCCCGTTCCCAGCACTCCGGGCAGCGGTAGTCCTCGGGGATGACTTCAGCCTCCTGGATGGGGCGCACGCTCGTGGCGGGCCCCAGGCGATGCGTGCACAGCGCGAACGGCGCTCCGACCCTGGCCACGTGCCAGGAGTGCGGCTGCCGTGTCGAGAGGGGCTCCGCGCGAAGCAGGTAGTGAACCATGACGGCCTCCCGGGTGACGCCGCGGGACGCCCCGGAAGGTTCGGGCGTCCGGGGCGCCTTCCGCCGCGTCGCGGTTCGTGGGAGGTCACGGCGGGTCTTCGGGCGTCTGACCCGTGCTCGTCTCTCGAAACCTGGCCGGGGACGCGAGGACCGGGGCCGGTTAGCGGTGGTCGAGCCAGTCCTCCTTTAGTGGCCTGCCGGCCGCGCCTCGGTGGATCTCCCGGCAGGGGTCACAGCAGCACCGGGGGTCGATGTCGGCCAGCTCGACCAGCGACCGGGCCGCCGCGCCCGTGTCGACGGTGTGGCCGCACAGGGCACGCGGGCGTCCGGACTCGACGACGTGCCACAGCCCCGCGGGCTCGCAGTCCCGCAGCTCGATGTGCTGCTCGCGCAGTTCGTATCCGACCATGGGGCCTCCTCCCGGGTCCGGGGGCGGCTGCCCGACTCCGCCGCCGTCACTCGGTTCGCCGGAGGACGGCGGGGCGCAAGCCGTGCGCGGGTGCTCCTCCGTGCAGTGGGGGCGCGGCCGCGACCGCGGCCAGAGCACGGGGCCGCCGAGCGAGCTGTCGCGGGCGCCCGGGTCGCCGGGACGGGGGTGCAGGCGGACCGCCGGCTTGCGGCAGGCTGCCACCTCGGGGAAGAGCGACTCCACGTGGGGCGGGCGGGGAGGGGTGGTGCGAGCCATCGGACGTGCAGCTCTTCACTCAGGGGCCGGAAGGCGCTCGCGACGGCCGAGCCCGCAGCGGCCTGCAGCCTGACGCCACGGCGACCGGCCTTGCGCGCGGGCGGCCCGCCCGCCCCCACGGCTAGGCTCGGAGGGCGAATGAGGTCGCCTGGGAGGAGGACGTCTTGCTGCCGCACGAAGTGCCGTACGAACTGCTGAGCATCGGGGAGCTCGCCGAGCGGGCCGGGGCGAGCGTGAAAGCGGTGCGCTTCTACTCCGACCAGGGGCTGCTGCCGGAGGCGGAGCGCAGCAGCGGGGGACACCGCCGCTACGCGCCGGAGGCGTTGGAGCGGCTGCGGCTGATCCGCTCGCTGCGGGCGCTCGACGTGCCGCTGCCGGACGTCGCGCGCGTCCTTGAGGAGGAGGCGGAGGGGGAGCGCCTGGAGGGCGTCGTGGCACGGCAGTTGGACGCGCTCGGCGCGGAGATGGCCGCGCTCCGGTGGAGGGAGGCTGCCCTGCGTCTGCTGCACGAGGGCGTTCCGGCCGAGCGGGCCGAACTGCTGCGCCTGGTCGGCGCGTTGGGTACGCCCCCGGACACGGACACGCTGGTGCGCTACTGGCGTCGGCTGCTGCCGCCGCGGCTCCGGGCCGGTCTGGCGGACGCGATCGTCGACGCGGCCGTGCCGCCGCTGCCCGAGCAGCCGTCGTCCGCGCACGTGTTGGCGTTCGCGCGGCTGCACGAGCTGACGGGCGCCGCCGCCGACGCCTGTCTGGCCGAGCACCGGCCCGCGCCGCCGAGGCCGGACCTGCTCTACGACGGCCTGCGCGAGGCCTACGACCTGGCTGCACCCGCCCTGCTCGACGGGCGAGGCCCCGCCGCGGGCGAGGCGCTGGACTGCTTCGTCGGCGCCCATGCCCGCGCGCACGGCCGCCAGGACTCTCCCGACTACCGCCGTGAGCTCGGCCGGGATCTGGCGGCCGGCGAGCACCCGGCCATGCGGCGCTACTGGCAGCTGGCCGCCGAGTTGGTCCCGGCCCCGACCCTGGGCGCCGCCAACGACTGGCTCAGCGCGGCGCTCGTCGGCGAGCTCACCGGGGCCTGACGGCGGTTCGGGGCCGCTGCCGGACGGGCTTCGGCGCGTCGCCACTGCTGCGGCGGCGGACGATCCGGCACCATGGCCGGAGAGGCCGTAGGGATCGAGCGCTGGAGAGTTGCCGTGCCCGTCGACGTGCTGACCGAGACCGTGATCGCTCGCCCGAGCGACCAGGTGGCCGCGTACGCCGGCAACCCGGACAACGCGCCCGAGTGGTACGAGAACATCACCTCCGTACGGTGGCGCACCGAACCGCCGCTCGGGGTCGGCTCGAAGCTCGACCTCGTGGCGACCTTCATGGGACGGACCCTCAGCTACACCTACGCGGTGGTCGAGTACGGACCCGAGCGCATGGTCATGCGCACCGAGCAGGGCCCGTTCCCGATGGAGACCACCTACACCTGGGCCGGCCTCGACGCGACGCACACCCGGATGACCCTGCGCAACCGCGGCGAGCCGTCCGGCTTCGCCAAGGTGGCCGCCCCGATGATGGCCGCCGCGATGCGGCGCGCCAACACCAAGGACCTCGCCCGCCTCAAGCGACTGCTCGAAGCAGGCCGGGGCTGAGTCAGTCGGCGCCCTGAAGGAGCCAACTACCCTACAAGGGGTCGAACTTGTAGCCCAGTCCGCGAACCGTCGCGAGGCGGGCGCGGTGTTCGGCGCCGATCTTGGCCCGCAGCCGGGCGATGTGGACGTCGACGGTCCGGGCGTCGCCGACGTCGTGGTGGCCCCAGACCGCGTCCAGGAGCTGGACGCGTGTGAAGACGCGACGCGGATGCCCCATCAGATGTGCCAGCAGGTCGAACTCACGACGTGTCAGCCGCAGGGCGCGGCCGTCCACGGACGCCGTCCGGCCGGCTTGGTCGACCCACAGGCGCGTGCCGGCGACGCGGTGGTCGGTGACGGACACGAGAGGCTCCTATGCGCGCGGGGACGTCAGGCCCCGACCGGGCCGTTCCGGGGGCCGGTGGGGCCGTGGGCCTCGGCGTGGGCGCAGATCGCGTCCGTCGCGGGCAGTGGGAGGTCCAGGTGGTGGGCGAGCCACGCGGGGCGGTGGCCCTGGAGCGCCAGGATGTAGGCGGCGTGCACCCGTGCGTCGTAGGCGACTTCGGGCGCGGTCGTGGCCGCGAAGTCGCGCGGGTCGAGCAGGTAGTGGCGCTCGACGCCGTCGCTCAGGGTCAGCGAGAGGACGCCGTGCGCGGTCCACGCCTCACGGCGCAGCAGGTTGGTGAGGGCCTTCGGGCTGAGGGTCGTTGTGGTCATGGCGAAGAGGCTCCTTGGTGCAGGCGTGGCCGCACCTCAGCGCGGGGTCGCGTCAAGGGCGGACCGGCCGGGTGTGCGGCGAGGTGACGGTGAACGTCGAAAAGCGAAGGAAAAAAGAAAAGCGATAAAGCGACAGGGTGCGCCCGGCCGGAAGCCGCGTCAGGCCGCGAAAACGGGGCCGGGCGGAGCGTGGCCCGTTCTGGGACTGGCGTCGTCCACGGGTCTCGCCTCCTTTCGGCCGCGGACCGCTCCGACGCTCAGAGGCCGGAGCGGTGCTCTCTTCGTACGACCGGTTCAGCATAGATCAGGGCAGGTACAGGGCGGCAACCTGCGTTGACGCATCTCTTACGGCTCCGTGGAGTGTCGAGTGGCGTCCGCCCCGGCCCGGGGATTGGATGGGAAACCCGCCCCTTCGCCAGATATCGAGACATCGGAACTTCGAGAGGAACTGCGTTGAAGGTGATCGGAAACGTCCCAGGCGCCCCCTGTTGGGCGCAGCTGAGCGCACGCGATTCGGAAGCGGCCCAGCAGTTCTACGGTCAGCTTTTCGGCTGGACCGCCGAGACCGACCCGGACCCCCAGTACGGCGGCTACACGACCTTCTCCCTCGACGGCAAGCCCGCCGCGGCCGTGGCCCCCCTGATGAACCCGCAGCAGCCGGTCATGTGGCTGCTCTCCTTCGCCACCCCGGCTGTCGACGACGCGGCCGAGGCCGCCAAGGGCGCCGGCGCGCAGGTGTGGATGGGGCCGATGGACGTCGGCGACCTGGGCCGCTGGGCCCTGCTCAGCGACCCGACCGGGGCGCCGTTCGCGCTCTGGGAGACCAGGAAGTTCGGCGGCTTCGGTGTGGCCGAGGAGCCGAACTCGCTCGCCTGGATCGACCTGTCGACCCGGGACAAGAGCGCCGCCGTGGAGTTCTACCGCACGTTCTTCAAGTGGCAGGTGTGGCCGAACCAGGACTACCCCATGGTCGGGCTGAACGACACCATGTTCGGCGGCATCATGGAGATGGGCGAGATGTTCCCGCCCGAGGTCCCCTCGCACTGGAACCCGTTCTTCCTGGTCGCCGACGTGGACGCGGCCGCCGCCAAGGCGCGCGGGCTCGGCGCCGAGGTCGTGCACGGTCCCGTGGACGCGGAGATGGACAACGGGCCGAGGCTCGCCGTCATCCGCGACCCGCAGGGAGCCACCTTCGGCGTCTTCGCCCCGCGCGAGAGCTGACGCGCGCCCGCCGCCTGTCCCGCACGCCCGTCGTCCGACTCACGCGCCCACCGCCTCGCCCCGCGAGGCGGTGGGCGTCGTCTTTACCCGAGCGGCGGCACCGACACCGGTCGGGGCAGCCGGGGCAGATGGGGCAGCCGGGGCAGCTGTGGCCGTGGGCGCTACCGCCGGTGCTCTCCGTCGGGCTCGCCGGGCTCGCCGGGCTCGGCGAAGAGCGTCAGCTGGAGGGCGGCGGGGGCCTCCAGGCGGGAGTTCAGCGAGTTCCACGGCGTCCTGGTCGGCTCGGCCAGCACCTCCGCCCCGGCCGCAGCGAGCCGCGCGGTGACCGCGGGGGCGTCGTCGACCTGGAACGCCACCCGGATGTGGCCCGCCACGCGCCGGCCCACCTCGACGTCGTCGATGAACGCGGCGTGCCCGGGATCCGCGATCTCCAGCGTGGCCCGCCCGGCCTCCAGGATCGTCACCCGCCCGTCGGGCGAGGAGAACGCCCCACGCTCGGGCAGCCCCAGCACGTCGCGGTAGAACCGCAGCGCGGCGTCGTAGTCCTCGGCGGTGACGACCAGCCGCAGCTCACGCACACCGGACTCCTCAGCCATCCTCGGCCCCTCCCTCGCCCCACCGCGTTCGGGCACGATCATTCCACGACCCCGCGCGCCACGCCGCCTGACGGGTTTTCGGGTGGGGGTGGGTGGGGAGTCCATGGCCGCCCGGCGGTGTCCGTTGGGGGCATCGCGGGAAGCCGATTCTTCGTCAGGAGTGCGTGGATGAGCGAGTTCCGCGGCAAGGAGTTCGGGGGCCTGCGGGCCATGGTCACCGGGGGTGCGTCGGGGATCGGGCTGGCGACGGCCCGGCTGTTGGCGGGGGGCGGGGCGGAGGTGGCCGTGCTGGACCTCGCCGTCGACGGGGTGGAGAAGCCCCTGTGGGGGTTCACCGCCGACCTGCGGGACGACGCGTCCGTGCGGGCGGCGGTCGAGGCGGCCGTGGCCGCGCTCGGCGGGCTGGACATCCTGGTCAACAACGCCGGCGTCGGCGCGGCCGGGACCGTGGAGGACAACGACGACGCGCAGTGGCACCAGGTGCTCGACGTCAACGTCGTCGGCATGGCCCGGGTCAGCCGCGCGGCCCTGCCGCATCTGCGGCGCTCCGCGCACGCGTCCGTCGTCAACACCTGCTCGGCCGCCGCCACCGTCGGGCTGCCGCAGCGCGCGCTCTACAGCGCCAGCAAGGGCGCGGTGCTGTCGCTGACCCTGGCCATGGCAGCCGACCACGTCCGCGAGGGCATCCGCGTCAACTGCGTCAGCCCCGGCACCGTGGACACCCCGTGGGTCGGCCGCCTGCTCGACGCCGCCGACGACCCGGACGCCGAGCGCGCCGCGCTGCAGGCGCGGCAGCCGCACGGGCGCCTGGTCGGCGCCGACGAGGTGGCCGCCGCCATCGCCTACCTCGCCTCTCCCGCCTCGGGGTCGACCACCGGCACCGCCCTCGCGGTCGACGGCGGCATGTCCGCACTGCGGCTGCGGCCGCTCGGGAGCTGAGGCGGGCCCGTCCGGCATCCTCTTTGCGTCGGGTTGGCCCCAGGTTCACCCAGCCTTTCCTTGCCCCCGGCGGCGGCGTCGGGCGAAAGTTGGCTATACAACTTTTGAGCCGGGCCGGTCCTACCCGGTCCTACCCGGTCCGACCAGAATCGAGGGTTCATGCTGCCGACCGACGTCCCCGCCCTGTGGCTGCGGGACAACTGCACCTGCGCGGACTGCCGCGACCCGTTGACCGACCAGAAGCTCTTCCAGATCACCGATCTGCCCGAGCAGCTCGCCGTCGGGACGCTGCGCGCGCTGGACGGCGGCGACGCTGTCGACGGTGCGGAGGGGTGGGAGGTGGTCTGGGCCCCCGACGGTCACGTCTCCCGCTACCCGGCACACTGGCTCCAGCAGACGGGCGAGCCCGACCCCCGCACCGAGGACGCCAAGGACCTGTGGGGGAGCGCGGCGACGCTGGCCGACGGCCTCCCTGAGACGACGTGGTCGGCGTACCTCGCCGACGACGCCGAGCGCCTGCGCATGCTGGAGGCCGTGGCCAGGCTCGGCTTCTGCCTGCTGCGCGACGTCCCCCTCCGCGACGGCCAGGCGCAGCAGGTGGCCCGCACCTTCGGGTTCGTCCGCGAGACCAACTACGGCACGCAGTTCGAGGTGCGCGTCGAGGAGCGGCCGAACAACCTGGCCTTCACCAACGTCGCGATCACCCCGCACACCGACAACCCCTACCGGGACCCGGTGCCGACGCTCCAGCTGCTGCACTGCCTGGTGAACGACGCCGAGGGCGGCGACTCCGGCCTGGTCGACGGCTTCGCCGCCGCGGCCGCGCTGCGCGAGTCGGACGTCGGGGCCTTCGCCGCGCTGACGGGGACGCCGGTGCCGTTCGCCTTCCGCGACGACGTCACCGAGCTGAGCACGCACCGCCCGCTCATCGGCACCGACCCGATGGGCCGCATCCGCGAGGTGCGGTTCAACAACCGCTCGCTCGGCACGCTCCGCCTCCCGGCGGAGCAGACCGAGGCCTTCTACGCCGGCTACCGCGCCTTCGCCCGCCTGCTGCTGGACCCCGAGCGTCAGCTCGACTTCAAGCTGGGCCCGGGCGACTGCCTCGTCTTCGACAACACCCGCCTGCTGCACGCCCGTACGGCCTTCGCCCGCGGCGGCGCCCGGCACCTCCAGGGCTGCTACGCGGACCTCGACGGCCTGCTCAGCACCGTCGGCGTGCTGCGCCGCAGGGAGGCGCAGCCGTGCTGACCCCGGACCAGGTCGTGGACACCCTGGCCGCGCTCTTCGCGGGCGAGGGCGCGGACGACTACCTCGGCGAGGACGTCACCCAGGCCGAGCACATGCTCCAGGCCGCCGCTCTCGCCACCGCAGACGGAGCGCCCCCGGCGCTGGTCGCCGCGGCCCTGCTGCACGACGTCGGGCACTTCCGCGGCGCGGTGCACGGCCGTGAACTCATGTCGGGCGCGCGGGACAACCGCCACAGCCACCAAGGCGCGGACTGGCTCTCCCCGTGGTTCGGCCCGGCCGTCACCGAACCCGTCCGCCTCCACGTCGCCGCGAAGCGCTACCTGTGCGCCGTGGAGCCGGAGTACTTCGCCCGCCTCTCCCCGGCGTCGGTCCACACCCTCTCTGTCCAGGGCGGCCCGATGAGCCCGGCGGAGGCGACCGCGTTCGAGGCCGAGCCGTTCGCACGGGACGCGGTCCGCCTGCGCCGCTGGGACGACGCGGCGAAGGACGTGTCCGTGGCCGTGCCGGACTTCGCCCACTACCGGGAGATGCTGGCCGCACTGGCGGCACTGGCCTCCGCTGTCCCGCCGGCCTCGCCCGCGGAGAGCGGGGACGCGTAGCGGTCGTCCGCCGATCCGGGGTCAGCCGCCGTCCAACGCCCGGCTCGGCGACCGGCCCGGCCTCGGCGGCCTGCGCGCGTCCCTGCCCAGGTGCGCGGAGCCTACCCCGTGCGTCCTTCGGCGAGGCGCCGAGCGCGGCTCGCGCGGCGCGCTAGCGTGGGTGGGTGGCGACCGATCTGTTCGCGGGGATCTACGTCCGGGACTACGACGAGGCAGTGGACTGGTACACGCGGGTGCTCGGCGCAGAGCCCGCCTTCTGTCCCAACGAGATCGAGGCGGTCTGGGAGCTCGCCGAACACCGGTACCTCTACATCCGCCGCAGCCCCGAACACGCGGGCCACGCCCTGCAGACGGTGCTGGTCGACGATCTGGACGACCGAGTCGCCGCGATCGCCGGGCGCGGCGTGGAGCCGGCGCTCCGCGAGCAGTACCCGGACGGCGTGCGCAAGGTCGTGTATCGCGACGCCGACGGCAACGAACTCGGCTTCGGCGGCGTGCCGCAGGGCTGAGTCCGGTCCCAGGTGGTGAGTCGGACTCAGCCCTGCGG
>NZ_BBPO01000002.1:172682-191758 GCF_000787815.1 Streptacidiphilus neutrinimicus
GTCCGGTCCCAGGTGGTGAGTCGGACTCAGCCCTGCGGCACGCCTGGCACTCCCGGGTCGGTCCTGGCCCTACCGGAAGGCGGCCAGGCCGTTGGGCGTGCCCAGGCCGGTCGGGCCGTCCCAGCCGGGGCCCTCGGCGGTGGCCACGTGGCCGCCGCGGGCGTGCAGGCCGGCGATGTAGGGGCTGGACTGGCTGGTTCCGCCCACCGCGAGCCATCCCGGCTGGGATCCGCTGAAGAGGGTGGAGGTGCGGTGTGAGCGTCCCGGGCCGGGACCGCGACGTGGCAACGGACAGGTCAGCGCCCTGGGAAGCCCCGAACGTCGGCCTGCCGGACAGCCGTCGGCTCGGACCCTCTCACTCCTGGCGTGAGACGCCCCGCGCCGACGAGGGGAGGGTGCGCGCCAGGGCCGTCGCGGCGAGGGAGTTGTGGACGGTGAACGCCACCGTGCCCGCGCGGTAGCGGTCCTCGGACCACTCGACGGGGACGCCGGTCGGGTCGCTGGTGCGGCGGTGCTCGCGCAGCAGGGGGGCTTCCGGGGCGCAGCCGAGGAGGCGGGCGTCGTCGGCGTCGGCGAGGGTGAGGTCCACGGTGTGGTCCGCGTCGGCCAGGACGACGCCCTGGGCCTCCAGCAGCTCGGTGACCGAGACGGCGTCCGGCGGCATCGCCTCGACCAGCGCGCCGACCGGCTCCGGGTAGACCGTGCGCTCGACCATGACCGGCTCGCCGCCGAGCGTGCGCAGGCGCAGCACCCACAGGACGCGCTCCCCCGCGGGCAGGCGCAGCCGCTCCGCCTCGACCGGGTCCGCCTCGCGCCACCGCAGCTCCAGCACCGAGCCGCCCGGCTCCTCGCCCAGCGAGCGCGCCCACCGCGTGAAGCTGGACAGCTCCGCGAAGCTCTGCACCCGCGGCTGCTCCAGCACCACGCGCCGGGTGCCGCGCCGGGAGGTCACCACGCCCTCGGCGCGCAGCAGCGCCAGCGCCTGGCGGACGGTGCCGCGCGAGACGCCGTGGGAGGCGGCCAGCGCCTCCTCGCTCGGCAGCCGGCCGCCCTCGCCGTAGACGCCGCTGAGCACGTCCGCCCGCAGGGCCGCCGCCAACTCCCGGTACCGCGCTGTTCTCTGCGTGTTCGCCACGTCGCAGATGATCGCATGTCGGCGGTTCGGGTGCGGATCTCAACTCACGGGACAGGCGTTGACAACGGAGCGTGTGGGAAGTTTGACTGCGCGTGTCGTCGCCACACCAGGAGCACGAGGCTCCTCGGGACTAGTGACGCGAAGGACGCTCCCACTCTTGCAGATCTTGCAGACAGCGACCGAGACCTTATTCCATGTCAGGCCTTATACGGCGCACTGCGCCCTGATCCAGGCCGAGGGCGACCACGCGGTGGTCGGGGTGTCGCCCGGAAACAGCTACTTCTCCCAGGCGCGCCTGCTGGACCTCGCCCGCTGGGGCCTCGCGAACTTCCGGCAGGTCGATCTCGTCTACACCGACCTGTACGTCGCGGAGATGTTCCAGGCGCTGGGGTACGGTCCAGACGACGCCCGGCGCAAGGCCGTGAAGAACCTGCGCGGCGTGCGGGCCAAAGTGCGCGCCGCCGTCGAGGACACCGACGACGGGCGGGGCCGGATCAGGGCCCACGCGATGTCGGAGTTCCAGGACGACCCCGCCTACCGGCGGCTGCACGAGGAGCTGCGGCAGCGGCTGGACACCGACGGCGAGTTCCGCGCCGTGATCGACGAGCTCGTCGGGGCCTACCTCGCCTCGAAGGTGCTGGCCGACGGGCGCGAGGCCACGGTCGAGCAGCGGGAGGTGTGCCTGCGCTACATCTGCGCGGAGGCGCCGCTCTTCCTGGACAGTCCGGCCATCCTCGACGTGCCGTCCTCGCTCAACTGCTACCACCAGCTGCTCCCGCTCGCGGAGCTGCTCTACTCGCGCGGCTCCGGTCTGCGCGCCTCACGCAACCAGGGCCACGCGATCGTCACGCCGGTCGCCGAAGGGGGACACCAGAATGCCGCTTGAGCTCGCCGAAGAACTGCCCGCGTTCCCGTTCTCGTGGCGCGGCGACCGGCTCCCGGACGAGATCGAGGAGCTGCGCGCGGAGCCCGTCAAGCGGGTGCGGACCATCGCGGGCGACCCGGCCTGGCTGGTCTCCTCGTACGCGCTGTGCAAGCAGGTGCTGGAGGACCGCCGGTTCAGCCTGAAGGACACCTCCGCGCCGGGCGTGCCGCGGCAGTACGCACTGACGATCCCGCCGGAGGTCGTCAACAACATGGGGAACATCACCGGCGCGGGGCTGCGCAAGGCCGTGCTCAAGGCGATCAACCCCAAGGCCCCGGGCCTGGAGGCGTGGATGCGCGAGCGGGCCGCCTCCCTCGTCGACGGCCTGATCGCATCCGGCGCGCCCGCGGACCTGCGGCACGGCTTCGCCAACCCGTACTCGGAGGCCATGCACTGTCGCATTCTCGGCATCCCGCTCGCGGACGCGCCGAAGCTCGCAGCCAGCCTGGACATCGCGTTCATGAACTCGGCCTGCCCGATCGCCGGGGCCAAGCTCAACTGGGAGCGCGACATCGCGTACATGACGGAGCGTCTGGACGACCCCACCACCACCGGGTTGATCGCGGAGCTGGCCGCGCTGCGGCTGGACCGCGACTACGACCACCTGACGGACGAGATGCTGGCGACCGTCGGGGTCACCATGTTCGGCGCGGGCGTCGTCTCCACGGCCGGGTTCCTCACCATGGCGTTCGTGACGCTGCTTCAGAATCCGGCCCTGCGAGCGCGGTTGCGGGCCGAGCCGGAGCTCGTCCCGGCGGCGGTCGAGGAGCTGCTGCGGGTCAACCTCTCCATCGGCGACGGCCTGCCCCGACTCGCTCTGGAGGACGTCCAGTTGGGCGACGTGCTGGTGCGCGCGGGCGAGCTGGTGCTGGTCCTGGTCGAGGGAGCGAACCACGACCCGGAGGCCTTCCCCGACCCGCTCACGATCGACCTCACGCGGGCCAACGGCTCCGCCCACCTCTCCTTCGGCGGCGGCCAGCACTACTGCCCGGCCACGGCACTGGGACGCAGGCACGCGGAGATCGCCGTCACGACCGTCCTGGACCGGATGCCGGAGCTGGAGCTGGCCGTGCCGATCGAGCAACTCGTCTGGCGCACGGGCTACATGAAGCGCCTTCCGGAGCGGCTCCCGGTGATGTGGTAGCCGCAGCGGCGTGACCGTTCCGGGCGCTCGCGCGCCCGGAACGCGCGGTCAGAACCCGTGCAGGCAGTGCTGGGGGGCGCTCGGCGCGGAGGAGCGCGTCGGCAAGGAGGGCCGCGTTCGGGCGGTGGGCCCACCAGCGGTGCGGCCGGGACAGCGCCCCGGGCCCTCCACTGGTCCATGGCCGCGGCTGCCTCTTCCGCACGGCGGCCGCCACGGTCCGTGGCGCCCGCCACAGCGCAGTGTCGGCACCGCAGCCGGGTCAGTCGGTTCTCGGCCGCTCGCGGCGCTCGGTCGCCGAGTCGGCCGCGACGTCGTCGAAGAGGGAGCGGTCGATGGCCCGCTTGAGGATCTTGCCGGTCGCGCCCTTGGGGAGGGCGTCCACGAAGGCCACCAGGTGCGGGACCTTGTAGGCGGAGAGCCGCTCCTTGGCCCAGGCCCGCAGCGCCTCCGCGTCCGGGGAGGCCCCGGGGCGCAGGGCGATCGCGGCGGCGACCTCCTCGCCGTAGTGGTCGTGCGGCACCCCGACGACGGCGGCCTCGACCACGTCCGGGTGCTCGTAGAGGACCTCCTCGACCTCACGCGGGTAGACGTTGTAGCCGCCGCGGATGACGAGGTCCTTCTTGCGGTCGACGATGTGCAGCTCCCCGGCGTCGTCGAGGAGGCCGAGGTCGCCGGTGGCGAGCCAGCCGTCCCGCAGCACCTCGTCGGTGGCCTCCGGGCGGCCCCAGTAGCCCTTCATCACCACCGGTCCGCGCACGTGGACCTCGCCGATCCCGCCCGCCGGCAGCTCCGTGCCGTCTAGCGCGCGGACGGCGATCTCGCAGCCCGGCAGCGCCGCGCCGACCGAGCCGACCTCCGTCGCCCGCTCGGCGACCTGCACCGTGGCCGCGCCGGTGGTCTCGGTCAGCCCGTAGCCCTCCAGGATGGTGCAGCCGAAGCGCTGTTCGAAGGCCCGCTTGACCTCTCCTGGCAGCGACGCGCCGCCGGAGGAGGCCAGCCGCAGCGAGGCGAAGTCGGCCGGATCGGCGTCGCCCGCCGCGTGCAGCAGCGCGTTCCACATCGTCGGGACGCCGGCCGTGGTGGTCAGCCGGTGGTCGCGGATCAGCGCCAGCATCTCGCGCGGGTCGAATCGGGGGAGCAGCGAGAGCGACGCGCCGACGCGCATGGTGGTGGCGAGGACGCAGGCCTGGCCGTAGACGTGGAACAACGGCAGCGCCGTGCCCGCCCGGTCCTCGGGGCCGAGACGGTGGACCCCTTCGAAGATGGACGCGCAGGCGTGCAGGTTGCCGTGGGTCAGCATCGCGCCCTTGGGGCGGCCGGTGGTGCCGGAGGTGTAGAGGATGGCCGCGGTGTCGTCGGCGGCCACCTCGACGGGGAGTCCCGGCTCCGACGCCGACGCCGACGCCGACGCCGACGCCGACGCCGACGCCGACACCGACGCCGCCCCCGCGACCCGTTCCGACCCGGTCAGGCCGTCGAGCTCCGGGCGCAGCGGCCAGTACGGGACGCCGGAGGAGGCCGCCGCGACGGCCGGCGCGGGGGAGACCGAGTGCCAGCCCAGGACGAGGGAGACCCCCGCGTCCTCGCCGATGTAGGCCAGCTCCGGCGCGGTCGCCATGGTGTTGGCGGTGACCGCGACCGCGCCGAGCGACAGCACACCGTAGTAGGCCGCGACGAACTCCGGGACCGAGGGTGCGATCAGCAGCACCCTCGCCCCCGGCCCGATCCCGGCGGCGCGCAGGCGGGCGGAGACCGCGGCGGCGCGGTCGCGCAGCGTGCCGTACGACCAGGTCTGACCTGCGGTTCCGTTGAGGGCGGCGCGGTCGGGGGCGGAGGCGGCGTGGTCCCAGACGGGCTGGGCGGCGTTCGGCATGGGTCTCCTTCCGGAGGGCGGTCCGGTGCGGCTGACCCCGGTATAGATGAATCCAATGTCGAGTTCAATACGCCGGACGGCCGTCCGTGGAAGTTCTTGAATCCGACGTCAAGTTTGACTAGCCTCGCGCCATGGCCACCGACAGCAGCGCACTCGCCGCGTGGGAGAAGCTGGCCCCGCGCCAGGTCGCCACGAACGGCATCGAGCTCCGCGTCTACGAGGCGGGAGCGGGGGAGGGGCCGGCGGACCGTCCGGCCGTCGTTCTCTGCCACGGGTTCCCCGAGCTGGCGTTCTCCTGGCGTCACCAGATCACCGCCCTCGCCGACGCCGGCCACCGCGTGATCGTCCCGGACATGCGCGGTTACGGCGGCAGTTCCCGCCCCGCCGACCCCGCCGCCTACGACATGCTCACCCTCTGCGCCGACCTGGCCGGGCTGCTCGACGCTCTCGGCCTCACGGACGCGGTCTTCGTCGGCCACGACTGGGGTGCGGCCGTGGTCTGGCACATGGCACTGCTCCACCCCGACCGGGTCCGCGCCGTCGCCGGGCTCAGCGTCCCGCCCGCGCCGCGCGCGCCCGTCGCGCCGATGTCGATCCTGCGCTCGCGCCTGGGCGACGAGTTCTACATCTGCTGGTTCCAGACCCCCGAGCCCGAGACCGCGCTCCGCGCGGACCTGCGCCGCACGCTGCTCAGCCGCGAGGCCCCGACGGCCGCCTGGGCGGCGCGCGACGAACCCGCCGCGCCGCTGCCCCGGTGGCTGAGGGAGGACGAACTCGCGGTCTACATCGAGACCTTCGAGGAGACCGGGTTCACCGGCGGCCTCAACTACTACCGCAACATCGACCGCACCTGGGAGCTGATGGAGCCGCTGGCCGGCCGCACCGTCGACCAGCCCTCCTTCTTCGCCATCGGCTCCCGCGACCCGGTCGGCACGTTCAGCGCCACCGAGGGGCTGGACCGCATCCTCACCGACCAGCGCGGACACCTCGTGCTCGACGGCGCCGGCCACTGGATCCAGCAGGAACGGCCCGACGAGGTCAACGCCGCCCTGCTGGACTTCCTCGGCTCGCTCCGAGCACCCGCCGCGAACGAAAGGACCACCCCCGCATGATCGACACGAGCGTCCTCCCGGTCCGCCCGACCAGCCTCGCCGAGCTGCAGGAGCTGGTCGGCCAGGAGATCGGGCCGACCGAGTGGCACGACGTCACCCAGGCGCGGATCGACGCCTTCGCCGAGGTCACCGGCGATCAACAGTGGATCCACGTCGACCCGGAGCGCGCCGCGGCGAGCCCGCTCGGCGGGACGATCGCACACGGCCTCTACAGCCTCGCCCTCGGCCCGGCCTTCTCGTACACGCTGCTCGCCCTGGACGGCTTCGCCCACGGGCTCAACTACGGCTACGACAAGGTCCGTTTCCCCGCGCCGCTGCCGGTCGGCTCGCGGATCAGGATGCGTCTGACGCTGCTCGCCGCCGACCCCGTCCCGGGCGGGATCCAGCTGCGCGCGCAGCACGTCGTGGAGCGCGAGGGCGGGGACAAGCCGATCGTGGTGGCGGAGTCGCTCGCACGCGTGGTGGAGCGGGCCGACTGACCGGGCTCGGGACGCCCGGATTGCTATCATCCCAGGCAGAGAGCCAGGTCGGCGCCGCAACACGGGCGCCCGGAGCATGCGGAGGGACGCGCGTGGCAGGTCAGGTCCCGACCGACGACGGCTCGCACGGACGGATCAGCACCCCGCGCAGCGCGCGGGGCGAGCGGACCCGTGGGGCGCTCGTCGCGGGCGCCCGCGAGGTCTTCGAGCGCGACGGCTACCTGGACGCGCGGATCACCGACATCTCCAAGGCCGCCGGGGTCGCCTCCGGGTCCTTCTACACCTACTTCAACAACAAGGAAGAGATCTTCGCCGCCGTTGTCGAGCAGGTGCAGGAGGAGATGCTCCACCCGCACCTGCGCGAGCGCACCGGCATCACCGACACGCGCGAGCTGATCGACGCCTCGAACCGCGAGTACCTGCGCTCCTACAAGCAGAACGCCCGCCTGATGGCGCTGTTCGAGCAGGTCGCGCAGATCGACCCGACCTTCCGCGCGCTGCGCATCCAGCGCGGCAACGCCTTCGCGCAGCGCAACGCCAAGCTGATCCGGCGGCTCCAGGAGCGCGGCGAGGCCGACCCGTCGCTCGACCCGCTGGTCACGGCGCACGCCCTGTCCCACATGGTCAGCCGCATGGCCTACATGGTCTACGTGCTGGAGCAGCGCATCGCCTTCGAGCGGCTGGTGACCACGCTCAACCAGATCTGGATCAACGGCCTGCGACTGCGCGAGCCGGGAGGGCACCCCCAGCCGTAGCCGAGAAGCGCCGAACCCAGGGGTCTGACGTCATGTCAGGCCCCTTCGTGTTTGTCCGCGGGGAGTACTTGAACTTGACGTTGGATTCAACTATACAGGGAACCATCCCCTGAACCTCCTGGCAGGAGCCCCGCATGTCCCTGTTCGAGCTGTCGGAGCGCGCCCAGAAGTACCAGGCCGAGCTGCTGGACTTCATGGACACGCACGTCTACCCCGCCGAGGCCGTCTACGAGGAGCAGATGCGTGCCGCGGGCGACCCGCACGTCCAGCCGTCCGTCCTCGAGGAGCTCAAGGCCGAGGCACGGCGGCGCGGCCTGTGGAACCTCTTCCACCCGGACCCGAAGTGGGGCGCGGGCCTGACCAACCTCGAGTACGCGCCGCTCGCCGAGATCATGGGCCGCAGCGCCCACCTCGCTCCCGAGGCCACCAACTGCGCCGCGCCGGACACGGGCAACATGGAGGTGCTGACTCTCTTCGGCACCGAGGAGCACCAGGAGAAGTACCTCAAGCCGCTGCTGGACGGCACGATCCGCTCCGCCTTCGCGATGACCGAACCGGCCGTCGCCAGTTCGGACGCCACCAACATCGAGCTGCGCATGGAGCGCGACGGCGACCACTACGTGCTCAACGGCCGCAAGTGGTTCGCCTCCAACGCGCTGCACGCCCACTGCACCGTCATGATCGTGATGGGCAAGACCGACCCCACGGCCGCGCGCCACCGCCAGCAGTCGATGATGGTCGTCCCGATCGACGCCCCCGGCGTCACCGTCCTGCGCGGCCTGCCGGTCTTCGGCTACCAGGACCGCGAGGGCCACGCCGAGATCACCTTCGAGAACGTCCGCGTGCCGCTGACCGACGTGCTCAAGGGCGAGGGCGAGGGCTTCGCGATCAGCCAGGCGCGGCTCGGGCCGGGCCGGATCCACCACTGCATGCGCGCCATCGGCATGGCAGAGCGGGCCCTGGAGCTGATGTGCCGCCGCGCGCTGTCGCGCACCACCTTCGGGCAGCCGATCGCCGACCGCGGCAACATCCAGGACTGGATCGCCGAGGCCCGCATCGAGATCGAGCAGATCCGCCTGCTGACCCTCAAGGCCGCCTGGATGATGGACACGGTGGGCAACAAGGCCGCCCGTACCGAGATCGCCGCCATCAAGGTCGCCGCGCCCAACGTCGCGTTGAAGATCGTCGACCGGGCCATCCAGGTCTTCGGGGCCGCCGGCGTCACCGACGACTTCCCGCTCGCCAGCGCCTACGCCCACCTGCGCACGCTGCGCATCGCCGACGGGCCCGACGAGGTCCACAAGGCGGCCATCGCCAAGCAGGAGCTCGCCAAGTACCGGAACGCCTGAGCCGCTCGGGAGGACGACCCATGGAGACCACCACCGCCGTCGCCGCCGCCGCCGAGACGGTCCTCGCGGCGCGCCGCGGGCCCGTCCTGGTGCTGACGCTCAACCGGCCCGAGCGGCTCAACGCCTGGACGTACGCGCTGGAGGACCGCTACTTCGACCTGCTCGACGCCGCCGAGGCCGACCCGGAGGTCCGCGCCGTCGTGGTGACCGGCGCCGGTCGCGGCTTCTGCGCGGGCGCGGACCTGGAGGACCTGGAGGCGGCCGGGAACGCGGACGCGGAGACGCTCGCCAGGATCCCGTCAGCCGCCCGCCCGCGCACCCGGCCGCTGGAGCTGCGCAAGCCGCTCATCGCCGCCGTCAACGGCGCGGCCGCCGGGCTCGGGCTGGTCGAGGCGCTCTACTGCGACATCCGCTTCGCCGCGCCCGACGCCAAGTTCACCACCGCCTTCGCCCGGCGCGGGCTGATCGCCGAGTACGGCGTCGCCTGGCTGCTGCCGCGCCTGGTCGGCACCAGCCGTGCGATGGACCTGCTGCTGTCCAGCCGCGTCGTGCGCGGCGATGAGGCGCTGGCCATGGGGCTGGTGGACTTCGTCGTCGAGCGCGAGCGGCTGCTCGACGCGGCCGTGGCCTACGCGACGGAGCTGGCCGAGCAGTGCTCGCCCTGGTCGATGCAGATGATCAAGCAGCAGGTGCAGCGCAGCCTGGACGGCTCGTTCGCCGCGTCCGTCGCCGAGGCGGACGCGCTGATGCTGGAGAGCTTCGCGCGGCCCGACGTGCGCGAGGGCGTCACCAGCTACCTCGAACACCGCGCCCCCGCCTTCCCGCCGCTGCCCGCTCCCTGAACCTGAGGAACCGCCACCCGCCGTGACGTACACCACCGAAGAGAACCTCGCCCCGCCGAAGGCCGTGCTCACCGACTACGGCGGCGTGCTGACCACCGACATCTTCGTCTCCTTCCGCGCTTTCTCCACCCGCGTCACCGGCGACCCGCTCGCCGTTGAGCGGCTGCTGCGCGCGGACGAGGACGTGTCCCGGGCGCTGGTCGCGCACGAGCGCGGCCTGCTGCCGCAGGCCGGCTTCGAGGAGCGCCTCGCGGGCGCGCTGCGCGCCGTCGGCGCGGACGTGCGGCCCGACGGCCTGCTGGCCGCGCTCAGCGCGGAGATCCGCCCGGACGAGGCGATGCTCGGGGCCGTCCGCCGCCTGCACGCGAGCGGCGTCCCGGTGGCGCTGGTCTCCAACGCCCTGGGCGACGACCTCTACCGCGGCGTCGACCTCGCGTCGCTGTGCGCTGTCGCCGTCATCTCCAGCGAGGTCGGCGAGCGCAAGCCGAGCCGCCGCATCTACGCGCTCGCCTGCGAGCGGCTGGGTGTGGCGCCCGAGGACTGCGTGATGATCGACGACCTGCAACAGAACCTCAGCGGTGCGGCCCGCCTGGGCATCAGGGGCCTGCACCACGTCGACAGCGCGACGACCGTCCACAGCCTGGAACGACTTTTTCCGCAGGCCTTCGGCTGAACCTCTAGCGTGACACGCCGTGCAGCCGACAAGATCAGGGTGGTTGCAACCAGTTGCAACGCAAACAGCGGCCACCGGTTCGGCGGGAGGGGCGGGCATGAGCACCGCGAGCGGGCAGCAGCCCACGGAGGTCTCCCGGCGAAGGTTCCTCGGCTACGTGCTCGCCGCGTCCACGCTGACCGTCGCCGCGCAGCTCGGGGAGGGTGCGGTCGCGCCGCGCGCGGAGGCCGCCGTGCCCGGGGTGCCGGAGCCGGCGGACCTGTACGACCTGAACGACATGCTGACGGACGCCACCCTCGCCACGGCGAGCCTCATCACCATCACGCTCAACCCGGACGGCACCGCGTCCTTCGCGCTGCCGCGCACCGAGGTCGGACAGGGGATCACCACGTCCACCGCCATGCTGATCGCGGAGGAGCTGGACCTGCCGCTGGACAAGGTACAGGTGTCCCTCGCCGACGCCCGCCCCGAGCTGGTCTTCAACCAGCTCACCGGCGGGTCCAACACCACCATCTCCACCTACACCCCCGTGCGCGTCGCCGCCGCGACGGCCAAGCAGCGGCTGCTGGAGGCCGCGGCGACGGAGCTGGGTGTGCCGCTGTCCGCCGTGTCCGCGCTCCAGGGCGTGATCACCGCGCCCGACGGGCGCTCCCTCAGCTACGCCGAACTGGCCGTCAAGGCGGCGAGCCTGACGACCCTGCAGGTCTCGGTGACACTCAAGCCCGCCTCCGCGTTCAGCGTCATCGGCACGCCGCAGAACCGCATCGACGCGCTGGACGCCGTGACCGGGCGCAAGCAGTTCGCGATGGACGTGCACGTGGCGGGCGCCATGCCCGCGATGATCTGCCGTCCGCCGACGATCAACGGCACGGTCGTCTCGGTGCAGAACCAGGGCGTGGTGCAGGCCATGCCGGGGATCACCGACGTGGCCGTCGTCTCCACGGGCGTCGCGGTGCGCGGGCGCACCTTCGGGCAGTGCATCGACGCCGTGCGGGCGTTGCAGGTCACCTGGGGCCCGGGCAGTGAGGACGCCGCCACCGACGCGACGGTGCTCGCGGAGCTGCGGGCGGCGGAGAACCCGATCGTCACGCCGCCGCTGCCGCTGCTGACCGAGGCGATCGACGCCCGGTTCACCTTCCACTTCGCCAGCAACAGCGCGCTGGAGAGCAACTGCGCGGTGGCGGACGTGCGTTCCGACAGCGCCGAGATCTGGGCCTCGGTCAAGGCGCCGATCACCGCCCAGGAGGAGATCGCGGCCCAACTGGGCCTGCCCGTCGGTGCGGTGACCGTCCATGTCACCCAAGGCGGCGGCTCGTTCGGGCGCAAGCTGTTCCACGACGCCGCGCTGGAGGCGGCGGAGGTGTCCAAGGCCATGGGCAAGCCGGTGCGGCTGATGTGGCACCGCACCGACGACTTCCGGCACGGTCGCGCCCACCCGATGTCCATCTCCCGCGTGCGGGCCACCTACTCGCTCGGGCAGGTGCTCACCCTCGACCAGCGGCACACCTCCGTGGCCACGGAGTTCGGGCACGGCCTCGGCGAGATCATCACGTCCACGGCCGCCAAACTGCCGGTCGGCGGGCTCACCCTCTCCGAGACGATCTTCTCGCTCACCCAGCAGACGCCCTACGACTTCGGCGTCACCACGCAGTTGCTGACCGAGGTCGACAACGGCTTCCACACCGGCAGCATGCGCAACATCTACTCGCCGAACGTGCGCTGCGCGCAGGAGCTGATCGTCGATCAGCTCGCCAAGGCGATGGGCCAGGACCCGTACCACTTCCGGCGGAACTTCCTGAAGGACCAGCGGGCCGTCGCCGTGCTCGACAAGGTCGCCCAAGTGGGCCACTGGGGGCGGACGATGGCGCCCGGCACGGCGCAGGGCATCGCGATCCACCCCGAATACCACGGGTTCGTCGCCGTCCTCGTCGAGATCGACTGCACCCCGGCGACCGTCAACCGGCAGATCCCTGACGCCGTGACCGGTCCGCGCGTCACCAAGGCGGTGTGCGCCGTCGACGTGGGCCTCGCGGTCAACCCCAAGGGCCTGGAGGCCCAGATGATGGGCGGCATCATGGACGGCATCGCCGTCACGCTCACCTCCAGCCTGCACCTGAACGGCGGGTACTTCCAGGAGGGCAGCTGGGACAACTACTTCTACACCCGCCAGTGGAACACTCCGCCGGAGCTGGACGTCATCGTCATGCCCCCGACCACCGGGACCCCGGGCGGCGCCGGGGAGCTGGCCGTCGCCGGCGCCATGGCCGCGGTCGCCTGCGCCTACGGCCGCGCGACCGGGACCATGCCGACGACCTTCCCGATCAACCACGACGCGCCGCTGGCCTTCACCCCGCTGCCGACCGTCCCGCCGATCCCGCAGTCGCCCACCGACGGCCTCAGCCGCGCCTACTAGGCGAACAGGAGCACACGCCTTGCCTTCGCACACCTTCGTCCTCAACGGGCAGCAGGTCACCGTGGACGTCGAGGACGACGTCCGGCTGCTCTGGGTCCTGCGCGACCTCCTGGGCGTGACCGGGCCCAAGTACGGCTGCGGGCTGGGCGTCTGCCAGGCGTGCACCAGCCACATCAACGGCAAGGCCGTCAACATCTGCTGCGTCCCCGTCTCGGACGTGCAGCCGACCGACGAAGTCACCACGATCGAGGGCCTGCCCGCCACCGTCGGCCAGGAGCTGCACCCGATGCAGCAGGCGTGGCTGGACATGGACGTGCCGCAGTGCGGCTACTGCCAGCCGGGCCAGATCATGGCCGCCGTCGCCAAGGTGCTCCAGGCGCGGGCCGCCGGACGGCAGCTCGGCGACGCCGACTTCGACCAGATCCGCAACATCTGCCGCTGCGGCACCTACCACCGCATCCGTGAGGCGATCCTCCCCGCGCAGACGAAGTTCTGACGGGGGTGGACCGGCCCCGCGCGGGTGAACGCCGAACTCGGGTGGGCGTCCCACGCGGGACCGGTCGTCTCAGTGCAGCACGACCAGCAGGAACTTCGTCGAGTTGCCCGACACGGCCGCGGTCGTGGTCCCGCCGCGCGCCTGCCCGGTGAGGACGGCGGGCTTGACGCCCTTCGCCGACACCACGGGGATGTCGACGCGGTCCGCGTGATCGGGCTTGAGCCCCGCGGGGAACAGGCAGTCGGCGACGTGCCCCTGCGGCTGCGGGATGCAGCCAGCCGGAAGGCTCGTCACGGAGACCCCCGGCGGCAGGCTCACACCGAGGACCACCTGCGCGTTCTCCGGTGCGTCGCCGAGGTTCCACAGCTCCTCGTGGACCACCGCGCGCCCGCCCGGCCGCAGGGCCACCAGTGGTTCGGCGGCCAGGAACAGGCGCGGCCTCCCGGCGGGATGCTGCTTGGTGACGGCCGGTGACTTCGCCGCGACCGCCGGCTTCTTGGCGACCGCGGGCTTTTCGGCGAGGCCAGGCCTCTTGGCGGCCACCGGTCCGGTGACGGCCGCAGGCTTCTTGGCGGCGGGTGCGGCCGTCACCAGACCGGTGGCCGTCGTCGCCGGTCCGATCACCCCGCCCACGCCGAGGGCCACCGCGAGAAGCGCTCGCCATCCACGTCCGCCGATCACCATGGCCGCCTCCACGCCCGCCTCCGAGCCCTCCCGGCGGCCGACCGGCCGCCTGTCCACCAGCGTGAACGCCGCAACGTCGGATTCGGCGCGGACACAGCGGAGGTTGCGCCGAAGGGGCTACCGCCGCCTCACCGCACGCACTTCCCGAAGCGCCCGTGGACGGACGCCAGCTCGCCGACCCGGCACGGAGTGTGCTCGCTCAGCACGAGGTCGTGGTCCTGCCGCAGTTGCGCCGCGATCGCGTTCTCGCGCTCGAAACGGGTGCTCATCATGCCCGTCGTCACGGCGCTGGCCGCGAGGTCCGGCTTGTCGCACTGCAAGAAGATGCCCGGCGTGCGGTCGAGCGGCTCCCAGTAGGCGGCCTGCCCCTTCGCGCACGTCAGCGTCTGCCAGTGCCCGGCGTTCTCGGCCGCGCCCGCCTGCGATGACAGGGCGATGGTCGCCGCGAGGACCACGCCGGTCAGCAGCGCGTGTCCGGAGAGAGAGGGTCGCTTCATCGGCTGGCCTTCCTGCTCGGTGTCGTGACGGTCCCTGCGGCCGAGTCTCGGCCGGGTGGCGGGGCCGGGAACCGACCGACGCGCGGTGACCGCCCAGCTCGACCCGATCGGCGGAGCAGGCGGGGCGGTGGGGCCCCAGGGTCTCAGCCGAGCTGGCCGGTGGGCCGCACCACGAGCTGGCTGACGTCCACGCCCTCGGGCTGGTTGACGGCGAAGAGGATCGCGTCGGCGATCTGTTCGACGGTCAGCGCCGGCGCTGCCTGCGGGGTTCCGCCGCGCTCGTCCCAGAACGGGCTGTCCACGACGCCCGGGGCGACCAGCGTGACGCCGACGTGGTCCTTGGCCACCAGCAGCCGGACGTTCTCCACCAGCGCGTGCACGGCCCACTTGGTCACCGAGTACATGTTGCCGGGCGTGTTCCTGATGCCCGCGACCGAACCGACGACCACGATCCGGCCCCGGGACTCCCGCACGTACGGCAGGGTCTCGCGCACCAACAGAGCCGGCCCGAGGACGTTGGTCAGGACCATGGAACGCAGGGCCTCGGGGTCGTGGTCCTCCAGCGTGCCGGCAGGGAGAAGCCGGCGTTGGCGATGACGGTGTCGAGCCGTCCCCAGGTGTCCACGACCTGACGCACGGTGGCGGCGACATCGCCGCAGTCGCCCGCGTCGCCAGCGATCGTCTGCAACTGCTCACCGGCCGCGGCCGAGGCGGCGAACGCGGCCAGCCGCTCGGCATCGCGGCCGGTGACCGCCACACGGTGCCCCTGCCTGAGCAGCGCCCGGGCGGTGGCCGCGCCGATCCCGCTCGAACCGCCGGTGACCAGGGTGACGGGTTCCATGAGACGGCCTCCTCAGCGACGGCGGCGTCGGCAGGGGAGTCCAGTTGTTGATCAAGGCCGACCGAGGCAGGATAGCCCACCGGCCCGGAGCCGTGGGCCCCGGGCCGGTCCGTGCCGCGAGGGCAGGGAGGCGGGTTCAGTCCGTCGCGTGCGGCAGCTTGGACGAGATCAGCTCCATCACCGACGCGTCGGTGAGCGTCGTGGTGTCCCCGAGTGCGCGGTCCTCGGCGACGTCCTTGAGCAGGCGTCGCATGATCTTGCCAGAGCGGGTCTTGGGCAGCTCCGGCACCACCTGGATCTGCCGCGGCTTGGCGATCGGGCCGATCTCCCTGGCGACGTGCGCCTTGAGCTCCTCGGCCAGGGTGGCGACCTCCTCGTTGCCGCCGCGCAGGATGACGAAGGCGACGATGCGCTGACCCGTCGTCTCGTCCACCGCGCCGACCACGGCCGCCTCGGCGACCGCCGGGTGGGAGACCAGCGCGGACTCGACCTCGGTGGTGGAGATGTTGTGCCCGGAGACGAGCATGATGTCGTCAACCCGGCCCAGCAGCCAGATGTCGCCGTCCTCGTCCTTCTTCGCCCCGTCGCCGGCGAAGTAGTAGCCCTGGTCGGCGAAGCGCGCCCAGTAGGTCTGCCGGTAGCGCTCCTCGTCGCCCCAGATGCCGCGCAGCATCGACGGCCACGGCTGGTCGAGCACCAGCAGACCGCCTGCGCCGTTCGGGACGGGGTTGCCGTCGACGTCCACGACCTCCGCCGAGATCCCGGGCAGCGGACGCATCGCCGAGCCGGGCTTGGTGGAGGTGACCCCAGGGAGCGGGCTGATCATGATTCCGCCGGTCTCGGTCTGCCACCAGGTGTCCACGATCGGGCACCGGCCGCGGCCGATGTTCTCCCGGTACCACATCCACGCCTCGGGGTTGATCGGCTCGCCGACGCTGCCCAGCACGCGCAGCGAGGACAGGTCGTAGCGGGCGGGCACCTCCGTGCCCCACTTCATGAAGGTGCGGATCGCGGTCGGCGCGGTGTAGAGGATGGTGACGCCGTACCGGTCCACGTTCTCCCAGAAGCGGCCCTGGTTCGGGGTGTCCGGCGTGCCCTCGTAGAGCACCTCGGTGGCCCGGTTGGAGAGCGGCCCGTAGACGATGTAGGAGTGGCCGGTCACCCAGCCGATGTCGGCCGTGCACCAGAACACGTCCGAATCGGGCTTGAGGTCGAAGACGGCGCTGTGGGTGTACGAGACCTGGGTCAGGTAGCCGCCGGTGGTGTGCAGGATGCCCTTCGGTTTACCCGTGGTCCCGGAGGTGTAGAGGATGAACAGCGGGTGCTCGGAGTCGAACGACTCCGCCTTGTGCTGGTCGGGCTGACGCTCCGTGACCTCGTGCCACCACACGTCCCGCCCCGTGGTCCACGGCACCTCCTGGCCGCTGCGGCGCACCACCAGCACGTGCTCGATGCTCTGCGCGCCGCCCTCGGCCTGCACCGCCTCGTCGGCGTTGGGCTTGAGCGCCACGACCGAGCCGCGGCGGTGGTAGCCGTCCGCGGTGATCAGGACCTTCGCCTGGGCGTCGTCGATGCGCGAGCGCAGCGCGCCCGGGGAGAACGCGGCGAAGACCACCGAGTGCGGCGCGCCGATGCGGGCGCAGGCCAGCATCGCGACGACGGCCTCGGGGATCATCGGCATGTAGATGGCGACGCGGTCCCCGGCGCGCACGCCGAGCTCGGTCAGCGCGTTGGCCGCCCGGCACACCTCGCGTTGCAGCTCAGCGTAGGTGACGGAGCGTCGGTCGCCCGGCTCGCCCTCGAAGTGCAGGGCCACCTGGTCCCCGTGGCCCGACTCGACGTGCCGGTCCACGCAGTTGTAGGCGACGTTGAGCCGACCGCCGACGAACCAGCGGGCGAACGGCGCGCCGCTCCAGTCGAGCACCTGGTCCCACTCGCGGTCCCAGTGCAGTCGGCGGGCCTGCTCTGCCCAGAAGCCGAGCCGGTCCGCGGCGGACGCCTGGTAGGCGTCCGCGCGGACGTTCGCGGCCTCGGCGAGTGCGGCGGGCGGAGCGAAGCGGCGCCCTTCGTGCAGCAGGTTGGAGAGGGTCTCCTGAGCGCCTGCGCCCTCCGGGGCGCCCGATGCCGCCTCTTCCGCAGCCATTCTTTCTGCTCCCTTCTGCCCGTCTCGCGGACGGAATCCTCGGGGCTGGTCAGCGGCCGGGCAGCGTCGGCAGCGGCAGCAGGTCGCGCTTGTGCGTCGAGTTGACGACCACGCCGGCCGAGGCGTAGAACGCGGCCGCCGCCGTGAAGATGCCGAGCCAGCCGCCGACCTTGGTCATCGTGTCGGGTCCGGGCAGGCCGTTCTGGAACGCGCCGATGGCCAGGAAGAGGAAGGTGATGGTCAGCAGCACCAGGACCGTGGTCACCGCCAGGTTGGTCCGGAGCGAGGCCAGCGTCAGGTAGGCCGTGATGATGCACCAGCCGATCAGGTACAACCCGACGGCCTGGTGCACGTCCGCCCGCAGCGGCAGGTGCGTCACCAGCCACCAGTACGAGAGCCAGAACGCCCCGTACGAGCAGAAGGCCATCAACCCGAAGGTGTTGCCCCGCCGCCATTCGAGGACGCCGGCGATGAACTGCGCCAGGCCTCCGTAGAACGCGGCGAGACCGAGCACGATGATGATCGCGCCGGTCTCCTTGATGATGTTGGCGTTGACGAACGAGAGCACGAGCGTGGTCAACGCGAAGCCGGCCAGGCCTAGAGCGGCCGGATCGGCGTACGTGGGAGCGGCTGGCGCCGTCGCCGTGAGCGGGCTGCTGGACGGCGCGGGTGTTTCATTGCTCATGTCCGTGATCCTTCCGAGTGGCTCGATCAGGACCTCACATTTATCAACTTTACGGCGGCTTTATCCGCCCGGCCAGAAGTCCGTCGTTGTACGGGGCAATGAATCACCGGTCTGGGCGTTTATGCAGGTCATATGGGTTTTGTCGGACCGTCCCAGGTCGGTCGCAGGTCGGTCGCCGGTCAGTTGCCGCACAGATCCTCGGGCAGATCCCTCGGCACGATGAACGCCGTCAGGGTGCCGGTGCCACGGCGCAGGGCGCCCCAGTCCCCGGGCAGGTCGACCACGGCCGCGCCCGCCGTCGGGAACTTCTCGCGCAGGCGCGCGAGGGCGTCCGCGCGGGTCGTGGGCGTCTCGCCGACCAGCTCCAGGACGAGGCCCTGCACACCCGGGAAGTGCGCGACGACCAGCACCGTCGCGATGCCGTCCGGCACCTCGCGCAGCACCTCCAGCAGCTCCTCGACCTCCGCGCCGTACAGGCGCGGCTCGAAGGCGACGATCGGCTCCGCGCCGAGCGTGCGCGACGTCAGCTCCCAGGTCTCGCGCGTGCGCTGCGCGGGCGAGCAGATCACCAGCTCGGGCCGCAGCGCCGCCTGGCGCAGCCACGCCCCCATCCGCGGCGCGTCCCGGAGCCCCCGCTCGGCGAGCGGCCGCTCGAGGTCGGGCACGCCCTCGGGCCACGCGGACTTCGCGTGACGCAGGACGATCAGCCGGACGGTGTCTGCGCTCGTGGGGGAGGACACAGCATCACCCTGCGGGCCCGCCGCCTCCAACGCAAGCCAGACCCCCTCCGCCGCGCGACCCCCTCGCCCCGCCCGGCCCACACCCGCGCCGAGCACCGGCGTTCCCCGACCACGCGTCGCCGCCGCCTGCCGCCGCAAGGCCACGCCCTTCGACCACGAGAGGGCTGCCTCCGCCGGGTCCTGCCGCCCCGACGACATGGCCTCCCGCCCCTGCCGGGCCTTGCCCGCCCGCGCTGGGTGGTCATCCCGGCCGGGGCGCCAGCCCCTGGTCCCCGCCGGAAGTCTCCCCG
>NZ_BBPO01000002.1:192051-198027 GCF_000787815.1 Streptacidiphilus neutrinimicus
GGGTGGTCATCCCGGCCGGGGCGCCAGCCCCTGGTCCCCGCCGGAAGTCTCCCCGGCCCCGTGCCGACCGAGCGCGGGTGGGTGTTCGCGGGGGCGCGGACCTGTCCCCGGGGAAAATGCGTTGCTCCGTCGGGCTCCGGCGCTGCACCATCGCGGCATGACCTCCACCTGGCTTGCGCTGCCCTCGCTGTCCGTCTCCGCCGGGGCGGTTGCGGGGCAGCAGCAGGGTGGGGCGGGGCGGGGGCCGATGCAGACGCGCGCGTGAGCGCGGTGCTTGCCGGTCTGGTGGCCGGTTACGGGATCGCGATGCCCGTCGGGGCCGTGGGGGCGCTGCTCGTGGCGCTGACGGCGCGGACGTCGTGGCGCGTCGGGGCGGGGGCCGCGCTCGGTGTGGCGACCGCGGACGGGGTGTACGCGTGCGTGGCGACGCTCGGCGGCGCGGCGCTCGCGCCGGCGATCAGGCCCGTCGCGGGTCTGCTGCGCGGGGGCGCGGTCGTGGTGCTGCTCGTGCTCGCCGTCCGTGGCGCGCAGAGCGCTGTGCGCCGTTACCGCGAGCGGGATCTCGCCCGGCGGGTGGCTGAGACGCCGACCGGCCCGCTGCGGGCCTACCTCGCCTTCCTCGGAATCACCCTGCTGAACCCGATGACCGTGGTCTACTTCGCCGCGCTGGTGCTCGCCGGAGAGGGCGGGGGCGTCTCCGACCGCGCCGCGAAGGCCCTCTTCGTCCTCGCCGCCTTCACGGCGTCCGCGAGCTGGCAGCTGTTCCTGGCCGGCGGCGGCGCGCTGCTGGGACGGGCGCTGACGGGCCCTCAGGGTCGGCTGTGGACCTCGCTGGTATCCAGCGCGGTGATCATCGGCCTCGCCGTCAGGCTGCTCGTCGGCTGAGGGCGCCCCTGCGCCCGCAGCAGGCCGTCGCGCCCGCCCGCAGCAGATCGACCGCGCGCAGTTGCTGTGCACAGGCCGCGCGCTCCCGGTACCCGGCCTGCGGATCGGCGCATCTGGCCGCCTTGCCGTCAGCGGAGTCGTCGGAGTCATCCGCGCCGAGGCCCGCGCTGAGCGGGAAGCGCTCGGCGAAGTCGGGGACGAGCCGGGCCATCGCCGCGGACCGGCCCCGCTGAGGCTCACAGGTGGAAGGCGCGGAAGAGGCCGATCGTGTGGGCGGTGAGGAACAGGCCGTAGCCCGCGATGGCCAGGCCGAGGGCGCGAGCCGGGAGGCGGCGGGCGGCGGTGCGGGTGGCGGCCGCGCCGTCGAAGCCGAAGGCGTCGCCGAGGGTGCTCAGGGCCCGGGCAGGCGTGAGCGCCAGGATCGCGCCGACGCCCAGCAGGAGGACGGCGATCAGCGCCGGAAGCGACGCAAGTTCGAGCAGGCCCATGGGGGTCTCCGTTCGGGCGGGGGGTTCAGCGCCGGAACTCGGCGAGGCGGGGGCGGACACCGAGCAGGCAGAGCAGCACGACCGCGGCCGCGCCGCCCCCCAACAGCGGGGTGTCGGCGTCCAGTTGTGAGGAGCCGTCCTGGACGGCGGTGTGGAAGGCGGCCGCGTTGACGCCGATCACCCGCTGCAGGGCGGCGTCGTGCGCGCCGAAGTCGGCGTTGGAGCCGCCCGCGGCGTAGCTGGTGTCGTACGCGATGGCCTGCGCCAGCTGGTTCCGGGCGACGTAGGCGCGGATCCTGCGGTCGTCCGCCTGGTAGGCCTGGTAGGCGTGGAGGGTCCGCTCCGCCGCCGCGCGCTCGCCCGCGAAGGTGATGTTGCGGAACTCGGCGCCGTAGAAGCCCCGGAAGCGCACGTCGTCGTGGTTCGCCCGGTAGGCGGTGACGGCGGACGCCAGTTGGGCGTCGTAGCCGGCGATCGTCGCTCCCGGCAGGGTGAGCACCGCCTGCGAGGTGGCGAGGAAGGAGTCCTGGTACGTGGTCGCGCGGTCGGCGTCGAGAAGGTAGCGGCTCTCGTCCGCGTTGGCGTCGGCGACGAGCGCGCGGGCGCGGGTGAGAGCGACGACGGAGTCGAAGGCGTCGTGGCGGGCCACGCGCTGGCACTCGCGCTGGGCGGGGAGGAGTGAGGCGGTGAGCCCGAGCAGGGCGAGCGCGAGGAGCGTCGCGGCCGCGAGCGCGGGGTTGACCATGCGCCGGAACCGCAGCGTCAGCCACGCCTGGACCGCGAGCAGCGCGGCCACCAGCACGACCAGCAGGGCGATCGACCACACCAGTGCGGTCGCGAGCGCGGAGCGCTCGGCCGTGTAGGTCGACTGGTAGGCGGTGTTGTTGGCGTTCACGAGCCGGTCGGACGCGGGCAGCAGCTCGGTCCGCATCAGGTCGGTGGCCTGGCGGTAGAGGGTGAGGGCGGCCGGCAGCGGGTGGCCGGCCGGGCGGTGGGCGCTGTCGTTGAGCGCGAGTGCGCGGCCCGCCAGGTCCTGGTAACGGCCGAGCTCGTCCAGCACCGCCCCGAGCGCCCGCTGGGTGTCGGCGTTGCCGGCGGCGTCGAGCGTGGACTGCTGCAGGTCGTGGTCGGCGGTGGTCCGGTCGGTGTCGAACGCGTGGAGCGCGGTGGAGCGTGCGGTGGCGAAGGACGGGTCGGCGCCGAACAGCATGATGTTCGCGCTCTGCCCGTCCAGGTCGGTCAGCGCCTGGTAGAGGCCGGTGGCGTCGACGACCTGCGGCGCCTGGCGGCCTCCGATCGCGTCCCAGGAGGCCCGCGCCCCCGAGGCCGCCGACACCGTGACCGCGCCGACCAGCACGGCGAGCGCCACGCAGCCGAGCGTGTACCAGCGCAGGCGCGCGGGGACGGTGCGCGGCAGCGTCACGCCGCGCACGCGTGTTCTCGTATCGACCCTGGCCACAGCCGTGCACAGCCCTTCCGCGAGCCGCAGCACGCGCGGCCCCCACCCCGTCCGCTCACCGCACCGGTGAGCCGAACGCACACTCTCCCGACGCCACGACCAGCACAGAAGCACCCCTGACGGAGCCCTGACGCGGGCGGCGGCGCTCTTGACGCCGTCTTAGCCGGCGACTGCCGCGCGGTGGCGGTGCGGGCCGTGGCGGTGCGGGCCATGGCGGTGCAGGCCGACGCGGTCCCACAGGGTGGACCGTTCCGACGGCTCCGTGAAGATCACGTCCCCCGGCCGGACGCCGACCGCCGCCACGGCCGCGCGCAGGTTCTCGGCGCGGACCACCAGGGGCTGCAGGCGTACCGGCTCCTCGGGGGCGAACGTGTCGGTCACCAGGGCGTCCGGCTCGGCGTGGGCGCTCGGCGACCACGCCAGCACGGGGACCAGGACGGCATGCCGCCGCCGCGCCTCTCCGGCGGCCCGACGCAGCAGCGCCCACCTTGACGCCGCCCTGATTCCGCACCGGTTCCGGCCTCGGCGAGCCCCGCACATCCCGCTCGCCGCTCCTGTGCGGGGCGGCGCTAAGACGGCGCAAAGGTTCCCGATCGGCCCGCAAGGAGGCCGTCAAGGACGCGCTTGCACCCCCTTCACGTGCGCTTTCCTTTCGTAGGCCGCCACGGGGCGGCGCCACCGGATTCGTCCGGGGGATCAAGACTCATCTTCGAGTTGGGGTGCAGTTCCCATGCAGGACCTGTTCTTTGTTGGGGTGACGATCGTCGTTTTCGCGGTCCTCGCCCTGATCGTCAAGGGGGTGGAGCGGCTGTGAGCGCCGACAACATCGTCGGACTGATCGTGTCCGTCGCCCTGGTCGCCTACCTCGTCGCGGCTCTGATCCGTCCGGAGAAGTTCTAGTGAACGCAACCCTCGCCGGCTTCCTGCAGGCCCTCGCCCTGGTCCTGATGCTGGCCCTGTCCTACCGCCCGCTGGGCGACTACATGGCCCACGTGCTCAGCACCCGCAAGCACTGGCGTGTCGAGCGCGGCGTCTACAAGCTGATCGGCGTCGACGGCGACGCCGAGCAGACCTGGCCCGCATACCTTCGTTCGGTTCTGGCCTTTTCCTTCATATCCGTCCTCCTCCTCTACGCCCTCCAGAGACTGCAGGAGCACCTGTGGCTCTCGCTCGGTTTCCCGGCCGTCTCCCCGGCGATGGCGTGGAACACCGCGGTCTCGTTCGTCACCAACACCAACTGGCAGTCGTACTCGGGTGAGTCGACCATGGGCCATCTGGTGCAGATGGGCGGCCTGGCGGTGCAGAACTTCCTGTCCGCGGCCGTCGGCATCGCGGTGGTCACCGCGCTGATCCGGGGCTTCATCCGCCACAAGTCCGACACCCTGGGCAACTTCTGGGTCGACCTGACCCGCATCACGCTGCGCGTGCTGCTGCCGATCTCGATCTTCTTCGCGCTGGTGCTGGTGGCCGGCGGCGTGGTCGAGAACCTGCACGCCGCGCACATCGTGAACACCCTCTCGGGCGCCCAGCAGTCGATCCCGGGCGGGCCGGTGGCCTCGCAGGAGGCCATCAAGGAGCTGGGCACCAACGGCGGCGGCTTCTACAACGCCAACTCCGCCCACCCGTTCGAGAACCCCAACGCCTTCACCAACCTGCTGGAGATCTACCTCCTGCTGGTGATCTCGTTCGCGCTCTGCCGCACCTTCGGCACCCTGGTGAAGTCGCAGAAGCAGGGCTACGCGATCGTCTCGGTCATGGGCCTGTACTGGGCCGCCTCGGCCGCGCTGATCACGTTCTTCGAGCACCAGCACTCCGGCGTCGCCGCGAGGATCGCCGGCGCCGCTATGGAGGGCAAGGAGGTCCGCTTCGGCATCCCGGGCAGCTCCCTGTTCGCCGCCTCCACGACGCTGACGTCCACCGGCGCGGTCAACTCGATGCACGACTCGTACACCCCGCTCGGCGGCGGCACCGAGATCCTGAACATGATGTTCGGTGAGATCGCGCCCGGCGGCACCGGATCCGGCCTCTACGGCATCCTGGTCCTGGCCATCGTCACCGTCTTCGTCGCCGGCCTGATGGTCGGCCGTACGCCGGAGTACCTGGGCAAGAAGCTCGGTGCGCGGGAGATGAAGTTCGCCTCCCTCTACATCCTGACCACCCCGGCGATCGTGCTGTGCGGCACGGGTCTGGCGATGTCGCTCAGCGCCGGTCACGGCGGCGGCATGGCCAACACCGGCCCGCACGGCTTCTCCGAGGTGCTCTACGCCTTCACCTCCGCCGCGAACAACAACGGTTCGGCGTTCGCGGGCATCACGGTGACCAGCAACCACTGGCAGGAGGCTCTCGGCCTCGCGATGGCCTTCGGCCGGTTCCTGCCGATGGTGTTCGTGCTGGCGCTCGCCGGTTCGCTGGCCAAGCAGCAGCACACGCCGGAGTCCTCCGGCACCCTCAAGACCCACAGCCCGCTCTTCGTCGGAATGCTCTCCGGCGTGATCCTGATCGTCGTCGGGCTCACCTACTTCCCGGCCCTGGCTCTCGGGCCGCTCGCGGAAGGTCTCCACTGATGTCCACGCCCACCCTGAGCTCCCCGGCACAGACGCCGGAAGTGCCGCAGTCCGAGCTCCCGAGCGAGCGTCGCATCGGCGGTGGCCTGCTCGACCCGAAGCAACTGCTCAAGTCCTTCCCCGACGCGGTCAAGAAGCTCGACCCGCGGGTGATGTTCAAGAACCCGGTCATGTTCGTGGTCGAGGTCGGCTCGCTGCTGACCACGATCTCCGCGATCGAGAAGCCGTCCGTCTTCGCCTGGGTGATCACCGTCTGGCTGTGGCTGACGGTCGTCTTCGCCAACCTGGCCGAGGCCGTGGCCGAGGGCCGCGGCAAGGCCCAGGCCGACACGCTGCGCAAGACCCGCACCGACACCATGGCGCGCCGCGTCGTCGGCGACTGGGCGCAGGGCATGACGGGGGTGCGCGAGGAGGAGGTCTCCGCGACCCAGCTCCGTCTCGGCGACTACGTGGTCGTGGAGGCCGGGCAGGTCATCCCCGGCGACGGCGACGTCGTCGAGGGTGTCGCGTCGGTGGACGAGTCGGCGATCACCGGCGAGTCGGCGCCCGTCATCCGCGAGTCCGGTGGTGACCGTAGCGC
>NZ_BBPO01000002.1:198377-207840 GCF_000787815.1 Streptacidiphilus neutrinimicus
CGTCCCTGACCATCGTCTTCCTGCTCGCGGTCGTCACCCTGCAGCCGATGGCGAAGTACGCCGGGGCCGAGCAGACGATCATCGTCCTGGTCTCGCTGCTGGTCGCGCTGATCCCGACCACGATCGGCGCGCTGCTGTCCGCGATCGGCATCGCGGGCATGGACCGGCTGGTGCAGCGCAACGTGCTGGCGATGTCCGGCCGCGCCGTCGAGGCCGCGGGCGACGTCTCCACGCTGCTGCTCGACAAGACCGGCACCATCACCTTCGGCAACCGCCAGGCGGCCGAATTCGTGAAGATCGGCGACGTCAGCGAGGACGCCCTGGCCGACGCCGCCCAGCTCTCCTCCCTCGCGGACGAGACCCCCGAGGGCCGCTCCATCGTGGTGCTGGCCAAGGAGAAGTACGGCCTGCGCGAGCGCCACCAGGGCGAGTTGGCCCACGCCACCTGGATCGAGTTCACCGCCCAGACCCGGATGTCCGGCGTCGACGTCGACGGCCACTCGATCCGCAAGGGCGCGGCCGCGGCCGTCGCCAACTGGGTCCTCGAGAACGGCGGACAGACGGACAACGAGCTCGACGTCGCCGTCGAGCGGATCTCCAACCTCGGCGGCACCCCACTCGTCGTGGCGGAGAGAAAGGGGAGCGCGCCCGCGCGCGTCCTCGGCGTCATCTACCTTAAGGACGTCGTCAAGCCCGGCATCAAGGAGCGCTTCGCCGAGATGCGCGCCATGGGCATCAAGACGGTCATGATCACGGGTGACAACCCGCTGACGGCCGCCGCGATCGCGGAGGAGGCCGGCGTCGACGACTACCTCGCCGAGGCCACGCCCGAGGACAAGATGGCCCTGATCAAGAAGGAGCAGGAGGGCGGCCGCCTGGTCGCCATGACCGGTGACGGCACCAACGACGCCCCCGCGCTCGCGCAGGCCGACGTCGGCGTGGCGATGAACACCGGCACCTCGGCCGCCAAGGAGGCCGGGAACATGGTGGACCTGGACTCCAACCCGACCAAGCTGATCGAGATCGTCGAGATCGGCAAGCAGCTCCTCATCACTCGAGGCGCGCTGACCACCTTCTCCATCGCCAACGACGTCGCCAAGTACTTCGCGATCATCCCGGCCATGTTCGCGGTGGTGTACCCGGGGCTGAGCAAGCTCAACATCATGCACCTGCACAGCCCGATGTCCGCGATCACCTCGGCGATCATCTTCAACGCGCTGATCATCATCGGCCTGATCCCGCTCGCCCTGCGCGGTGTGAAGTACCGTCCGTCGTCCTCGCAGTCGCTGCTCCGCCGCAACCTCGGGATCTACGGCGTCGGCGGTCTGATCCTGCCGTTCGTCGGGATCAAGGCCATCGACCTGGTGGTCCAGTTCATCCCCGGCCTGCACTGAGAAAGAAGGGAACGATTCTCATGGCCAAGCCCCTTCCGACTCCGGTCCGGAACCACCTGACGGGTCTGCGGATCCTGCTGCTGTTCACCCTCGTCCTCGGGCTCGCGTACCCGCTGCTGATCACCGGCGTCTCGCAGGTCGCGTTCAGCAAGCAGGCCAACGGCTCGCTGGTGAAGGACGCCCACGGCAACGTGGTGGGCTCCTCGCTGATCGGCCAGAACTTCACGATCGTCTCGAAGGACGGCAAGTCCCAGAGCCCCGACCCGAAGTTCTTCCAGTCCCGCCCCTCGGCGGCCGGCGCCCTCGGCTACGACCCGACCGCCTCCAGCGGCACCAACCAGGGCACCAACTCGGCCACCCTGGTGACCGACTACACCCAGCTCAAGGCCGCCATCGCCACGTTCGACGGCGTCCCCCCGAGCCAGGTGCCCGCCGACGCCATCACCTCCTCCGGCTCCGGCCTGGACCCGGACATCAGCCCGGCCTACGCCGAGATCCAGGTCAAGCGCGTCGCCCAGGCCCGCGGCCTGAGCGTCGACAAGGTCGAGGCGCTCGTCAAGCAGTACACCCAGGGCCGCAACGCCGGCTTCCTGGGCGAGCCCCGGGTCGACGTCCTGGAGCTCAACATCGCCCTGACCGAGCTCGGCTGAGGTCGGGACACCCTCCGGTCCGGCCGCGCGGCGCCTCCCGCTCCGCGCGGCCGGATCGCCGGCTCCACACACGTGGTCACTCGCAAGGGAGTTCGTGGTGTCAGCGCGCAACGGAGCGCCACCCCCCGGGAAGCTGAAGGTCTTCCTCGGCTCGGCCCCCGGCGTCGGCAAGACCTACCGGATGCTGGACGAGGCGCACCGGCGCCTCGGGCGCGGCCAGGACGTGGTCGTCGGCTATGTCGAGTGCCACCGGCGGCCCCGCACCGAGGAGCTGCTGGCCGGCATCGAGATCGTCCCGCGCGCCGAACGCGAGTACCGCGGCGGCTCGTTCACGGAGATGGACGTCGACGCCGTGATCGCGCGACGGCCCGAGGTGGCCGTCGTCGACGAGCTCGCGCACACCAACATCCCCGGCGGGCGCAACGCCAAGCGCTGGCAGGACGTCGAGGAACTGCTGGCCGCCGGGATCGACGTGCTGGCCGCCGTCAACGTGCAGCACCTGGAGTCGCTCAACGACGTCGTCCAGAAGATCACAGGCGTGCCGCAGCGCGAGACCGTCCCGGACGAGGTCGTCCGGCGCGCCGACCAGATCGAGCTGGTCGACATGGCCCCGGAGGGACTGCGCCGGCGCATGGCGCATGGCAACGTCTACGCCGCCGAGAAGGTCGACGCGGCTCTCTCCAACTACTTCCGCGTCGGGAACCTCACCGCCCTGCGCGAGCTCGCCTTGCTGTGGCTGGCCGGGCGCGTCGACGAGGGCCTGCAGCGGTACCGGGCCGAGCACGAGATCAGCAAGGTCTGGGAGACCCGCGAACGCGTCGTCGTGGCGCTGACCGGCGGGCCCGAGGGCGAGACGCTCATCCGCCGCGCGGCCCGCATCGCCGACCGGGCGGGCAGCGGCGCCCTGCTGGCCGTGCACGTCGCCCGGTCCGACGGGCTGGCCGACGCCGACCAGGCGGCCCTGGCCGCACAGCGGCACCTCGTCGAGTCGCTGGGAGGCAGCTACCACTCCGTCGTCGGCGACGACGTGCCCACCGCCCTGCTCGACTTCGCCCGCGCCTCCAACGCGACCCAGCTGGTGCTCGGCACCAGCCGCCGCGGCGCCGTCCGGCGCGCCCTCACCGCCGGGCGCGGCATCGGCGAGACCACGATCGAGCTCTCCGGCGACATCGACGTCCACATGGTCACCCACGAGCGCTCGGGACGCGGCCGCCTGCCGGTCCTCTCCGGCGGGCTGCACCCCGTGTCGCGCCGGATCACCGGCCTGGCCTCCGGGCTGGTGCTGCCGCTGCTGCTGACGGCGGTGCTCTGCCTGATGCGCGGCTCGCTCAACATGACCAGCGACACGCTGCTCTACCTCGGCGCCGTCGTCGGGGTGGCGCTGCTCGGCGGCATCGTCTCGGCGCTGCTGGCCTCCCTCACGGCGTCGCTGCTGCTCAACTACTACTTCATCCCGCCGATCCACCGGTTCACCATCGCCGAGCCCAACAACGTGCTGGCGCTGCTGGTCTTCGCGGTGGTCGGCACGGTCGTCGCCACCGTCGTCGACACCGGCGCCCGCTTCTCGCGCCGGGCCGCCCGCGCGGCCGCCGAGGCGGAGACGCTCTCCGCGCTCGCGGGCAGCGTGCTACGCGGCGACGAGGCCGTCCCAGCGCTGCTCGACCGGCTCCGGGAGACCTTCGGCATGCAGCACGTGGCGCTGGTGCGCGGCGGGGCGGAGTCGGCAGTCTCGGCGAGCGAGGGAGCCCCCGGCGAGACGGCGGCCACCGCGGTGGAGGAGCTGACCGTCGACGGCGACACCACGCTGGTGCTGCGCGGGCGTCCGCTGCCGGCCGCCGACCGGCGGGTGCTGACCGCCTTCACCGACCACGTCGCGGTCGCCCTCGAGCGCGACCGCCTCGCCGAGGCCGCCGCCGCCATCGAGCCCGTCCGCGCCGCCGACCGGCTGCGCAGCGCGCTGCTCGCCGCCGTCAGCCACGACCTGCGCACCCCGCTGGCCGTGGCGCTCGCCTCCGTCTCCTCGCTGCGCAGCCACGACGTCGACTTCACCCGGCAGGACCGCGACGAACTGCTGGGCACCGCGCAGGGCGCGCTGCTCAAGCTCAACCGACTGGTCGACAACCTGCTCGACATGAGCCGCCTCCAGGCCGGTGCGCTCACCCTGCAGATCCAGCCCACGGGCCTGGCCGACGTGCTCACCGCCGCGCTCGACTCACTTCCGGACGAGCACGCGCCGGTCCGCCGCGCCGGGCTCGGCGAGGTCCCCGCCGTCCTCGCCGACCCGCCGCTGCTGGAGCGGGTGCTGGCCAACCTCACCACCAATGCGCTGCGCCATGGCGGCGGACGGTCCGTCACCGTCGCGGCCAGCGCGCTCGGCGACCGGGTGGAGGTGCGGGTCGTCGACCGCGGCCCGGGCCTGCCGCCGGAGGACCGGGAGAGGATCTTCCAGCCCTTCCAGCGGCAGGGCGATCACGACAACACCACCGGCGTCGGCCTCGGCCTCGCGCTGTCCCGAGGGCTGGCCGAGGCCATGGGCGGCGCCCTCGTCCCCGAGGACACCCCGGGCGGCGGACTCACCATGGTCCTCTCCCTCCGGGCGGCGGACGCCGTGCCCGACCCCATCAGTTCAGCCCGTAACGAAACGGCCGTCCCGTGACCCGAATCCTGATCGTCGACGACGAACCGCAGATGCTGAAGGCCCTGCAGATCAACCTCCAGGCCCGCCACTACGAGGTGTCCACCGCCTCCGACGGCCGCCGCGCGCTCCAGGAGGCCACCCACAACCCTCCGGACGCCGTCATCCTCGACCTCGGCCTCCCCGGTCTCGACGGCATGGAGGTGCTGCGCTCGCTGCGCACCTGGACCTCGGCCCCCGTCATCGTCCTGTCCGGCCGGGCCGAGTTCTCCGAGAAGGTCGAGGCCCTCGACGCGGGCGCGGACGACTACGTCACCAAGCCGTTCGCGATGAACGAGCTGCTCGCCCGGCTGCGCGCCGCGCTGCGCCGGCCGACCCGGGCGGAGCCGCCCGCGCCGGCGGTCGTCATCGGCGACTTCGCCGTCGACCTCGCCGGCGCGGTGGTCCGCCGCACCTCGGACCAGGGCCCCGGCGTCCGGCTCACGCCGACCGAGTGGCGCATCCTGGCGGTCCTGCTGGCCCACCCGGGCAGGCTGGTGACGGGCCGCCAGATCCTCCAGCAGGTCTGGGGGCCGGGCCACGAACAGAAGACCAACTACCTGCGCGTCTACTTCGCCGGCCTGCGCCGCAAGCTGGAGCGGGACGCCGCCCACCCGCGCCACCTGCTCACCGAACCGGGCATGGGCTACCGCTTCGAGCCGTGACGCGCCGAGCCGTGACGCGCCGAGCCGTGACGGAGAATTGTCGGACCCCAGGTCTAGGCTCGACCCGACGGCAATCGGACAGGAGGCCACGCGATGTCCCGGGTCAGGGTGCACAACTTCTCCGTCTCGCTCGACGGTTTCGCCACCGGCGAGGGGCAGAGCCTCGAGGCGCCCTTCGGGCACGCCGGTGCGCGGTTGCACGAGTGGTTCTTCGGGACGCGCACGTTCCGCGCCATGCAGGGCCAGGCCGGCGGGAGCACGGGCGTCGACGACGCCATCGCGTCGCGGTGGAACGAGGGCGTCGGCGCGGAGATCATGGGGCGCGGCAAGTTCGGCCCGCAGCACGGGCCGTGGGCCGACCGCGACTGGAACGGCTGGTGGGGCGAGAACCCGCCCTTCCACACGCCCGCCTTCGTGCTGACGCACCATCCTCGGCCGTCCGTGACGATGGCCGGCGGCACGACGTTCCATTTCGTCGACGCCGGGCCGAAGGAGGCCCTGCGTCAGGCCCGCGAGGCGGCGGGCGGGCTCGACGTGCGCATCGGCGGCGGTCCGTCCACGGTCCGCGCCTTCCTGGCGGAGGACTTGGTGGACCACCTGCACATCGTGCTGGTGCCGATCCTGCTCGGGCGCGGCGTCCGGATCTGGGACGGGCTGGAGGGCCTGGAGCGGCGCTTCGACGTCGAGTCCGTCTCCTCGCCCAGCGGTGTCACCCACCTCACCTTCACCCGGCCGCAGCAGTCATGACCGCGCACTTCACCTCGCGGGACGGCACCACGCTCGCCGTGGACGCGGTGGGCCACGGCGCGCCGGTGGTCCTCATCGGCGGGGCTTTCAACGACCGCTCCACGGTGGCGGCGCTCGCCGCCGAGCTGGCCCCGCACGTCACCGTGGTCAGCTACGACCGCCGCGGCCGTGGCGCCAGCGACAACAAGTCCACCGACTACCGGGTCGCGGACGAGTTGGACGACCTCGCGGCCGTGATCGCCCACTCCGGCGGCCGGGCCTCCGTGTTCGGCCACTCCTCGGGCGCCTCCCTCGCCCTGGAGGCGGCCGCCCAGGGTCTGCCGATCGACCGGCTCGCCGTCTACGAGCCCTCCTTCGCGGCGGACCCGGCGCTGCCGCGCCCGCCCGCCGACGTCTACGACCGCCTCACCGCGCTCGTCGCGGCACGCGACGCCGACGGCGCCGCCGAGCTGTTCCTGCGCGAGGTGATCGGCCTCCCGGGCGAGGCGCTGGTGGGGTTGAAGGCCGGTGACGCCTGGCCGTTCCTGGTCGACATGGCGCCGAGCCTGCCCTGGGACGTGCTGGTCAGCGAACCCTGGCGGCTGCTCCCGCCGGAGCGCCTGGCCGGGATCCGCGTGCCGACTCTGGCCCTCTACGGCGACGGCACCTCGCCCTGGCTCTCCGCCGCCGCCCGCGCGGTGGCGAACACCGTCCCCGACGCGGAGCTCCGCGTCCTGCCCGGCGAGGACCACACGATCCTCCAGCGTCCGCACGCGCTGACCCCGCTGCTGGTCACGTTCTTCGAGGGGCAGGGGCCCGCAGGCTCCTGACGAGACGTCGCCGCGTGGCCCGCAGTGCGTCCTGATGGGCGAATCGCGGGCCGTCGCCGTTTGCGCGCGCCCGCACGCGGTGACACATCGGTGCTGATCCGGGGAGCGGACCCGGACCGGACCGAAGGCGGGGCCCGCACATGGCCGACGTGATCTACGTTGCCGTCACCGTGGGCGTGTTCGGCGCGCTCGCGCTCGTCGCCCGAGGGGTGATGAAGCTGTGACCGCGGACAACATCGTGGGATTGGTCGTCGCGGTGGCCATGGTGGGCTACCTGATCGCGGCGCTGATCCTGCCGGAGCGCTTCTGATGAACCCGACCCTGGCCGGGTTCCTGCAGGCGCTGCTCCTGGTCGCGGCGCTGGCCGCCTCCTACCGCCCGCTCGGCGACTACCTGGCCCGCGTCCTGACCGCCCCCCGGCATCTGCGCATCGAGCGGCCGCTGTACCGGCTCATCGGCGTCGACACCACCGCGGACCAGACCTGGTACGTCTACCTGCGCAGCGTGCTCGCCTTCTCGGCGATCTCGGTGCTCTTCCTCTACCTCTTCCAGCGGATCCAGAACCACCTCTGGCTCACCCTCGGCTTTCCGGCCGTCCCGGCCCCGACCGCGTGGAACACCGCGACGTCGTTCGTCACCAACACCAACTGGCAGTCCTATTCGGGCGAGCAGACGATGGGCTACCTGGTGCAGATGGCGGGCCTGGCGGTGCAGAACTTCCTGTCGGCGGCCGTCGGCGTCGCCGTCGTCGCCGCGCTGATCCGCGGCTTCACCCGCACCGAGACCGACCGGGTCGGCAACTTCTGGGTGGACCTGACGCGGCTGACCGTCCGGGTGCTGCTGCCGATCGCCTTCGTCTTCGCGATCGTGCTGCTCGCCTCCGGCGTCGTGCAGAACCTGCACGGCTTCCAGACCGTGCACACGCTCGCGGGCGGCACCCAGTCGCTGCCGGGCGGCCCCGTGGCCTCGCAGGAGGTGATCAAGGAGCTGGGCACCAACGGCGGCGGCTTCTACAACGCCAACTCCGCCCACCCCTTCGAGAACCCCAACGCCTGGACCAACTGGCTGGAGATCTACCTCCTGCTCGTCGTCGCCTTCGCGCTGCCGCGCACCTTCGGCCGCATGGTCGGCGACAACCGGCAGGGCTACGCGATCGTCTCGGTGATGGCGCTGTTCTGGGTGGCCTCGGCCAGCCTGATGACGGTCTTCGAGTGGCAGCACCACGGCACCGCGCTCCAGGCGGCGGGCGCGGCCATGGAGGGCAAGGAGGTCCGGCTCGGAATCTCCGCGACCGCCCTGTTCGCCAGTTCCACGACGCTCACCTCGACGGGGGCGGTGGACGCCTCCCACGACTCGCTCTCGCCGCTGGGCGGCGGGATCGCCATCTTCGACATGATGCTCGGTGAGATCGCGCCCGGCGGCACCGGGTCGGGCCTGTACGGCATGCTGGTCCTCGCCGTCGTCACCGTCTTCGTGGCGGGCCTGATGGTCGGGCGGACACCCGAGTACCTCGGGAAGAAGCTGAGCGCGCGGGAGATGAAGTTCGCCTCGCTGTACATCCTCACCACCCCGGCGATCGTGCTGATCGGGACGGGTGTGGCGATGTCCTTCCCGGCCGAGCGGGCCGCGATGCTGAACAGCGGCGCGCACGGTTTCTCCGAGGTGCTCTACGCCTTCACCTCCGCCGCCAACAACAACGGCTCGGCTTTCGCCGGACTGACCGTCACCAGCGACTGGTGGAACACGACGCTCGGCCTGGTGATGCTGTTCGGCCGGTTCCTCCCGATGGTCTTCGTGCTCGCGCTGGCCGGGTCGCTGGCCCGGCAGAAGCCCGTCCCGTCCACGGCCGGCACGCTCCACACCCACGACGCGCTGTTCGTCGGCATGCTCTCCGCCGTGGTGCTGATCGTCGTCGGGCTCACCTACTTCCCGGCCCTGGCCCTCGGACCGCTCGCGGAAGGCCTGCAGAAATGAGCGTCACCACACCGGAGCCGGTCCCGTCCGGCGAGACCTCCCGGGTCTCCGGCGGGCTGATGGACCCGAAGCAGCTCCTGGAGTCGCTCCCGGACGCCGTGCGCAAGGTCGACCCACGGGTGATGGCGCGCAACCCGGTCATGTTCGTGGTCGAGATCGGCTCGCTGCTCACCACCTACGCGGCGATCCGGCACCCCAGCGTCTTCGCCTGGGTGATCACCGTCTGGCTGTGGCTGACGGTCGTCTTCGCGAACCTGGCCGAGGCCGTGGCCGAGGGCCGCGGCAAGGCGCAGGCCGACACGCTGCGCAAGACCCGCACCGACACCGTGGCCAGACGCGTCGTCGGCTCCTGGGCCCCGGGTGCCACGGACGTGCCGGAGGAGGAGGTCTCCGCGACGCAGCTGCGGCTCGGCGACCATGTGGTCGTGGAGACCGGGCAGGTCATCCCCGGCGACGGCGACGTCGTCGAGGGTGTGGCGAGCGTCGACGAGTCGGCGATCACCGGCGAGTCGGCGCCCGTCATCCGCGAGTCCGGTGGTGACCGCTCCGC
>NZ_BBPO01000002.1:208174-226238 GCF_000787815.1 Streptacidiphilus neutrinimicus
CCTCGCTCACCATCGTCTTCCTGCTGGCCGTGGTCACCCTGCAGCCGATGGCCACCTACGCGGGGGCCGAGCAGACCATCGTCGTCCTCGTTGCGCTTCTCGTGGCCCTGATTCCGACGACCATCGGCGCGCTGCTCTCGGCGATCGGCATCGCGGGCATGGACCGACTGGTGCAGCGCAACGTGCTGGCGATGTCCGGCCGCGCCGTCGAGGCCGCGGGCGACGTCTCCACGCTGCTGCTCGACAAGACCGGCACCATCACCTTCGGCAACCGCCAGGCGGCCGAGTTCCTGCCCGTCGGGGCCGTGGACGTGAACCGGCTGGCCGACGCCGCCCAGCTCTCCTCCCTCGCGGACGAGACCCCCGAGGGCCGCTCCATCGTCGTGCTGGCGAAGGAGAAGTACGGCCTGCGCGCTCGCCACCAGGGCGAGCTCGGCCACGCCACCTGGATCGAGTTCACCGCCCAGACCCGGATGTCCGGCGTCGACGTCGAAGAGCCGACCGGCCTGCACGCCACCCGCAAGGGCGCGGCCGCGGCCGTCGCGACGTGGGTGCGCGACCACGGCGGGCAGGCGGACGACGCCCTCGACGCGGTCGTGGACCGGATCTCCAACCTCGGCGGCACGCCGCTGGTCGTCGCCGAGAAGCGCGGCAGCGAGCCGGCCGACGTGCTCGGCGTCATCTACCTGAAGGACGTGGTCAAGCACGGCATCAAGGAGCGCTTCGACGACCTGCGGGCGATGGGCATCAAGACGGTCATGATCACGGGTGACAACCCGCTGACGGCCGCCGCGATCGCCGAGGAGGCCGGCGTCGACGACTACCTCGCCGAGGCCACGCCCGAGGACAAGATGGCGTTGATCCGTCAGGAACAGGCCGGCGGCAAGCTCGTGGCGATGACCGGCGACGGCACCAACGACGCGCCCGCGCTCGCGCAGGCGGACGTCGGCGTGGCCATGAACACCGGCACCTCGGCCGCCAAGGAGGCCGGGAACATGGTGGACCTGGACTCCAACCCGACCAAGCTGATCGAGATCGTGGAGATCGGCAAGCAGTTGCTGATCACGCGCGGTGCGCTGACCACCTTCTCCATCGCCAACGACGTCGCCAAGTACTTCGCGATCATCCCGGCCATGTTCGCCAGCGTCTATCCGGGGCTCAGCCGGCTCAACATCATGCACCTGCACAGCCCGACGTCCGCGATCACCTCGGCGATCATCTTCAACGCCCTGATCATCATCGGCCTGATCCCGCTCGCCCTGCGCGGCGTGCGCTACAAGCCCTCCTCCGCCTCCGCGCTGCTCCGCCGCAACCTGGGCGTCTACGGGGTCGGCGGGCTGATCCTGCCGTTCGTCGGCATCAAGATCATCGACCTGGTCGTCCAGTTCATCCCCGGGCTCCACTGACCCGACACTGACCCACTGAGAGGCGAGCGGTCATGGCCAAACCCCTCCCGCCGCTGGTCCGGCTGCACCTGACCGGCCTGCGGCTGCTGCTGGTCTTCACGGTCGTCTGCGGCATCGCCTACCCGCTCGTCCTCACCGGCATCGGGCAGCTGATCTTCCCCGGACAGGCCAACGGCTCGCAGGTGCGGCTCAACGGCCAGGTCGTCGGCTCCAGCCTGCTCGGCCAGAACTTCGACCTGCGCAGGATCGACCCCAAGGCGCCCTCCGTCCCCGACCCGCGGTGGTTCCAGCCGCGCCCGTCTGCGGCCGGGACCGACGGCTACGACGCGACCGCCTCCGGCGCGTCCAACCTCGGCCCGAACGACGCCGGGCTGACGAGGCTCGTCAAGGCGCGCCGCCTCGCCCTCGCCGTGTTCGACGGCGTCAAGCCCTCCTCGGTGCCGCCCGACGCGCTGACTGGCAGCGGTTCCGGCCTCGACCCCGACATCTCGCCCGCCTACGCTTATGAGCAGGTGGGCCGCGTCGCGCGGAGCCGTGGGCTGCCTGTGGCCACGGTCCGAGGCCTGGTCGCCGACCACGTCGACGGGCGGGTCCTCGGCTTCCTGGGTCAGCAGCGCGTCAACGTGGTGGCCCTCAACCTGGCCCTCGCCCGCCTCGGCTGACGCCTGGACGGGACGGCCCGAGAGGGGAGACGTCCGTGACCGAGCCCCGCGTCCACGTCCGGTCCGTTCCGGGCCGCCTCAAGGTCTACCTCGGCGCGGCCCCCGGCGTCGGCAAGACCTTCCGGATGCTCGACGAGGCCCACCGCCGTGCCGCGCGCGGCACCGACGTCGTCGTGGGCCTCGTCGAGAGCCACGGCCGGCCGCGCACCGAGGAGCGCCTCGCCGGTCTGGAGGCGGTGCCGCGCCTGGAACGCGACTACCGCGGCACCCGCTTCACCGAGATGGACACCGACGCCGTCCTGGCCCGCCGCCCCGAGGTCGCCGTCGTCGACGAGCTCGCCCACACCAACATCCCCGGCGGCCGCCATGCCAAGCGCTGGCAGGACGTGGAAGACCTGCTCGCGGCCGGGATCGACGTGCTGACGACGGTGAACGTGCAGCACCTGGAGTCGCTCAACGACGTCGTCCAGAAGATCACCGGCGTGCCGCAGCGCGAGACCGTCCCGGACGAGGTCGTCCGGCGGGCCGACCAGATCGAGCTGGTCGACATGCCGCCGGAGGGACTGCGCCGGCGCATGGTCCACGGCAACGTCTACGGTCCGGAGAAGGTCGACGCGGCGCTGTCGAACTACTTCCGGGTCGGCAACCTGACCGCGCTGCGGGAGCTGGCGCTGCTGTGGGTCGCGGGCCGGGTGGACGAGGGCCTGCAGCGCTACCGCGCGGAGCACGGCATCGGCGGGGTCTGGGAGACCCGCGAGCGCGTCGTCGTCGCGCTGACGGGCGGCCCCGAGGGCGAGACGCTGATCCGCCGCGCGGCCCGGATCGCCGCCCGGTCGGCGGGCGGCGAGCTGCTCGCCGTCCACGTCGCGCGCAGCGACGGCCTGACCGACGCCTCCCCGGCGGCGCTGGCCGCGCAGCGGCAGCTGGTGGAGAGCATCGGCGGCAGCTACCACTCCGTCGTCGGCGACCACGTCCCCACCGCGCTGCTGGACTTCGCACGGGCCGAGAACGCGACGCAGCTCGTGCTCGGCACCAGTCGGCGGGGTCGGCTCACCCGCTCGCTGACCGGGATCGGCATCGGCGACACGACGGTCGCGATGTCCGGCGACATCGACGTCCACATGGTCACCCACGAGGCGGCCGGACGCGGCCGTCACTCCTCGCGGGCCAGGGCCGCGCTGCCGCCGTTGCGGCGCGTGGCCGCGCCCGTCGCGGCGCTGGTCGTGCCGGTGCTGCTCACCCTGGTGCTGGCCCAGGCCCGGCACACGCTCAACCTGACCAGCGACACTCTGCTGTTCCTCGCCGTCGTGGTCGGAATCGCCCTGCTGGGCGGCATGCTGTCCGCGCTGCTGGCGTCCGTGGCCGCCTCACTGCTGCTCAACTACTACTTCATCCCGCCGATCCACCGGTTCACCGTCGCCGAGCCCAACAACGTGCTCGCGCTCGTCGTCTTCGTCGCGGTCGCGCTGGTGGTGGCGGGCATCGTCGACCGGGCGGCCCAGCTCGCCCAGCGCGCGGCGCGGGCGACCGCCGAGGCGGAGACGCTGTCCGTGCTCACGCACGACGTGCTCGGCGGGGAGGAGACCATCCCGGCGCTGCTGACGCGGCTGCGGGAGACGTTCCAGATGGACCGCGTCGCGCTGATCACCCGTGACCAGACGGGTGCGGAGACCGTGCTGGCGACCGACACCCTGAACGGCGACGGGCGCTCCGAGCGGGAGCCGTCCCGTCCCGGCGCGGTCGACGAGGAGGTCGCCGTCACCGACGACGCCGCCCTGGTGCTGCGCGGGCGTCCGCTGCCGGCCGCCGACCGGCGCGTGCTGACGGCCTTCGCCGCGCACGTCCGCGCCGCGCTCGACCGGGACCGCCTCGCCCACGCCGCCGCCGAGGCCGCCCCCGCCCAGGAGGCCCAGCGCTCCCGTGCCGCGCTGCTCGCCGCCGTCAGCCACGACCTGCGCGAGCCGCTCGGCGCCGCGCTCGCCGCCGTCGCGGACCTGCGGGACGTCGACGGCGACGACGCGCCGCCGCCCTCGCCGCGACAGGTCGAACTCCTGGATGTGGCCGAGGAGTCGCTTGAGCGCCTGGCCCAACTCGCCGAGGACCTGTACGACCTGAGCCGCCTGAACGCAGGCGTTCTGGTGCCGCGCCCCGAACGCACCGAGGCCGCCGCGGCGTTCGCCGCGGTCCACCAGGAGTTCAACGGCAGCGGGGTTCAACTGCACGAACGCGGCCTCGCCGCGCTCCCGCCCGTGGACGCGGACCCGACCCTGCTGGAACGCGTGCTGGCCAACCTCGTCGCCGACGCGGCGGAGCACTGCCCGGACGGCACGGACGTCGTCGTCGCGGGCAGCACCCTGGGCGACCGCGTCGAACTGCGCGTCGTCGACCACGGCCCGAGCCTGCGCGCGGGCGAGGCGGGCCGCCTCTTCGAGCCCTGCGTCCCGCCCTTCGACGGCGGCCCCGAGGCCCCCGGCTCCCGCCCGGGCGTCAGCCTCCACCTCGCCCTCGCCCACGGCTTCGCCGAGGCCATGGGCGCCGCCCTGGTCCCGGAGGACACCCCGGGCGGCGGCCTGACCATGGTGCTGGAGCTGGAGGGGATCCGCTGAGGCAGAGCCCCGGCGTGCGCCCCTCAGGCCCCTCGGCGCAGCTGCGGCCGGCCCGGCGTCGGTGTGGCGGTCGGCGCCGTGGCGGCGGGTTCGCTCGTGGCGACGGGCCGACGGTGGCGCAGGCGGCGGGGGAGTTCGGACAGGAGGTCGGGCGCGGGGACCGTCAGGACCCGGCAGCCCGCGTGGGCGACGCAGTAGCGGGTCGTCGCGCCGTGGAAGACGCGGGCCAGGCCGCCCCGGGGGCCTGCGCCCAGGACGAGCAGGTCGTCCGCGCTCTCGGCGGCGGCCACCAGAGCCGGGCCCGCGGCGCCGCGCAGCGAGACCATTCCCAGGCCCGGGAGGTCGGGGACGCCGCCGAAGGCCTCGTCGAAGGCGTTGCCCAGGCGCCACTGGGCCTCGTCCTCCCACATGCGCAGCAGCTCCGGGCAGGGGGCGCGCCGGTAGGCGATCTCGCCGCCCGCCGGGGTCCAGGCCACCACGGCCAGGAGGCCCGCGTCCCTGTGCCGCGCCTCGGTGGCGGCGACGCGGAGGGCTTGGAGGCTGCTCGGGGTCCCACTCACACCGACGACGACGCGACCGGGCTGCGACATGACGGACGACCTTCTTGAATCAGGGGGAGGGCAGAGGGCGGCGGTGGCCAGGGCGCCCTGGCCACCGCCGCGACCCATTCCACCCCCGCCCGCGGCCCCCGTCCCGCCGCCTTGACGATCTCCGTATGCGGGGAGGCGGAGCCTTGACGCGCGCTTATGCACGCAGTTGCGCCCCCCCGGCACTCGATGTCAGCCACTGACCTCGCCTATCATCAAGTGCATGGGTAGATGGGAGCCGAACGGACGCGGCAGACTGGCGCAGGCAGCACTGGATCTGTACGTCGAGCGCGGCTTCGACCAGACCACCGTCGCGGAGATCGCCGAGCGCGCGGGCCTGACCGAGCGCACCTTCTTCCGCCACTACGCCGACAAGCGCGAGGTGCTCTTCGACGGCTCGGCGGCGCTGCAGCAGCTCATGGTGGACGCGGCCGCCGCCGCGCCGGAGTCCGCCTCGCCGCTGGAGGCGACGGCGGCCGCGCTGGACGCGGTGGCGGAGATGTTCGACGAGCGACGCGACTTCGCCCGCCGCCGGCACTCGGTGATCTCGGTCAACCCGGAGCTGCAGGAGCGCGAGCTGATCAAGCTGGCGCGGCTGACCGAGGCCATCGCCGCGACCCTGCGCGAGCGCGGCGTCGGCGAGCCCGCCGCGAGCCTGACCGCGCAGGCCGGCATCGGCGTCTTCCACGTCTCCTTCCAGCGCTGGGTCGCTCCGGGCGAGACGCGCAAGCTCGAGGAGCTGATGCGCGAGGGCGTGGACGAGCTCCGAGCCGTCATGCGGTGAGTGCCGGGCGCGGCGTGCACGCCGCGCCCGGCACTCGGAGAGGTCAGCTCACCGTGAACGACGTCCCGGTCGTGGCGTCGCCCGCCAGCAGCGTGTAGCGGCCGGGCTCGACGACCTGCCCGCCCTCGCCGTCCACGTCGCCCTCGGTGTGGGCGAGCAGCGACAGCGGGACGGTGATCCGCACGGTGGTGTGCGCGCCCGCGTCCAGGTGCACGCGGGCGAACCCGACCAGCCACTTGGCCGGTGTCAGCACCTGGCTGACGGGCTGGGAGACGTACAGCGGCACCACCGCGTCACCCGCCGTCGAGCCGGTGTCGGCGACCGGCACGCTGACCGTCAGCGAGCCGTGCGTGCCGACGCTCGTGCGGTCGGGCGTGGGAGCGCCGATCTGGTAGCTGGTGTAGGACAGGCCCGCGCCGAAGGCGAACAGGGGGCTGTAGCCGGAGTCCGTGCCGCTGTTGGTGCCGGGCAGCTGGGTGTAGAACTCGGGCTCGTTGCCGATCGCCTTGGGCCAGGAGACGGGCAGCCGCCCGCTCGGGTTCGCCTTGCCGTAGAGCAGGTCGGCGACGGCGTGGCCGCCCTCCGTGCCCGGCAGCCAGGCCATCAGCAGCCCGGCGGTGTTCGCCGCGCTGCCCAGCACCAGCGGCCGGTCGGCGATGACGACGACCACGACGGGCTTGCCCGTCGCCTGCAGGGCCGCCACCTCCGCCTGCTGGTCGGCCGCCAGCTCCGGGTCCGGGTGGTCGTTCGGGCCCTCCGCGCCAGGGGTGTCCCCGACGACGACCACGGCCGCGTCCGCGTTCTTCAGGGCCCCGACCGCGGCGGTCGCGTCCGACTGGTAGTCGATCGAGGTGCCGGCCGGGGCCTCCTCGCGCAGACCGGCGAGCACCGTCGTCCCGCCGACGTTCGTGCCGCTGGGCACGCCCTGCCAGCCGATGGTCCAGCCGCCCATCTGGTTGTCGATGTCGTCGGCGCTCGGCCCGGTCACCACGATCCTGTGCACGTCCGAGCCGAACGGCAGCACGTCGCCCTGGTTGCGCAGCAGCACCGAGGACTCGGTGGCGGCCTGCCGCGCGAGCGGCAGGTCCGCGCCGTCGACGATCGCGTCCGCCTTCGAGGGGTCCACGTAGGGGTGCTCGAACAGGCCGAGGCGGAACTTCATCGTCAGGATCCGGGAGACGGCCTGGTCGATGCGCCGCGGCGAGATGAGCCCGCGCTGGACCGCCGTGAGCGTCGAGGCGGTGAAGTCGGCGGCGTTGGTGGGTTCCATCGCCATGTCGACCCCGGCGTTGACGGCCTTGGCGATCGCCTCCGGGTAGTCGGCGGCGATGTGATAGGCCGTCTGCAGGTTGCGGACGTCGCCCCAGTCGCTGACCACCACCCCGTCGAAGTGGTACTGGTCGCGCAGCACGGTGGTCAGCAGGTAGTGGGAGGCGGTGACCGGGACGCCGTTGACCGCGCCGGAGTCGGCCATGACGCTGAGCGCGCCCGCCCCGATCGCCTGCTTGTAGGCGGGCAGGATGGTGTCCTGGAGGTAGCGCGGCGAGTAGTCGGCGGGCACCCGGTCGTGGCCGTTGAGCGGCTGCGAGTAGCCGGCGAAGTGCTTGACGGTGGCGGCGATCCTGGTGCCGCTGGAGGCGTCCTGAAGGCCCTTCACCGCGGAGGCGGCCATCGTGCCGGTGAGCAGCGGGTCCTCGGAGAAGGTCTCGTAGTAGCGGCCCCAGCGCTGGTCCCGGGCGATCTCGGCGACCGGTCCGAATGCCCAGTTGACGCCGGTGGCCGCCACGGCGCGCTGCGTCGACTGCTCGACGCTCTGCTCCAGCGCCGGGTCCCAGGTGGCGCCCATCCCGATCTGCTGCGGGAACATCGTCGCGCCGAGCACGTTGTTGTGCCCGTGCACGGCGTCGATGCCGTAGAGGATCGGGATGTGCAGACGCGAGTCGGTGATCGCGTAGCGCTGGATCGTGTTGGTCATGTTCGCCCAGTCCTCGGGCGTGTTGACCGCGGGCGGCATGCCGCCGCCGGAGAGGATCGATCCGGCGGCGTTGTCGACCAGCACGCTGTGCAGGCAGGCGTCGTTCAGCGCGCCGCCGCTCCAGTTGCACGTGCCCTGGACGGTGACCAGGGCCTCCTGGTCCATCTGGCCGACCTTCTCCCGCAGCGTCATCCGGTGCAGCAGGTCGGCGACGCGGTCGGGGATCGGGGCCTTGGCGTCGAGGTAGAGGGGGGTGCGCGAGGCGGCCGGTGCGGGCGCCGCGCCGATGCCGGTAAGGGCGCCGCCGAGCAGGGCGAGGCCGGTCAGGGTTGCGAGGTGACGACGTGCTGGGCGCACGGGCACTTCCAATCCGTGGGAGGGACGGTGGACGTCACGACACGAACTGGGAGCCGATTGAACAGGCGCTGGGAAGGTGCGTCAATCTCTTGAACAGAGAGCGCTCTCAAGCGTTGCTTGTGAGCTGCGCATTCCCGTGTCCGTTTATATGTTGAACGGTGGCCGTCGGGTTCTCGGGCGGTCTCGACAGGGGAGGCTCACACGTAGCTCCGGACATGTCACGGTCCAGGGAAGGCGGCCATGCGACGAAGCGTGCGGCGAATCAGGACGGGCGGCGTGGGCGGGGTCATTGCCGCGCTGGCGGCGGCCCTGGCGGTTCCGGCGGCGTTCACGGTGTCCACGGACCCGACGGCGCGCGTGGCTCCCGCCGCGAGCCACGCGGTCCCGGTGGCGGCCTTCGCGCGGCCGTCGGCGGCGCCCGCCAAGGGGGCGAACGCCGCGCAGTCGCTCCAGGTGGGCTCGGTGCGCCTGACGGCCTGCGAGGCCAACCCCACCGGCTGGTGCGGCAAGGTCGCCGAACCCCTGGACCGCGGCGACCCGGCCGGGGCGACGATCAACGTCGGCTTCGAGTGGTACCCGGCCACCGGGACGGCGCAGGGCACCGCCGTCGCCGTCGACGGCGGCCCCGGCTGGGGCTCCACCTCCTCCCGCGCCGGCTACCTCGGCCTGCTCGGCCCGCTGCGCGCCCGCCGCAACCTGCTCGTCTTCGACCTGCGCGGCACCGGCCGCTCCCAGCCGATCACCTGCTCCGGCCTGCAGAACTTTCACCGGTCCACGGACACCGACGCCTTCCGCCAGGCCGTCGCCGGCTGCGGGGACCAGCTGAACCACACCTGGAAGCGCTCCGACGGCGGCTGGGCCCACGCCTCCGACCTCTTCGGCACCGCGAACGCCGCGCGCGACCTCGCCGACGTGCTGCAGCGGCTGCAACAGCCCCCGGTCGACCTGTACGGCGACTCCTACGGCACCTGGTTCGCGCAGACCTACGCCTCGCGCTACCCGCAGACCCTGCGTTCGGTCACCCTGGACGCCTCCTACGAGGTGCTGGGCCTGGACCCCTGGTACCCCAGCACCATGGCCACCGCCAAGACGGCGTTCGGGCTCGTCTGCTCGCGGTCGGCCGCCTGTGCGGCGAACGCGCCGCGGGACCCCTGGAGTGCGATCACCCAGCTGGCCGCCCGGCTGCGCACGGCCCCGATCTCCGGGACCACCACCGACCTGAGCGGACACTCTGTCACCGAGACCGTCACCACCGCCACGCTCGTCGACCTCGTCGCCAACGCGGGCTTCGACCGGGCGGTCTACAAGAGCCTCGGTGCGGCCGCCGACGCCGTGCTCGACCAGGACGACTCCGTGCCGCTGCTGCGCCTGGCGGCGCAGTCCGTCGGCTACGACAACACCATGCCCGCGCCGCCCTCGTACTCCGACGGGCTCTACTTCGCCGTCGCCTGCACCGACTACCCGCAGCTCTTCGACATGAGCGCCACGCCCGCGCGGCGCGCCCAGCAGCTCCAGCAGGCCGAGGCGGGCGAACCGGCGGACGCTTTCGCGCCGTTCACGGCGGCCGAGTGGGCCGGGGTCAACGCCTACACCGACTCCTTCACCGGCTGCCTGGGCTGGCCGGCCCCCGCGCACAGCGACCCGCCGATCACCGCGACGCCGCCGCTGGTGCCCGCGAACCTGCCGGTCCTCGTCCTCGGCGGCGACCTCGACTCGCTGACCCCCGCTGGCGGCGGCCAGCGCGTGGCGCAGCAGGCGGGCCCCTCCGCGCGCTTCGTCGGCGTCCCCAACCTGACCCACATCACGGCCATGGCCGACCCGGCCTGGCCCGGCCCTGAGGCGTGCGGCCAGAGCCTCTACCGGCAGTTCACCGCCGATCCGGGCGCGCTCGCCACCCTCGACACGAGCTGCACCGCGAGCACGCCGCCGATCCCGACCCTGCCCGCCTACCCCGAGCAGCTCTCCGACATCGTCCCCGCCACCGCGCAGCCCGGCGACCAGGCCGATCCGGCCGCGCTGCGCGCCGCGGCGGCGGGCGTCGCCACCGTCGACGACGCCGTCGGCCGCTACGGCTACCTCGACGGCGACAAGGACTCGGGCCTGCGCGGCGGAAGTTGGTCCGCGTCGGGGAACACCAAGGTCACCGTCGCCTTCTCCGCGGCCCGCTGGGTCCCGGACGCGAGCACCAGCGGCACCGCGGTGTGGGACCGGTCCGACGGCTCCGTCACCGCCAAGCTGACCGTCCGTCCGGACCAGGGCCCCGACGTCACCGTCGACGCGAGCTGGAACACCTTCGCCGCCACCCCGACCGTCACCCTCACCGGCTCGGTCTCCGGCGCGCCCCTCCGGGCCACCATGTCGACACCCTGACCACCCGGCCCAGGGTCGCGGCATGACCGTGCACCGTGCACCGGATGCCCGCCGCCGAGGTCGACGTCTCCGTCGGGCTGGTGCGCCACCTGGTGCGCGCGGGTCTTCCTCACGCAGTCGGCGGACAACCCGCTGATGGCGGCGTCGGCGAGCGGGCGTTCCGCGCGCCGCCCGCGGCGTGACGCGGTGGCGTGATGCGGTGTCACGCTGCGGGACGACGCTGACGAGTCACGGTCAGATGTGGTTCAGTTGCCTCGGCAGTCGAAGCGCGGAGGTTGGCCTGTGGAGCGTCCTGAGTCAGGGGACTGGATGAACCCGTCCGAGCACGACGCGGTGCGCGCGGTCGACCTGCGCATCGACGTCGCCCACGCGGCGCGCGTCTACGACTACATGCTGGGCGGCAAGACCAACTTCGCCGCCGACCGGGCCGCGGGTGACAAGATCATCGCCGAGTGGCCCGGCTCGCGCGCCGCCGCGACGGCGGCCCGCGCCGTGATGCACCGGATGGTCCGGCGGGTGGCCGCCGTGCACGGGATCCGGCAGTTCCTCGACATCGGGACCGGCATCCCCACCGCGCCCAACCTCCACGAGATCGCCCAGGGCGTCGACCCGGCCAGCCGGATCGTCTACGTCGACAACGACCCGATCGTGCTGGCCCACGCCCGCGCCCTGCTGGCGGGCACACCGGAGGGCCGGACCGCGTACATCGACGGCGACCTGCGCGAGCCCGGCAAGATCCTGGCCGAGCCGGTCCTGCGTCAGACCCTGGACCTGAACCGGCCGGTGGCGCTGACGCTGATCAACCTGGTGCACTTCCTCTCCGACGAGGCCGCGCTCCCGCTCGTCGCCGAGCTGGTCGACGCGCTGCCCTCGGGCAGCTACCTGGCTCTGACCGCGGGCACCGCCGACTCCTCGCCCGCGCGCGCCGAGATCGCCTCGCGGCGCTACCGCGAGGCGGGGATAGAGAACCACCTGCGCACCCGCGCCCAGGTCGAGCGCTTCTTCGCCGGCCTGGAGCTGGACGACCCGGGCGTCATGCTGATCAACCACTGGCACCCGGACCCTGACGACGGCCCGATCCCGCCGGACGACGAGGTCATGGCCTACGCGGGCCTCGCCCGCAAGCCGTAACGCCCCGTCCGAAGCCGCCGAAGCCGGGCCCGCGGTCCCAGCCCAGGGCTCGACGGCCGGTCAGGCCAGGGGCGGCCGGGCGGGGAACTTCTGCCGGCCCCGCGTGCGGTCCAGTTCCTCGTCCAGGGCCATGGCCGCCTCGACCAGGGAGAGGTGGGTGAAGGCCTGCGGGAAGTTGCCCAACTGCTCGCCGGTGGGGCCGATCTCCTCGGCGAAGAGGCCGACGTGGTTCGCGTAGGTGAGCATCTTCTCGAAGGCGTAGCGCGCGATCTCGACCCGACCCGCGCGGGCGAGGGCGTGCACGTACAGGAAGCTGCACAGTGAGAACGTGCCCTCGCTGCCGCGCAGCCCGTCGGGGGAGGCCTCGGGGTTGTAGCGGTAGACGAGGCTGTCGGAGACCAGCTCCTCGCCCATCGCGTCCAGCGTGGCGAGCCACCGGCGGTCGCGGGGGCCGATGAAGCCCGTCAGCGGCATCCACAGCAGTGAGGCGTCCAGCACCTCGTCCCCGTAGGACTGCACGAAGGCCTGCCGCTTCTCGTTCCACCCCTTGTCCATCACCTGCCGCAGGATGTCGTCGCGCACGGCGGTCCAGCGGGCCAGGTTCGCCGGTCGGCCGAGGTGCTGCGCGGCCCGGATGGCGCGGTCGAAGGCGACCCAGCACATCAGGCGGCTGTAGGTGAAGTCGCGGCGGCCGCCGCGCGTCTCCCAGATGCCCTCGTCGGCGCGGTCCCAGTTGTCGCAGAGCCAGTCCAGCAGCTCGGCGACCTTCAACCAGCCGTCGTAGCCGGCCTCGTCGGCGACGTGCATCGTCTGGGTCAGGCCGTAGACGGCCTCGCCGTAGATGTCGAGCTGCAGTTGGTCGGCCGCGCCGTTGCCGATGCGGACGGGCGCGGAGCCGCGGTACCCCTCGAAGTGGTCCAGCGTCTCTTCGACCAGGTGCGGGTTCCCGTCGATCCGGTACATGATCTGCAGCGGCTCACCGGTGGCGGTCCGGCCGTCCTGCATCCGCAGCCCGAGCCAGGCGCGGAAGGCGTCGGCCTCCTCGCTGTAGCCGAGCCGGACGAGCGCGCCGACGGAGAGCGAGGCGTCGCGCACCCAGGTGAAGCGGTAGTCCCAGTTGCGCTCGCCGCCCACCTGCTCGGGCAGGCCGGCGGTCGCGGCGGCGAGGAACGCGCCGGTCGGCGCGTAGCTGAGCAGCTTCAGGGTGATCGCGGAGCGGTTGACCACCTGCTGCCAGCGGCCCTTGTAGCGGCAGCGGCTGATCCAGTCGTGCCAGAAGCGGATGGTGTCGTAGAACAGCTCGCGGCCCTCGGCCTCGCCGATCGGGTCCGGTACCGGGTCGCCCGGTGCGCCGGTGGTCAGCAGGACGGCGGCGAGCTCGCCGTGGCGCAGGGTGAACCGGGTGACCACGTCGCGGTCGTCGAGCTCGAGGCTGACCGGCCCGAACGGCTGCAGGTGGGCGGTCCCGGCCTCGGAGCGGAAGGTGACCCCGTTCGGCCCGGCGACGGCCTCGTGGTCGGCGCGGCCGTAGTCGAAGCGCGGCCTGCACTCCAGCCGGAAGCGAACACGCCCGCGCACGACCCGCACGGCACGGAAGACGCGGCGCCGGTCGTGCGCGGTCGTCGGGTCGTCGAGCGGCATGAAGTCGACGACCTCCCCGATCCCGTCCACGGTGAGGAAGCGCGTGACGACGACGGCGGTGTCGGGGAGGTAGAGCTGGCGGATGGTGACGTCCGCCGGATCGTCGACGTCCGCGGTGATGGCGAAATGACCGCCCTTGTCGGCGTCGAGCAGGGACGCGAAGAGGCTCGGCGAGTCGAAGCGCGGGGCGCAGAACCAGTCGATCACGCCCTCGGACGAGACCATCGCGGCGGTCTGGAGATCACCGATGAGTCCGTGGTCGGCGATCGGCGGGTAGCGGCGCATGACGGAACCTCCGGCGGCGGAGCGGGCGAGGCGGAGTGTGCTCCCGCACCAGCCTGGCCGGATCCCCCCTCGTCCGCGTGCCGCGCTGGGCTGAACGGATGAGGCGCGCGAGGCGGAGGTCGAGGTCCGAGCAGCGGTCGGCCCCGGTGCGTCGGGGGGTCGCACCGGGGCTCACTGGCCGCTCAAAACCAGTCCCAGCACCATATAGCCGCAGGTCAGGAAGGGGGAAGAGGTCGGCGTGCACCCCTGCGAGTGGTTTCCACCCCGTGTGGTCGTCCGGTCACGCCCGGCGTCGCGCCGCAGGTCAGGTCCGGCTCTGCGACGCCACGATGCGGGTCGCCGCGTGGATCGCCGCAACGTACGGTTCGTCCTCGTCCTGGACGGCCCGGGACAGCTCGCGGAACGGGACGAGGGCCGGGTGCTCCGGGTTCAGGGTCTGCTGCCAGGCGGCCCAGGCGTCATGGACGTCCGAAGCGGTCACCTGCTCGCCCTTGGCGCGCATGAGCACCGCGTAGAGCAGGAACAGCGCGTCCGCGTCGGACGGCGGCTGTGCGTGGGAAGGGAGGTTGCCTCTGATGAGCGCCGCGTCGTCGCTGAGATACGTCACCCCAGCATCCTTCCGAGGAGCAGCAGGGCGTGCAAGGCTGCGAAGATCCACGGGATGGTCCGTTCGCTGGCGCCCAACTCCGTGTAGTGGTGGCCCTTGAGGTACGGCGGCTCGGCCGCCTCGGCGGCGGGCCCGGACGCGGCCGGCGTCGGCTTCAGCAGGGCCCACTCGTCGGAGAAGATCCGGATCGGGAGCTGCGTCTCGACCTGGTTGATGACCTGGAACTTGGCCGCGTTGAGGTCGCGGTAGCTGCGGAGCTGGAGCCACCAGGCGGCCGAGATCGCGAACCCGGCGAGGGTGATCACGGGGGCGAGCCACCCGGGTTCGCTGCGCACGCTCGCCAGGGTGATGCCGATCGCGCCGAGGAAGGCGGTCTGGATCGAGAGGAAGAACGCGTTGGCGACCGAGCGCCGAGCCGAGACGCGGTCGGCCATCTCCACCGCGAGCTTGTACAGCTCGACCATGACGATGACCGACTCGTCGAGCCCGTGGGCCGCCGGCTCCGTGCTGAACGTCCTGCCCTGCTGGGGAATCGCCATCGGCACAGACCTCTGTCGTTCACTCGGGAAGTTCGGTCACGCCCGGGAGCGGCTGCGGGGCGGCGAGGCCGTCCAGCTGCGCCATCACCGGCTGCAGGGCGTGGTGGACCAGCCGCTGCAGCGGGCGCGGTCCCGGCAGGCGCCGCGTCGGCGGGGTGAAGCGGGTGAAGGTGGCCGTCCAGTCCGGCGCGAACACGATCACGCCCTTGAGGACGAGCTCCCAGCGGGGGCGGCCCGCCCGTCCGAGCCCGGGGAGCCCCGGGTAGTCCGGCAGCAGGGGCAGCGGCGGCCACGGCCGGTCCGGCTGCTGCGGTTCGCTGATCAGGCGCCGCTTGTACTCCGCGGCGACGGCCTTGCGGAAGCGGTCGTAGGTCTCCGCGTCGCTGTATATCAGCAGCACCAGCCGGGTGGGGTCCAGCAGCCGGACCGCCTCGGTGAACTCCCACACCGTTCCGACGCCGGGGCCGGCCGCCATCAGCACGACGTGGGCCCCGGCGATCAAGGTGCTGACCGGCCCCTGCCAGTCGTCGCGGGGCAGTCGGCCGCGAACCTCGCCCACCGGGGGCGGACGCTCTCCCGGCCGTCCGACCGCCACCACGCGCCCGAACCGGGAGAAGCGCCGCACCAGGGCCTCCGCCAGGGTCACGTCGTTGGTGAAGGGGCGCAGGTAGAGCACGTAGCGGTGGTCGGGGAGCGGGTCGAACGAGTCGATCACGTCCGCGCACCGCTGCCCGCTGCGCACGGCCAGCCGGCGGCCGGTGTGCCATAAGGACTTTCGCGCCAAAACCAAGTCCGTCCCCGTGTCGCCCGGTGGAGTGGCCATGACCCACCGTAGCCGAACAAGCCGTCATGTACATGCCCTTCGGCCATGCGGATGGCCGGGAAGCACCGGTTCGCACCCGGTGCGCGGCTAGGGCTCCTCGGGCTTGCCGGGTTGGTCCTCCGCCTTCTCGGCGCCCTTGGCCTGCCGGGTTCCGGTGTCCTCGGCCTGCTCGGCGCCCTTGGCCTGCCGGGTTCCGGTGTCCTCGGCCTGCTCGGCGCCCTTGGCCTGCCGGGTTCCGGTGTCCTCGGCCTGCTCGGCCTGCTTGGCGCCCGCGGCGGCCTCGGGTTCCGCCGAGCCGGGTTCCAGCGAGGGGGGCGGGTCGGCGGGTTGGCCGGAGGCGAGTTCGGCCTTCATGGCCGCGAGTTCGGCCTCGACGCCGTCACCGGCGGTGAGCGCGTCCAACTGCTCGCGCAGGTCGTCGTGGGCGGCGGTGGAGCTGGGGTCCTCCAGGGCCCCGGAGGCCATCAGTTCGTCCAGCGCCCCGGCCCGCGCCTGCAGTTCCTCAGTCCGGTCCTGGGCGCGCTGGATCGCGGAGCCGATGTCGCCCATCTGCCCCGAGATGCCCGTCGCGGCCTCGTTGATCTTCGTCTGCGCCTCGGCCGCCGTGTAGGTGGCCTTGACGGTCTCCTTGCGGGTGCGGAAGTCCTCGACCTTGGCCTCCAACTGCTGGGAGGCCACGGTGAGCTTCTCCTCCTGCTCCTGCAGCGTCGCCAGCTGCGTCTGCAGCTCCTGGTCCTGCTCCAGGACGGCGCTGCGGCGGCCCAGCGCCTCCCTGGCCAGGTCCTCGCGCCCGCCCGCGAGCGCCTGCTGGGCCTGCGACTGGAGCGTCTCGGCCGACCGGCCGAGCTGCTTGCGCTGCAGCTCGATGCGCTTGCGGCTGGTGGCCACGTCCGCCAGCCCGCGCTTCACCTGCTGGAGCAGGCCCAACTGCCGCTGGTAGGCGTAGTCCAGGACCTCTCTTGGATCCTCGGCGCGGTCCAGGGCCTTGTTCGCCTTCATCCTGAAGACGTCCGTGAAGCGGCGGCCGACGCCCATGCGGCTCACATCCTTCCCTGTGCGGCTCTTCGGAGGCGCGGCGAGGTCCGGCTCGCGCCCGCGGGCGGCGGAGCGCCCGGGGGGAGGCGTCCGCGCCAGAAGGGCCTGGGGCCGTCCTGCGGATCAGGCCCTACGTGCTTCCTGCCCGGTCCGCGCGCCGATACGCCCTGCTTCACCCGGCCTGGTGCAGCAGGGCGTCGGCCGCGACGAGCCCGGCCGCGGCCGCGAAGGACGCGGCCGCGAAGGACGCGGCCACGACGCGGATCTTCAGCTGTCGGTACCGGGCGCCGTACTCCTGCTGGAGTTCGCGCACCCGGTGCGCGACGCGGTCGAGGAAGGCCCGGGAGGTCGCGAGCCGCTCCTCCCGGTAGAGGCGGATGACGTCGTCGCGCTGCCCGCTCGTGAGCCAGGGCAGCCGGTCGGCGAAGAGCTCGGCGTCCTGCTGGGCCCGGGCGGTCTCCGCCTGCCAGTAGAGGTAGCCCTCCAGCATCCGCAGGCCTGCGGCGCTGTCGGGAGTGCGGTCCGGGGCTTGGAGTTCGTCGTCGGCGGCCACGGTCCCGGGCTCCCGCTATTCCTCGCCCGCCGACCTGCGCCGCGCCTCGCGTTCGGCGGCGGCGGTGAGGTGGGCCGGCACCTCGCCGACGTTCTCCATGTAGTCGCGCGCCGCGATCGCGGGGTGGTGCAGCTCGAAGGCGGGCGATTCGGAGCGGATGCGCGGCAGGGTGAGGAAGTTGTGCCGCGGCGGCGGGCTCGAGGTCGCCCACTCCAGGGACCGGCCGTAGCCCCAGGGATCCTCCTCGGTGACGATCTGGCCGTACTTGCCGGTCCGCCAGACGTTGTAGAGGAACGGCAGCATCGACGCACCCAGCAGGAAGGAACCGCAGGAGGAGACGACGTTGAGCGTGGTGAAGCCGTCGCTGGGCAGGTAGGTGGCGTAGCGGCGCGGCATGCCCTCGGCGCCCAGCCAGTGCTGCACCAGGAAGGTGGCCTGGAAGCCGATGAACAGCATCCAGAACTGGATCTTGCCGAGGCGCTCGTCCAGCATCTTCCCGGTCCACTTGGGCCACCAGAAGAAGAACCCGGCGAACATCGCGAACACGACGGTGCCGAAGACCACGTAGTGGAAGTGGGCGACGACGAAGTACGAGTCCGAGACGTGGAAGTCGAGCGGCGGCGAGGCCAGGATGACGCCGGTGAGGCCGCCGAAGACGAAGGTCACCAGGAAGCCGACGCACCACAGCATCGGGGTCTCGAAA
>NZ_BBPO01000002.1:226643-227129 GCF_000787815.1 Streptacidiphilus neutrinimicus
GGCCGGCGATCGCGATGGTGGCCGCGATCAGCGAGGAGTAGCCGAACATCGGCTTGCGCGAGAAGACCGGAATGATCTCCGAGATGATCCCGAAGAACGGCAGCGCGATGATGTAGACCTCGGGGTGGCCGAAGAACCAGAACAGGTGCTGCCACAGGATCGCGCCGCCGTTGGCGGGGTTGTAGACCTGCGCCCCGAACTTGCGGTCCGCCTCCAGTGCCAGCAGCGCGGCGGCCAGCACCGGAAACGCGAGCAGCACCAGTACGGCGGTCAGCAGCACGTTCCACACGAAGATCGGCATCCGGAACATGGTCATGCCGGGGCAGCGCATGCACAGGATGGTCGTGATGAAGTTCACCGAGCCGAGGATGGTCCCGAACCCGGAGAAGGCCAGCCCCATGATCCACATGTCGCCGCCGATGCCGGGGCTGTGGATCGCGTCGGACAGCGGCGTGTAGGCGAACCAGCCGAAGTCGGCCGCCCCGT
>NZ_BBPO01000002.1:227560-238949 GCF_000787815.1 Streptacidiphilus neutrinimicus
ACAGCACGTCGTTGTTCGGCTGGATCAGCTGAGTGCGGATCAGCAGCGCCATGAGGCCGCCGACCAGGAAGAACGCGAACGAGGTGACGATGTAGAGCGTGCCGATGGTCTTGTGGTCAGTGGTCGTCATCCACTTGAGGATCATCTCGCCCGCCTTGACGGGCCTGGTCTCGCGGGTCGCTGCGTCTTCGACAGCGGCGGTGGGTTGAGCGTGCACGGGTCTCCTCGCGCCCACGTGGGGATGGCCCGCCTGCCGGTGTCGGTGATGTTCCGCAAACCGCGGCGGTCTGCCGGGTGTTGGCACGCTAGCGAGAGACGGACCCCGCATGGGCCGACATGCCCGCCCGCGCGGCGGAGATCAGCCGAACCGGTGACACGGGCGGACCCGTTCGGCCCTGCCCGGCCCGATTGTCGTTCCGGGGCGAAGCGGGGGCCACGCCGCGCTCACGCCGGGGGGTCGCGGACGGTCGTCGTCGCGCTCTCCGCCGGCTGCCGGACGATGAAGTCCTTGTCGCGGATGAGCAGCATCGAGGCGACGCCGCCGACCAGGCCCAGCACGCCGGTCACCACCAGCAGCGTGTTGAGCGCCCCCGTGAAGCTCGACCGGATCAGCGTCTCGAGCTGGGAGCGCGGTGAGGGCGGGAGCGCGGCCCCGCCTGCGCCGACCTGGCTGCTGACCTGGCCTTGGCGCACGGCGTTCAGAATCTGGCCCGAGTGGGCCGCCAGCGGTGTGCCCGTCAGCCCCTGGGTGAGCCGGTTGTGCAGCGAGGTGCTGAAGATCGAGCCGAGCGCGGCGATGCTGGTGGCCAGGCCGATCTGGCGGAAGGTGGAGTTGATGCCCGAGGCCATGCCCGCCCGCTCCGGTTCGACCACGCCGATGGCCGTGGAGGCCAGCGGGGGGTTGACGAACCCCGCGCCGATACCGGACACGATGAAGCCGGGGACCAGGTGCGTCCACGAGCTCTGCGCGTTGAGCCCGGTCATCATCAGCAGGCCCGCCCCGACGGCGAGCAGACCCGGTCCGATCAGCCACCGCGCCGACACCCGTTCGCTCAGCCTGCCCGCCACGGTGGCGGCCACCAGCAGCGACCCGCTGGAGACCAGCAGCCGCACCCCGGTGTCCAGCGCCGAGTAGCCCAGGATGTCCTGCAGGTACAGGACGAGGTAGAGCAGCATCGCAAAGAGCGAGCCGTTCATCGCGAAGGCGGCCACCAGGCCGCCCACAAAGGTCGGTTTGCGGAACAGGCGCAGGTCGAACATCGGGTCGGTGACGGTGTGCTCGACCAGGACGAAGCCCACCAGCAGCAGCCCGCCCAGCACCAGCGAGACGATGGCTCCGGTGTCGCTCCAGCCGACCTCGCCGGCCCGGATCAGCCCGTAGATCAGGCCGACCAGCCCCAGGGTCAGCAGCGCGAAGCCCGCCAGGTCCAGCCTGCCGGGATGCGCCGCGCGCGACTCCTCCACCCGCCACCGGGTGACGGCCAGCGCGGCGATGCCGATCGGCACGTTGACCAGGAAGATGCCCCGCCAGCTGATGCCGGTGGTGATCACGCCGCCGAGGATCGGCCCCAGCGACACGGCCACGCCCGTGATCGCCCCCCACACCCCGAACGCGATGCCGCGGTCGCGGCCGCGGAAGCTGTGGCCCAGCAGGGCCAGCGAGGTGGCGAACATGATCGCGCCGCCGAGGCCCTGGCCCGCGCGGGACAGGATCAGCATCAGTGAGGTCTGCGCCAGACCGCACAGCAGCGACCCGGCGGTGAAGATCACCAGCCCGATCAGGAACAGCAGCCGGCGGCCGTAGCGGTCGGCCAGCACGCCGGAGGTCAGCAGGAACGAGGCGAGAGCGAGGGCGTAGGCGTCGACCACCCACTGCACGTCACTGAAGGTCGCGTGCAGCGCCCGCTGGATGTCCGGCAGCGCGACCACGACGATCGTGACGTCCAGGAGCAGCATGAACGTGCCGACGCACACGGCGATCAGCGTCCACCACTTCTTGTCCATGCGGATCACCCTCCGGCGTGGCGCGCCTCGCGGGCACAGCTCCAAGCCTTGTCCGCCTCGCGGCCCGTGTCGCGTCGGGAGCGGCAGACGGCGGAGGTCAGCGCCGTGCGGGGGCGGGGACGGCGAGGTGCAGGCTCAGCCAGGGGAAGACGGCGGGGTACATGCGCTGCCAGGTTCCCCAGTTGTGGCCGCCCTGGGCGAGGATCAGCAGCGGCGCGACGGTGGTCGGGGGCTGGATCACGTCCTGCAGGGCGACCAGGTTGCCGACCGGGCTGATCGGGTCCTGGGCGCTGGTGGCCAGCAGCAGCGACACGTCGGGCTTCTGGCCCGCGAGCCACAGCGGGCTGTTGTGCAGGCGTGTGGTCGGGTCGGGCAGGGCGGAGGCGTCGCCGGTGAACGGGTCGGGGTCCATGGCCGCCCCGGCGGTGAAGACGCGCGGGTACTGCATGGGCAGCTTCGCCGCGCACAGGCCGCCCGTGGACAGGCCCGCCAGCCCCCAGCCCTGCGGGTTGGGCAGGACCCGGAAGTGGGCCCGCACGAGGGTGGGCACGTCGTCGGCGAGCCAGGTGGCGTTCGCGTGGCCGGGGACGTCGCTGCAGGTGGTGTCGACGCCGCCCGGATCGATGACCGGGATCACCACGATCGAGGGCCGGACCGTGCCCTCGTCCATCATCCGCGCGAGCGCGGTGGGCATGCCGCCGTCCTCGGTCCAGGAATTGGGCGATCCGGGAACGCCATGCAGCAGCATGATCACGGGGAAGGCCGTGTGCTGGTAGGCCGGCTGGTCGTACTGCGGCGGGGTCCACACCAGCACCTGTCCGGACAGGTGGGACTTCTCGCCGTGGACGTAGGTCTCCAGGGTGCCGTCGCTCGCCTGGGCGAACACCGCCCGCCCGGCGGGCGGTCCCGGCATCGCCACCGTGGCGCCGCTCTCGTTGCCGAACAGGTCCGCCCAGGAGGTGTAGAGCCCGTAGCTGTTGTTGATCCACGCGGCGACCAGCGCAATTGCCGTGACCTGGCACAGGAGGATCAGCAGCACCCGCTGGAGCAGCCGCAGCAGACGGTGGCCGCGCACCCGGTTCCACAGCACCACGGCGCCCGCCACGGACACCACGACGAAGACCACCAGCAGCCACAGCAGAGCCGTGCCGGTCAGGCTCAACACCCACGCACCTCCCGCGCTGCCCGGCAGCGCGGAGCTGCGCAGTTCACCGCATGGAAAGGATCATCCAGCTGAAACCGGACGAAATCAGCATAGATGGGGCCGCTCCCGGGGTCCTGCGCGCGAGCGCGCGGACGCGCCGCGGGCGGCTGGCGCGACCCGCGGCGCGCGGGAGTCCGGTCCGCCGCCGGCTCAGCGGATCATGGAGGTGACCGTGCCGTTGGTCGGGGTCGCCGCGTTGCCCGGGGTCGCCGTGTGGGTCGGGGCCTGGCTGGGCGGCATGGGGGGCGCCGTGGTCAGGACCCGGCCGTAGGCGCTCATGGCCGCGACCATCACGACCAGGATCACCAGCCAGCGCAGGCCCGCCCGCGCGGGCAGGGCCAGCGCCGAGCGCATCAGGTCCCCGGCGCTGACGGGCCGGCCGCCGCGACGTCGGCGACCGGAAGGGCCGGGGCTTTCGGACCGGGGGATCAACGGCGCCTCCTGGAGCGGACCGCACGCGGGCGCGGGCGGTTGTGGCCGATCTGGTCCCGGTAGGCCAGCAGCTCCACCGGCATGTCGAAGGCCACGACCCCGACCACCTGAGGTCCGTAGGCGGTGGGGCGGATGTAGCGGGCGATGAAGCGTTCGGAGCGCAGGGAGCCCTCCACGATCTCCACCTCGGAGCCGAGGGCGGGGCTGCCGACGGCCTGGATCCGGGTGCCGTGCTGTTCCGACCAGAACCTCGGGACCGGGGTGAACCGGTCGGTCCGGGCCGGGCCGCGCAGCAGCGCGTCGGCCGCGTGCTGGCCCATCTCCACGGCGTGGATGAGGTGTTCGACCCGGCGTGGGACCTCGTCGAAGCGCACGTTGGGCCAGCGGGCCACGTCGCCCGCCGCCACCACGTGCGGCAGCAGTCGTCCCCACCGGTCCACCACGTGGGAGGTGGGACCGCAGAGCACCCCGTCCGAGACCTCCAGGCCGCTGTCGCGTAGCCATTCGGTCCGCGGCTCGCTCCCGAGCCCCAGGACCACGAAGTCGCAGTCGAGTTGCGAACCGTCGTCCAGCCGCAACCGTAGCGTGTCGCCATGATCCTGCCAATCCGTGATCTGCGTGTTCACCCGCACGTCGACGCCGGCGCGGCGCTGGATCGAGCCGACCACCTCGCCGACCTTGGCGCCGAGCACCCGGCGCAGCAGCGGCGCGCTGTGCACCACGAGGGTCACGTCCATGCCGTGTTCCCGTGCGGTGCAGGCGAGTTCACAGCCGACGAAGCCGCCGCCGAGGATCACGACGCGGTGGGCGCGGGCCTCGTGCAGGGCGGCGCGGACGGCGGCGGCGTCCTCGATCGTCCGGATGGTTCGCACCCGGTCGCTGAAGACCGGCGCCTCGGGCAGGCGTTTGGCGTCCACCCCGGTGGCGAGGACGAGCCCGTCGAAGGGCAGCCGCTCGCCGCCGCGCAGGAGCACCGCACTGTGCGCCAGGTCGAGGCCGGTCATCGGCGTGTCCAGCAGCCAGTGCGCGTCGAGCGCCTCGTCCGTCCGGAACGTCAGCTCGTCGCCCGGCAGCTCGCCCGCGAGGTACTGCTTGGACAGCGGAGGGCGGCTGTAGGGCAGGTGCCGCTCCTCCCCGACGATCACGAGTTCGCCGCCGAAGCCGCGGTCCCGCAGGCGAGCGGCCGCGCTGACGCCGGCGAGACCGCCTCCGGCGACGACGATGCGCTTGCGACGCTCGCGCATGCCCGTGCCGCTGCGCAGCGGCGGGGCGGGCCGGCGGCCGGCGGTGGGGCCGCCGCCCTGGACCCGGATCGCCTGCATCGGGCAGCACCGGGCCGCCTGACGCGTCTTGGCGGCGAACTCGGCGCGGACGTTGCCGGTGTAGTGGAGGGATCCCTCGTTGGAGATGCGGAAGACCTCCGGCGCCTCCTGCTGGCAGATGCCGTAGATGTGGCAGCGGTTGTTGTCGACGCTGACCCGGACCGGCCGCCGCTCCGGCACCAGCACCGGCTCGGCCGAGCCGAAGGCGTCCCCGCGGACCGGCGTCTGGGCCGGAGCGTGGACAGGTGCGGGGAGCGGCGCCTGGCCGGACGTCTGGGCCGGGTGCGCCGGCAGCTGGGTCGGCCGGACCGGGTACTGCGGGTACGGCTGCCCGGAGGGATGCGTCACCAGGGGACCGGTCATGCCTCACCGCCGTTGGAGCGGAAGGCGCGCCCGCGCAGTCGCGACCGCGAGGGCAGCGCCCGGAACAGGAAGGCCAGCAGGCACACGCCCGCGCCGATCGCGATGCCGACCGCCACGAGGTTCAGATGCCGCGGCTCGGGGTGCACCAGGAAGATGTGCAGCCAGATCAGCGCGAAAGAGGCGTAGGCCAGCTGATGGAATCTCAGCCACCGCTGGTAGCCGACCCGTCGCTGAAGCCACACCGAGCAGCCGACCGCGATGGCGAGTTCGGTGCCGAGGATGCCGAAGCCGACCGGCATCCGCTGCACCCCACCGGCGAAGGGGATGAGCAACTGCACCGTCCCGATGTGCCAGATCGGCTGGTACATGAAGGTCAGCCCGTGCAGGGCGCCGAAGATGAGTGCGCTCAGGCCGAGGGACATGTGGGCCCCGTAGATGGTGGGGCGGTTGACGTACCGTTCGAGCAGCCGCAGACGGAGGATCACCCCCAGCAGGAGCGTGGCGATCATGAGGGTATACGCGATCAGCGCGAAGAGCCGGGCGATCTGGTGCACGCCCATGTCGTACGCGATGCCGTGGTTGTACGCGTCGAGCGGCGAGCCGGGTATCGGAGCCGGCGTGCCGGACGACGAAGCGTTCGTGATCATGTTCAGGACCCCTTTTCGGGCGGGCTGAACAGGGCCGGACGGCCCCTGGAATTGCAAATGCGCACGCGGGACCGGGAATTCGCCCCACGAAGCTGCGCTTGGCGGCAGACGTTACACCAAGTAGCGGAGCCCGGTCGACCAACTGTGAAATGCCCGCGAAGAGGAACGAAATGTGCACCGACGGTTACCGTGAGAATTGGCCGTGAATCATCGCGGTGTGGCCGAAGCCTTGCTGACGATTAGTCGCATTGCGCGGTTGTCCGGTCGTGGGGCGGCATCCAGGTGAGACATTCGGTCAACGGGCGACAATGCGAAGAAGCACGTCCTGAAGGCCTGTCGCCGGCGCTGTGCCGCACCAGGCGACGTGTCCGTCGGGCGGACCAGCACCGCGTCCGTGCCGCCGTCCCGGGCGGTCAGGCGGTTCCACCCCGCCGGGTCGGCAGTCGCGTCCGGAGATCGCGGCGTCACGGGGGTGCCGGACCGCCGCGCAGACTCGGCCAGGCGCCGCCGGGCCGGGCTCTCGTGGGCGGTCAGGAGGGTGAAGCCGGGGCCGACGAGGTCGAGGCTGGAGGCGCCGTCGGCGAGGCGCACGTGGGGCAGGCGAGTGCCCGGACGGCACTGGGCGGTAGCCTTGGGCAAAGAGCGTGGCCGAGCTCGTCAACACCTTCCGGGGTGAGGAGGAGCTGACCGCGGCCGCGCTGCAGGCCGTGGTGGACCGGCACGGCGCGCCGCTCTCCACCTCGAGGACGCCTCGGTGCCGGAGCTGCGCGAGGCCGCCAGGGCTCCTCGCCGCCGTTCTGGACCTGGACGACGTGGACGACGCCGCCGACGCCGTCAACGCGCTGCTCGACCGGTACCCGTTCCGGCCCCGCCTGGTCCGGCTGCCCCGCCGGCCCTGGGCGGTCCACGCCCGTACCCCGCAGGACGCCGGGCCGGTCGACGCCCGTACCCCGCAGGACGCCGGGCCGGTCCACGCCCGTGCCCCGCAGGACGCCGGGCTGATCCACTGGCTGGTCTCCACGGCGGCCCTCGCCCTGGCGCTGTGGCTCGGCGAGCGCGGCCGCTGCGCCTGGGGCCGCTGCGCGGCGCCCGGCTGCGCCCGCTACTTCATCGACGCCGGACGTCGCGCGCCGCAGCGCTACCGCTCGACCCGCTGCGGGACCCGCCTGCGCGTCGCCGCGCACCGGACCCGGCCCTGGCGGTGAGGCCGGGCGGCGAGCCTGCGCGGCAAGCCGATTCCGCGAGCCCGGGCGGCGAGCAGGGGGCCGACCTTTTGCCGACCGCGGAGGGCGAGTCCTACCGTTGAGTTGTGGACGAACGCCACATCCCTGACATCTGGGATTTTCTTCGCACGCCGCGCCAGGAGTGGCCGCTGCGGCCCGTGCCGGAGCGGGTGCGGGACTGGCGCGAGGTGCACGCGCCGGGGCGGTCGCTGCCGATCGTCCAGGACCAGGCGAGCCGGTGCATGGACTGCGGCATCCCGTTCTGCCACCACGCCTGCCCGCTCGGGAACCTCATCCCGGAATGGAACGGGCTGGTCGCGCGCGCCGACTGGCGCGAGGCCGCGGAGCGGCTGCACGCCACGAACAACTTCCCCGAGTTCACCGGGTTCCTCTGTCCCGCGCCCTGCGAGAGCGGCTGCGTCCTCGGGATCGATGACGCGCCCGTGACGATCAAGGCTGTCGAGGCCGCCATCGCGAGCCGCGCCTGGGAGGAGGACTGGGTGCGCCCGCAGGTCCCGGAGCGGCTCTCGGGAAAGAGCGTGGGCGTCATCGGCTCGGGCCCCGCCGGGCTCGCCTGCGCACAGCAACTGACCCGCGCCGGGCACACGGTGGTCGTCTACGAGCGCGACGACCGCGTCGGCGGACTGCTGCGGTACGGCATACCCGAGTTCAAGATGGACAAGGACTACCTGAACCGGCGGCTCGACCAACTGGCCGCCGAGGGAACGGTCTTCCGGACCGGCATGGACGTGGGCGGCGAGCTGGACGCGGGCACGCTGCTGCGGCGGCACGACGCCGTGGTGGTCGCGGTCGGCGCCACCGCTGCGCGTGAACTCCCGGTTTCAGGACGCGAGTTGGCCGGAGTCCACCAGGCGATGGAGTACCTCACGCAGGCCAACCGGGTGCAGGAGGGCGACTACGACCGGCCCGCCATCAGCGCGGAGGGCCACCACGTCGTGATCATCGGCGGCGGGGACACCGGCGCGGACTGCCTCGGTACCGCGCTGCGGCAGGGCGCCGCCTCCGTCGTCCAGCTCGACATCAAGCCGCAGCCCGGCGTCCAGCGCGCCGACGACGAGCCCTGGCCGGTCCACGCGCGGGTCCACCGGATGAGCCCCGCGCACCAGGAGGGGCAGGAGCTCGTCCGCGACGGCGCGGTCCTGGCGGGCGACAGCAGCGGCCTGCCGCCGCAGGACGCGCTGCGTGACGTCCGGGTGTTCTCTGCCGCGACCGTCCGGTTCCAGGGCGACGCCGCGGGGCGGGTGCGGTCGCTCAGCCTGGCCGACGCCGAGACGGGCACCAGGCGGCCGCTGCCGGGCACGGAGCGGACCATCCCGGTCGACCTGGTGCTGCTGGCCCTTGGCTTCAGCGGGCCGGAGAACCCGGAGCACGGTCTCGCCGAGCAGCTGGGCCTGCGGGCCACCGCCACGGGAGCCTTCGCGCGCGACGCCCGCTACGCGGGCGGACGGCCCGGCGTCTTCGTCGCCGGCGACGCGGGACGCGGGCAGTCGCTCGTCGTCTGGGCCGTCGCCGAGGGCCGCGCCGCGGCGGCCTGTGTCGACGCCTACCTCAGCCCGACCGGCGTCTCGGCGCTGCCGGTGCCGGTCGTGCCGCGGGACCGGCCGATGGGGCTGTGAGCCTGCTGCGGGCCAGTGGGCCGGCGAGCGGCCGGTCGGGCAGGCGGCCGGTCAGGTGAGCAGCCGGTCGGGCGGAGGGGCCCGTCCGGCGGTATACGGATCATGACCCTCCGTCTGTTCACCTGATTCACACCTGTCAACCCGCGTCCCGAGGCAACGCCCGGGGTGGGTCGGATGGTCAAGTGGGTGGGGGGCATGTGATCGAATGACGTCCGCCTGTGCGCGGCCGCCTCCCCGCCGCGCGGGACGTCGCATGCGCAAGGGATTTCCATGAGCCACACCACCGGCCGACGGCTGCCCGTCGGACGCCGCCTCGGCGCGGCCGCCTTCGTCGCCGCGCTCGCCCTGGCCGTCGGCCCGGCACTGGCCGCGTCGGCCTCGGCCGCGCCGAGGACCGCGCCCGCGTCCGGCCACGCGTCCGGGCACGTGCACGGGCACGCGTCGACCGACGAGTCGCCCGTCGACGCGCTGATGCGCGCCGCCGAGGTCCGCTACGCCGACGCGCACTGGAACTGGACGGCGTGGAACGACAGCACGCCCGTCGCGGGCGGCGCCGACCAGCCGAACTACCAGTGCGCCGAGTTCGTCGCCCGCTCGCTCGCGGCGGCCGGGCTGATCCCGGGCCTGAGCCCCGACGCCCCGCAGGACGACTACTTCACCTACCACGCCCCGAACGGCGAGGTGTACGACCTGCTGCTGATCTCCGACCTGCCGCAGTACCACAACCTCTACGACTACGTGCACGACAGCGGCATCGGCGTCGACCTCGGCGACCACCCCGAGCTGGCCAAGCCCGGCGACATCGTGGTGACCTACGCCGGGCCCGACAACACCAAGAGCCACACCGGCCTGGTCGCCACCGCGGCCACGGCCACCAGCGAGCCGCTGGTCGACGGGCACAACCACGCCCGCCTCGACTACGGCTACCACTACTTCGCGCCCTCGCACCTGGTCCAGATCGTGCCGAACGCGCTGGCCGAGGTGTGGACGTGGGCGCTCGAGCAGGAGGTGCTGCACGGCCCGATCCCGCCCGTCCAGACCTCGCCCACCACGAAGGCGCCGCTCGCGCCTCGGGCGCTGGTCACCGACCCGGCCGGCCCGCAGGTCTGAGTCCGGGCCGCACGCGACGGGGTTCTGGACCGCCGGGCCGGAACCCCGTCGTGCCGGGCCGGCGGGCCGCGGGGCCCCAGGTGACGCGGGGTGTGCGTGGGCCCGCAGCCGACGCCCCGGCCGTCCGAGCGCGGGGCGCCACGGGGGCACGGGGTCACTTCACGGAGTGCCGTGAAGCCCGCCTGAGCGTCAGAGCTGCGCCTCGGCCTGTGCCAGCAGTTCCTGGAGGCGCAGGCCGTGGCGGGCGTCGAGCGGGTGGCCCGCGCCCGTGCGGACCGCCTGCGCGAACTCCGCGACCATCCGTGTGAACGGCTCCTCCAGTGCCTCCGGCCAGGCGAGCCGTGCGTGCCCGTCCGCGCCGAAGACCTCCACGCGCGGCGCGGGCAGCGAGCCGCCGGCGAACGCCGTCATCCCCGCCTGGCTCAGCGCGCCGCTCTCGTGCTCCAGGGTGAGGGCCACCCAGCCCAGCGGGTCGCCCTGCGCGCGCACCGCCACGACCCGGCCCAGCGCCGCGTCCAGCAGGTCCACGAGGTGCGGGCCGAGATCCAGCAGCGCGCCGCGCTCCAGCCGCCACGGGGTGGCGAACGGGCCGTCCTGGAGGGAGCCGGTGAAGACGCCGACGCCGCCCAGCGGCCGCACGGCCTGGGCCCGCGTCAGGAACTCCCGGGTGGCGGCCGTGTAGCGGGCGGTCAGCACCATCTGCGAGACGACGCCCGCCTCGGCGACGGCGTCCGCGAGGCGCCGCGCGCCCTCCAGTTCCATCGCGAGCGGCTTCTCCAGCAGCACCGCCTTGCCGGCCCGGACCGCGCGCAGTGCCAACTCGGCCTGCACGTCCGGCGGCACGCAGAACGCCACCGCCTCGCAGGCGTCGAACAGCTCCTCCAGCCGCGCGAACGCGGGCGCGCCGAACCGCCCGCCGAGCTCCGCGGCCGCCTCCGTGCGCCGTGCCCAGACCCCGGCCAGCTCCGTCGCGGGTCCGGCCGCCAGCGCCGGCGCGTGCGCCATCCCGGCCCACGGCCCGGCCCCGACCAGTCCCACCGTCAGACGATCACTCATGCGTCGCAGCCTAAGCGCTGTTCTCCCGGACGGAAACGGGGTCTCGGCAGGGCGCCTGGCGTACGGCACATTGACTGCCTGCACTCGAATCGATTGTGATGGCGACGGAATCAATTGTCGGATGCTCGCTGATCGCGCGATCAGGTTGTAGGGTGAGAACGTCGTCCACGCCCTCCAGCCGTCGGGAACGCAGATGCCCATCGACTTCTTCGCCCATGAGGCGCTCCCCGCGCCGCAGGTCGGCGCCGAGCAGGCGCGGCGGATCGCCGCGGGCCTGGGGCTCGACGGTCCGGTCGAGGAGCTCGGCAGTCAGCAGGACGCGAACTTCCTGGTGCGCGGCGAGAACGGCGCGGCCGTCGCCGTGCTGAAGATCGCCAACCCGGCGTTCGGC
>NZ_BBPO01000002.1:239106-262698 GCF_000787815.1 Streptacidiphilus neutrinimicus
TGGTGCGCGGCGAGAACGGCGCGGCCGTCGCCGTGCTGAAGATCGCCAACCCGGCGTTCGGCCCCGCCGAGATCGAGGCGCAGGACGCGGCCGCGGACCGGATCGCGGCCGCGCACCCCGCGCTGCGCGTCGCCACCGTGCTGCGCGCGGAGGACGGCGCCGCGCGGTCCGCCGTCGTGGAGACCGCGTCCGGGCCGGTCACGGCCCGGCTGCTGCGGTATCTGCCGGGCGGCACGCTCACCGGACCGCGCCACCTGTCGTCGCGCGCCGTCGCGGCGATGGGCGCGATCGCGGGCCGGGTCAGCGCCACGCTGCGAGACTTCGACCATCCCGGGCTCGACCGGGTGCTGCAGTGGGACCTCCAGTACGCCGACCGCGTCCTCGCCCTGCTGCTGGAGCACGTCGACGACCCGGCCCAGCGCGCCGCGGTCGCGGCCGCCGCTGAGCACGCCTGGCGCGCGCTCGACGCCCTGCGCGAGCAACTGCCGCGCCAGGCCGTGCACATGGACCTGACCGACGACAACCTGGTCGCCGCCGTGGGCGACCCGCTGCGCACCCCGGACGGCGTCATCGACTTCGGCGACGTCGCCACGAGCTGGGCCGTCAGCGAACTCGCCGTCCCGCTCTCCTCGTTGCTGCATCACGACGGCGTGGAGCCGCACGAGGTGCTGCCCGCCGTCACGGCCTTCCACGCCGAGCGCCCGCTCAGCACCGCCGAGGCGCGGGCGCTGTGGCCGCTCGTGGTGCTGCGCGCCGCGACACTCGTGGCCAGCGGCCGCCACCAGGCCGCGGTCGACGGCGACGGCAACGCCTACGCCCGCGCGGCGCTGGACCGTGAGTGGCGGATCTTCGAGCAGGCGACGAGCGTGCCGTCGGAGGTGATGACCGGCCTCGTCCTTCACCGGCTCGGTCTGGACGCGCCCGCGCCCGCCAGCGCGCGGGATGCGGTCGAGGCCCCCGAGGCCGTTGCGGCCCTCGTCGCGGAGCTGAAGGCGGACGACATCGCCCTGCTCGACCTGTCCGCCGACTCCGACGCCATGGACCGCGGCGCGTGGCTGGAGGCGGGGGTCGAGGACCGGCTCGCCGGGGCGCTGCTCGGCGAGGGCGCGGCCGCGGTCCTCGCGCCGTACGGCAGGCCGCGGTTGAGCCGCTCCCAGGCTCTGGCCGCCACCTCGCCCGCCACCGTCCCCACCGGCCTCGACCTCTGGGTCGGCCGCGACGTGGTCGTGCGGGCCCCCGTGTCCGGACGCGTCCTGCGCGCCGCGGACGACGGGCCCGGAGGCGACATCTGCCACACCTTCGACGGCGGTGATTTGACGCTCCGTCTGTCCTTCGACGACGGCCGGGCCCTCGTCCGGGCCGACGCCTTGGCCCGAGCCGGGGACCCGCTCGTCGCACTGCGGGCCGGCGCCCGCGTCCACATCGCGCTGCACCGAGCCGGGCCGCCCGAGGTGCCGCGGCTGGTCCGGCCCGAGTACGCCGCCGGGTGGCTCGCCCTCACCGCCGACCCGACGCCGTTGCTGGGCCTGCCCGGCGCCGAAAGTCCTGTGGAGAGCCACCTGTTGGCGCGGCGCGCGGCCTCCTTCGCCGCCGTGCAGGGGCACTACTACGACGACCCGCCGCGGATCGAGCGCGGTTGGCGGCACCACCTGGTCTCCGACCAGGGCCGCGCCTACCTCGACATCGTCAACAACGTCAGTGCGATCGGCCACGCCCACCCCGCCGTAGAGCAGGCCGTCACCCGGCAGCTGCGTCGGCTCAACACCAACTCGCGCTTCCACTACGCCTCCGTGGTCGAGTTCAGCGAGCGCCTCGCCGCGCTCCTGCCCGAGCCGCTGGACACCGTCTTCCTCGTCAACTCCGGCTCGGAGGCCGTGGATCTGGGCATCCGTCTGGCCATCGGCGCGACGGGCCGCCACGACGTGGTGGCGCTGCGCGAGGCCTACCACGGCTGGACCTACGCCTCCGACGCCGTGTCCACCTCCCTGCAGGACAACCCCAACGCCCTGGCGACCCGCCCCGGTTGGGTGCACACGGTGGACTCGCCCAACTCCTACCGGGGCCGCCACCGGGGCGCCGAGGCCGCCCGCTACGCGCCCGAGGCGGTCCGGCAGATCGACGCACTCGCCGCCTCAGGGCGGGCGCCCGGAGCCTTCGTCGCGGAGACGTTCTACGGCAACGCGGGCGGCGTGGCCCTGCCCGACGGCTATCTGGCGCAGCTCTACGCCGCCGTCCGCCGCCACGGCGGCCTGGCCGTCGCCGACGAGGTCCAGGTCGGCTACGGACGGCTCGGGCACTGGTTCTGGGGCTTCGAGCAGCAGGGCGTCGTCCCGGACGTCGTCTGCGTCGCCAAGGCCATGGGCAACGGGCACCCGCTCGGCGCGGTGATCACCTCCAGGGCGGTCGCCGAACGCTACCGGGATCAGGGCTACTTCTTCTCCTCCACCGGAGGCAGCCCCGTCTCCAGCGTCGTCGGCAGCACCGTCCTCGACGTGCTGCGCGACGAGGACCTGCAGGGCAACGCCGTCCGCGTCGGGGCGCGGCTGAAGGCCGGGCTGGAGGCGCTCGGCGAGCGTCATCCGCTCGTCGGCGCCGTCCACGGCTCGGGGCTCTACCTCGGTCTGGAACTGGTCCGCGACCGCGCGACGCTGGAGCCCGCCACGGAGGAGACGGCGGAGCTGTGCGACCGGATGCTCGGCCTCGGTGTGGTCGTCCAGCCCACCGGCGACCACCTCAACGTGCTGAAGATCAAGCCGCCGCTGTGCATCGACGCGGAGGCCGTCGACTTCTTCACCGCGACGCTCGACCGCGCGCTCGGGGAACTGGGCCACTGATCACGGGTCGGGTGCCGGAGAGCGCGGTCACCAGGTCAACGGGCCGTCCGCGGTGAAGCAGCCGCCGGTCGGGCCGTCCCGACCGACGGAGGCCATCCGCACGATGATCTCCGCGCCCTGCTCCACGGTCTGACGGCCGGCGTGCCGGTTGATGTCGGTCGCGGTGTGGCCGGGCTCCACGGCGTTGATGCGCATGCCGGGGAAGGCCTTGGCGAACTGGACGGTGATCATGTTCACCGCCGCCTTGGACGCGGGGTAGGCGACGCCGGGGTAGTGGTAGCGGGAACTGGCGGGATCGGCCACCTCGCTGACGAACGCCAGGCCGCTGCTGACGTTGACCACCACCGGCGCGGCCGAGCGCGCCAGCAGCGGCAGGAACGCGTGGGTCACCCGGACCAGGCCCACCACGTTGGTCTCCAGGACGTCGCGCATCACGTCGGCGGTCAGCTCCGCAGCGCCGATGATGCGGTCGTCAGGGGAGTACTGCTCGATGCCGGCGTTGTTGACCAGCACGTCCAGCCCGCCGTCCGCCTCCACGGACTTCACGGCCGCCTCGACCGAGGCGTCGTCGGTCACGTCCAGCTGGACGAACCGCGCGCCGACGTTCGACGCGGCGGCGCGGCCGCGTGCCTCGTCCCGGCTGCCCAGGTAGACGGTGTGGCCGTCCGCGACAAGGCGGCGGGCGGTCTCGAAGCCGAGGCCCTTGTTGGCCCCGGTGATCAATGTCGTCGTCATACGCACCATCGTGCCCCGGGCCCCCGTCGGCCTCGACGGATTTTCGGCCGACCGTCAGGGCGACGCGTGTGGCCCACACATCCGGGCGGGCCTCCGCCGCAGCCGGCGAGCGTCCGGCGACGACCCCCCGGCTACGACAGGTAGTTCTCCACCTCCGAGGCCGGACGCACCCGTGCCTCGTCCGGGTCCTGACCCGCGTCGAGACGGGCCCGCCGCTGGCGCAGCAGGTCCCAGCACTGGTCGAGTTGGGTCTCCACGGCGGCCAGCCGGCCGCGTTCGGTGTCGGCGTCGATCTGCTGGGCGGCGAGCTGGTCGCGCAGATCCCGCTCCTCGCCCACGAGCTCGTGGATCCGGGCGAGGACGGAGTCCTCGCCGCTGGGGCTCTGCTGGGTCATGGTGATCTCCGTCCGCTCGGTCGGGCCGCCCCGCCCGGCGGCGGGGAGAGGGGCGACCTCGGGCATCAGAGCCCAGTCTCCCGCGCCGGGCGAGGATCCGCAGGGTGAATCGCGTGGCGCGCCCGGCGCCCGGAATGTTCAACCCCGCAGCATTGCCCTGTTCCTGCCAGGCGCTCCACCATGGCGTCGGGCGCCCGGCTCCGGGCGCCGCACGGGTCCGCACCTCCGGGAGGAATTCATGGCATCGCGCACATCCGCCCGCACCACGCGTCACCCGCTCCGTGCCGCGGCCACCGCCGCCGCAGCTCTCGGCCTGGCCGCCGTCCTGGCCACGGCCGTCGCGCCCGCCGCCCACGCCGCGGGCGTCGTCGACCCCGCGCCGATCGGTCCGAACCAGTTCTTCACCGGCCTGGTCGACGGCGCAAGCACCGACGCCGCGATCCAGATGGCATGCTTCGGCCCCGTCACCGCGGGCGAGACCGGCCACCCCCTGCCCGGGCAGACCGTCGAGGTCCTGCCCGCGCCCGCCTCCGGCACCGTCGACGTCGGCTACACGGGCTCCGCCGCCACGGACGTGGTGGTGAACTTCGGCCCCGTCTCGACGACCCCGCCGGTGACGCTGGGCTTCTACGCCGTCAAGGTGGCCATTCCGACCAGCCTGGTCCTGCCCTGCGCCGGCACCGGCACGGTCGCGTTCGTCCCCGAGCCGGGCAGCGCGACGGCCCGCTCGGCGACCCTGACGGTCCGCTACGTGCCTCAGCCGTAGCCCGGCGCCGGGCCTCGCCTGGCACCGCCCGGCCCGGCCCCCGCCTGACCCGGCCCGAGTCTGTGCGGGCCCGAGTCTGTGCGGGCCTGGTCGGAGCGTGGTCCGGGCCGGTCGTCGGTCACGTCCCCGACCAGGCCCGTTCCAGCAGCTCGTCCAGCTCGGCGCGACCGACCGGGCGCGGGTTGGCGTAGGGCGCGGCCAGGACCTCGTCGGCCACCCGGCCCAGGTCCTCGTGCCGCACGCCGAGCCCGCGCAGGGTCCGCGGCGCGCCGAGCCGCTCCGCGAGGCACGCCAGCGCCGCGGCCGGGTCGTCCGCGCCGAGGGCGCGGGCCAGGGCCGCGCGGGCCTCCGGCGCGGCTGGCAGGTCGAAGGCCGCGACGTAGGGGAGCATCACCGCGTGCGTCTCCGCGTGCGGGAGGTCGAGCAGGCCCCCGAGGACGTGGCAGAGCTTGTGGTGCAGGCCCATGGTGGTGGCGCCGAGGCAGGCCCCGCACAGCCACGCGCCCTGCAGGGCGGCGGCGCGGGCGTCCAGGTCGTCCGGGCGGTCGGCGATCGCCGGCAGGGCGACCGCGAGGTCGCGCACGCCCTGCTCGGCCATCGCGGCGACGACGGGGGAGCCGTCGGGGGCGTACAGGGCCTCCACGGCGTGGGCCATCGCGTTGAGACCGCTGGTCACCGACACCGGGACGGGCAGCGCGCGCGTCAGTTCCGGGTCGTACAGGACGGTGCGCGGCAGCACCGCGCGGTCGCGGCCGGTCTGCTTGCGGGCGTTCTCGGTCAGCCCCCAGATCGGCGTCATCTCCGAGCCGGCGTAGGTCGTCGGGACGGCGACCACCGCGAGGCCGTGGCGCAGCGCCAACGCCTTGGCCAGCCCGACCGTCGACCCGCCGCCGACCGCCGCACAGCCGTCGGCTTCCGCGGCGCGCGCCGCCCTTGCCGCGGCGGCCACCGTCGTGACCGGCACGTGCATCCGGGCCTCCGCGAAGACGCCGACCGCCCGCTCGGCCAGCAGCGCGGCCGCCCGGTCGGCGAGCGCGCGCTGACCGGGCGTGCACAGCACCAGCACCCGCTGCAGCCCGAGTCGTTCCGTCTCGGCGCGCAGGGAGCCCAGCGCGCCGGGCCCGAAGACGACCCGCATGGGCAGGGCCTCGTAGACGAAGGACCGCACGGTCACTCCTTCCCCTCCCCCTCCCGTGGATCCTCCCGCACCTCCCGCGCCAGTCGCACGTCGAAGTCCGCGTGCCGGAAGGGCGCGGTGACGCCGTGGCGGGCCGCCTGCTCCGGGTCGTCGACCCGGTGCTCGCGCGCGGCGTGGTGCCGGTGCCCGGGGGCAAGGCCGCCGCCCGGCCGCTCGGGGAGCCCGCCGTCTGCGGGGCGTGACCGTGCACGCGGGCGACATCGTGGTCGCCGACGAGGAGGGCGTCGTGGTGACCCCGCGCGCCCGCGCTGCGGAGACCCTCTCGGCGGTGCGGGCCAAGGGTCGCGAAGGAGGCCGCGCAGACCCTCGACGACTGGCGAGCCGACCACCGCGCCCGCGTCGACGCCCTCCCGGCTGAGGCCGGCTTCGCCGAGCAGGGCCCGTCAGGGCGGGATCTCGCCGGAGCCGCGGGGGATGAGGCGGGTGCGGACGAGGATGTGCTGAGGCGCGGCGGGTTCGCCGCGGAGGCGGCGGAAGAGGAGTTCGGCGGCGGTGCGACCCATCAGGGCCGGGTCCTGCGCCACCACCGTGACCGGGACGGCGAGCAGGTCGGCGAGCTCGAAGTCGTCGAACCCGACCAAAGCGGGGCGTTCCTGACGCCCCGCCAGCTCGCGCAGCACCGCGACGGTGGTGCGGTTGTTGCCGCACATCAGGGCGGTGACCGGGTGCGGATCGGAGAGCATGCGCGCGAGCGCGAACCGCAGACCGAGCGGATCGGGGCGGCCCATGGCGATCCATGGCTCCTCGACGGGGCAGCCCGCGTCCGCCATGGCCTGCCGGTAGCCGGCCAGCCGCTCCGCGGCGGTGAAGATGTCCGGGGCGTCGCCGAGGTAGCCGATCCGGCGGTGGCCCTGGCGCAGCAGGTGGGCGGTGCCTGCGACGGCTCCGGCGCGGTTGTCGGCGAGGACGGTGTCCACCTCCAGGCCGGGCATCGGGCGATCCACGCTGACCAGCGCCGTGCCGGCGGCCGCCTCGGGGGCGAGGTAGGCGTGGTCGGCGGAGGTGGGCACCACGATCAGCCCGTCCACGCGCCGCGCGCAGAAGCCGAGCGCGAGGGCGCGCTCGCGCGCGGAGTCCTCGGCGGAGGAACCGGTCAGCAGCAGTGAGTCGTGGGCGCGCACGACCTCCTCGACGGCCCGGCTCAGCTGCGAGTAGAACGGATCGGCGACGTCCTCCAGCAGCAGGCCGACGCTGCCGGTCCGCGCGCCCTGACGCAGCAGCCGGGCGCCGTCGTTGCGGCGGAAGCCGAGCTGGTCGATGACGGCGCGCACGCGCCCGGCCGTGGCCTCGCTGACCCCGGCCTCGCCGTTGACGACGCGCGAGACGGTCTTCAGGCCGACGCCCGCCGCCGCGGCGACGTCCTTCATGGTGGGCCTGATCGAGCCTCCGGGACGATCCGTGCTGGCGGGCATCTGCGGGCCACCGTCCCTTCCGGGGAACGCCTGCGGGAACGCCGGACTGCGGCACAGCATAGACAACGTTGCCGATTTCGTGGAGACAAACGACAGGCCTGCGTGAGGCATTGACGTGCTGTCAGCTTACCTGTTCAATCCGAAGCCAACGACGACAACGTTGTCCTCGTCGTCTCGCGGGGGAGGTGTGCCGTGGCGGAGCCGTTGCTGGAAGCACGCGGCGTGATCAAGCGGTTCGGGCATGTGCAGGCGTTGCAGGGAGCCGACTTCGCGGCCTACGCCGGCGAGGTGGTCGCCCTGATCGGCGACAACGGCGCGGGCAAGTCGACGCTGGTGGGCGTCCTCTCCGGCGTCCTCGCCCCGGACGGCGGGGAGATCCTGCTGGACGGAGCGCCGGTGCGCTTCGGCGGGCCGCAGGACGCGCGGCGCGCCGGAGTGGAGACGGTCTATCAGGATCTCTCCCTGGCACAGGACCTGGACGCTCCGGCCAACCTCTACCTGGGCCGTGAGCTGGTACGCAAGGGCGTGCTGGGCCGGCTCGGCGTACTGGACCGGTCGGCCATGCGCCGCGACGCGGTGCGCGCCTTCGCCGAGCTCGGCGTCACCCTCAAGGACCCCACCGTCCCCGTGGCCGCCCTCTCCGGCGGCCAGCGCCAGTCCGTTGCCGTGGCCCGCGCGGTGGCCTTCGCCAACCGGGTCGTCTTCCTGGACGAACCCACCGCCGCGCTGGGCGTGGTCCAGCGCGCACGCGTGCTGGAGACCGTGCGGAGGGTGGCGGACCGTGGCATCGGCGTCGTGCTGATCAGTCACAACATGCCCGAGGTGCTGTCGGTCGCGGACCGGGTGGAGGTGCTCCGGCTGGGCCGCCGCGTCGCCTCGCTGCGGGCGGCGGACACCTCGATCGAGGAGCTGGTCGGCGCGATGACCGGTTCCCTGGACCGCGCCGACCTGCCGTCCCCGCAGGAACCCGAGATGCAAGCCGAAGTGCGAGCCGAGTCGCGACCCGAGCAGCGGCTCGAGCCGCAGGCCGAGCCGCAGCCGTCCGACGAGGAGGTCCGATGACGACGACCGAGACCGGGCAGCGTCCGCCCGCGCGGACGTTCGTCGCCCGGACGCCGCCGCTGCTGCGCCGGGCCGCCGGGATCGGCGAACTGTGGACCTTCCTCATCCTCGCCGCGCTCGTCGTGTTCTTCACCATCGCCGCCCCCGGCAAGTTCTTCACCACCTACGACCTCACCCAGATCGCCGTCAACGCGGCGATCTACCTGGTGCTCGGCGTCGGCATGACGTACGTGATCATCACCGCGGGCATCGACCTGTCGATCGGCTCGGTGCTCGTCCTGGCCGCGGTCGCGGCGGGGGAGTGGAACATCCACCACGGCGGAGCCGGAGCGGGCTGGGGCACGGTCGCGGCCTGCGTGGCCATCGCGCTCGCGGTCGGCGCCGCCTGGGGCGCGCTCCAAGGGGCCGTCGTCGCGACGGAGAAGGTGCCGCCGCTCATCGTCACCCTCGGCGGCCTAGGGGCGGCGCTCGGCATCGCCGAACTCGCGACCGGCGGCCAGGATCCGGCCGACACCGCGGCGAACAACCTGCAGAACACGCTCGGTTACGGCAAGCTGCTCGGCATTCCATGGCTGGTGATCCTCGCCGCGGTCGTCACGCTGGTGTTCGGCCTGGTGCTGGGCCTCACCCGGTTCGGCACCCACACCTTCGCCATCGGCTCCAACCCGGCCGCGAGCCGCCGCGCGGGCATCCGCGTCGGCGCGCACCTGGTCAAGGTCTACGCCCTGATGGGTCTGCTCGCCGGGCTCGGCGCGGTGATGTGGCTGGCCTCCTACGGCACCACCTCGATCGCCGGCCACTCGACCGACAACCTCAAGGTCATCACGGCGGTGGTGCTGGGCGGCACGAGCCTCTTCGGCGGGCGCGGCTCGGTGCTGGGGACCGTCATCGGCGTGTTCATCCCGGCCGTGCTGAACACCGGACTGATCGTCATCGGCGTCCAGCAGTACTGGCAGGACGTGGCGGTGGGCGTGGTCCTGGTCGCCGCCGTCTACATCGACCAGATGCGCCGCCGCACGCGCGAGCGCAACTGAAGCGGGAGCCCGGAGCGGAGCCCACAGCCGCAAGCCACAGCCGCAAGAGAGGACACCACACCACCATGTCGAGCACCACATCGCCGACCCCTCGCAAGCGCGCACTGTTCGCGGCCGCCACGGTCGCCCTCGCCCTGGCCACCACGGCGTCCTGCAGCTCCTCCGGCAGCACGGGGTCGGCCGGAGGCGGGGCGGCGGGCAAGAAGATCGCCATGATCACCGGCGTCAAGAGCGACCCCTTCTACATCACCATGACCTGCGCGGCGCAGGCCGAGGCCAAGGCCAAGGGCATCACCTTCACCGCGGACGGCTCCGCGCAGTGGGACGTCTCCGTGCAGCGTCCGCTGATCGACTCCGTCGGCGCGTCCCACCCGGACGGTCTGATGATCTCCCCGGTGGACACCGAGGCGCTCACGCCGTCGCTCAAGCAGATCCAGTCCTCCGGGACGAAGATCGCGCTGGTGGACACCTCCGTCACGGACTCCTCCGTGGGGATCACCCGGATCTCCTCCGACAACGAGAAGGGCGGGCAGGTCGCGGCCGACGCGCTGGCCAAGCAGATGGGCGAGAAGGGCTCCGTCATCGTCATCAGCGTGAAGCCCGGCATCTCCACGACGGACGCCCGGATCAAGGGCTTCACCGAGGAGATGGCCAAGTATCCGGGCATCAAGGTGCTGCCGACCCTCTACGACAACGACCTGCCGGCGACGGCGGCCTCCCAGATCCAGTCCACCCTGGCCGCGCACCCCGACCTCGGCGGGGTCTTCGCGGGCAACACCAACACCGGGCAGGGCGTGGCGACCGGCCTCGCCCAGGCGGGCAAGCAGGGCGTGGTGAAGGTGGCCGCGTTCGACGCCGAGCCCGACGAGATCACCGCCCTCAAGAACGGCACCCTGCAGGTCCTCGTCGCCCAGGACCCGGCCGCGATCGGCACCGAGGCGGTGGACCAACTCGCCGCGTCCTTCGCCGGGAAGCCGGTCCAGGCATCCCTCGGCACGACCATGGTGGCCATCACCAAGGACAACCTGAACGACCCGCAGGTCGCCAAGTACGTCTACAAGGCCGCCTGCTGAGCTGCAGTCCCAGGTTTCCCGTCGGCGGCCGGAGTCCGGCCGCCGACGGGAGGTGCGACGGTACAGCGCTCAGGAGGGCCATGTCGTGACGTACGAGCGACGGCGCCCCCGGGGTCGGCTGCCGACTGTCCCAACGGACGGTCACCACGAACGTGGTCACACCACGACCGGTCGCCCTGGAACACCAGCGCGGCCGCCTTCTCCACCAGGATCTCCGCCGAAGCGTGTGCGGACCTGACAGCGCTGCCAGTCGCGAGCCATTCCCTCACTTGCTCGACGTTCTCGCGCTCCACGGGGCGCGGGCTGCGCGAAACTCTTCCCTCTGACGCAGGCGCGTCAGACGACGGGCTCCTAGGGTGACGGCAGGAACAGGACGGCGGAGGGACTCTGGTATGGCCGCCCGAACCGAGCTCGGTTCGGGCGCTTCTCCCGTCCTGCTTCTCCGTTCGGCCACCGACTTCGGCCAGTCGCCGGCGGGCTGGCGGTTGATCACGTTGATGCGGTTGTAGGCGTTGATGACGGCGATGAGACCGATCAGCGCGGCCAACTGCTCGTCGTCGTAGTGCTTTGCCGCGTTCTGCCACGCTTCGTCGCTGACGCCGCCGGCCGCGTCGGCGATGCGGGTGCCCTGTTCGGCCAGTTCCAGGGCCGCGCGCTCGGCCTCGGTGAAGACCGTGGCCTCGCGCCAGGTCGCCACCAGGTTGAGGCGCTGGGCCGTCTCTCCGGCGGCGGTGGCGTCCTTGGTGTGCATGTCGGTGCAGAAGCCGCAGCCGTTGATCTGACTGGCGCGGATCTTCACCAGCTCCTGCGTGGCGTGCGGCAGGGTCGAGTCGGAGACGACCTTGCCCGCGGAGTTGACGTACTTGAACAGCGCGGGGCCGATGCCGCTGCCGAACAGGTTCAGGCGGGCTTCCATGACGAATCTCCTTGCCGTTGTCGACGCTTTCACAGGTATGACAGACGGCGGAGCGCGAGTGTGACAGCGGGCCCCGGGAATTCCCGGATCAGCCGCGCGGAAGCTGCTCGGACAGCACCGACGGCAGGCCCGTCCAGTCGGAGGAGACGAAGGACGCGTGCGCGGCGGCCAGCTGGGCCACTCGCGCGCTGGCGTCCGCCTGGGAGGGGGCGGTGTCCGAGATCGCCGGGTCGACGTTCTGGGCGTCGGTCATCACCAGCAGGTAGTGGTTGGCGTCGTACCAGGAGGTGTCGATGCCGCCGTCGACGTAGGCGTGGGCGTCGCCGTCGAAGACGACGAACCACGGGCGCAGGGTCGCGTCGGAGTAGCGGGTGCGGGGGTCGCCGGAGGCGGCGCCGAGGACGGAGGGGAAGATCTGGGCCTGGCCCAGGTTGCCCGCGGCCTGGAGGGCGGCCAGGTGCTGGGCGTACTCGGTGTCGGTCCACAGGTGGTCGAAGGGGTTGTTCTGCTCGAACGTGCCCGGGATGGCCTCGATGACCACCTTGCCCGCGAGCGCGGAGCGCTTCGGCCACGCGTCGGCGCGCGCCGCCGCGTCCAGGGACGGGTAGCCGGCCATCAGGTCGGCCGGCCGGTAGACGTCGGACCCGAGGTGGGCCTGCACGAGGGAGTCCAGCTGCGTGGGGCCGAGGCCCACGGTGGCGTCGAAGCCGGCCTTCATCTCGAGCTTGATCATGATCGGCGGGTGGCCGGGGTGCGCGGCCAGCCAGATGCGGATGTCGTCCAGGCAGCTGCCGAGGTCCTTGTTGGCGCCGCCCCGGTAGAGGTCGGCCGCGGTGTTGGCGTCGACGCAGTTGTTGGAGTTGCCCAGCGGATTGGCGTGGCTGACCTTCCACTCAAGCGTGAACGGGTCGACCCAGGTGTCGAGTTCGACCAGCGAGGTGCCCGCGTCCAGCGCCTGCGCGAGGTAGGGGAAGGCGGCGGTGTCGTTGTAGGTGTTGTGCAGCCCGACCGAGGTGCCCGCGGCCAGCGAGAGGTCGCCGGTGTCCTGCGCGGCGGCGGTCCCGCTCGGCAGCGCGAACGGGAACAGGCATGCGGCGGCGGTCAGCAGGCACGAGACGAGACGACGCTGGACGGGGCGACGTGAGGCGGCCATCGGTCCTCCGGGACGGCGGAAGGGGGCCGACGGGACGCGTCGGCCGCGCGCAGGCTTTCTTGGCATGCACGCGGCGTGATGGTAACCCCGGCGGATGGCGTGAGGGTGACGCTTCGTCAAAGAGCAGGATCAGCGGCCGTGGTCACGGCAGGGCGCGGGTGAGCCAGACCAACTCGCCGCTCTCCTCCTTCGAGACGCGGTCCCGCTCGAAGCCGAGCTTCGCCAGCACGCGGAACGAAGGGGCGTTCCAGGGACGGACGGTGGACCACAGCCGCCGACGGCCCGTCGCCGTGGCGGCGTCGAGCACGGCGCGCGCCGCCTCGGTCGCGTAGCCGTGCCCGTGGGAGCTCCGGAGCAGCTCGTAGGCGATCTCCGGCTCGTCGACGGTCGTGCGACCCACCACGAGTCCGCAGTAGCCGATGAAGTCCCCCTCGGCGAGACGCGTGACGCGCAACAGCGCCAGACCGGTCGTCGCCGTCGCGGCGCGCCCCTCGGCGAGGATCTCGCGGGCGCGCTCGACCCGCGGCGCCGTCGCGGCCCCGCGTTCGGCGACCAGGAGGCAGAGGTCCTCGGCGTCGCCGTCGGTCCAGTGCTCGAGCCGCAGCCGTTCGGTCTCCAGGTGCGTCGGCATCGGGGCGTACGGGATCGACATGCGGTCACTGTGCACCACCGCACACCGGGGCCGGAAGACGGCCTCAGATCGTGACCGGGCCCTTGGGGGTGGCGAACTCGACGGAGACCAGGCCGGGTTCCTCATCCTCGACCCAGGTCACGTCGATCTGGTCCAGCGGGTGGTCCGCCGGTTCGCCGAGGAACTCGGCGATGGCGGCTGGGTCGCCCGCGATGGAGACGCCCTGGATCCGGGCCGAGGTGCGCGGGTCCGCGCTCGGGCGCTCCTCCGTCGGCACCAACCACTGCAGGAAGTAGGGGAGTTGCGGATCCTCCATCAGCTCCAGCAGGCCGATCTGCTTCCATCGCAGGTCGAAGCCGTCGGGCCGGACCCGGTGCCCCTCGGCGGAGGTGCGGCCGAGCCGCTCCTCGACCGGGCCGATGTCGTCGACGGAGACCACCCAGCCGAGCCAGCCGCCGCCCTCGGCCGCCCGGCGGGCCACCGCCTGCCCGAAGGGCGCGCGGTCGGCGGCGGGGTGGTCGAGTGTGGTGACCACCTCGACGTAGGTGCCGCCGGCCAGCGGGAGGACGAAGTTGCGGGTGCCGAAGCGAGGGTGCACGCCCCCGTCCACGAACCCGGCTCCGAGCGCCGAGCCGATCCGCTGAACCGTCGAGACGAAGCTGTCGCGGGCCACCGCGTAGGAAACGTGATCAAGTCGCACCGCGCCATCATGACCCGGCGGACCGGCGTGAACGCCCACGCCACGCCCGCCGGGACGGCCGCGTCAGCCGCGGAGCGGATCGATCATCGTCATGCCGGCGGGGGAGGCGCGGTCGAAGCCCGGCAGCAGCGCGGCCGCCTCGTCCAGCCCCACGACCCGCTCGATCAGCCGCTGCGGACGCAGCGCGCCGCTCGCGATCAGCGCGAGCATCGCCGGGTAGTCGGCCGCTGCCATGCCGTGGCTGCCCAGCAGGTCCAGCTCCCACCCGATGACGCGGTCCATCGGCACCCGCGGGTGCCCCGCGACCGGCGGCAGCAGGCCGACCTGCACGTGGCGGCCGCGACGCCGCAGGCTCAGCACCGCGTCCACGCAGGTCCGCTCGCTGCCTACGGCGTCCACGGCGACGTGGCTGCCGCCTCCGGTCAGCTCGTGCACCCGCGCCGCGACGTCAGAGCCGGGCTGACCGTCCGCGGGCACCCCGTCCTCGGGCGCGCCCTCCGTTGGCCGACCGCCCGAGGGCACGTCGTCCACGGGCCGATCGGCCGAGGCCACGTCGTCCACGGGCCGATCGGCCGAGGGCACGTCGTCCGCCAGCAGGACGCGGTCCGCGCCGAGGGCGCGCGCCGCGTCCAGCGCGACCTGGTGGCGGTCGACGGCCACGACGTGCGCGCCCAGCGCCTTCGCGATCATCACGGCGCTCAGTCCGACGCCGCCCGCGCCGACCACGGTCAGCCACTCGCCGGCCTCCAGCCGGGCCCGGCCGGTCAGCGCGCGGAACGCGGTCGCGAACCGGCAGCCCAGGCTCGCCGCGGCGGCGAAGGACACCCCGTCGGGCACCGCCACCAGGTTGGTGTCCGCGGCGTGGAGCGCGACCAGCTCGGCGAAGGAGCCCCAGTGCGTGAAGCCCGGCTGCTGCTGCCGCGGGCAGACCTGTGCGTCGCCGGAGCGGCAGTAGGAGCAGCGCCCGCACCCGCACACGAAGGGCACGGTCACCCGGTCCCCGACCGCCCAGCGTTCGACGCCTGTCCCGACCTCGGCGACCACCCCGGCCAGCTCGTGCCCGGGCACGTGCGGCAGCGCGACATCGTCGTGGCCCGCCCAGGCGTGCCAGTCGCTGCGGCACAGCCCGGTCGCGTGCACCCGCACCACGACGCCGCCCGCGGGCGGCGTCGGGTCCGGCACCTCCCGTACGACGACCGGCTCCCCGATCCGATCCATCACCACCGCGCGCAACTCGCCGCTCCCCTCGCCGCTTCAGTGCCGTTCCCGCGCCGTTCCCGTGTCGTTCCCGCGCCCAACCTAACGGAGGTCGTGGGGGGTCTGCCTTTTCCCGCTGCACGCGCGTGAGAATAGGACCAGGCCCCGTCAGTCCGGGCGAAAGCGGGCGGGAGTTCGCGGACGGAGAACCGGGCGTCGTGTCCTCGGCCACGGGCCGTCGTGATGGGTACAGTGCAGAGACGGGGGACGCGGGTCCGCCGTGTTCTCGGCGCGCCTGAGTGCCCTCGCTTCTTCCGCCAGCCAGACTTCGGACTTGCTCGACCACCCCGGAAGGATTGCCATGTCCGAGAACATTGACGTCAATCTCGAAGCGAATGAGGGGGGCGCGGGTGGTTGCCCCGTCGCGCACGGGCGCGCGCCGCACCCGACGCAGGGCGGGGGGAACCGCCAGTGGTGGCCGGAGAGGCTGAACCTGCGGATCCTGGCGAAGAACCCAGCGGTGGCGAACCCGTTGGGTGAGGGCTTCGACTACGCGGCCGCGTTCAGCGCCCTCGACCTGGCGGAGGTCAAGCGCGACATCGGCACGGTGCTCACCACCTCGAAGGACTGGTGGCCGGCGGACTTCGGCAACTACGGGCCGTTCATCATCCGCATGGCCTGGCACAGCGCCGGGACCTACCGCATCCGCGACGGCCGCGGCGGTGGCGGCACCGGCCAGCAGCGCTTCGCCCCGCTCAACTCCTGGCCCGACAACGCCAGCCTCGACAAGGCCCGCCGCCTGTTGTGGCCGGTGAAGAAGAAGTACGGCAAGTCCCTGTCCTGGGCCGACCTGATCATCCTCGCGGGCAACGTCGCGCTGGAGGACATGGGCTTCACGACGTTCGGCTTCGGCGGCGGCCGCGAGGACGCCTGGGAGCCGGACGAGGACGTGTACTGGGGCCCGGAGACCACCTGGCTCGGCGACGAGCGCTACACCGGCGACCGTCAGCTGGAGAACCCGCTGGGCGCGGTCCAGATGGGCCTGATCTACGTCAACCCCGAGGGCCCCAACGGCAAGCCGGACCCGATCGCCGCCGCGCGCGACATCCGCGAGACGTTCTACCGGATGGCGATGAACGACGAGGAGACGGTCGCGCTCATCGCGGGCGGCCACACCTTCGGCAAGACCCACGGCGCGGGCCCGGCCGACAACGTCGGCCCCGACCCGGAGGACGCGCCGATCGAGCAGCAGGGCCTCGGTTGGCGGTCCACCTTCGGCACCGGCAAGGGCGCGGACGCGATCACCTCGGGCCTCGAGGGGATCTGGACGGACACCCCGACCACCTGGGACAACAGCTTCTTCGAGATCCTCTTCGGCTACGAGTGGGAGCTGTTCAAGTCCCCGGCGGGCGCCAACCAGTGGCGTCCGAAGGACGGCGGCGGCGCGGGCACCGTCCCGGACCCGTTCGACCCGGCCAAGAAGCACCAGCCGACCATGCTCACGACGGACCTCTCCCTGCGCTACGACCCGATCTACGAGCCGATCTCACGCCGCTTCCTGGCCGACCCGGCCGCGTTCGCGGACGCCTTCGCGCGCGCCTGGTTCAAGCTGACCCACCGCGACATGGGCCCGATCGCCCGCTACCTCGGCCCCGAGGTCCCGGCCGAGCAGCTGCTCTGGCAGGACCCGGTGCCCGCCGAGTCCCGTTCGCGGCTCGACGCCTCGGACATCACCAAGCTCAAGGCGAAGATCGCCGAGGCGGGCCTGTCCGTGGCGCAGCTGGTCTCCACAGCCTGGGCCTCCGCTTCATCCTTCCGTGGCAGCGACAAGCGCGGCGGCGCGAACGGCGCCCGGGTCCGGCTGCAGCCGCAGGCCGGCTGGGAGGTGAACGACCCCGACCGGCTGGCAGTCGCGCTGCGGGCGCTGGAGGGCGTGCAGCAGGCGTTCAACGCCGGGCTGTCCGGCGGCAAGCAGGTCTCCCTCGCCGACGTGATCGTGCTGGCCGGCGGCGTGGGCGTGGAGCAGGCCGCGCGGGACGCCGGGCTGAGGGTCGAGGTGCCGTTCACCCCGGGCCGCGGGGACGCGACGCAGGACCTGACCGACGTCGAGTCCTTCTCGGCCATGGAGCCGGTCGCGGACGGCTTCCGGAACTACCTCGGCAAGGGTAACACCCTCGGCGCGGAGTACCTGCTGCTGGACAAGGCCAATCTGCTGACGCTGTCGGCGCCGGAGATGACGGTCCTGGTCGGCGGTCTGCGCGTGCTGGGCGCCAACCACCAGGGCTCCTCCCTCGGCGTGTTCACCGACCGGCCGGGCACGCTGACGAACGACTTCTTCGTCAACCTGCTCGACCTGGACACCACCTGGACCCCGGTCGCCGAGGACGCGAGCGCCTTCGAGGGCCGCGACGCCTCCGGCCGGGTCCGCTGGACCGGCAGCCGCGCCGACCTGGTCTTCGGCTCCAACTCCGAGCTGCGCGCCGTGGCCGAGGTCTACGCGTGCGACGACGCGCACGAGAAGTTCGCGGCGGACTTCGTCGCCGCCTGGGCCAAGGTCATGGACCTGGACCGCTACGACGTGCGCTGACGTCGTAGGCCCTGGCGTCCGCTCTCAGCTCGCAGCGTCCGGGCCGGTCTGCCCGACCGGCCCGGACGTCGTCGCGTGGAGCTCCTTGACCGCGCCGACGGCCCGGTCGGTCCGGCCCGCCGCGAGGTGGGTCAACAGCCGTTCGCAGCAGCGGTTCCGGCGCAGGATCGCATCCGCGTCCGGCGGCGCCCCCAGCAGGCTGAGCCGGCCGAGCAGGTCCGCGGCGACCTCGCGCACGGCGGGGCCGCCCAGGGTCTCGGCCAGGTCCAGATGGAATCGGGTCGTGAGCTCCAGCAGCGCGGCCGGGTCCGGGCCCGCCTCCCGCGTGCGGTCCACCACGTCCCGCAGGCCCTTCAGATGCTCGGCGGCGACCTCGCCTGAGGCGTGGGCGACCAGCCCGCACTCCAGCAGCAGCAGGAACGCGTCGACCGCCGCCGCGGCGGCCGGGTCGTGGCAGGCGGGCACGACCGCGTGCCAGTCGGCGGAGACGAAGGTGCCGCCGGTGCGGCCGCGCCGGCGGTCCAGCAGCCCGTCCTGGCACATGCCCTCCAGGGCGCGGCGCACCGTCATCTCGCCGATGCCGAGCTGCTCGGCGAGACGGCCGGTGTCCGGGAGCCGGTCGCCCGGCCGCAGCGCGGAGAGCCGGACGAGCAGCGCGATGCGTGAACGGACCAGGTCGGCGCCGGTCTGTGGTCCGGCCCCGGAGAAGGCGGGGAACGGAGCCGCCTGGTTGTAGGGGCCGAACTTGCCCGCGCTGCTCACCACGCGGTCACCCTAACTCTCGCCGTCCCTCGGCCTACGCGCCTAGCCCGCGTGGCTGTCCGCGACGATCGAGCCGACGCGGTCGCCCAGCGTCGGATCGCGGCGGACCAGCACCGCGGCGTAGGCGAGCGCGGCGAGCAGGATGCCGAGGGCGAGGTAGGGGAACCAGTCGTACGGGCTGGGCTGGCCGGGCTTCACGAGATAGTAGAGCGGCACCAGGATCGCCGCCGCGCCGAGGCCGGGCAGCAGCGCGTGCCGCACCCACTGGAACTCGCTGGGCCGGTAGCGCCGGTAGTAGAACGGCAATGCCACGTTGGACGCGAGGTACACCAGTAGCACCAGGATCGTGCCCATGGTGGACGACTCGGCGAAGAAGACCATCGGGTCCATCGCCCCCGAGGCGGCGTGGCCGCCGAGCAGGTGGCCGAGGCCCCAGCCGCCGATGATCAGCAGCGAAATGGCGACGAAGGTGAGGATGGCCCGGGTGGGCGTGCGCCGGGTGGGGTGCACCGCGCCGATCGCGCTGGGCAGCAGGCCCTCGCGACCAGCGTTGAAGACCAGCCGGGCCTGGGAGTTGGTGCCCGCGATCAGCGCGCCGAGGGTCGAGGTGAGCCCGGCGAGGTACGCGAAGAAGGCCAGCACGCCGAGGGTCCCCTGGGCCACGTCGATGAACGGGACCGCGGAGGCGCCGACCTTGGTGACGTCGTAGCCGAAACCGGTCAGGGTGGCGTAGGAGAAGAGCACGTAGCTGACGGACATGACGCCGATGGAGAGGAAGACGGCGCGGCCGACGTTGCGCCGCGGGTCCTGCGTCTCCTCGGCCAGCGCGGCGGAGTTCTCCCAGCCGATGAAGAGGTAGACCGCGAGCGGGAAGCCCTCCGCCAGGCCCTGGAAGCCGCCGCTGATCCGGCTCGGCTCGAACGGGGCGAGGGAGAGGTGCCCGGCGTGGTTCACGATGGCCGCGACGGAGACGACGACCAGCACCAGCATCTCGACGCCGAAGAAGAGCCCGGCGAGCTTGGTGGAGACGGCGATGCCGCGCACCATCAGCACGACGGCGACGCCGGTCAGGACCAGCGTCCAGATGATCCAGGGGACGTTCCACTTGAGGTAGTGGTGCAGCGTCGTCTCCAGGAACCCGCCGGAGACGGCGATCACGGACGCCATGGCGATGATGTAGCCGAGCCCTGCCAGCAGCGCGGTGGTGACGGCGCTGGTCGGGCCGAAGGTCTTGCCGACGAAGGTGATGAAGCTGCCCGCCGAGGGGTGCGCCCGGGAGAACTGCGCGAGCGTGTTGCCCAGCAGCGCCACGGCGATGCCGGCGGCGATGACGGTGAGCGGGGAGGCCACCCCGGCGGTGGTGGCCAAAAAGCCGAAGCCGAAGAAGAAGCTCATCGCGGGGCCGATGTTGGCCATGGTCGCCGCGGCGATGTCGACCATGCCCAGCACGCCGCCGTTCAGGCGTTGGGTTCTGACGGTGGGGGAGGCGACGGTCTGCTCGGACACAGGCATGCTCCTTCGCGCGCGGTGCGGGTGTGGGCGCAGGTGGGTGGCGTGCCGAGAAAATAGTTCAACCCGATCAGTTAAACAAGGGTTCGCACAGGAGGGCCGCTCGCAGGTTCGTTCTGGTCCTCCAGCCGCGCCAGGTCACGGCCCGTCAACTCACCGATCCGGCGCACCCGGGAGTGCACGGTTTTGACGTGCACGTGCAGCGCGTGGGCCGCACGGGACCAGGACCCGTCCGGCTCCGGGAAGGCGGCGAGGGTCTCCAGCAGGGAGCCGGAGTCGACGCGGCCGTGCGCGGTCAGCGAGCCCAGCGCGTCGCTCGCGCCGACGTCGTCGGCGGGCCAGGCCCGCTGGAGCGCGTCGACGATCAGCGCCTCGGGCGCACAGTCCCGTCGTACTGCCCGACTGCGTGGACATCCCGCAGGGCACCCCGCAGGACCGCGCCGACGAACGTCACCCGGCCGGGCCGGTCGCCGCGAAAGGCCCCGGCGGCGGAGCGGTCGGGGGATGATGGAGATCGTCCGTAGCCAGAAGAACCGTAAGGAGCCGAGAATGCGCGCCGACATCGTGCCGGGTGGGGTCTTCCCTGACTACGAGCTGACCGACCACACCAAGGCCCGCCGCACTCTGAGCGATCTGCAGGGCGGCGACCCGATGGTGCTGATCCTCTCGCGCGGCCACTTCTGCCCCAAGGATCATCAGCAGCATCTCCAACTCGCCGCCCACTGGGCCGAGATCGCCGTCGCCTACACCAAGGTCGTGACCATCGCCACGGACAACCTCTTCGAGCTGAACGAGTTCCGCGCCGCCGTCGGCGCGCAGTGGACCTTCCTGTCCGACGTGGGCCGTAAGGTGCAGCAGGATCTGGACATCCAGGAGTACACGGACACCACCCATGACCCGATGATTCCGCACACGCTCGTGCTCAAGCCGGGCCTGGTGATCCACAGCGTCTACAACGGCTACTGGTACTGGGGCCGCCCCTCGATCGAGGACCTCCGCCGCGACCTGCGCGAGGTCACCCGCGAGGTCCGCCCGGACTGGGATCCGACCGTCCCCGGCCTCCGCGCCGCCTGGGACGCGGGCGACCACTCCCAGCACTATCCGTACCGGTAGGGCCGGCCGCCGACCGCGCCCGGCCCGTCGGGCCCCGCTCGCGAGCCGGGCGACCATCGTGTCGACCACCACCGGACCGGCGGTGACGCGCCCGCGGGGGGTAGGTGGAGGAGGGACCAGCAGGTCACGGTTGCTGTAGTGGCTGCCGATCCAGCCCAGGGCCCACCGCCGACGCTCCGTCGGCTCCGGCTCCGTCCGGCGCTTTTCCCCGCCAGGCGGTCAGTCGTCCAGGCCCCAGCTGATGACGTGTTCCGGGTGGACCCGGATCACCTCCGGGCTGAAGTGGGGGCCCAACTCGTGTGGGCCAGTGAGCAGTTCGGCGGTGCCGCGGATCTCGACGCCGCGCACGCGCCAGGGGTGGGTGCTCACCAGGTCGTCGACGACGAGCGAGATCCTGGGGTTGGCCTGCAGGTTGCGCCACTTCTTCGTGGCGCCCATGCGCAGGCCGCCGATCAGGATCGTGCCGTCGTCCTGGGGGAAGAACCCGACCGGATTGGCCTGCGGTTGCCCGGCCTGGTCGACCGTGGCCATCCGGCCGAGCCGCTGGCCGTCGAGGTAGGCGCGCTGCGCGGCGGTGAAGGCGGTGAAGGCGGTGGAGTCGGTCATGTCGGGCTCACTGCTTCAGTGCGGTGTCGCAGGTGTGGCAGAGCCACGGGGTCAGGTTCGGCGGGTACCAGTGCGAGCCGGGCGCCGTCGGGTGGTAGCTGTGCTTCTCCATCGGCGCGGTGTCCAGGCCGCACAGGGTCTGCTCGCCCGGATCGTCCGGTGCCTCCGGGGCGGACGACGCGGCGTGGACGGCCTTCAGGCCGCCGACCACCCAGCTCTTGCCGTCGAGGTTCGGGGTGTGCCCCGCCTGCGGTTCGATCAGCACGATGATGCCCACCCCTCCACGATCCCGCGCCGCCCGGGCGCACGCATCACGACCGCGCCGGATCGCCGGCGCGTCCACGGACTGAAAGTTCTCATTCATACTCTTGACACCTGCCTGACTCCATACACAAAGATGTGGTCCACCCCACACCTCGCCTCACCAAAGGTGGCCTCATGGAGCAACGCGCCCTGGAGTACGTGCCTGCCGACGAGAGATACGGCAAGCCGCGGTCGCTGTTCACCGTCTGGTTCGCGGCGAACATGCAGATCACCACCATCGTCACCGGCGCGCTGGGCGTGGTCCTCGGCCTGCCGCTGCCCTGGGCGGTCCTGGCTCTGGTGGTGGGCAACCTGTTCGGCGGCGTCTGCATGGCGCTGCACTCGGCGCAGGGGCCCAAGCTCGGCATCCCGCAGATGATCCAGAGCCGGGCCCAGTTCGGCGTGCTGGGCGCGGTGCTGCCGCTGCTCCTGGTCATCCTGATGTACGTCGGGTTCTTCGCCAGCAGCTCCGTCCTCGGCGGCTCGGCGCTGGCCGCGTGGACCGGCCTGCCGCGTTCCGCCTGCGTCGTCGCGGTGTCCGCCGTCTGTGTCGTGCTGGCGCTCTACGGCTACCGGCTGATCCACCAGGTGGAGCGCTGGATCAGCCTGGTCAGCGCCGTCGGCTTCGTCTACCTGAGCTACCGGCTGCTCGCGGCCCCCCACCCGGCCGGCCTGTGGCACGCGGGCTCCCTCGACGTCGGCACCTTCCTGCTCGTCGTCTCGATCGCCGCCACCTGGCAGATCACCTACGCGCCCTATGTCGCCGACTACTCGCGCTACCTGCCCGAGAACACCAGCAGCGCGGCCGCGTTCGGCTGGACCTACGCCGGCTCGGTCGGCGCCAGCATCTGGATGATGGCCTTCGGCTGCGTCGCCGCCGCGGTCGCGCCCAAGGCATTCGGCGCCGACTCGGTCGCCTACGTCGTGGGCCTCGCGCCCCGCTCGGTCTCGGGCGTGTTCTTCCTCGTCGTCGTGCTCGGGGTGCTCGCGGTCAACGTGCTCAACCTCTACGGCGCGTTCATGTCCACCACGACCACGCTCGGCGCCGTCTTCCGCTTCCGCGTCGGCCAGGGCGTGCGCGCCGCCTTCATCCTCGGCGCGGCGGCCGTCGGCACCGGCCTGGCCCTGCTGGCCCAGGCCGACTTCCTCAGCACCTTCGAGAACTTCATCCTGCTGCTGACGTACTTCCTGGTGCCGTGGACCGCGGTCAACCTGGTCGACTTCTACCTGATCCGCCACGAGCAGTACGACATCCCGGCGCTCTTCGACGCCGACGGCCGCTACGGCCGCGTCAACTGGCGCACCATGGCCGCGTACCTGGTCGGCGTCGCGGTCGAGGTGCCCTTCGTCAGCACCAGCTACTACACCGGCCCGATGGTCGCCCACCTCGGCGGCGCGGACATCTCCTGGATCCTCGGCCTGATCCTCTCCGCGGTCCTCTACTACCTCCTCATGCGCCCGTACGCGATCCCGCGCCCGGCCGCGCCGTCCGCCGCCCCGGCGCGGGAGCAGGTCCGGCCGAACGCCTGAGCCGCCGCCGCACGCGGATCGGCCGCCGCCGCGAATCGCGGCGACGGCCGATCGGTGGGGGTGGGGTCGGCGGGGG
>NZ_BBPO01000002.1:262979-283569 GCF_000787815.1 Streptacidiphilus neutrinimicus
CGGCCGATCGGTGGGGGTGGGGTCGGCGGGGGTCAGTGGGGGTCACGCCCGAGCTGCGGCCTTGCCGTAGCGGCGCTCGAACCGCTCGACGCGACCGGCGCTGTCCATGACGCGCGCGTTGCCGGTGTAGAACGGGTGGCTGGCCGAGGAGATCTCCACGTCGACGACGGGATAGCTCCGGCCGTCGGACCACTCGACCGTCTTGTCACTGGTCAGAGTGGACCGCGTGAGGAAGGCGACGTCGGCCGCGCGGTCGCGGAAGACGACGGGCTGATAGGTGGTGTTCATCGCGGGATGCCTCTCGGTCGTGGGCGTGCGGAACGGGTGGACTTGAGCGGTCAGCGCTCCTCGCGGAACTCGACGTGCCGACCGGCAGCGGGGTCGTACTTGCGCAGCACGAGACGGTCGGGGTCGTTGCGGCGACTCTTACGGGTCACGTAGGTGTAGCCGGTTCCTGCGGTGGAGCGGAGCTTGACGATCGGGCGCAGTTCGCTGCGGGCCATTGCTTCTCCTGTCCGGAGTGACCGCCACTTCACCGAGTGAAATGGAAGTCGTTTTCAAACCTTCTGGCCCTCACAACGCACACCCCCAGGCGCCTATTCCCACGCCCCTACCACACCTCGCCGTCGCGCCAGTCGCAGGTGAGTTCGCCGGTGAGGTCGAGGTGGGAGCCGTCGCGGCGGACGAAGATGTAGCCGTCCTCGTCCGGGGTGCGGATGATGCCGGAGGTGGGTGTCAGGGCCGAGGTGGGCCCCTGCCAGGGGCGCCAGCCGCGGGAGGCGTAGAAGGCGAGGCCCTCCTCGGAGGAGCCGAGTGCGCCGAAGTCGTAGGCGCGGTCGATGACCCGCTCCAGCGGGGCCATCACGGCGCTGCCGAATCCGCGCCGCCGCAGCGTCCGCTCGACCGCGACGCCCTCGACGTAGCCGACCCGCCAGGCCCGCCCGCTGTGCAGCAGCCGCCGCTGGACCACGGCGCCGTGCGCGACGACGAGCCCGTTCGGCCGCCGCAGCAGGGCGTGGACGCCGCCGAGGCAGTGCTCCCAGTCGTCCTCGGACATGTCGTCGAAGGTCCGGTAGAGCAGCGCTCGCGCGGCGGTGAGTTCGTCCGCCTCGAGATCCGCTGTGTGGGCGACGCGGAGGGTCGGCTGGTCTTCGCTCATGGCACAAGGATGCGCGAGTCGCCGTCCCTTCCAGAGAACCTGACGGGGCGACACCCGAACTGTGACGTCCGGGTCCGAGAAGGCCGCCGCGCGGTCCTCGCTGCGCGGGTCGACCGGCGCGGATCGACCGTGGGCTCGGCGGCGCGGGCGGCCCGGGACGCGTGGCGCCAGGGGCGGGCGTGGGTCGCCGCGTCCTCCGCCGCCTCGCAGTGGTCGTCGAGGTCCACTCGCCGGTTTTGGCGGCGCGGGCGCGCACCTGGAGCTTGAAGTTGCGATGGGCTGTCATGGCGGCCTCCACGCCCTGGGCGCCGACTCCCCGGCAACCTCGCACGAGGCGATCGGGCTGCGGCTGCGGCCTGAGACCTTGGTCCCGTTGCCCCCGGGGGAAGACCGCGCAGGGCAGGGGGCGGTCGAAGGGGGTTCGGCGTCGGCCACGCCACGGCCGTCATGCCGTCGTCCGCGCCGGGCCCGCAAGCACGGCGCGAGTACGGTTCCGGGAACAGTTGAACGATTCTTCACCTGTCCTCGATATCATCGCACGCACAAGCCACGCGACGGACTGCGGCACCACCGCAGGCGAACGCCTCGACGCCGTCGGCCGGTCGATCGTCTACTCTCTGCACGGCGACCGCGTCGCCGACCTGCTCGACCAGGCACTCGGCTACGTCGAGCACCCCCGCACCCCGGCGTCCCCGACCGCCGGGCCCAGGAGAACCGAGCCCGAGAGAACCGAGTCCGAACGGGAAGCAGCGCACTGACGTGACGACAGCCGAACAGCACGACACCGACGACCCGGCTCCGCCGGCACCCGTGCCGTTGGCCACCATCGCCCGCGAGTGGGGCCGGATCGGCTGCATCGGCTTCGGTGGGCCGCCGGCCCACATCGCGCTGCTGCGACAGCTCTGCGTCGAACGGCGCGGCTGGATCGCCGACTCGGAGTTCGAGGACGGCATCGCCGCCACCAACCTGCTGCCCGGTCCGGCCTCCACGCAACTGGCCATCTTCACGGCGTGGCGCCTGCGCGGTGTGGCGGGGGCGCTGGTGGGCGGGTTCTGCTTCATCGTGCCCGGTCTCCTCCTGATTCTGGCGCTCTCCGCGCTCTTCCTGGCCTCCGGCACCCCGGCATGGGTGCGCGGGGCCGCCGCCGGAGCGGGAGCAGCGGTCGCGGCCGTCGCCGTCCACGCGGCCTGGGGCCTGGTGCCCGGCAGCTGGAAGCGGGCGGGCGCCGCCCGTGCCGCCCGCGCCCGCTGGATCGGCTACGCCCTCGCCGGAGCCGCCGCGGCCGCGACGGTCGGACCGTGGCTCGTCCTGCTGCTCATTGGGGCGGGCCTCGTCGAGGTCGCCGTCCGCGCCGGGCCGAGGACGATGGGCGCGTGGCCGCTCCCACTCGCGGCGGCCGCGCCGGCGGCGGGCGGCCTGCTCTCCCTCGCGTGGGTCGCCTTCAAGGTCGGCGCGCTCTCCTACGGCGGCGGCTTCGTCATCATCCCGCTGATGCAGGCCGACGCGGTGAACCACTACCACTGGATGACGGCGGGTCAGTTCCTCAACGCCGTCGCCCTGGGCCAGATCACCCCCGGCCCGGTCGTGCAGACCGTCGCCGTCGTCGGCTACGCCGCCGCCGGGGTCGGCGGTGGACTGCTGGCCGCGGCCGTCGCGTTCGCGCCGTCGTTCCTCTTCGTCATCCTCGGCGGACGGCACTTCGACGCGCTGCGCGCCAACCTCCACGTCCAGGCGTTCCTCACCGGAGCCGGCCCGGCCGTCGTCGGCGCCATCGCCGGCTCCGCCGTCCCGCTGGCCCTGGCCCTCACCCACGCCTGGCAGTACGCGGTCCTCGCCGCCGCCGCGGTCTGGCTTCTCGCCCTGCGGCGGGGCGTCGTCAGCGCCCTGCTGGGCGCGGGCCTTCTCGGCGTCCTCGCCGCCCTGGCCGGACTGCCCACGGGCTGACCGCCGTAGGTCGTCGTGTGCATCGGGACTCGGTCGACCTTGTCTGCGCGTCTCGTCAGCCTCGGGCCGGCTCGGGCCGCAGGAGGTGCGGTGATTGAACGGCCGGAGCGGGGGCAGACACCGGGTGGATCATCCCCTGATCGAAGAGGTGACGAGAATGGCAGGCACGAGGGTGACCAAGCGGCCCACCTCGCCGCGCCCGCAGCCCCCGCTCGATCTGCGGACGCCCTCGGGCCGTCCGCTCCCGTACTGACGCCGCACCGGCGTCGGCGGAGTGCGGCCGCGTCGTCAGGGCGCTTCTGCATCCCGCCCGTTGAGGAGACGACGCGACGCCCGACGTGATCCGACCCCCGCTTTCCCGGGCTGAGCTGCGCCGTTTCAGGCGCTGCGCCCGCAGCGCGTCGGTCCTCCCTCGGGGTGCGGCGTGCGCGACGGGCGCGCACGCTGGTGGGACGGGTGTGTTCATCGACGGAATCGGGGTCGTGCGATGTACCGGGAGGCGCGTGTCTGCTTCGTCCGGACGGTTCGTGTCGACGAGGTGACCCTCGAGGGCGAGATGGACCTGTCGGTCGAGATCGAGCACGGCTGGGTGACGTTGGACCTCGGCGGGAGCGAGGGCCCCCGCCGGGTGTCCGTGCCGTCCGAAGGCGTGGCGTGGATCCTGTGGAAAGGGCCCGAGCGGTACGGCCCCACCGTGTCGCGCGGGGGAATCTGACCCGCGCAGTACGACGACCCAGGGAGATCGACTACGGTGCGGGGTTGGTCGCTGACGCCACGTGGAGCGGTGCGCCCCGCGAAGCGTCAGAACGGAGCGCTCGAAGCTTCCGCCTCGCCTGCCGCAGCACCGGTGCTGCCGCTGGCACTCGCGTAGGCGACCGAGGCCGCGGCCACGTCCAGCGCCGCGTGGCCGGTCGACTTGAAGACGGTCAGTTCTGCAGCCTCGCGACGGCCCGGGTGGGATCCCGCCAGCACGGAGCCCAGCAGGGTGACCCGCTCTGCGGGAACGCCCTGCAACTCGTGGGCCCCGGCTGGCGGAGCCGCCGCCGCAGCCCCGGCCCACTCGACGAAGAGCGAGGCGTCGCGGATCGTCGCGGCGTCCAGCTCCGGCCCCTCCGATCCGCCGACGGAGCCGACATGGGCGCCGCGGGACAGCCACTTCCGGCTTATCACCGGGGAGTCGGCGCCGGTGCAGCAGAGCACCGCGTCCGCGCCGCGCACTGCCTCCTCGACCGAGGCCGCCGCCGCGACCCCGAAGCGCCGCGCCGTCGCGGCCGCGTGCGCGGGCGTCCGACCGGCCACCACGACCTCGAAGTCGCGACGTCCCGCCGCGGGACGGCCCGCCGTGCGAGGCCGACTCGCCCCGGTGAGCAGGGCGAGCTGCGCGGCCGCCTGGGTTCCGGTGCCGATGACGGCGACACGCCTGGCGTCGGGGCGGGCGAGGGTGCGCAGGGCGAGCGTCGCGGTGACGGCCGTGCGCACGGCCGTCAGCGGCTCCGCGTCGAGGACGGCGAGCAGACGCCCGTCGCGTTCGTCGAAGTGGGCGACCAGCCCGCGATGGGTGCTGCGCCCGGCGCGGTCGGGATCGGGGAAAACGGTGATCAGCTTTGCCGCCAGGCCGAGGCCGGGCACGTGGCCGGGCATCGCGCCGAGCAGCCCCTGGGGCGTGCGGGCCGCGATCCGGGGCGGCGTCGACGCCTCTCCCCGCGCCACGGCGACCAGGGCGCGCGTGAGCGCGGCGCCCAGCGCGTCGGCGTCGGCGAGCGCGGCCTGCGTGCGCGCGTGGTCCAGGACCAGGAACGGCTCGGTCGTCACGGCTTACCCTCCTCATGATCGTTCCCACCGGTGCCGGTGCCGGTGCCGGCGGTTGCGGTGCCCGCGCGGCCGCGCCGGTAGGCGTCCGGCGCCGTCAGGCGTTGCAGCTTCTCGCCCAAGCGGTCCGTGGCGGCGCGCAACCGCTGCTCCAGGGCGGTCAGATGCTCGTCGTCGAACTCGCCGACCGGCCCGACCAGCGTGAGCGCGCAGAGCGGTGGGGCGTCCGGTGCGGGCGTGACCGCGCGGCTCAGCGAGCCGATCAGGCGCTCGGCCCGCCCGCGTTGGACGGCGAACCCCGTCAGCGCCGCCCGGTCGAGAGCACTGAGGAGGCCGTCGGGCCCGTCCATGGTGTGGCCGTCGGCCTCGGCCGGGGCCAGGTACGGAGCCCGGGCCGCCGGCGGCAACGCCGCCACCAGGGCCAGCGGACCGGCGAAGCGGTGCACGGGCAGCAACTCGTCGCGGAGATCGCTGATCATCTCCAGCCGGTCCGGCCGCACCACGTCGACGACGCGCGCCCGGTCGCCGGCCAGGACCTGGAGGTTGACCATCATCCCCGTCCCGGCGGCGAGCTCCTCCAGGACCGGCCGGGACACACCCGCCAGCGAGGTGGACGCGGCCGAGCGGGAGAGCCGCAGCACGGCCGTGCCCGGCAGGTAGTGGTCGCCCACGCGCATCACCCAGCCGCGCCGGACCAGGTCCACCAGGACGCGGTAGGCCGTGCCGCGGTGCAGGCCGACCCGCTCGGCGACCTCGGCGAGCCGCAGCGGCCGGTCGGAGCCGGCGACGGTCTCGATCAGGTCGAGCGCCTTGTCGACGGCGGAGCTCGATGAGGCGGGCACGGCGGACTCCTTTCTGCTGCTGGGGGCTGCTGATGGTCGGTCGACCGCGACGGTCGACGGTCGGCTGTCGGGACGGTCCGGCGTCGGGGCTGTCGGGTGTCGGAGGGGTCGGCTAGGGTGTGGCCACGCTGCTGTTGCAAGTATTGAAGCAGATGTTTCACCTGTTGCAACAGCTTTCCCGAAAGTCGGGGAAAGCCGGGAAAGGGGAGGGGCATGGAGCACGCGTACCGCGGCGCCACGCTGCTGGACGGCACGGGCGCGCCTGCGCGCACGGGCATGACGATCCTCGTCGCGGACGGGAGGATCCGCCGCGTCGCGCCGGACGCGGACGTCCCGGCGGCCGAGCTGTCCGGCGTCGAGGTCCTCGACCTGGGCGGCCGCCATGTCATCCCCGGCCTGATCGACTCCCACCAGCACATCGCCACCCCGCCCGACCGGCCGCTGGCTGAGGCGACGCTGCGGCGCGACCTCTTCGGCGGCGTCACCGCCACCCGCGACATGGCCGACGACCTGCGCCAGGTCGCGGACATCGCCCGCGCCGCCCTGGTCGGCGAGCTCGCGGCGCCCGAGATCCACTACGCGGCGCTCATGGCCGGTCCCGGCTTCTTCGACGACCCGCGCACCTGGCAGGTCTCCCAGGGCGCGACCCCCGGCGAGGTCCCCTGGATGCAGGCCGTCACGGCCGAGACGGATCTCCCGCTCGCTGTCGCCATGGCCCGCGGCACCTATGCCACCGCCGTCAAGATCTACGCCGACCTCCCTGGTGAGCTGGTCGCCGCGATCACCGCCGAGGCACACCGCCAGGGCATCGCCGTCTGGGCGCACGCCGCCGTCTTCCCGGCCAGCCCGGGCCAGGTCGTCGCAGCCGGGGTCGACTCCGTCTCGCACGCCCACCTCCTCGTCCACGAGGCCGCCGAGCGGCCGCTGACGACGTACCGGGACAAGCCGCCTGTCGACTTCGACCGGTTCGCGGCGGGCGACGACGCGCGGCTCGGCGCGCTCCTCGCCGAGATGCGCCGCCGCGGCACGGTCCTGGACGCCACGGCGAGCCTGTGGTCGACGCTGGCCCGCGAGGCCGCCGAGGCCGGGACCGTCGACGAGGAGGCCCTCGCCCGCGCCCGGGCCCACGACGGGCTGAGCGCCGCGCTCACCGGCCAGGCGCTGCGCGCCGGGGTGACGGTCAGCGCCGGCACCGACCGCGATCCCGACCCGGCCGAGCCGTGGCCGCCGCTCTTCGACGAGCTCGACTACCTCGTCGAGCGCTGCGGCCTCAGCCCGGCCGAGGCGCTGCGCTGCGCCTCCCACGGCGGCGCGCTCAGTCTCGGCGCCGAGCACCGGCTCGGCACCGTCGAGGCCGGCAAGCAGGCCGACTTCGTGATCCTCGACGAGGATCCGGCGCGATCGCTCGCCGCGCTGCGCAACGTCGTCCACGTGGTCAAGCGCGGCCGCCGCTACGACCGTGCCGAGTTCGACGCCGAGTTCGACGCCGAGCTCGGCGCCGGGGCGGGCGCCGGGTGCGGCACCTCGACCACCCGGACCATCGAGAACGGAGCCGCCGAGGCATGAGCAACATCGCTAAGACCGCACACCGGCCCGGCTTCCCGATCGTCAACGCCCTGGGGGCCCTGGACAACCCGAACGCCGCCCCCGAGGCGGCGGCGCAGCTCCAGCAGACCAGCGCGGAGCTGGTCATCGACGCGCGGGCCCTGGCCGAGGCGAAGGCCTCCGGTCTGACGGCCGTCAACATCACCCTCGGCTACACCCTGGGCGATCTCCCGCCCTACGGTCACACCCTGCGCGAGCTCGACGTCTGGGACGCGATCATCGCCGCCCGCTCCGAGAGCCTGCTGAAGGTGCTGCGCGCGGACGACATCCGGCGGGCCCACGCCGAGGGGCGCGTCGGCGTCGTCTACGGCTTCCAGAACGCCGTCGCCGTGGGCGAGAACCTCGCCCGGATCGGCGAGCGGGTCGAGCTCTTCGCCCGGCGTGGCGTCCGCGTCGTCCAGCTGACGTACAATCAGGCCAACCACCTCGGCGACGGGTCGATGGCCCCGGAGAACCGAGGCCTCACCGAGCTGGGCCGGGAGACCGTCGCCGCGCTCAACGAGCAGCGCCTCATGGTCGACCTGTCTCACAGCGGCGAGCGCACCTGCCTGGAGGCCGCACGCGTCTCCCGCCAGCCGGTCTCGATCAACCACACCGGCTGCCGTGCCCTGGCCGATCTCCCGCGCAACAAGACGGACGAGGAGCTGCGCCTGGTCGCGGAGCGCGGCGGCTTCGTGGGCATCTACTTCATGCCCTTCCTCACCCTCTCCGGCCACGCGAGCGCCGCCGACGTGGTGGAGCACATCGTCCACGCCGTCGACGTCTGCGGCGAGGACGCGGTGGGCATCGGCACGGACGGCCCGGTCACGGCCGTGGACGACCTCGACGCCTACCGGGCGCGGCTGGCCGACCACGTCGCCGAGCGCGCCCGCGCCGGGGTCGGCGCGGCGGGGGAGCGCAGCGACACCCTGCCCTTCGTGGAGGACCTGTGCGGCGTCGACCAGTTCCGCACCCTGATCCGCCTGCTGGAGGGGCGCGGCTATGGCGAGGAGCGGATCGCCAAGATCATGGGCGGCAACTTCCTCGCCTACGCGGACCGCGTCTGGCCGTCGTGAGAATCGTGCCCTCGTGAGAGCAGAGCCGTGTGCGAGCCGGGCCGCCTGACGGCAGCCGCCCGACAGCAGGGCCGCCCGGCGGGCCGCCCGGCAGCTGGGCCGCTGCCAGGCGGCCGGGCCTTTCCGCCGCTCAGCCCCGCCCTCAGTCCTTGAGGAGCTCGCGGACGACGCGCTCGGCCGCCTCGTCCTCCGCCGCCACGGGGGAGATCTCGTCGAGAGTGTCGAGATCGGTGTCCTCGGTGAGCTCGGTCTCCCAGGCGTCGGCCAGCTGCTGCTGACGCTCGCGGGGCTGCGCGAGGACTCTCTCGCGGCTGGCGGGGCTGAGCGCGGCGAGGAAGCGGGTGAGTTCGTCGTCTGTCACGAGGGCCTCCGGGAGAGGGTGGGGGACGGCGTCAGCCCGCGGCTTGGAGCTGCTCCACCAGGGGCCGGGCGAGGCGGTGCAGGGCGGGCGGTTCGGCGCGGACGTGCCACCACTGGCAGCGGCCGGGCCAGGACAGCTCGCCGTCCGCGGGGACGGTGACGTCGAAGGCGATCTGCAGGACCTCGGCGTCGTCGGAGGCCCGGTAGGTGGCGGTGGTGGCCAAGGCGGCGCGCCAGGTGGCCAGGCCGAGGTGGCGTTCGCAGAGCCAGTCCAGGGTGAGCGCGACGGTCTCGGTGGGGCGGACCCAGGCGACGGGGAGCGCCCAGACGTCGTCGTCGGGGCGCTGGTCGACCAGCAGGGCGTAGTCGCGCGAGTCGCCCGGGCGCACCAGGGCCACGATCTGGAACTGGGTGATGCCCATGCGGCGGGCGTCGTCGATCACGTGCTGGATGTCGCGGGCAAGATCCAGATCACTGGGCTGGGGGGGCTGCGTTCGCTGCTGGGCCATGGTCACCTCTCAAGGATGACGCCCCGTGGTGGGGAGGTTGCGACTGGGCTGGGCCGAATGCGCGTCCCGCCCTCCGGCGCGGGCGCCTGAGCCCGAACGGGCGAACCGGGCCGCTCGCCGTCCACCCCCGGCGGTGACGGGATGGGGAGCGTTCGTACGCGGTCGGTGACCGTGCTCGGCGAGCAGGGTCTCGGGGGCGTTCCTAGGGTGGGACCGCGGCTACCGGACCGGACGATTCGACCGCAGTCGAGCGGTCGAGCGGCTTCGCGGGCCGTCGTTGGGAGGTCGACGATGACCACGGCACGTGACGTGATGCATGCGGGGGCGTTCTGCATCGGCGAGGGCGATTCCCTGATGGACGCGGCGCGGATGATGCGCGACCACGGGGTGGGCGCGCTGCCCATCTGCGGGCAGGACCAGAAGCTCAAGGGCATCATCACCGACCGCGACATCGTGCTGCGCTGTCTGGCCGAGGGCAAGGACCCGGCCACGATGAAGGCGGGCGAGCTAGCCGGGCATCTGCACTGCGTCCGGGCCGACGACGACATCGAGACGGTGCTGCGCCGGATGGAGCGGCACCAGATCCGCCGGATCCCGGTGATCGACGGCGACCGGCTCGTCGGCGTCATCAGCGAGGTCGACCTGGCGACCGGTCACCGCGAGGGCCAGCGCCTGACCGATCAGCAGATCCTGGAGTTCATGGACAGGATGTACATGAAGGCCTGAATCGCCCGGAGCGGCGGAATCCCGGTCCGGGTGGGGGCGTGCGAGCGCCCCCACCCGGACCGACGAATGTCTGTTTGACCACACAGGACCGCTTTTCCCTTCCGCGGAATGCCTCGTTCCTGATAGGCACGTCCGAAAGGACCGCACAGGACGACCCCGGGAAGGCGGCGATGTGACCATGACGTGTGACCAGGCAGGATGCGAGCACGATGGCGAGCAGGGGCTCATATCCTTCGACGTCGACCTGACCCTGGAGGAGGGCCGGCGGCGCGCTCTGGTGCTGGCCGCGCTCGGGCCGGACTGGGACCCGGTGGCCGTGCTGCGCGCCGAGGACGCCGCCCACGCGCTGCTCTACTCCGGCCTCGACGCGGAGCAGCAGCGCATCCGTGACGAGCTGGTCGCCGCGGGCGTCCTGCCCGCCGGACCGGAGCACGGCCGTGCTGCCGATTGACCCGCAGGCGGACATCGGCCGCCGCGCATGGGTGGACTGCCCCTCCTGTGACGACGCCGACGGCTGCGCCACCTGCGAGGCCAACCGCACCTGCACCGACCACTGGCGCTACCTGCTGTCCCACACCGGCAGCCGGCTCCACCTCCAGTGCCCGGCGTGCACGCACGTGTGGGCCCACGAGACCCGCTTCGGCGCGGGTACCGGCCCCGGCTCCTGCTGAGCCGTAGCCTGCGGCCCGACGAAATCCGGGTGACCGGGCGGGAGGGGCGCACTACCCTGTGACACATGGACGTCACGGGCCGAACCATGATCGCAGCCGCGCGAGCCACGAGCTCGCCGGTTGCCGCCGCCTGACGTCTTTCCCTTTTCTCCGCCGGCGACCGGACACGGTCCGCCGGTCGTGCCATGGCCTCCTTCCTGGTCGCGCTGCCCGCGTGGACCCGTGTTCCGGTGCCTCCCGCCCCGCACGCGAAGGAGTCACCCCATGGACACCGACCGGATCGTCCGCACGTTCGTCGAGTACTTCGAGGAGCGCGGACACCGACGGATCACCGGCTCGACCCTGCTGCCACCACCGGACGACCCGGTGCTGTTCACCACCTCCGGCATGCACCCGCTCACCCCCTACCTTGAGGGACGTCCCCATCCGCTGGGCAGCCGCCTGGTCAACGTGCAGCGCTGTCTGCGCACCACGGACCTCGACGAGGTGGGCGACGACACCCACCTGACCGTCTTCGAGATGCTCGGCACCTGGTCGCTCGGCGACTACGACGGCCGGCAGAGCATCGACTGGGGCTACGGGCTGCTCACCGAAGGCTTCGGCGTCGATCCCGGCCTGCTGCACGCCACGGTCTTCGGCGGCGACGACCAGACCGGTCCGGACGTCTCCTCCCTGGAGCTGTGGCAGGAGCGCGGGGTGCCGGTCGAGTTCACCGTGGAGGACAACTGGTGGTCCAACGGGCCGACCGGTCCCTGCGGCCCCGACTCGGAGATCTTCGTGTGGACCGGCGACACCCCGCCGAGGTCGACCCCGACGACGGACGACCGCTGGGTGGAGGTGTGGAACCACGTGATGATGCGCCACCGACGGCTCGACGACGGCTCGCTGGTGCCGCTGGGCCGGGCCAACGTCGACACCGGCCTCGGCCTGGAACGGCTCGCCTGCCTGCTGCAAGGGCGGTCCTCAGTGTTCGAGTGCGACCTCTTCGAGCCCTGGCGTCGGACCGTGCCGGGCCTGTGGCCGCTGGACGAACGCTCGCTGCGGCTGGTCTGCGACCATCTGCGCTCGGCCGTGGTCGTGATCGGCGACGGCGTGCGTCCGTCCAGCACGGGCCGCGGCTACGTCCTGCGCCGGCTGGTCCGACGGGTGCTCACCGTGCTGCGCGGGGACGATCCTTCGCGCGGTCTCGTGGACCTGCCGGACGAGCTGGTCCGGCACACCCTGGACCGCTTCCGCCAGCAGGAGGACCCGGACACGGTGCGCCGGGTGCTGCTGGACGAGGAGCGCCGGTTCGACCGGCTCCTGGAGCGCGGCCGCCAGGTGCTCTCCCGTCCCCGGTTCCACGGCCCGCTCGGCGAGGAGGATCTGCACTACCTCCACGAGACCCACGGCCTGCCGCGCGACCTCGTGCTGAGCCTCCGGGCCGGGTGACGCGTCGTCGGCCCTCGTCCGGGCGGACCTTCGTCCGGGCAGGCCTTCGTCCGGGCAGGCCTTCGTCCGGGCGGACCCCGTCCGGGCAGCCCTCGTCCGGCCCAGCGGCCGTGATCGGCGCCGCCCGGCAGGGTAGGGATGCGGCCCATGACAGACGATTCGACCGAGTCGGGCGTCTCGCGCCGCGTCCTGCTCTCGCTGGGCGGGCTGACGCTGATCTCCGCGTTCGCGACACCCGCCGCGTCGGCGGCCGTGCGATCCGCGCGGCCGCCGTCCCCGGAGAGGCCGGGGAAGATGGTCGGGGACTCGCACCCCCTGGGTGTGACGGCGCCTCAGGAGAGCGGCCTGAGCCGACAGCGTCCCCAGTACTACGTGCACAAGGGTCCGCACGCCATCGCGCTCACCATCGACGACGGGCCCGACCCCCGCTACACCCCGCAGGTCCTCGCCCTGCTGCACCGTTACGGCATCCCCGCCACGTTCTGCCAGATCGGCGAGGAGATCCGGCGCCATCCCGCCCTGGTGCGCGAGGTGGCCGACCAGGGGCACCTGATCGCCAACCACACCTGGACCCATCCGGACCTCGTCCGCGAGACCCGGACCGCGGTCCGCGAGGAGATCGTCCGCACCAGCGAGATCCTCGAGAAGACGACCGGCCGGTCGCCGGTCCTCTTCCGCGCCCCCTACGGGGCGTGGTCCAGCAGCGTCTTCGCCGAATGCCGGACCCAGGGCCTGCGGCCGCTCGACTGGTCCGTCGACCCGAGGGACTGGTCCCGGCCGGGGGTGTCGAGCATCGTCCGCACCATCATGCGCACCACGCGGACCGGCTCGATCATCCTCGAGCACGACGGCGGCGGGAACCGCTCCCAGACGGTCGCCGCGCTGCGCAACGTGCTGCCGCGACTCCTTGACGAGGGCTACCACTTCGTCACCCCCTGACCGGGCGGATGCGGGCAGTCCTCGTCCCGGACCCATCCGAGCGGGACGCGGGACCGAATTACCGGTGTGAGCAGATTCCGCACCGGAGTGACAGGAGCGGCGAGCGGCCTGGGGGCCGCCGCGGCAGCCCTGGCGGCCGGTGACCTCGCCGCCGCGTTCACCGGGCCCGGCAGCGCGCCGGTCCTGGTGGTCGGCTCGGCGGCGATCGACCTGACGCCGACCCCGCTCAAGGACTGGGCGGTGCGGCACTTCGGCACGCACGACAAGACCGTGCTGCTGACGGGGATCTACGCGACCATGGTCGTTCTCGCGGTGCTCGCCGGACTGCTCGCCCTGCGCAGTCTGCGCGCCGGGATCGCGGTGTTCGCGCTCTTCGCGGGGCTCGGCCTGTGGGCCGCGTCCTCCCGCGACGCGGCGCTGCTGCCCTCGGCCGTTGCCGGGCTCGCCGGTGCGGCGGTGCTGACCGCCCTGGTCCGCTCGCGACGACCTGCCGTTCCCGACGGCACGGTCACGGCGGACGCGGCCCCGGCGGCCCCGGCCACCTCGGGTGCGGGTGCGGATGCGCGTCCGGGGGCGGGGGACCGGGTCGGCGCCGGGGTCGGCGTCGGCCCGGCGGCCTCCGGCAGCTCCGAGCCGGGCATGGGCCGCCGCGGGTTCCTCGTGACGCTGGCCGCGACCGCGGCTGGCGTCGCGGTCGTCGAGACGACGGCGCGGGCCCTGACGGCCGCGCGCTACAACGTCGCCAAGGCCCGCGCCGCGCTGCGGCTGCCCGCCCCCGTCCGGGCCCTGCCGCCGGTGCCCGCATCCGCGCACCCGGCGGTGCCGGGCCTGACCCCGTTCACCACGCCCGACGGTGCGTTCTACCGCGTCGACACCGCGCTGACGCTGCCCCAGGTGCAGCCGTCCGGCTGGACCCTGCGCGTCCACGGCATGGTCGACCGCCCTCTGGAGCTCTCCTTCGACCAACTGCTGCGGCGGCCGTTGCGCGAGCTCGACTACACCCTGTCCTGCGTGTCCAACGAGGTCGGCGGACCGTATGCGGGGACCGCCCGCTGGCTCGGCGCGTCCCTGGCCGACCTGCTGCGCGAGGCGGGGGTGCGGCGCGGCGCGGAGCAACTGGTGGGGCGGTCGGCCGACGGGATGACGATCGGCACGCCGGTCGACCTCGTCCTGGACGGCCGAGAGGCGCTGCTCGCGGTGGGGATGAACGGCGAACCGCTGCCGGTCGCCCACGGGTTCCCCTGCCGGTCGCTGGTGCCTGGCCTGTTCGGCTACACCTCGGCGACCAAGTGGCTGGTCGACCTCGAACTCACCACGTTCGCGCGGTTCGACCCCTACTGGGTACGTCGCGGCTGGGACCGCACGGGCCTGGTCAGGACGGCCTCACGCATCGAGGTCCCCGCGCCGTTCGCGCGCGTCGCGCCCGGCCGGGTGACGGTCGCCGGAACGGCCTGGGCCACGCACCGGGGCGTCGCGGCGGTCGAGGTCCGCGTCGACGGCGGCCCCTGGCAGCAGGCCCGCCTCGCCACGGCGGTGAGCCCCGACGTGTGGCGTCAGTGGAGCTGGAGCTGGGACGCCGCCGACGCAGGCCCGCACACCCTCGAAGTCCGCGCCACCGACGGCACCGGCACTGTGCAGCCGCAGACCCGCAATCCGCCTTTCCCTTCCGGGGCGACCGGCTGGCACAGCACGGTCGTCACGGTGACCTGACCTGCTCTCACCGCACCGCAAGTAGAAGCAATAACAGGCAAGTACAAGACAAGGAAGTGATCCCGATGGCTTTCACCCTCCGTCCGACCTCCCGGCACGCGGCGCTCGGCGCCGCCGCGGCGGCGGGCCTTCTCGCGGTGACCCTGTCCGCCTGCAGCAGCGGCGGCTCCACCAGCAACGCCGTGGGCAGTCCCGCCGCGGCCGCCAGCGCGTCCGCGTCCGATCCGGGCATGGGCGCCTCGACCGCGCCGTTCGGCTCCGGCTGCGCGGCCGTGCCCACGAGCGGCGCGGGCAGCTTCTCCGGCATGGCGCAGGACCCGGTGGCCACCGCCGCCTCGCACAACCCGGCGTTGTCCACGCTGGTCACCGCCGTCGAGAAGGCGGGGCTGACCGACACCCTCAACTCGGCCAAGGACATCACCGTGTTCGCGCCGACCAACGACGCGTTCGCGAAGATCCCGAAGGCCACCCTGGACTCCGTGCTCAACAACAAGGCCGAGCTCACCAAGGTCCTCACCTACCACGTGGTGCCCGGTCAGCTCAGCCCGAGCGCGCTCGCCGGCACCCACAAGACCCTGGAGGGCGGCAACCTGACGGTCACCGGCTCCGGCGAGACGTTCACCGTCAACGGCACCTCGATGGTCGTCTGCGGCGACGTGCACACCGCCAACGCGACGGTGTACATCATCGACACGGTGCTGATGCCGAAGTCCTGACCGGACCGAGTGGGCGGGCGCGCGCTCAGCTCAGCAGCGCCTGAAGAACGCGACCGAAGACGAGCCGCGCCACGCCCGCCACCAGGGGATCGAAGACCGCGGGGAGACCCCTGACGCGGATCTCCTCCACCCAGATCGCCTGGGCGCCCCCGACGTTCCCGGAGGCGGGCCGGACCCTGAACTCGGCCCACCCGCGCACGACGCGGCCCCGCTTCTCCAGGCGGCACAGCCCCGCCCTGCCCGCGTCGGGCGGCTCGAACGTGACGATCTCCATCGGGTCGTCGAAGCCCAAGGGACCGAGGGTGGTGCGGGCGAGGATCACGTCGCCCGTCGCCCGCCCGGAGCCCCGGGCCGCGGAAACCCGGGTGAAGGGCACCCGCTCCCCGTGGCGGGACCAGTCGGTGAGCCGGGCGAAGCACGCGTCGGGGGTGAGCGGCACGGTGCGCAGCAGCAGGAAGGTCGCCATGGTGTCAGTCCAGTCCGCGACGGGAGCGGAACCGGGCCAGGGCCGCGTCCAGCGCCACCAGCGGCTCGGGGTAGCCGAGTTCGGCGCGGAGCCCGGCGGCCAGCTTCCACGGCTCGTGGATCGCGGGCGCGCTGAGACGGGCCAGCTCCGGCACCCAGCGGCGCACGTAGGCGCCGTCGGGATCGTAGCGCTTCGCCTGCGTGACGGGGTTGAGGACGCGGTTGGGCCGGGTGTCGGTGCCGGTGCCCGCGACCCACTGCCAGTTCAGCTGGTTGTTGGCCACGTCGCCGTCGACGAGCAGCGACAGGAAGTGGTGGGCGCCCGCGCGCCAGTCGATGCCCAGGCTCTTGCACAGGAAGCTGGCGGTGATCATGCGGGTCCGGTTGTGCATCCAGCCCTCCGCGCGCAGCTGTCGCATCCCCGCGTCCACCAGCGGATAGCCGGTGCGGCCCTGCTTCCAGGCCTCCAGCTCGGCGGGCGCGTCGCGCCAGTGGTCCTGGCGGGCGCGGTAGTCGGAGCGCGAGGCGTCCGGGCGGGCCGCCAGCACCTGGTAGTGGAAGTCGCGCCAGGCGAGCTGGCGCTCGAAGGCGGCGGCGCCCGCCGTTCCGGCCTTGCGCGCGCGGTGCACGAGCTCGGTGGCCGAGAGGCAGCCGAAGTGCAGCGCGGGGGAGAGACGGGAGGTGAGGTCGTCGGCCATGGCGTCGTGTTCGTCCTCGTAGGCGTCCACGTGCCGGTCGAGCCAGTGCTTCGCGCGGCGACGCGCCTCGGTCTCCCCGCCCGGTGCGAGCTGCGGTGACAGGGCCTCCTGGTCGGGGCGGGGCGGCAGCTTGTCCGAGGCGGGCTCGCCGGGGGTGCTCAGCTGCCGCGGCGGCGGCAGCGGGCGTCGCAGCGGCGCGTCGGACCAGCGGCGCAGGTACGGCGTGAAGACGGCGTAGTGGTCCGACCCCGAGGGCACGACCGAGCCGGGGGCGACGGCGGTGACCACCGCCTCGTGCGCCACCAGCGCGACGCCGGTGTCGCCCACCTCGCCCAGCGCGGCCCGCAGCCGCTCCTCGCGGGCGCGGGCGAACGCGCTGTGGTCGGCGGCGAGGTGGACCTCCGCCGCTCCGGTCTCCGCCGCCAGACGTGCGACCTCCTGCGCGACGGGCCCGTGCCGTACCAGCAGGCGGCTGCCCAGGGCGCGCAGCCCCTGGTCCAGATCGACCAGGCAGTCGTGCAGGAAGGCGAGCCGGTTGGGCGCGGCGAACCCCGCCGCCGGAACGGCGGGGTCGCTCACGAAGACCGGAAGGACGTGGTCCCGCCCGCCCGCGGACGCCGCGTACAGGACCGGGTTGTCCGCCAGCCGCAGGTCACGGGTGAACAGACAGATGCGTACCGTCATGCCGTCGCTCTCGATGTGGGGATGTCTCGGACCTCTCCGTGGTATTCGTGGCCGAGGGCCCTGCGGATGGGTGCCGTGCGGAAGAATCCGTGCAAAGAGATCAGGGGCGCCGCAGCGGTCACGGGCCGTCGACGGCGAGGGCGGCGGCCTTGGCAAGGGACTGCGCGAGGCTGATCCCGGCGGGCTCGGACACGTCCCGGTCGGTCAGCACCGCGACCAGCAGCAGCCGGCCGTGGCGTACGACGCCGCCGATGCTGTTGACGGTCCAGCTGCCGTCGTTGCGGGGCAGCCATCCGTTCTTGAGGGCGAAGCTCCCGTCGGCGGCCGCGCTGACGCCCCAGTTCTGGTCGGCCTCGACCTGCCCCATCAGGCCCTGCATGTAGGCGCGGGAGGCGCCGTTCAGAGCGGACCGGGAGGTGAACACCTGCTGCAGGAGCCGCAGTTGGTCGGAGGCCGTGGTGGTGCTCAGGCCCCAGCGGGGGTTGTGCACGTGCGTGTGGGTCAGCCCGAACCTGCGGTTGGCCCGGCTCAGCCCCAGCGCTCCGCCCGACTGTCGGAAGAGCTGGTTCGCGCAGGCGTTGTCGCTGGCCTCGATCATGCGCGTGGCCACGGCGCGTTGGGCCGACGTCAGCCCCGAGGCCCCCGCGTCCTGGCGCTGGAGCAGCAGCGTGGCGAGGATGTCGACCTTCGCGATGCTGGCGGTGACGAAAGGGTGCGACGCGTCGTCGCGGACCAGGGTCCGGCCGTTGGCCGGATCCAGGACGGCGACCGCCGCGTGCAGGGGAGACTCCCCGAGGATCCGGTCCAGGGTCGCTTCGGCGGAGTCGGACGACAGGGCCTGGCGTGATCGCGGGGCGGCCGGACGGGTGGGGGTCGGCGCGGCGGGCCGGGTCGGTGACGCCGTCGCGACGCTGCGGTCGTTCAGCCACGAGTCGCCGTGCGGCGCGGGCCTCGGCTGGGCCTGGCAGCCTGTGAGCAGCGCGCACGCCAGCGCGGCGCCCGCCCAGCCACGGGTCGGCCGCCGTCGCGGGCGACGCTCGCCCTCTCGCGCGACTGCTGACCCGCCCGCCTGGGCATCAGCATGCCGGTCCATGGCGGCCTTCCTGATGTGCCGACGCTTCAGGCATCCTTGGTTACCGGAGCGCTGGAACGGCGCGGCTGCGACGCGCCGGTCGTTCACCGGGACGGGTGCACGCCCTCAGTCGGACGGCGCAGCCATCTGCTGACGGCCGGTCAGCATCGACGCGCCGGCGGGGTCACCGGGCGGGGTGCGGTCGGCGACACGCCGCCGGGAGTCCCAGGGGCTCCCGGGGCAGGGAGCGCGGACCTGCGCTGATGCTCCCTCGACCCGCAATTCACCCGGCCGGGTCCGTTGTCCTGTGCAAGCCGTGCAGGAGGATGTGAGGCACACACGCCCGCCGGCCGTCACGGGGCCGGCCTGGCGGGACGTCACACCGACATCGACCCCCAGGAGCCTCATGTCCACCTTCTCGCGGCGGGGTGTCGTCGCCGCGGTCGCCGCAGCCACCACCGCCGCGGTCTCCGGCTGCGGCACGCGCACCGCCTCCAACGGCTCGGCCCCGCGCCGGAACTCGGGCGTGGACGCCGAGAAGCCCAAAGGGGCGCAGCCGCTGCGCCTGATCGGCGACGGCTCGATGGCCGACACCGGCCCCCAGCCGTTCCAGCCGGCGGCCGAGCGGATGGAGCCGGGGCAGCGTCCGCCGCAGTTCGTCGTCTTCTCCTGGGACGGGGCGGGTGAGGACAAGAAGCAGCTGTTCTCGCACTTCCGCGCCGTCGCCCAGGAGGTCAAGGCGACGATGTCGTTCTTCCTCTCCGGCATCTACGTGCTGCCCGAGGGCAAGAAGGACCTCTACCTCCCGCCCGGCCACAAGCCCGGCGCCTCCGACATCGGCTACCTCGCCGACGACCACGTGAAGGCGACGTTGGAGCAGGTGCGTCTGGCGTGGCTGGAGGGCCACGAGATCGGCACCCACTTCAACGGCCACTTCTGCAGCCCCACCTCCGGCGTCGGCACCTGGTCGCCCGCGCAGTGGCGCAGCGAGCTGGAGCAGGCCGTCGGATTCGTGGCCAACTGGAAGACCAACACCGGCTACCACGACATGGACCCGCTGCCGTTCGACTACGCCAGGGAGCTGATCGGCGGCCGTACCCCGTGCCTGCTCGGCCAGAACCAGCTGCTGCCCACGGCCGCGGCGATGGGCTGGAAGTACGACGCGAGCTCGCCCGGCGGGCTGCAGATGTGGCCGTCGAAGAAGCTGGGCCTGTGGGACTTCCCGTTGCAGTCGATCCCCTTCCCCGGCCACAGCTTCCAGGTGCTGTCGATGGACTACAACATGCTGGCCAACCAGACCGGCGGCACGCCCAACGGGGACCCGTCCATGCGGCCCTACTGGCAGCAGCAGTCCTATCTGTCGTACATGGCGGGCTTCAATCGCGCCTACACCACCAACCGCGCCCCGTTCTTCGTCGGCAACCACTTCGAGTCCTGGAACGGCGGCATCTACATGAAGTCCGTCGAGCGGGCGCTGCGTGACATCGCCGCCCATCCGGACGTCCGCCTGGTGTCGTTCCGACAGTTGGTGCAGTGGCTGGAGGCCCAGGACCCGGTGGTGCTGGACCGGCTGCGCACGCTCGTCCCGGGCCAGACGCCTGGCGACTGGCGCGACTACACCGACGTGCCGTCGGCGCGCCGCCCGGCCGCGCAGCCGCAGGGCGGCCGCGTGGTCGCCCAGACCTGAGCCACGCCCCGCGACACACCCGCCGTGCCCCCGTTTCGGCGCGAGCTCGATGACGAGCTCGCGCCGATTCTGTTTTCTCCCGGGGGACGCAGCCCGGCCCGGTGAGAGTTTCTCATCTTCCCGGCGCTGCGAGGGGAGCGTGGGCAGCGGTCTGCTGGCTGCTGCGATTTGTGTACGTTCTATGTACATTGGGCCGTTCGCGTGAGCGGCGCGGTCCCGCATTCGGCCCAGTTCCATGAGGGACGCACAAGAACTGACGGTCCGTAATCTCATGTGTCTCTCAGCGTCAGATGACCGCGTACGAGTGCGAGTTTTGTCACGATCGTCCTGTTCCTCCAGCGAGGTGCTGGACGAAGGAACCGCAAGGAACATCGACAAGGAGAAATCAGATGAGCTTCCGTTTCCCGGGATCCCGTGGCCGTGACAACGACTGGCGGGGCCGCGACCGTCACGACCGCCGCCGGCACCACTGCCGTGACCGCCGCGACCGCCGTCACGGCTGGTGACG
>NZ_BBPO01000002.1:283754-286766 GCF_000787815.1 Streptacidiphilus neutrinimicus
CGCCCGCCGCCGGCACCACTGCCGTGACCGCCGCGACCGCCGTCACGGCTGGTGACGATCGCTGAAGCGGTAAACGGCGACACGTAGTTCGGGGCGGGTCCGCAGCACAGGGCAGCGGACCCGCCCCTCGCTTTGGATTCACTGGGATGAGAGGAACGCGAGAGATGGGACCGACCATGCCGACGGACGCGCCGGCTCCGGCCGACGTCGAGCTGCTGGCGGGGCCGACGCCGGCCTCCTCGGCGCTCGTCGAGGCCGGGCCGGAGATGCCGGTCGACGGCCGTGGAGAGGGACGGCTGAACGCGCTGGTCCGGTTCTGGCCGCTGACCCGGGGGGACAGGCGCTGGCTGGCACTGGTCAGCGTGTCGATGGTGGCGACCGGCCTGGCGGAGACCGTGGCCGTGCTGCTCTTCGGGCACCTCACCGACAGCGCCCTGCAGACGGGCGCACTGCGCGCCTATTGGGGGCCGGCCGGGGCCTGGCTGGCCGTCAGCGCCGCCGCGGCGCTCATCGGGTTCGGCGGCAACTGCCTGGGCGCCTGGGTCGGCGAACGCTTCATCCTGCGCCTGCGCGCACGCGTCTTCGCCCATCTGCAGCGCCTCCCCGTCCAGTTCTTCCAGCGCCACCGGGCGGGCGACCTCGTGGAGCGGCTCACCGGTGACGTCACGGCTGTCGAGGAGCTGGCCGTGACCGGCGCGATCGGCATCGCCTCCGCCGTGATCAACGTGGTCCTGTTCGGCGCCGCGCTGGTCTGGCTCCGCTGGGACATGGCCGTGGCCGTGCTCGCGGCCTCGCCCGTGTTCTGGCTGGCCGCGCGCCGCATGACCGACCGGGTCGACGCCGCGGCCCACGCCCAGCGGGCCGCCGACGGCGCGGTGAGCGCGGTGATCGAGGAGTCCCTGCGGGGTGTGACCCTGCGTCGGATGTTCGGCCGGGCGGGGGAGGAGGAGCGGCGTCTCGACGTCGAGGCGGAGCGCTGGCTGCGCTCCACGATGTCCGCGGTGCGCCTGGAGGAGTGCTACCACCAGGTGGTGGTCGTGCTGGAGTCGGTGTGCGTGCTCGGCGTCGTCGGACTGGGCACCTGGGAGGTCGGACACCACCGGCTGACGGTCGGTCAACTGCTCTCCTTCGCAGCTTTCCTCGGCTGCCTCTACCCCCCGCTGCAGTCGCTCGGCCGCACCACGCTGCTCGTCACCTCCGCCGCCGCGGCGGCCGAGCGGGTCGCGGAGATCTGGGACGCTCCGGTCGCCGAGGACGCCCTCGTCGAGGACGACGCCGCCGTGGGCGAGCCGCTCGCCGGGCCGTGCCCGGCCCTGGAGTTCCGTGGTGTCACTCTCCGGCACTCCGGCGCGGGGGACGCGCTGCTGCGCGACGTGACCTTCGCCCTCGACGCCCGGCGGACCGCCGTGGTCTCCGGGCCGAGCGGCGGCGGAAAGTCCACGCTGGCGCGGCTCGCCCTCCGCCTCGTCGAGCCGACGCACGGGCAGGTGCTGCTGAACGGCCGTCGGCTGGACCGGCTCCCCTCGGGGCGCCTGCACGAGGAGATCACCTTCGTGCCGCAGCACACCGACCTGCTTCCGGCCTCGGTCGCCGACAACATCGGCGTGGCCCGCCCCGGCGCGACACGCGCCGAGATCACCGCCGCGGCTCGCGAGGCGGGCTTGCACGACGCGCTGACCGGCCTCCCGCAGGGCTACGACACCGTCCTCGACCCGCAGCAGCCCTGCCTCTCCGACGGGGAGCTGCGCCGGCTCGCCCTCGCCCGCGCCTGCCTGCGCGGGTCGGCGGTCTGGATCCTGGACGAGCCCGTCGCCGGCCTGGACCCGCAGGCGGCCGCCGCGACCCTGGCCGCCCTGCGGCGACGCGCGGCGGACCACACGATGCTGATCATCAGCCATGAACCGGACCGGTACCCCTGGGCGGACTCCCGGCTGTTCCTGCGCGAGGGACGCCTTTCCGGCTGACGACCTCCCTGATCTCGGAGACCACGCCGCCGGGGGGCGTAGGGTCGGCGACGCGGGGGCCATCAAGAGGTGGTGTCGCACGGAAGGTGAGCCGCCGATGAAGACGCGGATGGAGACGCTGACTTTCGACAGCGAGAGCCTGGAGGACACGGAGGCCTTCCTGTCGTCCGCCTACACGCCCATGCGCATCGGGGGCCGCGCGGAGAACACCCGCGCGCGGGTCGAGCGGCGGGCCGTCGGCACGCTGACGGTGGACCGTCTGTCGCTCGGGTACGAGATGGGCTACGACGCCGGGAGCCTCGGCCGGGTGTGCCTGCTCAGCCTGCACAGCGGCACCCTGGTCGACCGCACGTCCGGGCAGGAGGAGGTCTTCGGCCCCGGGGAGACCTTCCTGCTCGCGCAGCCGGACCAGCCCTACCGGGGCGAGGTCCGCTCCGCCGACTACACGGTCATCATGTTCGACCCGGCCGTGCTCGACAAGGTCGCGAACCCCCCGCCCGAGGCGGGTCCGGTCCGCCTCACCGGCGCCCGGCCGATGACGCAGGCCGCGAACCGGCAGCTCGCCGACGTGGTCGCCTACCTGCGCGACGGCCTGCTGGAGAACCCGACCGCGTGGCAGTCCCCGCTGGTGATGTCGAGCGCCGTCCAGCATCTGGCCGCCGCCACGGCCCGCCCCGGGAACGCGGCGGTCCTGGCACGCGCCCGCGGCGCCTTCCGGCGCGGTCAGCCGCGATCAGGCGGCCAAGCCCGGCCCCGCCCCCGGGACTCTGGGCCTGACCGGGCCTGACCGGGCGACCAAGCCGGACTCCGTCTCCCGGGGTCTCCCGGTGCCCCCGGCGGGGCTCGTCGTGCAGGCGTGGTACACCCGGCGGGGATGGCCTGGGGCGGGGCGGGGAAGGCGCGGGGTATGGAGCGGAAGGTGGGCGCAGGCAGCGGTGAGGGCGGCGCTGGGGCGTCGGGGCCGGGGGCGTGCGCGTTCGTGCTCGGCGGGGGCGGGGCGCTGGGGGCGTGCGAGGTGGGCATGCTGCGGGCGCTGCTCGAGGCGGGG
>NZ_BBPO01000002.1:287015-301600 GCF_000787815.1 Streptacidiphilus neutrinimicus
CTGGGGGCGTGCGAGGTGGGCATGCTGCGGGCGCTGCTCGAGGCGGGCATCGTGCCCGACCTGGTGGTCGGGACCTCGGTCGGGGCCGTGAACGGCGCCGTCGTGGCCGCGTCGCCGACCGTGGCGGCGGTCGAGGGGCTGGCCGACCTGTGGGGGCAGGTCCGGGTGTTCTCCGGTTCGCTGATCGGCCGGATGAACCGGGTCGCGCGCAGCCGCACCCACCTGTACTCCGCGGAGCCGCTGCGCCGCCTGCTGGAGGAGCACCTGCCCGCGGGAACGAGCCGCATCGAGGAGCTGCCGGTGCGCTTCCAGTGCGTGGCCGCCGGCATCGAGCGGGCGGCGGAGCACTGGTTCACCCAGGGGCCGCTGGTCGAGGCGGTGCTCGCCTCGTGCGCGGTGCCGGGGCTCTTCCCGCCGGTGGCGGTGGACGGTGAGCACTTCCTCGACGGCGGGCTCGCCAACAGCATCCCGGTCGGACGCGCCGTCGCGCTGGGCGCCCGCCGGGTCTTCGTGCTCCAGGTGGGCCGGATCGAAGAGCCGCTGGCCGTGCCGAGGCAGCCCTGGGAGGTGGCGTCGGTGGCCTTCGAGATCGCGCGCAGGAACCGCTTCGCCCGGGACATGGAGGACCTGCCGCCCGGCGTCGAGGTGCACGTGCTGCCGACCGGGGGGTCGCTGGGACGGGTGGGGGCGAGGGGACAGCTGCGCTACCGCGACTTCGCCCTGTCCGCCCTGCGCATCGACCGCGCCCATCAGGCGTCGGCCGCCTACCTCGCCGATCGCGGCCTGGCCGGGTGAGCGCGGTGCCGCCCCGCGCGGCCGCGCGGCTGCGCACCTGCGCGCGTCGCCTGGTTTCCGTGCCGCTCGCGGTCGTCCTCGCGTCGCTGGCCCTGGTCGCGGTGCTCGTCGCCGCGCTGGTCGCGCCGTTCGCGGCGGTGGCCGGGCGCCCGTGGCGGTCGCTGCGCTTCGCCGCGTTCCTGCTCTGCTACGCCTGCGTCGACCTGGCCGGGGTCGTGGCCGCCGCCTGGTTCTGGGTCCGCTGCCTGCGGCCCGTGCCCGGGCGGTCGAGGGCGGAGCGGTTGCAGGCGCACAGCTACGAGGTGCTGGCCCGGCTGCTGGATCGGCTCTATTGGGTGGCCGGGCCGGTCTTCGGCCTGCGGCTCGAGGTCGACCCGGCCGTGCCCCCGCCGGGGCGGGCCGGGGCCGCGCCGCTGCTGGTGTTCGCCCGGCACGCGGGCCCCGGCGACTCCTTCCTGCTGGTGCGCATGCTGCTGTGCGAGGCGGGGCTGCGTCCCCAACTGGTGCTCAAGCGGTTCCTTCGCTGGGACCCGTGCCTGGACGTGCTGGTCGGCCGCACCCCGCACGTCTTCGTCCCGCCGCAGCGCACTGACCGCACGGCCGAGCACACCGTGGACGCCATCGCCGCGCTCGGCACCGGGCTGGGGCCGGGGGAGGCCGTGGTGATCTTCCCCGAGGGCGGCAACTTCACCCGGCGGCGGCGTGCCCGAGCGATCTCCTGGCTGCGCCGCCACGGGGAGAGGCGCCGCGCCGCCCGGGCCGAGCGCCGCCGACACGTGCTCCCGCCCCGCCTGGACGGACCGCTGGCTCTGCTCACCTCGGCCGTCCCGGCGGCGGACGTCGTCTTCGTCGCCCACACCGGACTGGACGGCATGGACACGGCCTCGCGCGTCTGGCGTGGCGTCCCGCTGCGCGCGCCGGTCGCCGCGACGTGGTGGCGGGTGCCCGGCGCCGAGGTCCCCGCCGGGCGGGCGGCCGCGGAGGAGTGGCTGGAGCGGCAGTGGTCCCGGGTCGACGCCTGGATCGCCGAACGCTCCGGGCGGGCGTCGCCGCTGGGCCGGTGATCCTGGCCGGGGCGTCTCAGCCCTCGCCGGCCTCGGCGCCGCCCTCGGCGAAGGGGCCCTCGTCGACGAAGCGTCGCAGGCAGCGGGCGAAGACCTCGGCGTCCGCCTCGGGCCAGGAGGCGAGTGACTGCTCGACGCGGGCGGCGAGACGCTGCCGAGTGACCTGGATCAGCTCGCGTCCCTCGTCCGTGACGGCCAGCAGGGTGGCGCGGCCGTCGGCGGGGTCCGGCTCGCGCCGCAGCAGTCCGGCGCGTTCCAGGCGGTCGGCGCGGCGGGTCACGGTGGTGCGGTCCAGTTCCACAGCGCGCCCGAGGTCGGCCGCGCTGCACGGGCCGGTCCTGGTCAGGCCGCTGAGGATCGGGTAGGTGAGTTCGTCCAGCGCCTCGCCCAGACCCTCGGTCAGGTGGGCGTAGAGGCGGGCGCGGGTGGTGCGGCGCAGGAGCGTGCCGAGCGCGTCGGCGATCTCGTGGCCCGGCGTCTTCTGGCCCGGCTGGCCCGGCGGGCCCGGCGTCTTCGTCACGGGTCCAGTTTAGCGTGCGCGACGCACGCTTCTGCTGGTACGGTTCAGATGCGTGCTTGAAGCACGCATCTCTCTCGAACGAACCGGAGGAGTCCCATGTCCACCACCGACATCCGCACCGCCCTGACCGACCTGCTCTTCACCCCGGGGCTCTCCCTGGACGAGGCCGCGGACCGGCACTTCGCCCCCGACTACCGCCAGCGGACCGACGGCGAGTGGGCCGACCGCCCGCAGTTCCTCGCCCACATCGCCCATCTGCGCGACGTCGTCGCCCACGGCTCGGTCCAGGTGGACGACGAACTGGTCCAGGGCGACCGCTATGCCGACCGCCACACGGTGGACGTCACCAAGAAGGACGGGTCCACCGTTCGGATGGAGGTCTACGTGTTCGCCGAGTTCGCCCCCGACGGCCGGTTCCGCCGGATCGAGGAGACCACCCTCCTGCTCCAGGGCGGCGCCGACGACCGCACCCTCGGCAGCGCCCGCTGAGACGAGGCCGAGGGCCCTGGCGGCCCGTCATCACCCGCCCGGACGGGGCGGCTTGGGGAAGGCCGAGGGGGCGGCGCGCCGCCACCCTCGACCTTCCCGGCCGAAGCTAAGAAGCGACATATCGTCATGAAGCGGTCATTAACCGACGAATACGATGATCCCCTCTTGGAGGCACCCCCATGCGCACAGGCCCCCGACGGCTCGGCACGGCCGTCGCCACCGCCCTGGCCACTCTCACGGCGCTCGTCGCCACCGCACCGGCGACGTCCGCCGCGACCGGCGTCGGTGACGCCAAGGACGCCGGCAGCTCCCACGCCGTCTTCGTCCAGACCAACGACCCCTCGGGCAACCAGATCGTCGCCTACCACCGCGAGTGGAACGGCCGGCTCGTCCGGACCGGCGCCTTCGACACCGGCGGCAAGGGCGGCCAGCTGCAGGGCTCGGTCGCGGACCACCTGGCCTCCCAGGGGGCGCTGACCTACGACTCCGCCCACGGCCTGCTCTTCGCCGTCAACGCGGGAAGCAACACCGTGTCGGTCTTCTCCGTGCGCGGCGACCGTCTGGAGCTGCGTCAGGTCGTCGGCTCCGGCGGCCGGTTCCCCGTCAGCGTGACGGTCCACTGCGACACGGTCTACGTGCTCAACGCCCTGGACGGCGGCTCGGTCCAGGGCTACACCCTGGACGGCGACCACCTGCGCAAGCACGGCGACTGGCGTCGCCGCCTCGGTCTGGACCCGCACGCCACCCCGCAGTTCACCAACACCCCCGGGCAGGTCGGCTTCACCGCCGACGGCTCCCAGCTCGTCGTCACGACCAAGGCCAACGGGAACAACGTCGAGGTCTTCGGCGTCGCGCCCTCCGGGGCCCCGTCCGCGCACCCGCGGACGACCAACTTCCCCGGCGCGGTCCCCTTCGGCTTCGTCCCCAACGGGCCGCACGGCGTCTTCCTGACCGAGGCCGGGCCCAACGCGCTGGCCACCGTCGACATCCACCGCGACGGCACCGCCGAGCAGGTCGCCTTCGCCGCCACCGGCCAGCAGGCCACCTGCTGGGTCGTCGCCATCGGCGACCTGCTGTACACCTCGAACGCCGGCAGCAACTCGGTCAGCGGCTTCCGCGCGAGCGACCGGGGCCGGCACCTCACCGCCCTCGGCAACGCGAGCACGGACCCCGGCACCATCGACGCGGCCGCGTCCGTCGGCGGCCGGTTCCTCTACGTCCTCACCGGGGTCAACGGCATCGTCGACGAGTTCTCCGTCGCCCACGACGGGACCCTGCACCGGATCGGCTCCGCCGTCGTGCCGCACGGCGCCGGGAGCGAGGGCATCGTCGCGCTCTGACCCGTGCGGGAGGCCTGCCGACGGGCTCCGACGCCGTCGGCAGGCCGTCCCGCCTGTGGGCCAGCAGACTGGAAGGGCTGTTCCGGAACCACGCGACAGTCCTGGGTGGTGAGCCATGGCTGAGGCCGCCGACACGGTGCGTACCGTGATCATGACGGTGGACGACGACCCCGCGGTCTCCCGCGCGGTCGCCCGTGACCTGCGCCGACGCTACGGCGGCGCGTACCGGGTGGTCCGCGCCGAGTCCGGTGCGGACGCGCTGGACGCGCTGCGCGAGCTGAAGCTGCGCGGCGCGCCGGTCGCGGTGATCCTCGCCGACTACCGGATGCCGCAGATGAACGGGATCGAGCTGCTGGAGGAGGCGCTCGACCTGTTCCCCACCGCCCGGCGGGTGCTGCTCACCGCCTACGCCGACACCAGCGCGGCGATCGACGCCATCAACGTCGTCGACCTCGACCACTACCTGCTCAAGCCCTGGGAGCCGCCCGAGGAGAAGCTGTATCCGGTGGTCGACGACCTGCTGGAGTCCTGGCGCGCGACCGACGGCCGGGGCGTGAACGTCACCAAGGTGGTCGGCCACCGCTGGTCCGCGCGCTCCTCGCAGATCCGCGAGTTCCTCGCACGCAACCAGGTGCCCTACCGGTGGTACTCCGTCGAGGAGCCGGAGGGCGCCCGGCTGCTGGCGGCCGCCGGACAGGACGTGCGGCGGTTGCCGCTGGTGGTGACCCCCGACGGCGGCACGCTCGCCGAGCCCGAGGAACGCGAACTGGCCGCCGCCGTCGGCCTCTCCGTCACCCCCGCGGCCGACTTCTACGACCTGGTCATCGTCGGCGGCGGACCGGCCGGCCTGGGCGCGGCCGTCTACGGCGCGTCTGAGGGCCTGCGCACCGTCCTCATCGAGCGCGAGGCGACCGGCGGCCAGGCGGGGCAGAGCTCCCGCATCGAGAACTACCTGGGCTTCCCCGACGGCGTCTCCGGCGCGCAGCTGACCGACCGGGCCCGCCGCCAGGCCGCGAAATTCGGCGCGGAACTGCTCACCGCGGCCAAGGTCACCGGCCTGGAGGTGCACGGGGCCGCCCGCACGCTGCGCTTCGCCGACGGCTCCGCCGTCTCCGCGCACGCGGTGATCCTGGCGACGGGCGTGTCCTACCGGCAGCTGGACGCGCCGGGCGTCGCGGAGCTGACCGGGAGCGGCGTCTACTACGGCTCGGCGCTGACCGAGGCGGCCGCCTGCGCCGGGCAGGACGTGTACATCGTCGGCGGCGCGAACTCGGCCGGACAGGCCGCGATGTTCCTCTCCCGCCGGGCGCGGAGCGTCACGCTGCTGGTCCGGGCGTCGCAGCTGGCCGCGTCCATGTCGTACTACCTGCTCCAGCGGGTCGAGGAGGCGCCCGAGATCTCCGTGCGCACGGACACGGTCGTCGAGGCCGTCCACGGCAAGGAGCACCTGGAAGGGCTGACCCTGCGCAACCGGGCGACCGGCGCGTCCGAGACCGTCGACGCGCAGTGGATGTACGTCTTCATCGGCGCCGCCCCGCTGACCGACTGGCTGGGCGCCACGGTGCTCCGCGACTCCCGCGGCTTCGTGCTGACCGGCCCCGACCTGACCGCCGACGGACGCCCGCCCGCGGGCTGGGAGTTGGACCGGCCGCCCTACCACCTGGAGACCAGCGTGCCGGGGGTCTTCGCCGCCGGGGACGTGCGCGCCGAGTCCGCCAAGCGGGTCGCCTCCGCGGTCGGCGAGGGCGCCATGGCCGTCATGCTCGCCCACCGCTACCTGGAGCAGTCATGACAGTGAGCCCGGCGCGGTGCGACGAGCAGGAGCTGCGGTCGCTGTTCCTGTTCGAGAAGCTGACGCCCGAGCAGCTGACCCAGCTGTGCCGCGACGGCCACGTCGAGTGGTTCGATCCGGGCCCCGTCTACCGCGAGGGCGATCCGGCGACGAGCCTCTACGTGCTGTTCCAGGGGACCGTGGTGCTCTCGCGCCGCGTCGGCGAGCAGGAGGTGGACGTCACCCGCACCTCCGCGGCCGGCGTGTACGCCGGGGCGTTCCAGGCCTACCTCGGCGAGCAGGTGCCGCAGGTGTACAACAACTCGCTGCGGGTGACCGAGCGCTCCCGGTTCTTCGTGCTGCCCGCCGAGGCGTTCGCCGAGATCATGCGCAGCTGGTTCCCGATGGCGGTCCATCTGCTGGAGGGCCTGTTCTTCGGCATCAAGAACGCGCAGGAGGCGATCGGCCAGCGCGAGCGGCTGCTGGCCCTCGGCTCGGTGACGGCCGGGCTCACCCACGAGCTCAACAACCCCGCGGCCGCCGCCGTCCGCGCCGCCGCGGCGCTGCGCGAGCGCATCGCGCGGGTGCGCCGCGCCTACGGCGAGCTCGCGGCCGAGCCGCACGCCGCCGAGGAGCTGGCCCGCCTGAACGACCTCCAGGACCTGACCCTGGCCGAGATCGGGAAGGCCGCGCCGCTCGGCCCGCTCCAGGCGGCGGACGCGGAGGACGAGATCGGGGACTGGCTGGCGGAGCACGACCTCCCGGACGACGGGCAGCTCGCGCCCGTCCTGGTCCAGGCGGGTCTGGGCACCGACTGGCTGGAACGGATCACGGACTCGCTGCCCCGCGACGCCCTCGGCAACACGCTGAACTGGCTGGGCTGCACCGTCGAGGCGGACCTGCTGCTGGGCGAGATCGAGGACGCCGCCCACCGCATCTCCGCACTGGTCGGCGCAGCCAAGCAGTACACGCAGCTGGACCGGGCCCCGTACCAGACCGTCGACGTGCACGAGCTGCTGGACAGCACGCTGCTGCTGCTCGCCGCCAAGATCGGCCCCGACATCACCGTCGTGCGCGCGTACGACCGCACGCTGCCCCGCGTCCCCGGCTACCCTGCCGAGCTGAACCAGGTGTGGACCAACCTGATCGACAACGCCGCCTGGGCCATGCGCGGCGACGGCGCGGGTTCCGGCACGCTCACCGTCCGGACCGCACGCGACGGGGACCAGGTGCTGGTCGAGTTCCGCGACACCGGCCCCGGCGTGCCCGCCGACGTGCAGAGCCGGGTCTTCGACCCGTTCTTCACCACCAAGCCCGTCGGGGAGGGCACCGGGCTGGGGCTGGACATCTCCTGGCGCATCGTCGTCACCCGGCACGGCGGTGACCTGCGGCTGGAGTCCGTGCCCGGCGACACCCGCTTCCAGGTCCGCCTCCCGATCGACCCCGCAGATCCCGACAGGCCCGATCCCGACAAGCCCGATCCGCACAGACCGGAGGAGTCCTCATGAGCACCGAGAACGCGATCGACCCGACCGTGCCGCCGAGCGGCGCCGGCTGCGCGGAGTGCGACGCGGCCGGCGGCTGGTGGCTGCACCTGCGTCGTTGCGCGGGCTGCGGCCACATCGGCTGTTGCGACGACTCGCCCGCCAAGCACGCCACCGCGCACGCCAGGGCGACCGGGCATCCGGTGATCCGCAGCTTCGAGCCGGGCGAGAGCTGGTTCTGGAACTACGACACCGAGGAGTTCTACGAGTCCGGCCCGCGGCTGGCACCGCCCGAGAACCACCCCGAGGACCAGCCCGTCCCCGGCCCGGCCGGGCGGGTGCCGGCGGACTGGCGGGAGCACGTGGGGTAGCCGCCCCGGTCCCGCGGCAGGCGGCTCACCGGGCGGCGGTGGGCGGCGGCAGCCGCAGGCCCGCCAGGTCCGGCGGCACGGGGGAGTCCGGCCGGAAGAACGACGGCGCCGACTCCCCGTCCGCGGCGGTGGCCGGGGCGTCGGTGAGCCGGAAGCGGTCCCGCAGCCGTCCGTAGAAGTCTGTCGGGTGGAGCCGGATCAGCCGGATGCGCTGCCGGGCGCGGTAGACGCCGATCCAGTCACCCGGATCGAGCACCCCGCGCAGCTGGCCGTCGATGCTGACCGCCGCGCGGCCGGAGTGCGGCAGCATGCGCAGCGCGACCGGTTCGTCGGGCGCCGCGACGACGCTGCGGTTGAAGGTCATGTGGGCGGCGATCGGGGTGAACACGACGGCGTCCATGTGCGGGGAGAGCACCGGGCCCCCGGCCGCGAAGGAGTAGGCGGTCGAGCCGGTGGGAGTGGCGACCACGAGCGCGTCTGCCGAGTAGGCGGCCAGCAGTCGGCCGGAGACGTAGACGCCGGCGCTGACCTGGCGGTCGCGCGCGAGCTTCTCCACCACGACGTCGTTCAGGGCGTGGACGTCCAGGGCCACGCCCCAGCCGTCGCCCACCGTGCTCTCCGGCCGCACGTGGGGCGGCGGCAGGGCGGGGCCGCGGCCGAAGCAGAGGAAGGACTCCAGCTCCGCCGGGATCTCCGGCAGCCGGGAGGCCCGCATGGTCAGCGTCATGCGCTCCTCCACCACGGCGTCGCCGGTCTGCACGGCGTCGAGCGCCTCGGTCACGTCGCGGACCGGGACCTCGGTCAGGAAGCCGACCTTGCCCAGGTCCACGCCGAGCACGCTGGCCCCGGTCTTCACGGCGATCCGGGCGCCGCGCAGGAACGTGCCGTCCCCGCCCAGGGTGACGACCAGGTCGGGATCGCCGGCCGCGCGGGCCTCCTCACGGGCCGACCGGCGCTGGTGGTCCTGCGACCACACGTCGACGTCGGTGCAGGGGATGCCGTGCGCGTCGCACCAGGCGTGCACGGCGCGGGCGGCGTCCACGGCGGCGGCGCGACCCTGATGGACGACCAGACCGACGCGCTGCACGGGCATGGGGAACCTCGTCCGTCGGGGCGGTTGGCTTTTCCAGTTCCGGCTCTTCCCGTTCCATGGTGGGGCCTCGCCCGGCGGTCGGCCCGCCGGAGCCGCCGGTGCGTCCCCGCGCGGGAACGTGCGGCGGATGCGGCACGCCGACCCCGGCGTGCCACACCCGCCGGGCCTCACCGCCGCGCGGCGGCCAGGTAGGGCTCCAGCGAGAGCAGTTCGTCCTCGCCGGGCTGGATGACGCCGCAGCTGTTCTCCGGCACCGCGTTCCAGGCTCCGGCGAGGTCGCCGAGCGGCTCGGAGACCACCACCCGGGTCTCCGGCGGCAGGGCGGCCAGCACGGGCACGTCGGGGTGCAGCCGGGCCAGTGTCTCCGGTGAGGTGCTGAAGAACAGGCTGCGCGACCGGCTCTCGGTCGAGTAGCGGAACACCCACACCCGCACGCCGTCGCTCGTCGCCACCGTCATCTGCAGCGCGTTGGCGACGCCGTGCTTCTCGGCGGTCGTCTCGACCTGGCTGATCATCCGGGCGACCGCCGCGAACGGCTCGTCCTCCAGGCCGAAGGTCAGGGCCAGGTGGAACATCAGCTCGGAGTCGGTGGAGCCCTGGATGTCCGGCATGAGCGCCGGATCCACCGCCAGCAGCAGGTCGCGCTTCAACTCGTGGAACCCTGCGATCGCGCCGTTGTGCATCCACAGCCACCGCCCGTGCCGGAACGGGTGGCAGTTGGTCTGCTGCACCGGCGTCCCCGTGGAGGCGCGGATGTGGGCGAAGAACAGCGGCGAACGGACGTGGCCGGCCAGGTCCTTCAGGTTCATGTCGCCCCAGGCCGGTCCGGTGGAGCGGAACAGCGCGGGCGTGACCACGCCGTCCGCGCCCGTGGCCGCGGCTCCGGGAAAGGTCAGCGCGGGCGAGACCGGTTCGGAGTACCAGCCGACGCCGACACCGTCGCCGTTGAGGGTCTCCACCCCCATGCGCGCGTGCCTGCTCTGGTCGATCAGCGAGTGCTCGGGCCTGTAGAGCAGCGCCTCAAGCAGGATCGGCGCACCGTAGTAGGCAAGCCATCGACACATTCTCCCCAGACTCCTTCCCGGGACGGGGCGGCCGCGTAGCGGGCTCGCACGACGAGGCCGAGGCCGGGGGCGAGCCCAATCCGACGGTACGAGCGCTCTCCCGCAGCGCGGATCACCTGCCCGGGGTGATCCGGATGCTCCGTGCGGCGGACCGCCGGTCACCCCCGGCGGGTGATCCGGAACCGGCCGCACGCGATCTACCTTCGGGTCAGGCAACCAGCTCACTGACGGCCGCCACCAGCGGCGATCGGGAGGGCCCATGGCGTCACAGGCATGCTCCAACGGTCCTCGCAGCGGGTTCGCCCCGGCGGACCGTACGACGGGCGGCAGGGAATGACCCAAGTGACGCCTGGCCGGACCCGGAGCGGTCCGGCGATGATGAACGATGTGAGCCGCTACGACGAGGCTGTGCTCCCCGAAGCCGGACGTGCGCCGCGGCTGGGGGTGGAGGAGGAGTTCCTGCTGCTCGACCCGGTCAGCGGCGGACTGCTCGCGCGCGCCTCCCAGGTGCGCACCAGCTCCCAGGTGCACCTCGCGCTGGGCCTCGACGAGGTGCAGCACGAGTTGCTGCTGGCGCAGCTGGAGACCGCCACGCCGGTCTGCGAGAGCCTGCCGGAACTGGGCGGGCACCTGCTGCGGCTGCGGCACACCCTCTCCGAGGTGGCCACGGGGGAGGGGTGCGTCCTGGCCGCCTGCGCGGCCTCCCCGTTCGCCGACGTCGAGTGGCCGGTGCCGATCACGGACAACCCGCGCTACCAGCGGATGCACGAGGAGGCGCCGCTGCTGACGGACGAGCAGCTCATCAACGGCCTGCATGTCCACGTCGAGGTCTGCGACGAGGAGGCCCGGGTGGACGCCCTGAACCGGGTGCGTCCGTGGCTGCCGTTCCTGGTCGCGCTGTCGGCCAGCTCGCCGCTGTGGCGCGGCGCCGACACCGGCTTCGCCAGCTGGCGCTACCTGGTCAGCCACCGCTGGCCGGTCAGCGGGGTCCCGCCGCGCTTCGAGGACGCCGCCGACTACCGCCGCCGGGCCCACGACCTGGTCGAGCGGGGCATGGTGGCCGACATCGGACAGCTGTACTGGCTGGTCAGGGCCTCGGCGAAGTACCCGACCCTGGAGGTGCGCGCCTGCGACGTGCAGATGCGGGCCGACGAGGCGGTGCTGCTGGCCGGGTTGGTCCGCGCGGTGATCATGACCGTGCTCGCCGAGGCGGAGGCGGGACTGCCCGTCCCCGCCCCGCCTCCCGAGACGCTCGACGCCGCCGTCTGGCACGCCGCCAGGCACGGCCTCACCGGCGACGTCCACGACCCCTGCGACCTGCGGCCGCGTCCGGCGGCGAAGGTCGTCCGCGACGCCCTCGACCACCTCGAACCGGCCCTGCGCCGGTCCGGCGACCACCGCTATGTCCGCACCCTCGCCGACCGCGTCCTCCACGAGGGCAACGGCGCCATCCGCCTCCGCCGCGTCCTCGACGAACACGGCTGGCGTGCTGTCCTCAGCTACCTCCGGGACCAGACCCAGAGCCTGTGACCGGGGAGCCTGCGGTCAGGAATGCCGATCGACGGTCCGTACGCCAACCGGTAGGCTTTTGCATGGGCATGTAAGAAGTTGCGCGCGCCGGGGGGATGCCGACGTGATACGGATCAGTCTGTCGACGGCGGACCTGGAGCGGACACAGGTCGCCGACGCGCCCGATTTCGGGCAGGAGCTCGCACAGGGCGGGGACCAACTGGCTGGTCGGGCGCCCAGCCGCAGGCTCGCGGCGTGGCGGTCGGAGGTCGCCCGCGGTTGGAACCCGGGCCTCAGCGGGTTGTTCGACCTGTATGCCAGCGTCTACATTCCGCCGTTCACCGATCAGGTCGACCCGACGGCTCCGGCGGGGATCGACCCCGAGTGGCCGCCGGCCACGGCTCATCTGCGGGACCTGGCCCGGTCCGGGGCCCTGACCGCGTTCACCCGCGCGCTCGCCGACGGTCACCCGGGTGCGGTGGGCGCGCTGGACCGCATCCTCGCCGGCTTCCGCGGCGTGGGCCTGGATCCCTACCGTCGCGGGATCACCTCCGCCGTCGCCACCGCCTCAGCCGCGGCGGGCGTCCGCGCCGCACTGGGCGGCGCCGGGGAGATGCTGAACTCCTTGCATCCGTCCATCCGCTGGGACGGCCGGAGGCTGTGTCTGAACACCGTCGTCGACGCGGAGGAGTCACTCGAAGGGCGGCCCCTGGTCTTCCAGCCCACAGCGTTGGCCGGCCGCATCTCGTTCGATCCGCGGGCGGACTCGGTGACGGTCGTCTACCCGGCCACCCTCGGCGCCGTCACGCGCGACCCCGGGCTCCACGTCCCGTCCCGGGCCCTGGTGTCGCTGCTGGGCGCGACCAGGGCCGCGGCGCTGGTGGCCGTGGTCAGGACGCCGGCGCTGACCACCGGAGGGCTCGCGGCGGCCCTCGGCGTCTCCGCCGCGGCCGCCTCGCGACACGCCTCCGTCCTGCGCGAGTCAGGCCTGATCGCCACGGTCCGCACGGGGCAGAGCGTCCACCACGCCCCGACCCGGCTCGGCTCGGACCTGGCGCACGGATCGACCGCCGACGACCGGCAGCCGGCCTGAGCCGGGCCCAGGTCGCCGCCGGTCGCGGCGTGCCGTCAGGGGCCGGGAGCGGCCGCGGACTAGGCTCCGGAGGAAGGCCCGGGGGAGCACGGAGGGTGGAACGGCGACGGTGCGACGCGCGCGTCTGGTGAGGACGCTGACCTTCTGGCTCCGGCCTGCGTTCGCCCTTCGTGTCGTCAGCCGCTTCCAGCGGATCGTGGGTTTCGACCGGGCCATCGCGCTGGCGTCCAGCGCGTTCACGGCCCTGATCCCGATGGCGCTGCTGGTGGCCTCGATCCTCGGCAGGCTCGGCAAGGAGGACGTCGCGGAGAGCATCGTCCGGCGCTACGGCCTGACGGGCGGAGGGGCCGACGCGGTCAGGGCGCTGTTCTCCTTCGACACCGGGCCGGGCGAGAGCCTGGGCGTCCTCGGCTCGCTGTTCCTCCTGGTCTCGGCGCTGAGCTTCACCCGCGCGGCCCAGCGGCTCTTCGAGCAGACCTGGGAGCTGCCGGCCTTGAGCGTGCGCAACACGCTCAACGGGCTGCGCTGGCTGCTGGGGCTCGTCGTGTTCGCCCTCGCCTCGGGGTGGCTCCACGCCCTCCTCAGCGGCAGGCGGGTGCAGGTGCTGGCGACCGTTTGCGAGGTGCCGCTGACGAGCGCGTTCCTGGTCTGGAGCGGATGGCTGCTCACCGCCCGGCGCAGGCCGTGGCGGGACATGATCCCGTTCGGGGTGATCGGGGGTCTGCTGTCCGCACTGTACGCCGTCGGCTCCGCGGTCTACCTGCCCCGCCTGTTCAGCTCCTACGCCACCCGTTACGGGCCTCTGGGCGCCGTCTTCGCCCTGATCGCCGCGCTGTTCGGCGCGATGCTGACGCTCGTCGGCTCCGATGCGGTGGGGCGGGAGGTCAGCGACGAGCTCGGCCGGATCCGCCGGGGCGAGGCGCCGCCGGACGACGAGATCCGCCGGGAGTGGGCCACCGTGGTCGACCAGACGCGGGAACGCTGGCAGACCGCGCGCGAGGACCTGGCGCGCCGACGCGCGCGCCGGTCGGACCGGCGCGCGAACCGCAAGGCCAGGCGCGAGTCGAAGCGTGAGTCGAGACGGGACCAGAAGCGGGACTCGAACCGGGACTCGAAGGGCGACTGAGGCTCGACCGAGGCGGCGCTGAAGCGTTGTCAGGCGGCGCGGGGCCGCGGCGCGGCGCGCCGCCGCGCCATCCGCACCACGATCGCGAGCAGCACGTCGAGCAGCCCCATGAGGATCAGCCAGACGCCCAGCAGGCGGGTCAGCACGACGGCGCTCTGGACGGGGGAGCTGAGCAGGACCACCCCGGCGGCCACGCCGAGGGCGCCGAGGCCGAAGATCCAACCCCGGTGCGGGATCGGGCGGTCGACGGCCACGTAGACGGTGACGATGCCCGCGATCAGCCAGTAGACGCCGACCAGGATCGTGATCGCCCCCACGGTCTCCAACTGGTGCCGCAGGACCAGCACGCCCGCGAGCACGGCCAGCAGGGCCACCAGCACCTGGAGCGCGCGACTGCTGTCGGCGGGGTCGCGCTGACCAAAGGCCCGGATGAACCGGATCACGCCGTAGAGCAGCAGCTGGATGCCGATGACGATGGCGACGACGCGCACGGTCGCGTGCGGCCAGGCGAGCAGGATGACGCCCGCGACCAGGGTGATGATCCCGCTGACGAGCCACCAGGTCCAGGAGACGCCGATGTCGCCGAGCAGGTCGCCGGGGTCCTTCTCCGAGGGCGGCGCGGGGGCCGAGTAACTGGACATGACCGGTGCCCGTGTTCAGCCGCTCAGCAGCTTGGCCTTGGCGGCGGCGAACTCGGCGTCGTCGAGCAGGCCTTGCTGGCGAAGGGCGCCGAGGCGCTCCAGCGCCTCGATCGTGTCTCCGGGCCCGCTGCCGCCGCCGGCCGCGGTCTCGGCGGGCGGGGCGGGTGCCGCCGGAGGGGGCGCTGCCTCGGCCTGCGCCGCCTCCGCGCGCGCCTGCTGCCGCTC
>NZ_BBPO01000002.1:301704-310180 GCF_000787815.1 Streptacidiphilus neutrinimicus
GCCGGAGGGGGCGCTGCCTCGGCCTGCGCCGCCTCCGCGCGCGCCTGCTGCCGCTCGGCCACCCGGCCGGACACGGCGGTCGCGGTGCCGGCGACGACGGCCGTCCGGCCCACGGTGCGGATCAGACCCGGCCGGGAGGCCCGGGCGAGAGGACGTCCGATCATGGTTCCTCCTCGGTTCGCCGCTGCTGCGCCGCGCTCAAGGCGACCGCGCGCCTACGCGGCTGAGTTCAGCACTTCGGCCACGATGGGGGCGGGCACGCGCTCACGGGCCACGAGTTGACCCCCGGCGCGCCGGATGGCGCTGGTGATCCCGGCGGCCCAGGTGTTCTCCCACACCAGCAGGGCGGCGGAACTGTCCGGGTCGAGCGCGTCCGCGATGATAGCCAGGTCCTCCTGGCTGAGCAGACCGTCGATCTCGCCGTCGAGGTCGTCGAAGATCGACGCCTCGTCCGGCTCCAGGGCGGAGAGCTCCAGGTACTGGACGGCTCCCTCGGAGTCCTTCTTGATGAAGCTCAGATCGACGACCCGGACGATGCCGTCGGCCACCAGCTTCCTGAGCTCCGGCATGATCTCGCCGCTGAACCGGTTGCCCGGGAAGGCGATGACCACGTACTCGACCGATCCCACGTCCATCCCGGCCTCCACAACGGTCGTCTCCCGCCCCGGAATCCAACGTACCGCCGCTCTCCTGCCGCCGCCTGCGGGGCCGCGCCGCGTCCGCGGCGTCCGCGCTCGTCGGCCGCGACTGGCTACGCTGTGGAGTCACAACGTTTCCCTGCGTAGCAAGAGCCTTCAGGAGTACCAGTGCAGATCGCCTGTGTCGGCGGCGGCCCGGCGGGGCTTTACTTCTCGATCCTGACGAAGCGGCGGCGTCCGCAGGACGAGGTCACCGTCCACGAGCGGTTGCCCGCGGACGCGGACGTCGGCTGGGGGGTGACCTTCTGGGCCGACTTCCTCGAGGACCTGCGGGCGTGCGACCCGGAGTCGGCCGGAGCCATCGCCGACCACTCGGTCCGCTGGAGCGGCGGCGTCTGCCACGTCGCGGGCGAGGTGGTCACGCGCGGCGGCGACGAGGGCTACAGCATCGCCCGCCGCACCCTGCTGGACATCCTCGGCGCGCGAGCCCGGGCGCTCGGCGTGCGCATGATCCACGACCAGGAGGTCAGCCGGTCCGCCCAACTGCCCGGAGCCGACGTCATCGTCGTCGCGGAGGGCGCCGGCAGCCGGTTGCGGCAGAGCCAGCAGCCCAAGTTCGGCACCCGGATCACCGAGGGCCGCAACCGCTTCCTGTGGCTGGGCACGGACCGCGTGTTCGAGAGCTTCACCTTCGCCTTCGTCCCGACCGACACCGGCGACTGGCTCTGGTGCTATGCGTATCCGTTCAGCGACGGGCTCAGCACGTTCATCGTGGAGTGCTCCGAGGCGGCCTGGAGGGCGCTGAAGCTCGACGCGCTCGACCGCGAGGAGACGCTGCGCCTGCTGGAGCGCTGCTTCGCCGAGCCGCTGCGCGGCCACGCGCTGCAGTGCCGGGCCGAGGAGGAGACCGGCACCGGCCTGTGGCGGACCTTCCGCACCATCACCAACGACTCCTGGCACGCCCGCAACATGGTCCTGCTCGGCGACGCCGCCCACACCACCCACTACTCGATCGGCGCGGGCACCAGGCTCGCCCTCCAGGACGCGTCCGCCCTCTCCTCCGCGCTGGCCGACCACGCCGACGGCCGCGCAGACGGCGGCGCCGACCTCGGGGCCGCCCTGGGCGCCTACGAGCTGCGGCGCAAGCAGGAGCTGCGGCGCGCGCAGGCCGCTGCCCACTACAGCGCCCGGTGGTTCGAGGACTTCGCCCGCTACGCCAGGCTGTCGCCGGAGCGCCTCTTCGCCGTGCTCGGCCAGCGGCACTCGCCGCTGCTGCCGCACCTCCCCCCGGCCCTGGGCTACCACGTCCACCACGGCCTGACGGCCTTCCCGGCGCTGCGCAATCTGCGCCGCTGGGCCGGGCACCGGCTGGCGACGACGCTCCACACCGGGTCGGCCCCCGCCTCCGCCGCCGTGCCCGCCTCGCGCGGCCCGGCGGTCACCCGCGAGGGCGTCGGCCCCAAGCGGTGATCATGCCGGGGGAGAGGTCGGCCAGCGCGGGCGAGGCGAGGTAGTCCAGCGCCCGGTCGAGCTCGCCCGGGTCCAGTGCGGTCTCCAGGGCGTCGCGCATGCTGCGCCAGGTGCTCACCCAGAAGGCGGTGACGGGCGCGTCGACGGTCAGCGGCGGCACGACGATCTCCGCGCCGACCTCGGTCAGTCCCAGCTGGCGCAGCAGGTGCGGGTAGCTCGTCACCCAGCCGACGTCCGTGCCGATCCGGTCGTGCAGCGCCTGCCACATGGCCGCCATGGTCCGCCGGTACACCGCCTGCGGCGAGGCCGACGTGGTCAGGTCGACGGCGTCGCTGACGACGAGCCAGCCCCCGGGCGCCACCCAGCGGGCCAGCCGGGCCAACATGTCGGCGTGACGGCGCAGGTGCATGAGCACGAAGCGGCAGTGGACCAGGTCGAACCCGCCCGGCGCGAGGTCCGGGTCGGCTTCGAGCGCCGGGTCGGTCAGGTCCGCGGCCATCGTTCGCAGCCGGCCACCCGGCGCGGCCCGGACGAAGCGTGGGTCGCGGTCCACGGCCAGCACCTCGTCGACCCCGGCCTCCCCGGCCAGCCAGCGGCTGACCGTCCCGGTCCCGGCGCCGACGTCGAGGCAGCGCCAGCCCGGACCGACGCCCAGGGCGGTCAACCTGGCCCGGGTAGCCGCGTCGTAGGCCAGGGCGCCGTAGTCGATGCGCTCGTCCTCCCCGGTCGCGTCGGGAGAGAAGAGGTCGGTTCCGTAGTGCCCGCTCGGGACGCCCGGGGCGTTGGGATCCACGGGGTCCACGGGTTGCCCGTCCATGTGCGCTCCCTTCCTGCATCGGCTCTTCCGTCGCCGTTCAGCGGCCTCCCCGGCCCGGGCGGACCCTGGTTGCGGCGGCCCTCGCAAAGGAGGAGCGTCGTAGGCAGAAAGGCTGAGAAAAGCACAGAGGCGGCGACGAAATGAGCACGACCCAGAGCAGACCGATGTTCGATGTCGAAATGTTGCGCCGCGGGATCGAGGGCCGCGACGCCTTGGCCTTGCGGGGCCTGTACGCCACGGACGCGCGCATGACCATCGTGGACCACCGGGACCAGCCGAGCCACCCGATGGAGATCGCCGGCGACGCCGCCATCGGGGAGTTCCTCGACGACGTGTGCAGCCGGGAGATGGAGCACCACCTGGGCCAGGTCGTCGTCTCCGCCGACGGCAGCCACGCGGCCTACCTGGAGGAGTGCCGCTACCCGGACGGCACGAGGGTGCTGTCCACCTCGATGCTGGATCTGCGCGACGGGCTCGTCACCACGCAGTCCGTCCTCCAGGCCTGGGACGAGGAACCCCAGCAGGCGGGCATGTCGGCTGGGGCCGCGGCCGCGATGGCGGAGCGCCTCAACTTCTCCGTCCCGGACGAGGTCCGCACCTTCCCGCACGGCCGCGTGGAGATCATCAACGCGGCCGGCGGCGCGGTGGGCCGCATGACGCTGGAGCCGGGCTGGCGCTGGTCCCAGGACGTCAAGCCCCTGGCCGGCACGGAGTGGTGCGAGGCGCCGCACTTCCAGTACCACCTGTCCGGGACGATCCGGATCCACATGGCCGACGGCACGGAGTTCGACGCGAAGGCGGGCGACATCACCGTGCTCCCCTCCGGCCACGACGCCTGGGTGATCGGCGACGAGCCGGTCGTGGCGATCGACTGGCAGGGGGCGACGCACTACGCGGAGGGGTCCTGAGGCCCAGAGTCCCCCCTGACCACGCGCTCCCAGTGTGTGGGCGCCCCGGCCGGGCACCGCCCGGCCGGGGCGCCCGTCTGCCTGCCGCCTTTACTGCCCGACAGTCACTGGTACTTGACACTGCCTAGTACCCGCGACAGTCTGAGTGCTGTGACCTCCAGCCATGACCCGCAACTGCTCAAAGGCGTCCTTTCGCTCCTGCTGCTGCACCTGCTGGCGGAGCAGGAGTCGTACGGGTACGAGGTGGTCCAGCGCCTGCAAGGGGCCGGCTTCGCCGACGTCCTGGAGGGCACCGTGTACCCCGCCCTGGCCCGGCTCGAACGGGAGGGGCGGCTGGCTTCCCGGCTGGTCGCCTCCTCCAGCGGTCCGGCGCGCAAGTACTACCGGTTGACCGGCGCCGGGCACGAGGCCCTGGCCGCCGGCGCCGCGGGCTGGGCCCGGCACGTCGCCGGAGTCGAGGCCGTCCTGTCCCGTCCCCTGTCCGCCGCACCGCAGAAGGGCTCCTGACATGCCGAACACCGTCTCCTGGTACGACCGGCTGCGCGTCGAGCGGGTCGTCTGGTCGCTCGACCAGCGCCTCTACGACCTGCCGAGCCGCACCCGGATCGCCCACCGGCGTGAGGTCCGCGCCAACCTGCTGACGGCTGCCGGGGAGGTCGGCGCCGGCGAGGCGCTGCGCCGCCTCGGCAGCGCCCGGGAGCTCGCCGCGCAGTACCGGGACGCCCAGTTCGGTGAGGGCCCGCGGCACTCCTGGTGGGCTGCCGCGCTCTTCGCGGTCACCACCCCGCTGGTCCTCAACTTCTTCCTGAGCGAGGCGGCCCACGCCTACGAGCAGGCCATCACCGCCCCGGGGGCGCACGCCGACGGAAGCTACACCTGGGGCGGCGTCACCTGGCTCCAGAGCCCGCTGACCTTCGTCCTGCACGAGGGTCAGGCCACCCACGTCGGCGGGGCGTACACGCCGCTCACCTATGTCCTCCTCGTCGGCGGCACGGTCGCCTGCGGGCGCCTCTGGCGCGCCCTTCCCCGCCACCGCACCCCCCGCCCGACCCCCTCCGCCACCGGCCTGCCGGGCTGAGCCGCGGAATATCCGCTGGGCCTGTCGCGGGTCGGCCGGTAGCGTGCGGGGACGATCTCTGGGGGTGGTCCGGTGCGGCCCGTGCTGCTGGTGGATGTGGACGGACCGCTGAATCCGTACGCGGCGAAGCCCCACAGGCGTCCTCAGGGCTACCGGACGCATCGGCTGACGACGCCGCGGTGGGAGGCGGCCGAGCGTCGTCGCCTGAGCGAATGGGGCCTCCCCCTCAAGGCGGTGAAGCCGCTGCGGGTCTGGCTCAACCCGGGGCACGGGCCGGCGCTGGCGGCGCTGCCCTTCGACCTGGTGTGGGCGACGACGTGGGAGGAGGAGGCCAACGCCTTCCTCGCGCCTCTCCTCGGATTGCCCACCCTCCCGTTCCTCAGCTGGCCCCAGCCGCGGCCCCAGCGTGAGGACGGGGTGTTCTGGAAGACCCCCGAGATCGTCGCCTGGGCGCGGGGCCGCCCGTTCGCCTGGGTCGACGACCAGATCACCGAGGCCGACCGCGGCTGGGTCCACGCCCACCACCAGGGCCGGGCGCTCCTTCACCGGATCGACCCGAAGGTCGGAATGACGGCAGCCGACTTCGCGCGCCTGCGGGACTGGGCGAGCCTGACCTAGAGACCGACCGCTGACGCGGGACCTTCGCCTCAGCGGGGCCTCCGCCTCAGCGGAGTTGGAGGCGGTGGGCGTGCAGGGCCGCGCCCAGGTCGGCGACGGCGGCCGGGTCGGAGAGCGAGCGGCCCGTCAACTCCTCGATCCGGCGGAGGCGGTAGCGCACGGTGTTGGGGTGGACGAAGAGGCGCTGCGCCGCCTCGGCGGCGACGCCGCCTGCGGCGAACCAGTGCTCCAGGGTCTCCATCAGCCGCCTGCGGTCCAACGGCGGAAGGTCGAGGACCGGGCCCAGGACGAGCCGGGCCAGGCGGGACGCCTCCGCGGGGGCCGCGACGACCACCATCGCGAGCGGGTTGTCGTCGAAGCGGACGACCCCCGAGCCCTCCGCGGGGAGCCCGGCCAGCGCCAGCCGGGCGAAGCGCAGCGCGGCGGGGGTGTCGCGCAGGGAGTCGAAAGCGGGGCTGACGCCCACCCGGGCGCGACGGGCCCGCAGGGCCCGGAAGCACACCGCGTCGGCGTCGGGCGCGGCGAGGGAGACGAGGCCGATCTGCTGGTCGGGCAGCAGACGCCAGGCCGACGGCACGCGGGCCTCGCGCAGCGCGGCCTCGATGCCCGGCAGCGGCTCCGCCCCCGGATCGGGCACGTGCGCGGCCGCGACCGCATACGGGCCCCGTTCGGGCAGGCCGAGCTGCCGGGCCGCCTCCCACAGCGTGGTGCTGCCCGCGATCGCGCCGGTGAGGAGCGCCTCCAGGAGCGCCGAGCGCCGCGACTCGCGCTGCAGCACCAGCTCCGCGCGCTGCTCTCCCGGTGGGAGGCGGCGACCGCCTCCGCGTACCGCCCGAACAGCGCCCAGATCTCCGACGAACCCGCCACCAGATCCGCGTCGCTGACCTCGGGGTGGCCGCCGGCCTCCTCGACCATCTGCGACCAGATGAACTCGAAGCCCACACGGTAGGCGTGCAGCGTCTCCGAGAGCGGCACGCCCTGCTGCGCGCGCAGCCGTCCGGTCCCGCGCGCGGGGTGGTCGTCCGGCGGCGTGCCGAAGGCGAAATGGCCCAGCAGCAGATCGGCGTTGCGTCGGCAGGACTCCTCCAGCGACGCGAAGGGGATGAGCGACTCGTCGCGGTAGGACTCGACCTCCGCACGGATCCGCGCCGCCATCCGCGCGCTCAGGTCGGGCAGGCGCGCGTGCAGCGCCGTGCCCACTCCGGTCAGGTCCATTCGCCGAGCTTACGCGGCGTTCGTTGTTCCTGGGAACAACCGCGTGGGGCGTGCGCTGTGCGCGGTGCCATGGACGCCCGGCACCGCCCGGTACCACGATGCGACCAACGCGGACGTGCGCGGCGCACTCGAGGAGGCATCATGTCCAATCTGGCGGAGTTCCTGGTGGAGACCGCCCGGCGGCAGCCCGAGCGGTCCGCGCTGCGGCTCGGTCCGGCCACCCTCGACTACGCCGGGTTGGACGAGCTGACCGCCCGCGCCGCCGCGCTGCTGCGCGCAGGGGGCGTCCGGCCCGGCGACCGGGTCGCCCTGATGCTGCCGAACGTGCCCGAGTTCGTCGTGCTGTACTACGGGATCCTGCGGGCCGGTGCCGTCGTGGTGCCGCTGAACCCGCTGCTGAAGACCCGGGAGACGGAGTACCACCTGCGCGACTCGGGCGCCGTGCGCCTCTTCGAGTGGCACGCGGCTCCCGGCGAGGGCACGCGGGGCGCTGCGGCCGCGGAGGTGCCGCACGTCTCCGTCGAGCCGGCCGCCTTCGCCGCGCTGCTGGCCGGCCACACGCCGGACGAGGAGGTCACCGCGACCGCCGGCGACGACGTGGCGGTACTGCTCTACACCTCCGGCACGACCGGCCGCCCCAAGGGCGCCGCGCTCACCCACGACGGACTGCGGCACAACACCGACACCGTCGTCTCGAACCTGGAGCGACTGACCCCCGACGACGTCGTGGTGGGGTGTCTGCCGCTGTTCCACATCTTCGGCCAGACCTGCGGCATGAACGCCACGCTGCGCGGCGGGGCCACGCTGGTCCTGGTGCCCCGGTTCGACGCGCGGACGGTCCTGGAGACCGTCGCCCGAGACCGCGCCACGATCTTCCAGGGCGTCCCGACCATGTACGCGGCCCTGCTCGACCAGCCGGACGTCGTCGAGCCGGACGTCGTCCAGCCGGACGGCGTCAAGGGCGGCGTCTCCACCCTGCGGATGTGCATCTCCGGCGGCGCCTCGCTGCCGGTGGAGGTGCTGCACGGATTCGAGCGGCGCTTCGGCTGCGTGATCCTCGAGGGCTTCGGCATGTCCGAGACCAGCCCGGTGGTGACGTTCAACCACCCAGACCGCCCGCGCAAGCCCGGCTCCATCGGCACCCCCGTCCGCGACGTCGAGGTGCGGCTGCTCGACGAGGAGGGCAAGCAGGTCGCCCAGGGGGAGGTGGGCGAACTCGCCGTTCGCGGACCGAACCTGATGAAGGGCTACTGGAACCGCCCCGAGGAGACCGCCGCCACCATCCCCGACGGCTGGCTGCGCACCGGCGACCTCGCCCGCGAGGACGAGGACGGCTACCTCTACATCGTCGACCGCAAGAAGGACCTGATCATCCGGGGCGGCTTCAACGTGTACCCCCGCGAGATCGAGGAGGTCCTCTACGAGCACCCCGCTGTCGCCCTGGTGGCCGTCGTCGGCACGCCCGACGCGCGCCTCGGCGAGGAGGTCGCCGCGGCCGTCGTGCTGCGCCCGGGCGTCGGCGTCACCCCGGAGGAGCTCGTCGCGTTCACCAAGGAGCGCGTGGCCGCCTACAAGTACCCGCGCCAGGTCTGGGTGATGGACGCCCTGCCGATGGGACCCAGCGGCAAGATCCTCAAGCGCGAGATCACCGCCCCGGCCTCCTGACCGCCTGCCGGGGGCCCGCCGACAGCGTTTCGCCCGCCGTCGGCGGGCCGGGACCGGCGGCAGGGGC
>NZ_BBPO01000002.1:310353-327083 GCF_000787815.1 Streptacidiphilus neutrinimicus
CCGCCCCCCGCCCCGCGGCGGGGCCCCGCCGACAGCGTTTCGCCCGCCGTCGGCGGGCCGGGACCGGCGGCAGGGTCCTGCGCGAGATCCCGGGCGGGGCCCGCACGCTGCGCTACGGTGGCGTGACGGACCACGACCTCCAGCAGGAGTGATGGCATGCCGAACGAACGTGCCGGGCAACCGGCCCGTCCCGACGACCTCGTCGACGTCGCCCGCCTGGTGACGGCCTATTACGCGCTGCACCCGGATCCGGCCGACGCCGCGCAGCGCGTGGCGTTCGGCACCTCCGGGCACCGCGGCTCGTCGCTGGCGACCGCGTTCAACGAGGACCACATCGCCGCCACCAGCCAGGCCATCTGCGAGTACCGCAAGGCCCAGGGCACCGACGGCCCGCTGTTCCTCGGCGCGGACACGCACGCCCTGTCCGAACCCGCTCGCGTCACCGCCCTGGAGGTGTTCGCGGCCAACGACGTGACCGTGCTCGTCGACAGCGCCGACGGCTACACCCCGACCCCGGCCGTCTCGCACGCCGTCCTGACCTACAACCGGGGCCGCAGCGGCGGCCTGGCCGACGGCGTGGTGGTCACCCCGTCCCATAACCCGCCCGCCGACGGCGGCTTCAAGTACAACCCGCCGAGCGGCGGCCCGGCCGGTTCCGAGGCCACCTCGTGGATCCAGGACCGCGCCAACGAGATCATCGCCGCGGGCCTCGCGGACGTGCGGCGGGTGCCCTACGCGCGGGCGCTGACCGCCCCCGGCACCGGGCGCTACGACTTCCTCGGCGCGTACGTCGCCGACCTGCCCGCCGTCCTCGACCTGGACGCGGTCCGCGCCGCCGGGGTGCGGATCGGCGCCGACCCGCTGGGCGGCGCCTCGGTCGCCTACTGGGGCCGCATCGCCGAGCAGCACAAGCTCGACCTCACCGTCGTCAACCCGCTCACCGACCCCACCTGGCGCTTCATGACCCTGGACTGGGACGGCAAGATCCGCATGGACTGCTCGTCCCCGTACGCGATGGCCTCCCTGATCGCCCAGCGCGACCGCTACACGATCGCGACCGGCAACGACGCCGACGCCGACCGCCACGGCGTCGTCACCCCGGACGCCGGGCTGATGAACCCCAACCACTACCTCGCGGCCGCCATTCAGTACCTCTACGCCCACCGCCCGCAGTGGCCCGCGCGGGCCGGGGTCGGCAAGACCCTGGTCTCCTCCGGGATGATCGACCGGGTCGCCGCCGACCTCGGGCGCGACCTGGTCGAGGTGCCGGTGGGGTTCAAGTGGTTCGTCGACGGGCTGAGCGACGGTTCGCTCGGGTTCGGCGGCGAGGAGTCGGCCGGGGCGTCCTTCCTGCGCCGGGACGGCTCGGTGTGGACCACCGACAAGGACGGCATCCTGCTGGCCCTGCTCGCCGCCGAGATCACGGCCGTCACCGGATCGACGCCCTCGGAGCGCTACGCCGCCCTGACGGCGCGCTTCGGCGCGCCCGCCTACGCCCGCGTCGACGCCCCGGCCTCGCGCGAGCAGAAGGCGCTGCTGGCCAAGCTCTCCCCGGCCCAGGTCACCGCCGACAGCCTGGCGGGCGAGAAGATCTCGGCAGTCCTCACCGAGGCCCCGGGCAACGGAGCGCCCATCGGCGGCATCAAGGTCACCACCGCCAACGCCTGGTTCGCCGCCCGCCCTTCGGGCACCGAGGACGTGTACAAGATCTACGCCGAGTCCTTCCTCGGCGAGGAGCATCTGAGCCAGGTGCAGCAGGAGGCCAGGGACGTGGTCACGGCGGCGCTCGACGCCTGAGCGGCCGTCCTCGCCCCGCCGTCGGGCCCGCACGAGGGTCCGACGGCGGCACTGCCGTTCAGGCGTCGAGGGCGCGGGCGATCGGGAGGGTGTCGGAGGTCTGCCGCAGCCGGGTGATCCGGCCGTCCCGCAGGGTGAAGAAGTGGGCGAACCGCGAACTCACCGCCGCGCCCTTGGTGGTGACGCCGACGTAGCGGCCGAGGACGACGACGTGGTCGCCGTCCTCGTAGAACTCGTCGCCGAGGCAGGCGAACTCCTCGAATTCGCTGAGGAAGCCGAAGAAGTCGCCCACGATGCGGTCGAGGCCGTCGTAGACGCCGCCCCTCGGGAAGCCCTCGGCGATGTCCCACCGCGCGTCCTCGGCCACCACGGACCGGATGACCTGGAGGTCGCCTCGGGCGTCGTAGAAGCGGCGGACGACGTCGATCTGCGGGGAGGAGCGGTCCATGGCGGTTCTCCATGCTCATGACGACGATCGGGTCGCGGTGGATCCTTCCTCGCTCAGGTCGCGTTCATGCGGGCGCCGCGCCGCCGGGCGCTCGGTCCCAGGCCTCCCGGGCGGCCGCGTCGCTCGGGTGTCAGTCGCGGGCCTCCCAGGCGGCCGGGTCGGCGTGGATGCGGTGGACCACCGACGCCGCCGCCCCGATGGCCGCGGCCGTCCCGCCCAGACGCGAGCGGCGCACGGCGACCGGCGCCCAACTCGCCGACACCACGTGCTCGGCCAGGGCGGCGCGGACGAGCTCCTCCAGGTCCGGCCGCTGCGCGTACGCGCCGCCGAGGACGACCGTGTCCAGGTCGTAGAGGTTCACCGCGGCCGCGATGGCGCGGCCGAGGCCCGACCCGGCCCGCTCGCTCGCGTCCGGGTCCGGGGAGCGCAGCGCGTCGAGGCCCGCGACGGTCTCCAGGCAGCCGCGCGCCCCGCAGCGGCACGCGTCACCGCCGGGCTCCACGGTCACGTGCCCGATCTCCCCGGCCCAGCCGCGCGAGCCGGTGAACGGCCGCCGGTCGAAGACGACCCCGGCGCCGACGCCGATCTCGCCCGACACGTACAGGAAGTCCCGCAGCTCGCGGTCGGCGTCCAGCTCCGCGAGCGCGGCGTAGTCCGCCTCGTTGCCGACGGTCGGCCGGGCGGGCGCCTCGGGCAGACGCGGCGTCAGTTCCTCGACGACGTCGACGTCCTGCCAGTCCAGGTTGGGCGCGCGGAGCACGCGTCCGCCGTCGGACCGCACCAGCCCGGGCACGGCCACCGCCACCTGGGCGATCCGCAGTGCGTCGCCCGGCCCGGTCTCGGGCGCGTCCGGCGCCGCGAGGTCGTCGGCTACCCGGTGCGCCAGCGCGGCGAGGTCGGCCAGGACGGGGCCGGGCTCGCGTCCCCGCTGGTCGCCGTCGACGGTGACCTGGCGGCGCACGGCCCCGGTCAGGTCCACCACGCAGGCCGCGAGGTGGTCGACGTTCACCTCCAGCCCCAGGCCCACCCAGCCGGCGGAGGCCGGGACCAGGCCGGTGGCCGGGCGTCCGGCGGTGCTCGCGGGCGGCGGCGCGACCTCCTGCACCAGGCCCGCCGCCAGCAGCGCGTCGGCGAGCGCCCCGGCGGTCGCCCGGGTCATGCCGGTGGCGGCCGCGAGCGCGGCCCGACTGAGGGGGGTCGGCGCGTCGAGGACCAGGCGGTAGGCCAGCGCGAGGTTCGACGCCCGGATGGACTGCTGGCGGGCCGGGACGCGTGCGGATGCCGAGGTCATGCCTTGACAATGCCATATCCGCTCCATAAGTTCATTGGCAATACAAATACCTTCCCTCCCTTCGGCTGAGGAGCCCGCCATGGCTGCTTCCGTTCCCTCGCCCTCCCCGGCGGACAAGTTCACCTTCGGTCTGTGGACCGTCGGCTGGCAGGCGCGCGACCCGTTCGGCGACGCGACCCGGCCCGCGCTGGACCCGGTGGACGCCGTGCACGGGCTGGCCGAGCGCGGCGCGTACGGCGTGACCTTCCACGACGACGACCTGATCCCGTTCGGCTCCGACGAGGCCGCCCGCGAGCAGCACATCGCCCGGTTCCGCAAGGCGCTGGACGAGACGGGCCTGCGGGTGCCGATGGTGACCACGAACCTGTTCACCCACCCCGTCTTCAAGGACGGCGCCTTCACCGCCAACGACCGCGGCGTGCGCCGCTTCGCGCTGCGCAAGGTGATGCGCAACCTCGATCTGGCCGCCGAACTGGGCGCGCACACCTACGTGTTCTGGGGCGGACGCGAGGGCGCGGAGTCCGACGCGGCCAAGGACGTGCGCGCCGCCCTGGACCGCTACCGCGAGGGCCTGGACCTGCTCGCCTCGTACGTGCAGGACCGCGGCTACGACATCCGCTTCGCCATCGAGCCCAAGCCCAACGAGCCGCGCGGCGACATCCTGCTGCCGACGATCGGTCACGCCCTGGCGTTCATCAACACCCTGGACCACGCCGACATGGTCGGCCTGAACCCCGAGGTCGGCCACGAGCAGATGGCCGGGCTCAACTTCGTCCACGGCATCGCGCAGGCGCTGTGGCACGGCAAGCTGTTCCACATCGACCTCAACGGCCAGCGCGGCGCCAAGTTCGACCAGGACCTGGTGTTCGGTCACGGCGACCTGCTGAACGCGTTCTTCCTGGTGGACCTGCTGGAGAACGGCGCCGGCGGCGTCCCGGCCTACGAAGGCCCCCGCCACTTCGACTACAAGCCCGCCCGCACCGAGGACTTCACCGGCGTGTGGGAGTCGGCGTCCGCGAACATGCGCACCTACCTGCTGCTCAAGGAGCGTGCGGCCGCCTTCCGCGCGGACCCGGAGGTCGTCGAGGCGCTCGCGGCGGCGCGGGTCGGCGAGCTGGCGCAGACCACCCTGGCCTCCGGCGAGTCCTACGCCGACCTGCTGGCCGACCGTTCGGCGTTCGAGGAGTTCGACGTCGACGCGGCCGCCGAGCGCGGCGCCGGCTTCGTGCGGCTGAACCAGCTCGCCGTCGAGCACCTGCTGGGCGCGCGGTGACCCTGGTCGCCGGCGTCGACTCCTCGACGCAGTCCTGCAAGATCGTGATCCGGGACGCGGAGGACGGAGCCCTGGTGCGCCAGGGCTCCGCCCCGCATCCGCCCGGCACCGAGGTCGACCCCGAGGCCTGGTGGGCGGCCTTCGGGCGCGCCGCCGAGGCGGCGGGCGGCCTCGACGACGTCGCCGCGCTCTCGGTTGCCGGGCAGCAGCACGGCATGGTGGCCCTGGACGCGGAGGGCGGCGTGGTGCGGCCGGCACTGTTGTGGAACGACACCCGCTCCGCCGAGGCCGCGGACGACCTGGTGCGCGAGCACGGGCCGAAAGCCTGGGCGGAGGCGGTCGGCAGCGTGCCCGTGGCGTCCTTCACGGTGACCAAGCTGCGCTGGCTGGCGCGGCACGAGCCGGAGCACGCCGCCCGGCTCGCGGCGGTCTGCCTCCCGCACGACTGGCTGACCTGGCGCCTGCGTGGCTTCGGCCCGGCGGCCTCCGGGGGGTCCGGCGCGGACCTGGCGGCCCTGACCACGGACCGCAGCGACGCGTCCGGCACCGGCTACTGGTCGCCGCGCGGCGGCGAGTACCGCTCCGACCTGCTGGAGCTCGCCTTCGGGCGCACGCCCCTGCTCCCGCGCGTCCTCGGCCCGGCGCAGTCGCCCGGCTCCGCCGCCGCGCTGCGCGGCGACGTCCTGCTCGGCCCCGGCGCGGGCGACAACGCCGCCGCGGCCCTGGGGCTGGGGGCGCGCCCCGGGGACGTGGTCGTCTCCATCGGGACCTCCGGCACCGTCTTCGCGGTCAGCGCCGCGCCCACCGCAGACCCCGAGGGCGCGATCGCGGGCTTCGCCGACGCCGCCGGCGCCTTCCTGCCGCTGGTCTGCACGTTGAACGCGGCCCGGGTGCTGGACGCCGCCGCGTCGACGCTCAACGTGGACCTTGCGGAGGTGTCCCGCCTCGCGCTCTCCGCGCCTCCCGGCGCGGACGGCCTGACCCTGATCCCGTACCTGGAGGGTGAGCGGACCCCGAACCTGCCCGACGCCACCGGCTCGCTGCACGGTCTGCGCCTGGCCAACGCGTCCTCCGCGCACCTGGCGCGGGCCTACGTCGAGGGCATGCTCTGCGGACTGGCCGACGGACTCGACGCCCTGACGGCGGCGGGCGTCCCGATCGAGCGGGTGCTGCTCGTCGGCGGCGGCGCGAGGTCCGAGGCGGTGCGCCGGATCGCCCCGGCGATCCTCGGCCGCCCGGTCTGCGTGCCGCCGCCCGGCGAGTACGTCGCCGACGGCGCGGCCGTCCAGGCCGGGTGGACCCTCGGTGGACGGGCGGAGCCGCCGCGCTGGAACGTGGCGACGGCGGAGGTCCACGAGGCCGCACCGGCCGTGTGGATCCGAGAGCGCTATCACGAGCACCGGGAGAGCATTAGTTCGGCTATTGTTGGAATGAAATAGCTCCGCGTCAACGCTACTAAAGTCCTTCTGCGGAGCGGGGAGCCCACCAGAAGGGGGAGCAACAGCCGTGGCGACCAACCGGACCGAGTCCTACCCGCGCGAGCTGGCCATGGCCGGGCCGCCCGGGGCCAAGGACCGCTCCTCGACGCGCCGTGCGAACCTGAGCCTGATCCTCAACCTGCTGCACGGCGAGGGAGGCCGCTCCCGCGCGCGCATCGCCGCCGACACCGGGCTGCCCAAGGCGACCGTCACCAACCTGATCGCCGAGCTGGTGGAGGGCGGCCTGGTCCGCGAGGGCGAGGCGGAGCGCGAGGGCGCGATCGGGCGGCCCGGCCACGTGGTGGAGCTGGACGGCCGCTCGCTGTGCGGGATCGGCGCGGAGGTCAACGTCGACTACGTGAGTGTCACCGCGCTGAACCTGCCCGGCGACGTGGTCGCCCAGCGGCGGCTGGCGGTGAAGGTCGCCGACACGCCGCCCGAGGAGGTGCTGGGCACCGTCGCCGGTCTCGTCTCGGAGACCATCGAGGAGCTGCGCAAGCAGGGGGTCCGCACCATCGGGGTCACCCTCGCCGCGCCCGGCGTCATCGACCCCGAGCCGGGCGTGGTGAGCTACGCCTCCAACATCGGCTGGCGCGAGGTCTCGGCCGTGGACGGACTGCGCCGAGGGCTGGGCTCCGCCGCGCCCGAGATCCATCTGGAGAACGACGCCAAGCTGGGCGCCATCGCCGAGTTCGTGACCGCCACCACCCCCGGCGTGCGGGACCTGGTCTACCTGACCGGCACGACCGGCGTCGGCGCGGGCATCATCGCGAGCGGCAAACTCCTGCGCGGCAACGCCGGGTTCGCGGGCGAGGTCGGCCACCTCCCGCTCGGCGACCCCGAGCAGCCGTGCCCCTGCGGCCGTCAGGGCTGCTGGGAGACCGCCGTCGGCCTGGCCGCGCTGCTGCGGCTCGCGGCCGACCCCGGGGACGAGGTGCACGACCCGTCCACGGATCTCGACAGCCGCCTGCGGGAGCTGCGCCGCCGCGCCGACCAGGGCGACCCGCGCACGCTCGCCGCGGTCGAGCGCCTGGGCGAGGCGCTGCGCAGCGGCGTCGCCCTGCTCGTGGACATCCTGAACCCCCGACTGCTGGTGCTCGGCGGCCACTTCGCCGTCTTCGGCGACTACCTGGTGCCCGCGATCCGGGACTACGTGCACGAGACCGTCATCGCCCCGAACGCGGGCGGGTGCGAACTGGTGCCCTCCCAGCTGGGCTTCACCGCCCCGGCCCGCGGCGGCGCGTACCTCGCGCTGGACGCGATCTACCAGGACCCGATCGCCATCATGCAGGGGCTCCAGGCAGCGGGCTGAACACGGTGGCGGCACGCGGGAGGAGGCGGGGACGACCAGGCCGCTCCCGCGCGCCGTGTGCCCTGCCGCTCCGCAGCGCGGACGCTGGCCCATCTCCGGCGCGGCCCATGGGCGCGCGACACGGGCGCCGGCCTCCCCGTGGCCGTGCGGGAAGCCCGAGCTGGCCGGCGATGCGGGGTGTGCGCGGGGCTTTCGTCCCAGGGGCCTGGCCCGATCCTGCGGGTCACGGAACGCCCGTGGGCTCCGGCTCGGAAGCCCGGCCCGCGCGCCGTGCGCCCGACCGGCGCGCGGGGGCCCAGGGGGCTGGGGGCGCGCGCCGGTCGGGCGGGGCGGTGTCAGTGCCAAGCGAGGCGGAGCCAGCCGCGGTGGGGGAGGGGGTCGTCGGTGTGTAGGCGGTGGCCGTCCCAGGTGGACGTCGTGGGCGTGGGGTCGGCCAGGGGGGAGAGGCGGAAGGAGATGACGTCCTCGGGGGGCCGCGGCAGGTCGACCCGCGGGCGGGCCGGGTCGGCGCAGCCGTTGGCGACCGTCAGGGTCCAGCCGTCGTCCGTGCGGGTCAGGTGCGGGAGCAGATGCGGGCCGCCGCTGACCAGCGGGAGCGCGGGCCGGTCGGCTTCGAGGAAACGGATCGTCGCGTGCAGCAGCCGCTGACCGTCGTCGTCGTAGGGGAGCAGCTCCGGCGCGGTCGCGGCGAGCACCGCGACCCGGCCGCCGAGGGCGTTGCCGAAGACGAACCGGCCGACGCCCCAAGCCTCCTGGCGCGGCGTCAGAATCCGTGTCCAGGCCTCCGCCTCCGCCACCGGCTCCAAACGGGCCAACGCGGGCTGGTTGTTGACGCTGAGGTAGGCCCCGTCCGCCTCGCCCAGCTCCAGCGCGTACGGGCCCGGCGCGGCCGCATGGTCCTCGCGGGCGACCAGCTCGACCGAGGCGAGGCCGATCAGGTCGGCGAAGCCGCGCCGGACCAGGACGTCGGCGGCGACGCCGTCCAGCAGCAGTCCGCCGCTGAGCAGCTCCCGCAGCTCCGCGTCGTCGAACGCCCAAGCCAGCTGGCCGAACAGGACCCGTACCGGGGCGGGCTCGGCGGTCACCGGGACGCCGTAGCGCAGCAGGAAGTCGGCCGCGGGGCCCGCGTCGACGGCCAGCTCCGCGAGGTCGCCGCCGATCCGCGTGCGCACATGGGCGGCGGCCTCCGGCCGCACCGGCAGGCCGACGCCGAACGTGCGCAGCTCCTCGGGCTGCCGTTCCGCGATCCAGTCGAGGGCCGGACGGGAGCGGCGCAGCAGCTCGGCGATGTCCGGGAAGCGCTGCGCGTGGCCGGACTGCATCGGGTGCACGTTGAGGAACATCGCCTCGGAGCCCGCGAGTTGGGCCGCCACGAGCTCGGACCAGGTCTGCGTGTCGGACTTGGACCACGCCGTGTGCGGCCAGTTCTCGAGCTCCGGCTCGCTGGTCGCCCAGCCTGGGCGCAGGGCGCGCTGGACCTCCAGCGTCCACAGGGAGAAGGAGAGTTCGCGGCCGGGCGCGTCACTGTAGCGGGCGAAGTGCGGACGGTGGGCCACCTCGCCGTCGACGCCCAGGGCCTGGAACAGGGCGGGCCAGTCGCGGCCCTCGACCGAGGCGACGCCGAGCTCGGAGCTCATCAGACCGAGCCGGGAACGACCTCCGGAACTCGTGGCCACCGCCTCGGCGATCTGCCCGGCGACCTCCAACTGCGCGGTGCGCCAGACCTGTTGCAGCAGCGCCCGCCAGGGGTGCGGGTCGCCGGGCGCGGTGACGGCTGCGACGGCCGCCTCGCGTGTCACCGACTCGCCCACCAGCGCGGAGAGCCGGTCGAGCATGGGCTGTTCGAAGCCGCCGCCCCAGGTCAGCGGGGCGTGGTTGTGGTAGCGGAAGTCGTCCTCCAGCCACAGCACCCGGAAGCCGAGCGTGGCGAAGCGCGCGTAGTGGGCGGTGATCCAGGCCCGCCAGCGCGGGCAGGCGAAGGAGGCCTGCGCGGTGGCGACGGCGCCGTCCGCGCCCACCATCGGAATGAAGCCCAGCCGGTCGGCACGGCCGCGGTCGGCGTGACCGGCGGTGACCCACGGGTTGAGGCTGACCTGCAGCCCGGCCTCGCGCAGCTGCCGGGTCGCGGCGGCTGCCGTCTCGAACCAGAGGTCCTCGTCGGCGCCCGCCGGGTGGCCGGCGTAGAGCTCCTCGGCTCCGAGCAGCAGCACGACCTCGTCCACGCCGGCCTCGCCGCAGAACTTGACCAGTTCCGTGGTGCGGTCGTGCAGGTGGGGGCCGGGGTGGAGCTGGAACCGCAGGTGGTACCGGGCGGGCACGCGGGGACTCCTCACTTGACGCTGCCGGCGGTCAGGCCGGAGCGCCAGTAGCGCTGCAGGGAAAGGAAGAGGACGACGAGCGGGATCGCGGAGACCATGGCCGCGGTGATGACGATGTTGTAGGGCACCGCGCTCGGACCGATGGCGCGCTGCGCCTGCCAGCCGACGATGCCCTCGGTGACCGGCTGCAGCCTGTCGTTGGCCAGCATCAGCACCGGCAGCAGGTAGTTGGTCCAGATCGCGACGAACTGGAACAGGAAGATGGTGACCAGCGCCGGGGCCATCACCCGCATCGAGATGGTGAAGAAGATCCGCAGCTCTCCCGCGCCGTCGATGCGCCCGGCCTCCAGGAGCTCGTCGGGCACGGAGGCGCCGGCGTAGATCCGGGCCAGGTAGACGCCGAAGGGGCTGACCATGCTGGGCAGCAGGACCGCCCAGTAGGTGTTGACCAGGTGCACCTGGGAGAACATCAGGTACAGCGGGACGGCGAGCAGCGGCTGCGGCACCAGCACCGCGGCGAGCACCACGTTGAAGGTGAGCTCCCGGCCCCGGAACGGGTACTTGCTGAGCGCGTAGCCGGCCATCGCGGAGATCAGGGTGCTGACCGTCGCACCGCCCACGGCGTACAGCGCGCTGTTGAGCAGCCAGGTCGAGTAGATCCCGCCCTGCTCGGTGAAGAGGGTGCGCACGTTGGCGAAGAACGCGAAGTGCCCGAACCAGAAGGCCTCGCCGCTGAACAGGTCGGAGCTGGTCTTGGTGGCGGAGACCAGCAGCCACCACACCGGCGCGAGGAAGTAGACCGAGGCGATGACGAGGACGCCGAGCACGACCCACCGCGAGGTGTCGAAGCGGGCGCGGGGCCGGGCGTCGACGGGGGCGCGGCGGGCGGCCGAGGCGGGAGCGGTCTGCCGTGCGGGGCGGTCGAGTTGGGGAGCGGGGTTGGGGCTCACAGGGCGGCTCCACGACGCTGGACGAGCTTCAGGAAGCCGAAGGAGAGCACGAACGCCAGCAGCGCCAGGATCACCGACTCCGCGGCGGCGGCGTTGAAGTTGTTGGCGTTCACCGCGTCGTAGGCGGCGTAGATGGGCGTGTAGGTGCTGCTCAGGTTCGGCGCGACGTTGTGCAGGATGGCCGGCTCGTTGTAGAGCTGCGCGGTGCCGATGATGGAGAACACGGTGGTGAGCACGAGCGCGGGCCGCACCAGCGGGATCTTGATCCGCCAGGCGATGCCCCAGGCCGAGCAGCCGTCCATGGTGGCCGCCTCGCTGAGCTCGGCCGGGACGGCCTGCAGGGCGGAGTAGAGGATCAGCATGTTGTAGCCGGTCCAGCCCCAGGTCAGCATGTTGCCGATGGTCGGGGCCAACATGCTGTTCGAGGTCAGGTCCAGGTGCAGGCCGAGGTGGTGCGCCGCGGCCGTGATGGGGCTGAGCCCCGGCGCGACCAGGTAGGACCACATGATGGCGCCGACGACGCCGGGCAGCGCGTAGGGCAGGAAGAAGGCCAGCCGGAAGAACCGCTTGAACAGCGTCGACCGGGCGTCCAGCAGCAGGGCGAGGCCGAGCGCGAGCCCGAGCATCGCCGGCACCTGCACGGCGCCGATCAGCAGCACCCGCAGCAGCGAGCCGCGGAAGGCCGGATCGCCCAGCGCGGTGGTGTAGTTGGCCGGCCCGGCGAAGACCTGCGTGGGCGCGGAGAGCCCGAGCCCGTCGCGGTGCATCCGGAACAGGCTCTGGTAGAGCGTGTACCCGATCGGGGCGAGGTACATGGCGGCGAAGAGCAGCAGGAACGGCGCGAGGAACAGTGCGGCGGTCCGGGCGCGGCGGCGCACGTGGGCGGGCGGACGACGGGCCGCGACCGGTGGAGTCGCCGTCGCGGCCCGCCCGAGGGGAGCGGTGGTCATGCGGGTCGGTGCCTTTCGGACGGGCGTCGTCGGGGCCCCGCGCCGCCCGACGGTCAGGGCACGGCGGCGGCGCGGGAGTCGGGGGAGGCGTGGGAGCCGGGGGAAGGTGCGCGGTCAGCCGGAGACAGTCAGGCCCTGCTGCTTCATCTCCGCCACGGTCTTGGTCTGCACGGTGCCCAGCACGCTCGGCAGGGTCGCGCCGCCGGTGCCCGCCTGGCCGAGGCCGTCGCCGAGGTCGGTGGAGGTCTGGGTCATGGTCGGCCCCCACTGCCAGGAGGTGTTGATGTGCGGGGTCTCGGCGTTGAACACGTCGTAGATCTTCTGGCCGCCGTAGAAGGAGTCGGGCGCGGACAGGGCGGGGTTGGTGAGCCCCGAGGTGGCGGCCGGGTAGATGCCCGTGACCTTGATGAGGTTGGAGACGCTGTCGGCGTCCGTGCTCATCCAGACGGCGAACGCGGTGGCCTGCGCCGCGTGGGCGCAGCCCTTGAGGACGGCGGTGGCCGAGCCGCCGTCGTTGCCGTAGACGGGGTCGGCCGCGTCCCAGACCGGCATCGGCGCGACGGCCCACTTGCCGGACGTGCTCGCGACGCTGGAGGCGATGATCGGCGCGTCCCAGACGGCGTTGACGTCCGAGAGGATCTTTCCGTTCGCCATGTCCTTGTACAGGGACGGGTCGTAGCTCGGGTCGGTCTTGAGCAGCTTCTTGTCGAGCAGGCCCTGCCAGTAGGCGGCGACCTTCTGGTTGCCCGCGTTGTTCAGGCTCACCTGCCACTGCTGGTTCGCGGTGCCGAACCAGGGGGCGCCCGCCTGCCAGGCCAGACCCGCGTAGTTGTAGGCGTCGTTGCCGAAGTCGCCCAGGTAGACCGACGGGTCGGCGGCGTGCACCTTGGCGGCGTCGGCGGCGTACGCGTCCCAGGTGGCCGGGGGCGTGGTGATGCCGTACTTGGCGAACAGGTCCTTGCGGTACATCAGTGCCATCGGCGCGGTGTCGACCGGGATGCCGTAGGTGGCGCCGCCGATGCTGACCTGGTTCCAGGTCCAGGCCGCGAACCGGCTCTTGGCGGAGGCGGCCGAGGAGGTCACGTCCTGCAGCGCGCCGGCGGCGGCGAAGCTCGGCAGCGTCTCGTAGCCGACCTGGGCCAGACACGGGGCGTTCCCGGCCTTCACCGCCGTCAGCATCTTGGTGTAGCCGCCCTTGGAGCCCGGCGCGGTCGTGTCGAACGTGACCTGGATGTCCGGGTGGGACTTGTTCCACAGCGCGACCGACTGCGCGTAACCGGGCGCCCAGCCCCAGAAGTCGAGAGTGACCGGCCCGGAGCCGGTGCTGCCGTCACCAGGGGAACCGGAGGCGGTGGAGCCGCTGCTGGAGCAACCGGTGAGCGCCGCGGTGGCCACCAGGGCCATGGCGGCGGCCGCGAGAGAGGCGGTTCTGACCTTCACGTACGTCTCCTCGGAAAGGGGTGGGGCGAGGGGCGGTGATTGATTCGGCTATTGTTTGAACTAACTTTCCTGAAGTCAAGGGTCCTGAAGTCAAGGGCGGGCGGGCCATGGCCGGGCGCGGTGCCTGAGCAGCGAAACGCGCGCGGGGTCTTGACGAGGGCGTTGTTAGTTCGGATTCTAGCGGAACTATCCTTCGTGCCGTTGTTCCCCAGTGCGGCACACCCCGCGGAGGTTCCCCATGACAGCCAGACTGACAGGGCGGTCGCGCAGAGCGATCGCGGCCGCCCTCGCAGGTGTCACCGCGCTCTGTGTGCCGCTGCTCGGCGGCGTCCCGGCGGCGGACGCCGCCTCAGCGGGCGGCCCGGTGACGACCGGTGGCGGCTCCTGGTGTCTGGACGATGCCAACTCCGGCACCGGCAACGGCAACGCCGTCGCCCTGTGGAGCTGTGACGGTGGCGCCAACCAGGCCTTCACCTGGAACGGCGACGGCAGTGTCACCGTCCTCGGCAAGTGCCTCGACATCACCGGCGGCTCCGACGCCAACGGCGCGGCGACGGAGCTCTACGACTGCAACGGCTCCGCCGCGCAGAAGTTCGCCGCGCAGCCCGACGGCACCCTCTACAGCGCCAAGTCGGGCAAGTGCCTCGCGGTGACGAGCGGGACCCCTGCCGCCGGGGCCGTCGTCGGTCTCGAACCGTGCAACCCGTCGTCCACGTCGCAGGTGTGGCAGGCGAGCACCGCTCCGGCCGCCCCTTACACCCTCTCCGCGGCCGCATCGGTCGCGGGCGGCAACGGGGACGACACCCCGTCCTTTCCCTACCTGGACCGGAACGGGCAGTTCTACTACCAGTCGGCGCACTCGCTCTACGGCGCGACGGACGGCCGGGCCTGGAACTTCTACGCCGGAACGAACTTCGACACCGCGTCGACGGCGTCCATCAGCAACTCGGGCACCAACAAGGACACCACGGCCTTCTGCGACAACAGCCCCACCGGCGTGAACGCCACCCCCGCGCCCGCCGGGTCGTCGTACGCGGAGCGCAACTACTGCGACCTGGTGGGCGTCTGGGTCGACCCGGACACCGGCACCTGGTACGGGCTGGTGCACAACGAGTTCACCCCACAGCCCTTCGGCGACGGCACCCACTACGACGCCGTCGACTACGCCTCCTCGACCGACCACGGCGCGACCTGGACCATCCAGGGGCACGCCGTCACCTCGCCGTACTCGACCAAGCGCGGCGACACCGCGGCGTTCCCCAACTCCACGTACTACTACGGCGACGGCGACCCGCGGCTCTTCGTCGACTACCGCTCGGGCTACTTCTACGTCTTCTACATGTCCCGCCTGGTCGACAAGACCGGCGGCTGGGGCGGCTTCCAGGAGCACGTCGCCCGCGCGCCGATCTCGAAGAAAATGAGCTCCGCGTCCTGGAGCAAGTGGTACGACGGCTCCTGGTCGCAGCCCGGCGTCGGCGGCGCGGAGAGCGACGTCATCCCCTCCGACGGCGCGGGGTCCGGCTGGGTGCCTCCGGCCGAGGGCTACTCGCCGAGCACCAGCGGCAGCATCGGCAGCCAGATCGCGGCCGGGACGACGCCCGTCAGCTCGCAGCTCTCGGTGCTGAACATCGCCTGGGACGCCTACCTCGGCGAGTACATCGGCACCCCCGAGAACGAGACCGGGGTCGACCAGCCGCAGCACTTCTACGTGACCGACGACCTGGCCACCGAGAAGTGGACCGACATCGGCTCCGCCGGGCCGGCGCAGAGCTCCTGGTACCGCTGGATGCTGGACCCGGGCAACCTGACGTCCGGCGCGATCGTCGGCCGCAGCTTCCGGTCCTACTGCGAGTACTCCTGCTCGCCCGACTCCCTCGAGTACACGCAGTTCACCATCGCCCCGACCGGCTCCTCGGCGCTGCCCGCCCCGGTCAGCAGCGGGGTCGACTACCGGATCGGCGCGGGCGACGGCGCGTACCTGACGCAGAGCGGCGCCGGCGTCACCACCGCCGGGTCCGCCACGGGCGCCTCCGCCCAGTGGACCTTCACCGCGACCGGTGACGGCTTCTACACCGTCGCCAACGCCTCCAGCGGCCAACTGCTCGGCGTGGACTCGACCACGAACGCCGGCCGCGCCTGGGACGCGCCCGTCGGCCTCGGCGCGGCGAGCGGCAGCCCGAAGACCGGCCAGGAGTGGTCCGTGCAGACGCTCGTGCAGAGCCCGGCGACGAGCGGGTCCTCCACGCCGACCGGCGGCTACCGGCTGGTCAACCGCTACAGCGGCCTCGCCCTCAGCCTGACCGGCGGCAGCGCGGCCGTCGCGACGGCCCCGCAGCGCGGCTGGGACAACACCGGGACGGCCGGGGACACCCGCCCCGCCGCCGCGCAGAACCTGACGCTCACCGCGGCGGGCGGCAGTGCGACCGACACCGTGAGCGTCGCGCCGCCCGGTGACCAGAACTCGCCCAGCGGCGCGGCCGTCACCCCGCTCCAGCTGAGCGCGAGCGACTCCGCCGCGGGCCAGAGCTTCACCTGGACCGCGACAGGCCTCCCGGCCGGGCTCGCCCTCAACGCCTCCACCGGCGTGATCTCCGGCACCCCGACCACGGCGGGCGTCTCCACCGTGCAGGTCACCGCCACTGACAGCACCGGCGCGTCCGGCAGCGCCGCCTTCACCTGGACCGTGGCGGGGAACCTCAACGGCAGCCACGTGCTGTCGATCTCCGGCGAGGCGCTGGACGACCCGAACTGGTCGACCACGCAGGGCACCCAGCTCGACACCTGGTCCGTCAACGGCGGGAAGAACCAGAGCTGGACCCTCGCCCGGCAGGCCGACGGCGCCTACACGATCGTGAACGGCTACTCCGGGCAGTGCATGGACGACGACGGCGGCGCCACCGCAGCCGGAACCGCGGTGATCCAGTGGACCTGCACCGGCGGCGGCAACCAGGAGTGGACGGTGGCCCAGCTGCCCTCCGGCGCCTACACGGTCACGAACGTGCACTCCGGACTGCTGCTCACCACCGCCTCCACCGCGGACGGCGCGCTGGTCGCCCAGCAGCCGAACACCGGTTCGGCCCTCCAGCAGTGGACACTCGGCTGACACCGTCCCCGAGTCGCCGTGACGGCGCGGCCCGCTCCCGGCCATGGAGGGCCGCGTCGTCACGGGGCGCGCCAGTGTGACCCACGCCCTAGTCATGCCACGCCTTTGTCCCGTTTAGTTCCTTGCGTCACCCGCACGACCCACTCGGGCGGGTGCCTGCCCGACCTGCCCCGCACCACGAGGGAACCGTGCCGTGACCACCGGAGAAGGCGTCGCATGCGACCAGTACGCCGGCCCCTATGACGACCACCCGACCGCCGAGATCGCCGTGACCGCCGCGCAGGGTGGCGGGCCGGTGGGCGCCACCCGGGTCGCCCGTCGCCCCGTCGCCAGCCACCGCGGCCCGCGGCGCCGCCGCCCGGTGCGGGTC
>NZ_BBPO01000001.1:0-50873 GCF_000787815.1 Streptacidiphilus neutrinimicus
GGCGTCGGTGCGGGCCGGGGCGTGGCGGACGGCCAGGCGGCCGGGCCGCTGGAGGCGTTCGCCGCCCAGCTGCGCCGCCAGCTGCGGGACGCGCGCGTCTCCGCCGAGGTCAGCGTCCGGCCGCGCCACTGCGTCTCGCTGCAGCGGGCCCGGCTGCGCCGCGGGGTCGAGCTCGGGCCGACGGATTTCGGCCGCCTTCTCGTCGTGGTCGAGGAGAACGCCGACTGCTACGCCGTCCTCGGCGAGCTGCACACCTGCTGGACGCCGCTGCCGGGCGAGTTCAAGGACTACATCGCGGCACCCAAGTTCAACCTCTACCAGTCGCTGCACACCTCCGTCGCGACGGGCCCCGGCGAGGTGGTGGAGGTGCTGGTCCGCACCGCGCGGATGCATCAGATCGCCGAGTTCGGCGTGGTCGCGCTCGGAGCCCCCGGAGCGCTCGGCGCGCTGGGCGCGCTCACTGCGTCCGACGCCGCCACGCCCGGCGGCGGCCAGACGGGAGCGGAGACCGCGGCCGACGGCGCCGCAGACGAGACCGAGGTACGCGACCCGCTGGACCACACCGACCCGGGCCGTCCCGGCTGGCTCGCCCGGCTGCTGGACTGGCAGCGCGACACGCCCGACCCGGACACCTTCTGGTCCCAGCTGACCGCCGACCTCGCCGGCGACGGGGAGATCACCGTGCTCGCCGGCGACGTGGGGGAGGGCGGACGGCCCGCCCGTCTGCAGCTGCCTGCGGGCGCCACCGGCGTCGACGCCGCCTACGCCCCGGGCGAGGAACACGGCCACCGATGTATCGGCATGCGCGTCAACGGCCGCCTCACCGCCCTCTCCACCCCGCTCCACGACGGCGACACCGTCGAGCTGCTCACCGAGCCGCCCGGCGAGGAGACGGCCGGGCCGGCCCCCGAGTGGCTCGCCCACGCCCGCACGCCCGGCGCCCGGATCGCCATCGAGCGCTGGCTGGCCGGACATCCGGAGCCGGAGCAGGCCGCCGGAGCCCCGCCCGCCTCGTCGGCTGACGCGCCGCGCGCCCGCCGTGCGGGTGTCGGAGCGCTGCTCGGCGGCGGGCCGGTCGACGCCGGTCGGGCCGTGATCACCGCTCCGGCCATGCCCGACGCCTCCGTCCGCCTGGCCCGCTGCTGCACCCCCGTGCCGCCGGACGAGCTGCTCTGCTTCGCGATCCGCGGCGGCGGCCTCGCCGCCCACCGCGACGACTGCCCCACCGGAACGGCCATGCACGCCGCCGGCCGCCCGCCCGTCGAGGCGCGCTGGCTGGAGAGCCCGACGCCGACCGGCTACCGGGTCACCATCCAGGCGGACGCGCTGGGGCGCCCGCGGCTTCTCGCCGACCTCACCGCCGCCATGTCCGGAGCGGGCGTGGACATCATCTCCGCCGAGGTCGAGCCCCCTCGTGAGCTGCAGGTCCGCCACACCTACACCGTCGAGCTCCCGGCGGCGGAGGCGCTGCCCGAGCTGATGCGGGCGATGCTGCGCGTCCCCGGGGTCTACGACGTCTACCGCGCCTCGGGGACGGGCGGCCGGGCCTCCGGCCGCGCGGCGGCCGACGCCGAGGCCGAGACGTTGCCGGAGGCCGACGCCCCGGCGGTGACCGCCGGGGTGGTGAGCCGGGCCGCCGGGCCCGCGATGGAGGCCGTCGGCACGCGAAATGATGGTGACCGGAGTCGGAGGGGCGTGCGACCATCGAGGGGAATGCGCGGCAGACCTGCCGCGTTCTCACCTCTGGGGGATTCCTCGGAGCTCCCGGTGGGCCACTCGCAGGACGAGTGCCCGGAGCCGGAGCTGTCGAGGGAGTAGGGCCCCGATCGACTGCCAAAGGATGCAATGACCTCCACGTTCGAAACCCGCGACGCCGACGCGAACGACGGCCGCGGCGCCCGCCGCCCGGCCGATCTGCGCGCAGAGGCACTGATGGACGAGGACCTCGCGGGAATCGACGGGATTCCCGGGCGCCTCTACACCAACGACTACGACGGTGAGCAGTACGACCGCTCCGACCGAGCGTCGCTGCGCCGTGTCACCGGGCTCTCCACCGAGCTCGAGGACGTCACCGAGGTCGAGTACCGACAGCTTCGTCTGGAGCGGGTCGTGCTCGTCGGCGTGTGGACGGACGGCACCGCCGAGGAGGCCGAGAACTCGCTCGCCGAGCTCGCGGCCCTCGCCGAGACGGCCGGTTCCCAGGTGCTCGACGGCGTGATCCAGCGCCGCGAGCGGCCCGACCCGGCCACCTACATCGGCTCCGGCAAGGCCGCCGAGCTGCGCGACATCGTGCTCTCCAGCGGCGCCGACACGGTGGTCTGCGACGGTGAGCTCTCGCCGGCCCAGCTGATCCACCTCGAGGACGTCGTCAAGGTCAAGGTGGTCGACCGGACCGCCCTGATCCTGGACATCTTCGCCCAGCATGCCAAGTCCCGAGAGGGCAAGGCCCAGGTCTCGCTCGCGCAGATGCAGTACATGCTGCCGCGGCTGCGAGGCTGGGGTCAGTCCCTGTCCCGGCAGATGGGTGGTGGCGGCTCCGGCTCCTCCGGCGGCGGCATGGCCACGCGTGGCCCCGGTGAGACCAAGATCGAGACGGACCGGCGCCGGATCCGCGAGAAGATGGCGAAGCTGCGCCGGGAGATCGCGGACATGAAGAAGGGCCGCGACACCAAGCGCCAGGAGCGCCGTCGCAACCAGGTGCCCTCGGTCGCGATCGCCGGCTACACCAACGCCGGAAAGTCCTCCCTGCTCAACCGGCTCACCGGAGCCGGTGTGCTGGTGGAGAACGCCCTGTTCGCCACCCTGGACCCGACCGTCCGCCGCGCCGAGACGCCCGGCGGCCGCGTCTACACCCTGGCCGACACGGTCGGTTTCGTCCGTCACCTCCCGCACCACCTGGTCGAGGCCTTCCGCTCGACCATGGAGGAGGTCGCCGAAGCGGACCTGATCCTGCACGTCGTCGACGGCGCGCACCCCGAGCCGGAGGCCCAGCTGGCCGCCGTGCGCGAGGTCGTCGTCGAGGTCGGCGCGCAGAACGTGCCGGAGATCGTAGTGATCAACAAGGCGGACGTCGCCGACCCGCTGGTGCTCGCGCGCCTGCTGCGCCGCGAGCCGCACGCGATCGCGGTCTCCGCGCGCTCCGGCGCGGGCATCGAGGAGCTGCTCGGGCTCATCGAGTCCGAGCTGCCGCGTCCGTCCATCGAGGTCACCGCGCTCGTGCCGTACACGCGCGGCGATCTGGTGGCCAAGGTCCACCGCGACGGCGAGGTGCTGGGCGAGGAGCACAACGGCGAGGGCACCGTGCTGCGCGCCCGCGTCGGCTCCGAGCTGGCCGCCGAGCTGGAGACCTTCGCACTCGCGCCGCTGGCCCTGGCGGCCGCCGAGGGCTGAGAGCGTTCGGCGCGCTGAGGGCCGAGCACAGCGCTGAGGCCCGCGCGTTCCGGGAACACCCCGGGACACGCGGGCCTCAGTCGTTTTCCGGCCTGCTCGCGTGCGGCTCGGTGCGGCATGGTGCAGCTCGTGTGCGGGGTTTGTGCAAGGCCGTTTCTCCGCGGTGCTCATGGTCGTTAGCCCGATGGAACGTCACCCGAAGGGGGTGCGTACCACCGCAACCGGGGCTGCTCGTTCGGGTGGTTGCCCGTCCGCGAGGAGGTACTGAGCCCATGTCCACCAGGGCCCCCATGTCGTCCACGTCGTCCATGTCGACCGCGATGCCGACCCCCGCCGCGCCCGCGATGCCGACCACCGCCCCGGCGGGGATGCCGCCCACCGCCGCGGCGGGGATGCCGCCCACCGCCGCGGCGGGTGGAAGCGCGGAGGCGATTCTGGGCAGACAGGCCGCTCGCGAGTCCGCCGCCCGCACGTACGCGCGGACCCTGCCGATCGTCCCGGTCCGCGCCCGCGGCATGACCGTCGAGGGCGCCGACGGTCGTCGCTACCTCGACTGCCTGGCCGGCGCGGGGACTCTGGCCCTCGGCCACAACCACCCGGTCGTGCTGGAGGCGATCCGCGCGGTCCTCGACTCCGAGGCCCCCCTGCACGTCCTGGACCTGGCGACACCGGTGAAGGACGAGTTCACCACCGCGCTCTTCGAGACGCTGCCGCCGTCGCTGGCTCGCGACGGGCGCATCCAGTTCTGCGGTCCCGCCGGAACGGACGCGGTCGAGGCCGCGCTGAAGCTGGCCCGCCTCGCGACCGGGCGCAACGGCCTGCTCACCTTCACCGGGGCGTACCACGGCCAGACCGCCGCCTCCCTCGGGGCCACGGGCGACGTGGCCGTACGCGCCGGGCTGGGCGAGGGGGGTGGCGCGGGGGGTTCGGTGACCCGGCTGCCCTACCCCTACTCCTACCGCTGTCCGTTCGGCGTCGGCGGCTCCGCCGGGGCCCGGCTGGGGACGCGGTGGGCCGCCTCCCTGCTGGAGGACCCGAAGGGCGGTGTCGACCTCCCCGCCGGGATGCTTGTCGAGGTCGTCCAGGGCGAGGGCGGCGTCATCCCCGCCCCCGACGAGTGGCTGCGCGAGCAGCGGGAGTTGACCGCGCGCCACGGCATCCCGTTGATCGTCGACGAGGTGCAGACCGGCGTCGGCCGCACCGGCGCCTTCTGGGCCGTGGAGCACTCCGGCGTCGAGCCCGACATCATGGTCGTCTCCAAGGCCGTCGGCGGCAGCCTGCCGCTGGCCGCGATCGTCTACCGCGCGGACCTCGACGTCTGGTCGCCCGGCGCCCACGCGGGCACCTTCCGGGGCAACCAGCTCGCGATGGCGGCGGGCGCGGCGACACTCCGCTTCGTCCGCGAGCAGGGTCTGGCCGCCCGCGCCGCCGAGCTCGGCACCCGCATGCTGGCCCGGCTGCGCGGCATCCAGCGCGAACTCCCCGTCATCGGCGACGTGCGCGGCCGGGGCCTGATGCTGGGCGTCGAGCTGGTGGACCATCAGGCCGCCCCCGACGACCTCGGCGCCCGCCCCGCCGCCCCGGAGCTGGCCCACACCGTCCGCAGTGAGGCGCTCCGTCGCGGCCTGATCCTCGAACTCGGCGGCCGCCACGGCTCGGTGGTCCGCCTGCTCCCGCCGCTGACGATGACGGACGAGCAGGCGGAGGCGGTGCTGGAACGCCTCGCGGACGCGATCGTCTCGGCCGGGCGCCTGCTCTACGGGCCCGGCTGGCTTTCCGCTGCGGCAGCCGCCGTGCCTGTCGCCGCACGGGTGGCCCCGATGCATGGCCCGCCCGTCCAGGCCCCGGTCGGCCGCGTTCCGGCCGCCCGGTCTGCCGCGCCCGAGTCGGTCCCCTGCCCCGGCGGTGCGGAGTGACCGCCGGGGCAGGGGATCGGAGCCGGGCGGACGAGCCTCCCGACACGCAGGCCACCGACACGCAGGCCACCGACACGCAGGCCACCGACACGCAGGCCACCGACGCCGGGTGCGGCGACCCCGGGCGCGGCGACCCCGTCAGGAGACGGCAGGGCGAGCCTCCCCGGGGCGGGGAGTCCCGCGCGTCCGGGCTGCGAGGTCCGGCCGTATCCGGGGGCGTTGCCGGGGTCGGGACCGGGGTCGAGGCTGAACCCGAGGTCGGGGCCCCGGCCGGGGCCGCGCCTGGGGACAGGGCCAGGGACAGGGCCGAGCTCGCGCGCGGGGGCAGTGGCAGGGCCGGAGACAGGGCAGAGCTGGCGCCCGGTCCCGGTCCCGTCCCCGTCGCGGCAGCCCTGCCCGTCACGGGAGACGCCCGCCGTGAGTGGTTGGAGACGCGGGCCGGGGGCGTCCTTGGGGGCGCCGGGACCGGGGGCCTTCCCCACGGGGCGGAGCTCGCGGGCGGGTTGGACGGGCCCGAGGCGCTGGCGCCGCTGTTGGCCCAGGTGCTGGGAGCGCTTCGGGTCGGGGCGGAGGCGCGCGGCGGCCCACTGCCCGCCGGTGGTCCGGCCGGAGTGGCCCGCCTGCTCCGCGAGTTGCTCAGCCCGGGCGCGCTCCTCCCCGAGACCGGCGATCCCGACGCCCTCGTCGAGCTGACCCGTGCGCTGGCGGCCACCGCGGCTGATCCCGCCGATCCCGCGTGCGCCGCCCACCTGCAGGTCCCGTCGCTCGCCGTGGCCGCCGCCGCGGACCTCGCCGTCGCCGCGCTGAACCCCTCCCTCGACTCCTGGGACCAGGCCCCGGGCGCCACCGAGATCGAGACGGCCGTGCTGCGGCTGCTCGCCGAGACGGTGGGCTTCGAACATCCCGACGCCGCGGCCGGCGTCTTCACCACCGGCGGGACCGAGTCCAACCTGATGGCTCTACTGTTCGCCCGAGACGCGGTGCTGGCGCGGGAGTTCGCCGTCCAGGGGGGTGGCGCGATCCCCGCCGAGGCGGCCGGCCGGCTGCGGATCTTCTGTTCGGCCGCCGCGCACTTCTCGCTCGCCCGCGCGGCCGCCGTGCTCGGCCTCGGCCCCCAGGCCGTGGTCCCGATCGAGGTGGCCGAGGACGGAGCCATGGACCCGCGGCTGCTCGACTGGAGTCTGGCCGACGCCCGTACCGGCGGGCACGTCCCGTGCTGTGTCGTCGCGACCGCCGGGACGACGGACCGGGGCGCCGTCGACCCGCTGCGCGCCGTCGCGGCAGTCGCCCGTCGACACGGTGTGCCGCTGCACATCGACGCCGCCTATGGGGGTGGCGCGCTCTTCTCCCGAACCCTGGCACCGCTTCTCGACGGATTGGGCCTGGCGGACACGGTCGGTCTCGACCTGCACAAGCTGGGCTGGCAGCCGGTCGCGGCCGGCGTTCTCCTGGCCGCGGACGCGGCGACGCTGACTCCGCTCGAGCAGCGTGTGGCGTACCTCAACCCGATGGACGACGAGGAGGCCGGGTACAGCTCCCTCCTCGGCCGTTCGCTGCGGACGACTCGCCGGCCGGACGCCTTCAAGGTCGCCGTCACCCTGCGGAGCCTCGGCCGGGACGGTCTCGGCCGCATGGTCGACCGCTGCCATGCGCTCGCCCGTCACGCGGCCCGCGTGATCACTGCCGAGCCGCGCCTGGAGCTGGTCGCCCAGCCGGTGCTGACCACCGTCCTCTTCCGCTACCTGCCCGATCCCGGCCCGGACGACGTCGGTGCCGGTGCTGCTGCCGGCGCTGGCACTGGCACTGGGGCCGGCGGACTGGGCGTCGTCGACCTCGTCAACGCCGAGCTGCGCCGACTGCTGCTCGCGAACGGCACCGCCGTCGTCGGCCGCACCGAACTGCCGGGAGCCGACGGAGGCGTGCGGCTGAAGCTCACCCTGCTCAACCCCCACACCACAGAGGCGGATCTCGACCGCCTGCTCGCTCTGGTCGTCGCGGCGGGCGCCGCGGTCGAGCGTGAACGGGTGGGCCGCGCCGGACCCGACCAGCAACGCCCGAGCAAGACCCAGGAGAAGCACGCGTGACCACCCTTCCCGCGCAGCAGTCCCTCGTCGCGCCGACCTCGACCGCAGCCGACGCCGAGATCACCAAGTTCGCCACCCCCGACCCGTTGCACCATCCTGACCCACTCTCGGTCGCGGACGCCGCCGCGACCGAGAGTCTGCTGCGTTGCTGGGTGCGTGAGACGGGCACCGAGGTCCCGGTTGCGGGGCGGAGCCTGGAGCTCCCGCTGGAGGACGGCCTGCTACTGCGCGCGCCGGTGCGCTACCGGTCGCCTGCCGGGTGGCATCGCTTCGGGCGCGCCGAGTTGGTGCGCCAGGCGGCCCCGGCCGCTTCCGGCGCGCCCACCGGCTCCGCCACCGAGTCGGCTCGCCCGGCCGACGCCGTCACCGTGGCCGCACTGCTGGCACGATCGGCCGTCGGGGACGAAGCCGGGGTGCGGTCCGAGCACGTCGCCGACCTGGCCGGGCGCGTCGCGGACTCGGTGCGGCGGACCGCGCAGTTCGTCGCCGAGAGGAGAGCCGCCGCCGAACCGGGGCCGAGCCTCACCCCGTTCCTCCGCTCCGAGCAGGCGCTGCTGCTCGGGCACCCGCTGCATCCGACGCCCAAGAGCCGAGAGGGCCTGGGTGAGGCCGAAGCCGCCGCCTACTCGCCGGAGTTGCGCGGTGCGCTGCACCTGCACTGGTTCGCCGTCGACCGCGAGCTCGTGGCTGCGGGCGAGGGGGTGCTGCCGCCCTGGGCCTCGTCCGGCGGACGCGACGTCGGCGCTTCGGACGGCCCGTCGGCGGACCTGCTCGGCGTGGCCGGAACGGCCCGGATCACCGCGTCCTTGCGCGGCGCCGACGCTCCGCCGCCGCCGGCGGGAACGGTCCTCCTGCCCCTCCACCCGTGGCAGGCACGGGAGCTGAGCAACCGCCCGGAGGTCCGCGCCCTCCTCGACGCCGGCCGCATGCACGACTTGGGCCAGGCGGGCGGGCTCTGGTATCCGACCTCCTCCGTGCGCACCGTTCACCAGCCGGGGACACCGTGGATGCTCAAGCTCTCCTTGGGGCTGCGCATCACCAACTCCCGCCGGGAGAACCTGCGCAAGGAGCTGCTGCGCGGTGCCGAGGTGCACCGGCTGCTGGAGGCCGGGTTGGGCGCCGAGTGGCGCGGCGCCCACCCCGGATTCGACATCGTCCGTGATCCGGCCTGGATCGGCGTCGACCTGCCCGGCGCGGCGGCGGACCCCGCCCGCGCGAGCGGCTTCGACACCGTCCTGCGTCAGAACCCCTTCGGCGCCCAGGAACGGGCTCACTGCCTGGCCGGTCTCGTGGCCGAACGCCCCTGGCCGGGCGGACACGCCTCGCACCTCGCCGAACTGATCCACCGCCTGTCCGCCCGAACCGGCCGTCCCGTGCCGACCGTGGCGGCGGAATGGTTCCTGCGTTACCTCGACGCCGTGGTGCTGCCCATCCTCTGGTTGGACGGACAGGCCGGCATCGCCCTGGAGGCGCACCAGCAGAACAGCGTGGTCCTGCTCGACGCGGAGGGCTGGCCTGTCGGCGGCCGCTACCGCGACAACCAGGGCTACTACTTCCGCGACTCCGCGGCCGCGGCGCTGGAGCGACGGCTGCCGGGCATCGGCCGTGCCAGCGACACCTTCGTCCCGGACGCCGTGGCGGACGAGCGGTTCGCCTACTACCTGGGCATCAACCACCTCCTCGGCCTGGTGGGCGCGTTCGGGGCCCAGGGGCTGGCGGGCGAGCGGGTGCTGCTCGCCGCGCTGCGGGGCTTCCTGGCGGGGCGGGGCGCGGCCACGGGATCGCCCCTGCCCGCCCGCCTGCTGGAGACGCCCGTCCTGCGCTGCAAGGCCAACCTGCTCACCCGCCTTCACGGCTTGGACGAGCTGGTCGGGCCGGTGGAGACGCAGTCGGTCTACGTCCCCTACGCCAACCCGCTCGTGCTCGCCGCACCGGCGTCGGTGCTGCCGTCCGTGCCGGGAGCCGACGCGCTCGCCGGGGCGGGCGCGTGAGCGACCAGCACCACGTGCGCGGCGCCTTCGGCGCCGCCACGACGCCGGAGGCGGCGCCGCCCACGCCCGCCGCCCCGCCGGTGCCCGCCGAGGCGGTCTCCGAGGGGTTCTCGGGGGTGCCGACGCAGCATCGCGCCTCCGCGCACCCGAGGACCGCTCATCCCCTGTGGCAGCGGCAGCACTGGGCCCGGCGGGGCGACCTCCTCGACGGCGTGGCCCGCTGGGGCGTGATGCCCACCCGGCACGGCGACTTCCGTCTCCAGCCCGTGCGGCTGCCCCGTGATCTGCCGCTGCTCGTGGACTGGATGAACGACCCGGTGGTCTCCGCGTTCTGGGAGCTCTGCGGTCCACCCGAGCTCACCGAGCACCACGTCCGTGCCCAACTCGACGGCGACGGACGCAGCGTGCCGTGCCTCGGCCTGCTGGACGAGCGGCCCATGAGCTACTGGGAGATCTACCGGGCCGATCTGGATCCGGTGGCCCGCCACTACGCCGCCCGCCCGCACGACACCGGCCTCCACCTGCTGATCGGCCCCGCGACGCAACGCGGTCGCGGAGTCGGCAGCTCCCTGTTGGCCGCGGTCGCCCGGCGCATCCTCCGCGAGAGACAGGCGGCCCGGCGCGTCGTCGCCGAACCGGACGTGCGCAACCTCCCGTCCGTGCGCGCCTTTCTGCGGGCCGGCTTCCGTCTCGAAGCCGAGCTGCAGCTTCCGGAGAAGCAGGCCGCGTTGATGGTCTACGACCGGCCCCTGGCGTACGACCGGTCGCGCTGAGCGGGTGGGCCGCCGAAGCCACCTGCTGCCTGGGGCGGCGCCTCGGGGGCACCGACGCGCCGCTGTGCGGGCCGCCGCCGGTCGCTGCCGTTCCGGCTTCTCGTTGCGTGCTTCTGCGCCCCCCTCCGGGCTCTTCCCCTCCCGTCTCTCCCGTCGTGCCTTCCCTTCCCTCCGATCCCTCCTTGCCCGTCACCGTTCGAAAGGAGCAGCCTGTGGACCCCTCGCGTTCACCGGGCGCAGCCGCCGCCCGTCCGTCGGCGCGGCCCCGCGCGTGCGCCGACGACAGCCGCACCGGTGAGGTCCATGACCTCGTCGGCGTGGGTCTCGGTCCGTTCAACCTCTCCCTCGCCGCCATGGCCGACCGGGTGCCGGACCTCAGGTCCGTCTTCCTCGAGGCCAAGCCGGAGTTCAGCTGGCACCCGGGCCTGATGATCGAAGGCGCCCGGATGCAGGTGCCCTTCCTCGCGGACCTGGTCTCGCTGGTGGACCCGACCAGCCCATGGTCCTTCCTCGCCTACCTCGGCGACCGGGACCGTCTCTTCCCCTTCTACTTCTCCGAGCAGTGGCATCTGACCCGCCGTGAGTACGCGGACTACTGCCTCTGGGCCGCCGACCGCCTGCCCAACTGCCGCTTCGACAGCCCCGTCAAGTCCGTCCGCTGGAACGCGGGTCGGAGTGTCTTCGAGGTCGAGGTACCGGGCCGGGAGCCCTACCTCGCCCGCCATCTCGTGCTGGGCGTCGGCACCGAGCCCGTCATCCCACGGGCCTTCGCCGACCTGGTGAACGCCGCCGGTCCGGCCGTCCACTCGAGCGAGTACCTCACCTCTCCCCGCTCACCCCTGACGCTAGCGCGGGGCACTGACAACGGCGGTGGACTCCGTTCGCTCAGGGACGTCACCGTGGTCGGCTCCGGCCAGTCCGGCGCCGAGGTCTTCCTCGACCTGCTGCGGCGTCGCGGCAGTGACGCCGGTCCGCACCTGCGCTGGATCACCCGCACCGCCGCGCTGGCGCCGATGGAGTACTCCAGGCTCGGTCTGGAGCACTTCACCCCGGACTACACCCGGTACTTCCACTCCCTCCCCGAGCCCACCAGGGACGGGCTCGTTTCGCGCCAGTGGCAGCTGTACAAGGCCGCCAGCGCCGAGACCCTGGCGGCAATCCACGAGGCCGTCTACGAGCGCACCACCGCGGGCGGGGCCGCGGACGTGGAGATCGTGCCCGGCACGGAGGTGCTCGCGGCCCGCGGCGGCGAGGGCCGCGCGAGCGGCCAGGGCGGCCAGGGCGGCGAAATCGGCGACGGCGGGATCGGCGGGATCGGCGGGATCGAACTGCGGTGCTCCCACCCGCAGTCGGGCGCCGAGTACGCGCTCCGCACCGACCTCGTGGTGCTCGCCACCGGGTACGCCGCCCGCAGGCCCGCGCTGCTCGACCCCGTCCGAGACCTGGTCCTCTGGGACGCCAAGGGGCGTTACCGGGTCGGCCTGGACCATCGGGTGGCCCTGCGGGCGGACGTCAGCGCCCGCCTGTACGTGCAGAACGCCGAGCTGCACACCCACGGCGTGGGCACACCCGATCTCGGCCTCGGCGCACACCGTGCCGCCGTGATCCTCAACGCCGTCTGCACCGAGGTGCTCGGCCACCCGGTGCACCGGCTCCCGGAGGCCACCGCGTGGACCACCTTCGGCCGTCCGCGCAGCGCACTGGACCTGCCCGCGGACGCCGCCGCGCATCCTGCGGCCCGCTCCGTCGCGCGTGCCGCCACCCGTCCGGCGACTGACTCCGCCGTCCGTTCCACGGCCCACGCACGGACCGCCGATCTCGCCGACGGCACCGTGCACGTCGCGCACCTCGCGGCCCCTGAAAGCCCCGCTGCCCTGGTTCACCCCTGACAGCCCCCCGCCCATGACGCTAGGCTCCGCGCCATGGATGATCAACTGTCCCTGCCCGCCCAGCCGCTGACCGTGGCCGCCGGGCAGGCCGCCTGCGCCTCGCTCGATCTCGTCGCCAACGCGGCCACCGCCGCCGACCTGGTCCGCCGCGCCGCCGATCGCGGCGCCGACCTGCTCGTCCTGCCGGAGCTCTTCCTCACCGGCTACGAGCTTCCGGGCATCACGACCGACCCGGACCGCCACACCACCGGCGCAGACGACCCGCGCCTCGACCCCCTGCGCGAGGCCTGCGCCGCCCACCGCACCGCCCTCGTCGTCGGCGCGCCGACCCGCGCCGAGGACGGCGCACCGCGCATCTCCGCGCTCGCCTTCGACCGTGACGGGAAGCTTGCGGCCACCTACGAAAAGCAGCACGCCACGCCGGGCGAGCGCGTCGCCGGGTTCACGCCGGGGGCCTGCGGCACCACCTTCGTCCTCGACGGCTGGCGGTTCGGTCTCAGCATCTGCTGGGACTCCTCCTTTCCGGAGCACGCCCGCGCCGCCGCCCTGGACGGCTGCCACGCCTACCTGAACGGCGCCATGTTCGGCCCCGACTTCTCGGTCAAGGCGAACTCCTTCCTGTTCCCGGCGCGGGCCATGGACAACACCTCCTACGTGGTGCTGGCCAACCACTGCGGCCCGAGCGGCCCCTACGACGGGGGCGGGCACAGCGCGATCTGGGGGCCGCTCGGCGATCTGCTCGCCGACGCCGGCGAGGCCGATCCGGGGCTGGCTGTCGCCGAGTTCGTCCCCGAGGTGCTGCGCGCGGCCCGCGCGGCGGAACCCGTGCTGGTGGATCCAAGCCTGAGCGCACCCGTCCGGCCGCGATTTGTCGGTGGCGCCCTCTAGGGTGGGAGGGCCATGAGTGACAGCATCCTTGAGCCCGACCCGGCCGATTCCGGCGCCGCCTCCGAGCCGTCCGGCGCGCAGCCCGACGCGTCCGCCGGTGAGGCCGCCCCCACCGGCGCGGACGCCTCCTCGCGCATCCGCGAGCTGCTCCACGCCGCCGTGACGTCCGTGGGCGGGACGGAGCGTCCCGGCCAGGTGGCGATGGCGGAGGCCGTCGCCACGGCGGTCGAGAACGGCGAGCAGTTGCTCGTGCAGGCCGGCACGGGCACCGGTAAGTCACTCGCCTATCTGGTTCCTGCCCTGGCCCACGGCGACAAGGTGGTCGTCGCCACGGCCACGCTGGCCCTGCAGCGGCAGCTGGTCGAGCGCGATCTGCCGCGCACGGTCGACGCGCTGCGTCCCCTGCTGCGTCGCAAGCCCACCTTCGCGATGCTCAAGGGCCGCTCCAACTACGTCTGCCTGCACCGGGTCCACGAGGGCGCACCCAGCGACGACGAGGCCGGCCTCTTCGACCCCGCCGAGGTGCTGGGCGGTCCCAGCAGCAAGCTGGGGCAGGACATCGTCCGCCTGCGCGACTGGGCGGACGAGACGGAGACGGGCGACCGCGACGACCTGTCACCGGGCGTCTCCGACAAGGCCTGGCAGCAGCTCTCGGTCAGCTCCCGGGAGTGCCTCGGTGCGACCAAGTGCCCCTACGGCGGCGAGTGCTTCGCGGAGAAGGCGCGGGAGCGGGCCAAGCTCGCCGACGTGGTGGTCACCAACCATGCCCTGCTCGCGATCGACTCCCTGGAGGGCGCGCCCGTCCTGCCCGAGCACGGCCTGCTGATCGTCGACGAGGCGCACGAGCTGGTCTCGCGGGTCACCGGCATCGCCACGGCCGAGCTCACCACGACGGGGGTGAACCGTGCGGTCAAGCGCGCCGCGAAGCTCGCCAACGAGAAGGCCGTGGACAAGCTCCAGGCCGCCGCGGAGAACTACCACGGCCTGATGGAGATCGCCGACGGAGGACGCGTCGAGGAGCTCCCCGAGAACCTCTACTTCGCGGTCGCCGCGATCCGGGAGGCCTCGCGCGAGGTGATCACCTCGCTCGGCGAGATCCGCGACCGCGGCGTCAGCGACGAGGACGCCGTGCGCAAGCAGGCGATGGCCTCGCTGGAGACCATCCACGACACCACGGACCGGCTGCTCGAGGGCAGCGTCTACGACGTCGTCTGGATCGACCGCAACGACCGGTTCCTGGCAGCCCCGGCCTCGTTGCGGGTGGCCCCGCTGAGCGTCTCCGGGCTGTTGCGCGAGAACCTCTACACCGATCGCTCGGTGGTGCTGACCTCGGCCACGCTCAAGCTCGGCGGCGACTTCACCGGCGTCGCGGCCTCGCTCGGCCTCTCCTCCACGGGCAGGGACGACGTGGGGGAGAAGATCGAGGGCACGGAGGGCGCCCCCGTCTGGCGGGGCCTCGACGTCGGCTCGCCCTTCGACTACCGCAAACAGGGCATCCTCTACGTCGCCCGTCATCTGCCCCCGCCGGGACGCGATCCGGAGCGCCCGGAGATGCTGGACGAGCTCGCCGACCTGATCGGCGCGGCGGGCGGTCGCACTCTCGGTCTCTTCTCCTCCATGCGTGCGGCGCAGGCGGCCGCGGAGGCGCTGCGCGATCGCGTGCCGGGGGAGATCCTGCTCCAGGGCGAGGACACGCTGGGGGAGTTGATCAAGCGCTTCGCGGCCGACGCGGAGTCCTGTCTCTTCGGCACGCTCTCCCTCTGGCAGGGCGTGGACGTGCCGGGCTCGGCCTGTCAGTTGGTCGTGATGGACCGGATCCCGTTCCCACGCCCGGACGACCCGCTGATGAGCGCACGCCAGAAAGCCGTCGAGGAGCACGGCGGCAACGGCTTCATGGCCGTGGCGGCCACGCACGCCGCCTTGCTGATGGCCCAGGGCGCCGGCCGCCTCGTCCGGTCCGCAGACGACCGCGGCATCGTCGCCGTGCTCGACTCGCGCCTGGCCACGGCCCGGTACGGCGGATTCTTCCGCTCCTCGATGCCGGAGTTCTGGTACACCACGGACCGCAACCAGGTCCGTCGCTCACTCGCCGCGATCAACGCCTCGGCGCCACCCGTGCGAGCCCGCTGAGGCAGGGGAATCCGGTCCGGGGGGAACAGGTCCGAGCCGGAACAGGTCCGGGCGGGACGGGTCCGGGCGGGACGGCCTGGTCGCAGCCGGCCTGCAAGAAACTGGCCTGGCCGGACGACGGACGGTGCGGGCTGCCCGGTCGGGGACGAGAACACCCAACGGCATGTGCCCGGAATCTGTGGCGGCCGCGAGCGGAATCCGGAGCGTCCGAAGCACCCGGATTCGGCCGCGCCGTGCTCGCCAGGGTGCCCCGGCCGACATGTGGTCGTCGGTCGGGGCCCAGGTTGTTCGGGCCCCGGAAGAGGAGCCTTGGGTCAGAGGCGGCGCAGGACCGCGACGACCTTGCCGAGAATGGTCGCGTTGTCGCCGGGAATGGGCTCGTACGCGGCATTGTGTGGCATCAGCCAGATATGTCCGTCCTCGCGCTTGAGGCGCTTGACGGTGGCCTCGCCGTCGATCATCGCGGCGACGATGTCGCCGTTCTCCGCGACGGGCTGACGGCGCACGGTGACCCAGTCGCCGTCGCAGATCGCGGCCTCGATCATCGAATCGCCGCTGACCTTCAGTACGAACAGCTCACCGTCGCCGACGAGCTGCCGCGGCAGCGGGAAGACGTCCTCGACGGACTGCTCGGCGAGGATCGGGCCACCGGCCGCGATCCGGCCGACCAGCGGGACGTAGGACGTGGCCGGACGGCCGCTGTTGGCCTCGGGGACCGGGCGGGCCACCTCCATGCCGCGCACCTCGTAGGCGCGTGGGCGGTGCGGATCCCGGCGCAGGAAGCCCTTGCGCTCCAGAGCCATCAACTGGTGGGCGACCGAGGAGGTGCTGGACAGGCCGACGGCCTGACCGATCTCCCGCATGCTGGGCGGATAGCCGCGTCGCTGCACCGAATCCCGGATGACCTCGATGACGCGGCGCTGGCGCTCGGTCAGCCCCGCCTCGTCCGTGCGGATGCCTGGCGGGCGCCCCGGGAGGGAGCGCGCGGGGCTTTCTTGAATATCCAAGGAGTGTCCCGAGGAGTGCGTGACGGAAGGACCGCTAGCCTGGTCCGGAACGAGACCGGAGGCGGGGTTTCGCGATTCTTCCTGGGTGGCGAACTGGGAGCGTTCCTGCACCGGGACGGTGCTGCTTTCGGCGATGGTCACGGCGGCCCCTCTCTACCTACGGACGTTCTCCCTTGAATAGGCCAACGGTAGGTCCTATCGAAAGGTTGCGCCAAACACACGTTCGAGTGAATTATTGCCAGAAACCCTGAACTGATCAAGGTTTCGGGTGTATTTCTACTCGCTCGTACGATCGCTTGTTCGAGTCGAATCCTCTCATGGATCACCTCCGAGCGTGCTCGAAACCCCCTCTTCGCCCCTTTGCGCGCGTCGTTTCGCGGGTCGTCACGGGGGCTCGACGGGTGACCTGCGCCGATCGCGAAGCGTGAGACCACCGACACGACACGCGGTGGCGAGGTGGTGCGTGACACACCAGATCTAGTGGTTAGATAGGGGACCGCAGCCCACAGATTGTGGTCTGCAGCGGAGTGAGCACAGCAACATCCAGGAGGGGAGCGGGACGTGCACTGCCCCTTCTGCCGTCACGCGGACAGCCGAGTCGTGGACTCTCGTACCACCGACGACGGCAGCTCGATCCGACGCAGGCGCCAGTGCCCCGACTGCAACCGCCGGTTCACGACGGTGGAGACCGCTGCCTTGATGGTGGTGAAGCGCAGCGGGGTCACCGAGCCCTTCAGCCGCGACAAGGTGATCAACGGGGTCCGCAAGGCCTGCCAGGGCAGGCCCGTCACCGAGGACGCCCTCGCGCTGCTGGGCCAGCGGGTCGAAGAGGCGGTCCGCTCCACCGGGAGCGCCGAGCTGTCGGCCCACGACGTCGGCCTGGCCATACTGGGCCCCCTCAAGGAACTGGACGTCGTGGCCTACCTCCGGTTCGCCTCGGTGTACCGGGCCTACGACTCGCTCGAGGACTTCGAGGCCGCCATCGCCGAGCTCCGCACCGAGCTCCCCGGCGAGCGGCCCCCCGTGCCCGCGCCCACGCCCTGAACCCTCGGCGCGTTCCAGGGTGCGCGGCACCTTCTCAGCACTTCGTTCGCAGCACGTGGTGCTGAATCAGCCAGACACGAACCAGCAGGCGACCCCGGGAAGCAGCGGGGCGCTCAGGGCGTTTGCCCAGGAGGAGGCGGCAATGACAGACACCACGAGCGGCTCCCGCGCCGGCCGGAACGGGGCGGCCAAGGGCAAGGCCGACGCCAAGGCCAAGGCGGGCGCCGGGCTCACCGTCGAGCGCATCTTCACGACCCCGGGCGTGCACCCCTACGACGACGTGACCTGGGAGCGTCGTGACGTCGTCATGACCAACTGGCGTGACGGCTCGATCAACTTCGAGCAGCGCGGCGTCGAGTTCCCCGACTTCTGGTCGGTGAACGCGGTCAACATCGTCACCAGCAAGTACTTCCGCGGCGCGGTCGGCACCCCGCAGCGCGAGTGGAGCCTGAAGCAGATCATCGACCGGGTGGTGAAGACCTACCGCGCCGCCGGTGAGCAGAACGGCTACTTCGCCACCGCCGCCGACGCCGAAGTCTTCGAGCACGAGCTGACCTACGCCCTCCTCCACCAGGTCTTCTCGTTCAACTCGCCGGTCTGGTTCAACGTCGGCACCGCCCAGCCCCAGCAGGTCAGCGCCTGCTTCATCCTGGCCGTCGACGACTCCATGGAGTCGATCCTCGACTGGTACAAGGAAGAGGGCATGATCTTCAAGGGCGGCTCCGGCGCGGGCCTGAACCTCTCCCGCATCCGCTCCTCCAAGGAACTGCTCTCCTCCGGCGGCAACGCGTCCGGCCCGGTCTCCTTCATGCGCGGCGCCGACGCCTCCGCCGGCACCATCAAGTCCGGTGGCGCCACCCGCCGCGCCGCCAAGATGGTCGTGCTCGACGTGGACCACCCGGACGTCGAGGCCTTCATCGAGACCAAGGTCAAGGAGGAGGAGAAGATCCGCGCCCTGCGCGACGCGGGCTTCGACATGGACCTGGGCGGCGACGACATCACGTCGGTGCAGTACCAGAACGCCAACAACTCCGTGCGCGTCTCGGACGAGTTCATGCAGGCCGTGGAGACGGGCGGCCAGTTCGGTCTGCGCGCCCGCATGAGCGGCGAGGTCATCGAGACCGTCGACGCCAAGGGCCTGTTCCGCAAGATGGCCGAGGCCGCGTGGGCCTGCGCCGACCCGGGCATCCAGTACGACTCGACGATCAACCACTGGCACACCTGCCCCGAGTCCGGCCGCATCAACGCGTCCAACCCCTGCTCGGAGTACATGCACCTGGACAACTCCAGCTGCAACCTCGCCTCGCTGAACCTGATGAAGTTCCTGCGCGACGACGACAGCTTCGACGCGGTGACCTTCGCCAAGGTCGTCGAGCTGGTCATCACCGCGATGGACATCTCCATCTGCTTCGCCGACTTCCCGACCGAGAAGATCGGCGAGACCACCCGCGCCTTCCGCCAGCTGGGCATCGGCTACGCCAACCTCGGCGCCCTGCTGATGGCCACCGGCCACGCCTACGACTCCGAGGGCGGCCGCGCGCTCGCCGGCGCCATCAGCTCGCTGATGACCGGCACCGCCTACAAGCGCTCCGCCGAACTGGCCGGCATCGTCGGCCCGTACGACGGCTACGCCCGCAACGCCGAGCCGCACCAGCGCGTCATGCGCCAGCACGCGGAGGCCAACGACGCCGCCAAGCGCATGGACGACCTGGACACCCCTGTGTGGGCCGCGGCCACCGAGGCCTGGCAGGACGTCGTCCGCATCGGCGCGCAGAACGGTTTCCGCAACGCCCAGGCCTCCGTGCTGGCCCCGACCGGCACCATCGGCCTGATGATGGACTGCGACACCACCGGCGTCGAGCCCGACCTCGCCCTGGTGAAGTTCAAGAAGCTCGTCGGCGGCGGCTCGATGCAGATCGTCAACGGCACCGTCCCGCGGGCGCTCAAGCGCCTCGGCTACCAGGACGAGCAGATCGAGGCGGTCGTCGACTTCATCAGCGAGCACGGCAACGTCGTCGACGCCCCGGGCCTCAAGCCCGAGCACTACGAGGTCTTCGACTGCGCCATGGGCGAGCGCTCCATCTCGCCGATGGGCCACGTCCGCATGATGTCCGCGATCCAGCCCTGGATCTCCGGCGCCATCTCCAAGACCGTCAACATGCCGGAGAGCGCGAGCATCGAGGAGGTCGAGGAGATCTACTTCGAGGCCTGGAAGCTCGGCGTCAAGGCCCTGGCGATCTACCGCGACAACTGCAAGGTCGGTCAGCCGCTGTCGGCCAAGACGAAGTCGACGGAGACCAAGGCCGTCGAGCCCGCGACCGCGGCGGCCCCGGCCCCGGTGGCGGAGAAGGTCGTCGAGTACCGCCCGGTCCGCAAGCGCCTGCCCAAGGGCCGTCCCGGCATCACCACCTCCTTCACGGTGGGCGGCGCCGAGGGCTACATGACCGCCAACTCCTACCCGGACGACGGTCTCGGCGAGGTCTTCCTGAAGATGTCCAAGCAGGGCTCGACCCTCGCGGGCATGATGGACGCCTTCTCCATCGCCGTCTCGGTCGGTCTGCAGTACGGGGTGCCGCTGGAGACCTACGTCTCGAAGTTCACCAACATGCGCTTCGAGCCGGCCGGTCTGACCGACGACCCGGACGTGCGGATGGCGCAGTCGATCGTCGACTACATCTTCCGCCGCCTGGCGCTGGACTTCCTGCCCTTCGAGACCCGCTCGGCGCTCGGCATCCACTCTGTCGAGGAGCGCCAGCGTCACCTGGAGACCGGCTCCTACGAGCCGGCCGACGAGGAGGACGTCGACGTCGAGGGCCTGGCCCAGTCCGCCCCGCGCGCCTCTTCGCCGGTCGTCATCCAGACCACCCCGGCCGTCGCGGCCCCGGCCCCGCACAACACGGCGGAGCTGCTGGAGATCCAGCAGGGCGTCAACTCCGATGCCCCGCTCTGCTTCTCCTGCGGCACCAAGATGCGCCGCGCCGGCAGCTGCTACGTCTGCGAGGGCTGCGGCTCGACCAGCGGCTGCAGCTGATTCCCGCTATCGCCGACCTGTCGGCGTGGCGACCGCTGTACTGATTGACCACGATTGACCGCCTGTGTCCCCCGGAGCCGCGGCTCCGGGGGACACACGTGCATTGCGGCGCATCAGCGCAGGTCACTAGGGTGCGCGCGTGACTCAGGAGCAGCAGGGGACGGGCGACGAGCTCTGGGACGAGTTCGTCCGGCAGCACGCGCAGAGCAGCGGCATACACGAACCGAGCGCCGCCGAACGCGCGGCCGCCGCCTGGCGTCCCCGGCGGAGGTGGCGGCGTTGGGCCATGATCGGCGGAGTCGGGCTGGGCGTGCTGGCCGTGGTGGCGGGCGTCGGCCTCGCGCGGACCTCGTCGAAGTCGCCCGTGGCCTCCGGGCGGTCGACGACCAGCGCCGGGGCGGCGGCCACCAGGCCGGCGGCCGCGGCTCCCATGGTGACGGAGGCCCAGGCGTTTCCCGCCGCCGTCGCCGGTTTCACCAAGGTCAAGCAGTCCGGCGGTCCGAACTGCGCCGGTTCTGGGATGGTCGGCCCCAACCTGATCGCCATGATCGATCAGAGCAAGGGTTGCCGAGGCGTCATCGGCGCGCTCTACAAGGACGCGCAGAAGAACGAGTACACCATCGTCGTTTTCGGGATGAAGGACCCGGATGACGTCGTGCACATGGTCACCGCCCTGTCCATGAATCCCACCGACTACGAGGTGGGCGTGCTGGAGCCGCCCACCGGGTCCGGGCTGATGGCGCTGCCTGCCGACAGCGGCCTGGTGCAGGCCTTCGCCGGCTCGCGCGGACTGATGGTGGTCGGGCTCGCCCAGTGGTCGGACGGACGGGCGGTGGATTTCCAGGCTCTGACGGACAAGCTCCAGCCGCTGCTGGACGCAGTCACCAAGCAGGCCGCCGCACACGATCAGGGTTGATCATCGGCCGAGGCTGAGCATTCGCCGGCGTCCCTCGCCGCGCACGTCCCCCTGCCTATCGCCGACGGGAGAGCAGTGAACACGACCGACATCCACCATCCCGGCTCGCACCCGGGGCCGGTAACGGCTGACGATCTCGCGCTCGGGGTCGGGCTCGCGGTGGCGTTGCTGCGGCAGCCTGCCGCGCTCGCGGCCGACTGGGGCAGAGCGGCGGGATCTCTCAGCTGGGACTGCTGGGAGACGGCGGAGCATCTGGCCGACGACCTGTTCGCCTACGCGGCGGAGCTCGGCTCCCCGGCGGCAGGCGGGGAGCCGTCGCCGGTGCCGTTCGTCGTCGTGCGACAGGCGGAGGGGAAGCCCCGGAGCGCGATCTTCGCCGAGCGGGAGTCGGGGCCCGAGGGCCTGGTCCGCGTACTGGAGGCGTGCGGGGCCCTGCTGGTCGCCATGGTGCGAACCGCGGCTCCCGAGGCCAGGGCGTTCCACGTCTTCGGCGCCGCCGACCCGGCGGGTTCGGCGGCCATGGGGCTCGTCGAGACCCTGGTGCACGCCGATGACCTCGCCCGGGGGCTCGGGCTGGAGTGGGAGCCCCCGGCGGATCTGTGCCTTCGGGTGTTGCACCGGCTCTTCCCCGAGGTACCGGGCGGTTTCGACCCGTGGGAGACGTTGCTGTGGGCCACGGGGCGCGGCGAGCTGCCGGGCCTTGCCCGGCGCGAGCGCTGGCGCTGGGACAGCTCGGTGCGGTGAGACGGCGAGGCTCCTCGGTGCGCCCTGGGTTACCGTGGCCGGTATGGCGCGGCCGAGGCGAATTGTCCTGATCCGACATGGTGAGTCGGAAGGGAACGTGGACGAGACGATCTACGAGCGTGTTCCCGACCATGCCCTCACCCTGACCGCGCGCGGGCGTGAGCAGGCCCGCGCGGCCGGTGCCGAGCTCCGCGAGCTCTTCGGCGTGGAGCGGGTGCAGGTCTACGTCTCGCCCTACACCCGCACCTGGCAGACGCTGGAATTGCTCGGCCTGGACGCGGCCCGAATACGGGTGATGGAGGAGCCCAGGCTGCGCGAGCAGGACTGGGGGAACCTCCAGGACGTCGAGGACATTCGCAGACAACGCAAGCTGCGGGACGAGTACGGCCACTTCTACTACCGGTTCACGCAAGGAGAGTCGGGCGCCGACGCCTACGACCGGGTCAGCGCCTTCTTCGAGACCCTGCACCGCAATTTCCAGCGGGCCGACTATTCGCCGAACGTGCTGCTGGTCTGCCACGGGCTGCTGATGCGGTTGTTCTGCATGCGGTGGTTCCATTGGAGCGTGGACGAGTTCGAGGCGCTGTCGAACCCGGACAACGGAGAGATGAGGACCCTCAATCTCGGTCCGGACGGGCGCTATACGCTTGATCGTCCGTTCGACCGCTGGACCTGATCTCGGTCCACCTGGGCAGGGAGCCTCACCGTGTTCGTCGTCACCCTCTCGTACACCGCGCCGATCGAGCAGGTGGATGCGCTGCTGCTGGACCACCGGGCCTGGCTGGACGAGCAGTACGCCAACGGCGTCCTGCTCGCCTCCGGTGCGAAGGTGCCGCGCACCGGCGGGGTGCTGCTGGCGGGCGGCCTCGATCGGGGCACGCTGGACCAGGTCCTCGCCGAGGACCCGTTCGCCAAGGGCGGGGTCGCCCAGTACGACGTGGTCGAGTTCACCGCGACCAAGACGGCGGAGTGCCTCGCCGACTATCGCGAGCAGCCGGCTTCCTGAAGCGCGCTGCGGAGCTGGTCGAGCAGCGGCTGGTCGGCGTCCACCAGCGGCAGCCGGACCGGGCCCGCGGGCAGGCCGGCGTCGTTGAGCAACGCCTTGGCGGTGACGGTGCCGGGCGCGTCGTCCATCATCGCCTGCACCAGCGGCAGCAGTTGCTGGTGCAGGCGCAACGCTTCGGCGTTCGCACCCCTCGCGTGCGCGTCCAGCACGTCCCGCGTCCTGGCCGGGGCGACGTTGGCGACGGTGCTGACCACGCCCACGGCGCCGATCGCGAGCAGCGGCAGGTTCAGCTCGTCTGCGCCGCAGTAGTAGTGCAGACCTGTCTGGGCGATGACGCGTGCGGCCGCGGCGAGGTCGTAGCTGACGTCCTTGACCCCCACGATGCGGGGGTGCTCGGCCAGCGCGTGCAGGGTCTCGACCGAGAGCCGGGTCCCGGTGCGGTGCGGGATGTCGTAGAGCATGACCGGGAGCGACACCGCGTCCGCGACGGTGCGCAGATGGCGTCGCACCCCCTCCTGCTGGGGCCGACTGTAGTACGGCGTCACCACGAGCAGGCCGTCGGCGCCCGCACGCTCCGCCGCGCGGGCTGCCCGGGCCGTGTGGGCGGTGTCGCTTGTACCCACCCCGGCGATGACCCTGGCGCGTCCGCCGACGGCCTCGACCACGGAGCGGACGAGGCTCTCCTTCTCCGCGTCGCTGGTGGTCGGGGACTCGCCGGTGGTGCCGCTCAACACGAGGCCGTCGCAGCCGGAGTCGACCAGGTGGACGGTCAGCTTCTGCGCTCCGTCGATGTCGAGGGATCCGTCGTGCCCGAACGGGGTGACCATGGCGGCCAGGCAGCGGCCCAGGGGGAGATCGTTCCCGGCGTGGGTGTCGTTCATGCACTCAAGCCTGGGCTGCGACAGCCGTGAAGCACCAGCGATGATTGCTGCACGAGACCGTTCACGCCTGCTAACGAGTGCGCTGCCCGCCCGCGCCGGGAGTATCCTCAGGCGGCTTTGACGTGCGGCGGATCCGAGGAGGTCGGCGGTTCGGCCGGTGGCGTCGGTGGCGCGGAGACGCCCAGCTGTTGCGGCGGCTTCATGACGAACAGCGCCATCAGCAGCGCGACGAAGGTGAAGGCCAGGGCCGCATAGAACGCGGTGGTCATGCCGTGGACGAAGACCTGGTTGGGATCGTGACGGGGGAAGATCGCCTTTGCCTCGTTGCGTTGGGCGGTGGCGAAGACCGTCACCAGGATGGCCAGCCCGAGGGACCCGCCGACCTGCTGGGTCGTGTTGAGCAGCCCGGTCGCGGAGCCTGTCTCGTGTGGCGCCACTCCCGAGACGGCGGTCAGCATCACCGGGACGAAGATGAAGCCCATGCCGAAGCCGAAGATCATCGTCGGGCCCAGGACGCCGCCGAGGTAGCTGCTGTGCACGTCCAGCTGCGTGATCCAGTACGCCCCCGCGTTGACGAGGATCGTACCGAGGATCATGAACGGTTTGGCCCCGAACCGCGTCTGCAGCCGCGCCGAGACCTGGGCGGCCACGATGATGGACAGGCTCATCGGCAGGAACCCGAGGCCGGCCCGGATGGGACTGAACCCCAGGACGTCCTGGATGAACTGAGTCATGAAGAAGAAGATCCCGAACATCGCGGCGGCGAGGCACAACATCAACACGTAGGCACCGGAACGATTTCGGTTGCGGAACATGTGCAGCGGCGTGATCGGCTGCGTCGTGCGCGACTCGATCAGCAGGAAGGAGACCAGCAGGACGACGGCGGCGGCGAACGAGGCCAGCGTCCAGACGTCGGTCCATCCCTTGTCGGCGGCGCGGATGAAGCCGTAGACCAGGCTGACCATGCCGAGCGTCGAGGTCAGCGCGCCGGGCAGGTCGAAGCGCCCGGGGTGGCGTTCGGAGTCGTTGATGTAGAGGGGCGCCAGCGAGGCCAGGGCCAGGCCGATCGGGACGTTGACGAAGAGGACCCAGCGCCAGGAGAGCCAGGACGTCAGCAGGCCGCCGAGCAGAAGTCCGATCGCGCCGCCCGCGCCCGCCACGGCCGAGTAGACACCGAAGGCCCGGTTGCGTTCGGGGCCCTCCTTGAAGTTGGTGGCGATCAGCGCGAAGGCGGTCGGTGAGGCGATGGCGCCGCCGATCCCCTGGAGCGCCCGCGCGGCCAGCAGCATCCAGGACGCAGTCGCGAGGCCGCCGAGCAGGGAGGCGCAGCTGAATATCAGCACGCCCGTGATCAGCGTAGGTCTGCGGCCGAGGATGTCGCCGATGCGCCCGCCCAGGAGAAGCAGGCCGCCGAAGGTCAGCGTGTAGGCGTTGAGCACCCAGGACAGGCTGGTCGGTGTGAAGTGCAGGGCGGTCGAGATGTGCGGTAGCGCGATGTTGACGATGGTGATGTCCAGCACGACCATCAGCTGCGTGGTCGCGATGACCGCCAGGGAGATCCCCGGATGCTGACCACGCCTGGCCTGGGCCGGAACGCTGCGGGTGAGGGTCTTCGAAGTGGCCACGGGTCCCCCTGGGATGTGCGCCACGGTGGCTGGGAAAGGGAAAGGGAAAGGCTTGGAATGAACGGAGCCGTTCACTAACCTCGACACTAGACCCGGACAAATCGGGACACAACCCTCCGCCTAGCCTGCTGCCCGGTCAGGTGGCGCCATGTTCGGGGGTGAGCAGGGAATGCGCAGGACGACCTACCCCGTCGTGGTCCGGCGTCGCGGCCCGGCGCTGGAACAGGCGATCTTCGAGGCCGCCCTGGAGCAGTTGATCGCCACGGGCTACGCCCGGTTCAGCATGGAGGCGGTGGCCGCCGCCGCCCAGACCGGGAAGGCCTCTCTCTACCGGCGCTGGGGCAGCAAGGAACAGCTCGTGCTGGACGCGTTGAGCGCCAGCCTGCCGCGGGCTCTGGAGCCGCCGGACACTGGCAGCCTGCGCGCGGACCTCCTCGCCGTCATCGGGGCCCTGTCTGCGGCGATGACCTCACGTACGGGCTGCGCCGCCCGCGCCGTGATCAGTGAGCTCGACCACGAGCGGGCCGCGGCTTTCGTCGGCCTGATCCACAAGCAGATCCTCGACCCTGCGCATCTTGTTCTGTTGCAGGTGGTCAGGGCCGCGGTGGACCGCGGTGAGGCCGATCTGGAGGCGGCGACGCCGATGGTGCTGGACGTCGTGCCCGCGATGCTGCTGTACCGGGGCAAAACCCAGCAGGGGCGCTTCACCGAGGAGGATGCGCGGGCTCTCGTCGACCAGGTGCTGCTGCCGGCCCTGTTGCGCCCCGCGCCGCCGCCCGAGGATGGCGGGGGCTGATCGGATCTGATCGGCTCCGACCGGGTGCGCATGCGGCGGCGTTCGGGGCCCGGCTGGGCCGTTAGGCTGAGTGCATGCCCGTCGATCCGCCCTCCCATTCCGTCGAGCGCTCCTTGCGCCGCACCGGCGCCCGGCTGGTGGCAGGTGTCGACGAGGTGGGACGCGGGGCCTGGGCCGGGCCGGTCACCGTCTGTGCCGCGATCACCGGCATGCGCAAGCCGCCTCCCGGGCTCACCGACTCGAAGCTGCTCACCCAGCGGCGCCGCGAGGAGCTGGAGCCGGTGCTGGCCGGCTGGGTTCACGCCTTCGCCCTCGGGCACGCCAGCCCGGGCGAGTGCGACCAGCTCGGAATGACCGCCGCGCTCAGGCTCGCGGCGGTGCGGGCCCTGGAAGCGCTGCCGGAGCAGCCCGACGCTGTCATCCTGGACGGCAAGCACGACTACCTCGGCGGCCCCTGGCGGGTCCGTACCGTGATCAAGGGCGATCAGTCCTGCGTCGCCGTCGCGGCGGCCTCGGTGATCGCCAAGGTGCGCCGTGACGCGATGATGGCGGAACTGGGTGAGCAGTACCCCGACTTCGCCTTCGCCGACAACGCCGGCTATCCCTCGCCGGTGCACCGCGCCGCGCTCGAACGGCTGGGGCCGACCGGGCAGCACCGTCTCTCCTGGGCCTACCTGGACGAGCTGCCGGAGTGGCGGCACCTGCGCGTGCAGCGCGAGCCGGTCGACGCGGGCGAGCAGCTGTCGCTGGGGTTCTGACGGCGCGTCGCAGAGCGGTGGCGACCGTTCCGCTACCCGGCTTCGATGGCCGGGAAGCGACCGGTGACGGGCCTTCAGGAAGCCGCCGGATGCATGTTCGGCCATCGTTCGGCGCAACGGGTGGTCCCCCCTATCGGCTGCTCACAACCAACGAGTAAGCTCTGGGGCGCTGTGCGGCGCCGTCGAGTGTGTCGCCAGAAATCGTGCCGAGGAGCTGGAGATCCACAAGACCGACTCGGGCCAGGGCGTTCCTTCCACCGACGAGACGGACCCGGCCCGCACCGCCGCGACCACAGTCCCTTCCCCCACCAGCGTGGCCGCCACGCCGCGACCCGGGCCCCGGCCCGGACCGCCGGCCCGGCGTCCCGTCCCCGGCCCTCCGGCCGGTCCCACGCGCACCCCCAAGCCGAGCGCTCAGGCCCGTCGGGGCGCTGACGCACTGCCCACCCTGCCTGAACTGCAGCTGCTCCCGGCCACGCCGGAGGCCGCGCTGGACCGGGCGGACGAGGCAGTCGACCTGCTGCTCGACACGGGACGTGTCCCGGGACAGATCCTGGTGCTCACCACCGCCGAGCCGCACCCGTGGCAGCAGCACGAGCAGAGCTTCGGAGCCGAGCGTTACTGGGCCCAGCTCGAGGCGGCGGACGACGTGTTCTACGCCTCCGCCGCTGACTGTCGGCCGACCCGCCGCGAGGTCGTCGTGCTCGCCGTGAACGGTGGCGCCACGGGTGCCGTTCAGGACGCTCTCGCGGTGGCGCTGGCCCGTGCCGGCTCGCTGCTCGTCGTCTGCGGCGAGACCCCGCTGCCCGTCCAGCGGTAGGAGAGCCCAAGGGCGCCTGCGGACAGGCGCCCGGCAGGGGATCAGACTGGGAGCACAACGCGCGTGCTCCCCGACCCGGCGGCGTCCGGGCCCCGCCTGTGGTGTTCAGGCCCGGCGTGACGCGATCACGGCACCGCCAGCTGTGCGACCGGCGCCGCTGGTAGCAGCTCCGCCCGAGGCCGGCTCTCCGTGGCGGCGGTCAGCGCCGGCAGGTGTTCTCTGCTGGGCAGTTCACGGACCGTGCTCATCGTCCGTCGGGCCCAGGACCCTGCCTGGGGGCTGCGGCCCTGGCGGCTCTCGCCCATAACCTGCCAGCCGTTCTCGGTCAGGGTGATATACGCGCCGCAGCGCAGACCGTGCAGAACCGACGCGTCGCGTAGCGCCCACATCCAGGCGCCGTCGAGTTCGGTCCAGTCGGACGGGGTGTCGCGGCACTGGAGTACGACCGCGCTGTGCATCGGAGAACGCCGACGCAGACCATGCGGAACGACGTGACGCAGGTGCGCGAGCAGGACGTTCCGCAGGTGCCATCCGTCGGTGATGCGCTCGGGCACCACGAACGAAGCGCCGGCTGCCACGCGTCCGTCGGCGGTCAGCACGCCGAGAACGGTGACTCCGGGGTGGGGGAGGTGGATCCGGTGCAGCTCTCCCACCACTGATCGCGGGTCGAGCAGCGTGGGAAGCCCGGCCTCCGTCCAGGTGGTCAGGTCGACCGAGCGCGCTGGAGACGACGTGTGCGGCTCCCTGGACAACTCGAGGGGATGGCCGATGCTCAAGATCCTCCTTCCCCGTGCCCGGGTGCGGGCACCTCGCACACCAGCCATGGACGGACCGTCTGGCCGGGATACCTGCCAATTCTCACCGGCTCCGAGCAGACCGGCAACGGTGATCCCGCCGGAAGTGTCCCTGCTTCTGCCGTTCCGACAGATAAGTCCCATCGGCGTGCCGTTCCGTCTCCACCGTTCGGCTCTCGGCCGTTCGGCTGTGCCCGCCCTCAGTTGGGCGTCGGCCCGAGTTCAGGACGACTGTGCGAGAACCAGCGGGAGGACCCCGGACGCCCCGGCCCTGCGCAGCAGGCGGGCGGCGACGGCGAGGGTCCAGCCGCTGTCGGAGTAGTCGTCGACCAGCAGCAACGGCCCGCCGGCCGCCCCCGCCTCCTCCTGTGCGGCCAAAGCCGACGCCAGCTCGGGTGACAGGACGAAGGCGTCGTGGAGCTGATGGAGACGCCGGGCGCTGTTGCCGCGCCCGCCCCGGCGAGGGTCGGCCCCGGGGGCGTACTCGACCTGGCCGAGGAGCGGCAGCCTGCCGATTCGGGCGATCCCTGCGGCCAGACTGCCGATCAGTTCGGGCCTGGTACGCGAGGCGATCGCCACGACGGCCGAGGGGCGCTGCTCCCAGGCGGAGGGACCTCGGGACCAATCCGCCAGAAGGGTGACGACGCCGTCCAGCACCTGAGGCGGGACGGGGGCGTCGGGAGCCTCCGGTGAGAGCAGGGCCCGCAGCCTGGTGCCCCAGCCGATATCGGACAGGCGCCCCAACGCTCGCCCGGCTGCGGCTTGTTCGCCCGCCGGGATCCGGCCCTTGAGCTGGACGCCGACCGCGGGCATGCCGGTCGGCCACATGCGGCGAGGCTCGATTTCCAGGCCCGGTCGGCCGAGCGCGGCTCGTGCGGCCGCCAGGGTCTCGGCCGAGACCTCCGTGGAGCGATGCCCGCCGGTGCAGTTGTCGCACCGCCCGCAAGGCGCCGCCTCCGGGTCGTCCAGTTGGCGACGGAGGAACTCCATCCGGCACGTGCCGGATGCCGCGTAGTCGAGCATCGCCTGTTGCTCGGCGGCCCGGGTCTCGTTGACCCGGGCGTAGCGGGCGGCGTCGTAGGCCCAGGGCTGCCCCGTGGCCACCCAGCCGCCGCGCACGCGACGCACCGCGCCGTCCACGTCCAAGACCTTGAGCATGGTCTCGAGCCGGGTGCGCCGCAGGTCCACCCGTGCCTCCAGGGCTTGGGTGGAGAGCGGGAGCGGCTCTCCCGCGGGGGTTGTGTGAGCGGCCAGCGCCTCCAGCGTCGTGCGCACCTGCTCCTCCCCGGGAAAGGCGAGGGAGGCGAAGTAACGCCAGATGGCGGCGTCCTCGGCCCCCGGCAGGAGGAGCACCTCCGCGTGCTTGATGCCGCGCCCGGCCCGGCCTACCTGCTGGTAGTAGGCGATGGGGGAGTTGGGCGACCCCAGGTGGACCACGAAGCCGAGATCCGGCTTGTCGAACCCCATCCCTAGGGCGGAGGTGGCGACCAGTGCCTTGACCCGGTTGGCGAGCAGATCCGCCTCAGCGGCCTGCCGCTCCGCGTCCTCGGTGCGGCCGGAGTAGGAGGCGACCAGCTGGCCGCGCTGGCGCAGGAAGGACGTCACCTCCTCGGCAGCGGCCACGGTGAGGGTGTAGATGATGCCGGAGCCGGGGAGCTCGTCCAGCCGGTCGGCGAGCCAGGCGAGCCGGTGCGCGGGATCGCCCAGATGCAGGACTCCGAGGCTGAGGCTCTCCCGGTCCAGCGGACCGCGCAGGACCAGGGCCTCTTCTCGGGCGCCGGCCCCCGCAGCGGGACCGGCGTGGGTGCCGAGTTGTTCGGCGACGTCGGCGGTGACCCTCGCGTTGGCCGTGGCCGTCGTGGCCAGGACCGGGACACCGGCCGGGAGATCCGCCAGCATGGTGCGCAGCCGACGGTAGTCGGGGCGGAAGTCATGGCCCCAGTCGGAGATGCAGTGTGCCTCGTCGACCACCAGGAGACCGGTGGCGGCGGCGAGCCGGGGCAGGACCTCGTCCCGGAACTCCGGATTGTTCAGCCGCTCCGGGCTGACCAGAAGGACGTCGACCTCTCCGCCGGCGATCTCGGCGTGGACCGACTCCCACTCCTCGGTGTTGGAGGAGTTGATGGTGCGCGCCGTGATTCCCGCGCGAGCGGCGGACTCGACCTGGTTGCGCATCAGGGCGAGCAGCGGCGACACGATGACCGTCGGCCCCGCCCCGGCGGCCCGCAGCAGGGCCGTGGCGACGAAGTAGACGGCGGACTTGCCCCAGCCCGTGCGCTGCACGACCAGGGCCCGCCGCCGGTCGACGACGAGCGCCTCGATCGCGCGCCACTGGTCCTCGCGCAGTCGGGCGTCGCCGCCGGCGAGCGAGCGCAGCACCCCGTCGGCCTGCGCCCGCACAGCGGTGCGGTCCTGGAGTTGGGTGTCATCCATGCGGTCATTGATAGTCGGCCGCGCCGACAAAGGCGAACCCGGGACGTCAAGCCTGTGGAGAAACGAATCGTCTCCTTCGAAGCCCACTCGATCGGGTGGCCGGGTTTTCCACACCCCGGGGTTGTCCACAGACCTGCGGTCGGCTGGGTGCGCGAACTTCCGCCTCTCGACACGCTCGCCGCATGAACGAACACAGCACCCCGCCCCCGTCGGAGTCCTCGCAACCCCCCTCGAACGAGTCGCACGAGAGGGTCCCGGCCTTCTCCGCCTTCGAGCGGCCCGTGGTCCGGATGAAGAGCCCGGCCGACATGGCCGACGCGTTGCCCTACCTGCTGGGCTTCTATCCGAGCGACAGCGTGGTGGCGCTCGGCCTCCAGGGGTCCAGGCGCCGGCAGGGCGGCTCCGTCCGGGTCGACATCCCGGCGCCGGCGGCCTGGCCGGCGGCGGCGCAGGAGGTGGTCGGCTTCCTGCTCGCACTGTCGGAGCAGCGGGACCGTCCTCCGGACGCGGTGATCCTCTACTTCTGCCAGGATCCCGAGCCCGGCGGCAGCGCGCGGGAGGTGGCGGAGCGGCTGCGTCCACTCGCGGCGCTGCTGGCCGAGGGCTTCAGGGCGGCCGGCGTCCCCGTGCACGAGTCCTTGTGCGTGTCAGAGGGGCGGTGGTTCTCCTACACCTGTGTCGACCCGGCCTGCTGTCCGCAGGAGGGCGCGCTGGTCAGGCCGCCGGGCAGCACGTCGGCCGTCGCCGCAGCCGCGGCCTTCGCCGGGATCCAGGTCCGCGGCAGTCTGCGCGATCTGCACCGGGAGCTGGAGCCGCTGGCTCCGGAGTCGGTGGCGACGCTGCTGCACGCCTTCGAACGGGAGATGCCCGTTGTGGCGGCCGAGCTGGACCGGGAGGGCGGACGCGAGCGGCTGCGGGAGGCGACGGCGGCCCTGGTCGACGCGGCCGTGTTGCGCTTCGGCCGGGGCGACTGCGAGTTGGACGATCACGACGCGGCGCGGATCGTCCTCGGCTTGCAGGACCGACTCGCCCGCGACCGGGCGGCCGAATGGCTCGATCCGCCCGACGTCGGGCACGCGGCCAGACTCTGGCGGTACCTGGCCCGCCGCTGCGTGGGCCCTTTCGAGGCCCACGCAGCGGCCCCGCTCTCGCTCCTCGGCTGGACGGCCTGGGTGACCAGCGACACGGTCACCGCCAGGGTGGCGCTCGGGCGTGCGCTGGCCGTGGACCCGACGTACACCTTCGCGAGCCTGCTCTACGAAGCGATCAACTGCGGCGCGATGCCGGACACACTCTGCGCCACCCTGCGGGCCGAGCGAACGGCCCGCTCCCGTCGGCCTGCTCGACGCAGACGCGGCAGGCTGCCGCGCTGTTTGGGCCGATCGAGCGATTAGGGCCCACTGTTTATCGTCACTGAGACGACTATGATGCGGCGCATGTCGCGTTACGATCCGTCGGCCTTCCCCCCTTTCGCGGTCACCGTTGACCTGGTGGTCCTGACCGTGCGCGACCATGCCCTGTGCGCATTGATGGTCCGCAGGGGTGAACCGCCGTTCCAGGGCTTCTGGGCGCTGCCCGGCGGCTTCGTCCGACCCGACGAGGGGCTCGTCGAGGCGGCCGCCCGCGAGCTGGCCGAGGAGACCGGCCTGCGCGCACACGGCGCCCCCGGGCAGGGGCCCGGCGTCGGCGCCCACCTGGAACAGCTGGCCACCTACGGAGCCCCGCAGCGCGATCCGCGGCTCCGAGTGGTGAGCGTGGCCTACCTGGCTCTCGCCCCGGACCTGCCGACCCCGAGGCCCGGCGGCGACGTCCGCAGCGCCCGCTGGGCGCCGGTCGAGGAACTGCTCGGGGGCAAGGACGACGACGGGATGCTGCTCGCGTTCGACCACAGTGCGATCCTGTCGGACGGCGTGGAGCGGGCCCGGTCCAAGATCGAGTACTCGGCGCTGGCCACGGCTTTCTGCCCCGAGGAGTTCACCGTCGGCGAGCTGCGCCGGGTGTACGAGTCCGTCTGGGGCGTGCAGCTGGACCCGCGCAACTTCCACAGGAAGGTGACGGGGACGCCCGGATTCCTGCTCCCGGCGGGCGGCACGACGACCCGTCAGGGCGGTCGGCCCGCGCAGCTGTTCCGGGCCGGCGGGGCTACGGTGCTCAATCCGCCGATGCTGCGTCCCGAGAGCTGAGCCGGACGACGGACGGGGCCGCCTACGCGCCGTAGAGGTCAATGCCACGCAAAGTCACCCTGTCCGTCTATCGTGCTGGGGTTGGGGGTGATCAGCGCGGAGGTGTCCGACCGTGGCTCAGGCTCAGACTGTCCAGACCCAGACCGGCCCGGCCGTTCGGGACCAGCAGGTGCGGCAGGTCCATCATCCGTTCCAGGCGATCGGTCTGACCAAGGCGGGCAGGCGCGGCCGGTCGGCGGTGCTGCTCGACCTCTCTTTCGACGCACGCGCGGGCCAGGTCACGGTTCTGCTCGGTCCGGAGGGGTCGGGCCGCACCACGGCTCTGCGGCTGGCGCTGGGCCTCGAACGAGGCCAGGGGACAGCGCTCTTCCACGGGCGCCCCTACCGGCGGTTGTCCCGCCCGGAGCGTGAGGTCGGCGTGGTCCTCGGCGAGGCCGACCGGCCCGCGGGGCACCCGGGGCGACGGGCGCGGGCGCACCTGCGCATGATGGCGGCGGCGGCCGGGGTGTCCGCCCGCCGGGCCGACCAACTGCTGGAGCAGACGCGCCTCGCCCCCGCCGCCGAGCACCGGCTGCGCACCTACTCGCCCGGGATGAACCGGCGCCTGCAACTGGCACAGGCGCTGCTGGGCGATCCGAGCACACTGCTGCTGGACGAGCCCACGGAGGGCCTGTCGCCCAAGAACGTCGAGTGGTTCCACGCCTTCCTGCGCGCCTTCGCGGCGGGCGGCGGGGCGGTCCTGGTGACCTTGCGCAGCCCGCAGCAGGCGGCGCAGCTCGCGGACCGCGTGGTCACCCTCGAGCTCGGCCGGCTTATGGCGGACCAGCCGGTGGAGGAGTTCCGCCGGACCCGGCTGCGTGACGAGGTCAGCGTCCGTGGGCCGCAGGTGGCCCGGCTGGCGGATCTGCTCGCCGCGGCCGGGGCCGCGGTCCGGCACGAGGGCGGCAACGTGATCTCCGTCGAGGGGCTGGCCAGGACCGAGATCGGCGAGCTGGCGTTCCAGCACGGCATCCTGCTCCACGAGCTGGCCGACCGGGTTGTCGAGCACGCCCCCGCGCCCGGCCCGCGGCCGCCCGAACCGGCAGGCGCATCGCTTGCCAAGGCCACCGTCGCCCTCGGGCCGGGCGAGACGGTCACCACACAGGTGGTCGTGCCCACGCCGCCCGCTCCCGGTGGCCATGTGCTGCCCGCTCGGCGCGAAACGCGGGTCCTGCACCCGCTCCTCTTCGACGAGGACGACTGAGCGGAGCGAGCCCCCAAGGCCCGGCCTCCGGGCGGCCGTGCGAGGGTCCGGCGCCCCGCCGCGCGCCTGGGCGCACCGCGCGCCGCCAAGGCTGTGGGGTTGCCTGGCCACAGAGATGCCGGGTGCCCGGGCACGCCGACGCGGCGGCACCACAGCACCACGTCAGCACAGCAGCAGAACCACGACCGCGCGAGAGCGCGGGAACACGAGAGCGAGCGACCCGTGCACGCACTGACCTACGAGCGCCGGCGGCTGTCCGGCGTGCGTTCCAGCTGGCTGGTTCCGGTCGTGGTGCTGGGCGCCAGTGCCGTGGTGGCGGTGCTGACGGTGCGGCAGGGCGCGGCGGCGGGGTCGCCCGCGGCTGATCCGCTCAGGGTGCTCACGGCGGGCCTGCCGCTGCTCCCCCTGCCGATCGCCGCGCTGGGAGCGGGGGTGGTCGGGGCGCTGTCGGCCGGACACGAATTCCGGCACCCCGCACCGCTCGCGCTGCTGCGGCCGCTGCGCCGGCGGCTGGCGTTGCTGCTGGCCAAACTGGTCACGGTCGGCGTCTTCGCAGGGCTGCTCGGGGTGGGCACGCTCGTCCTCGACGCGGTCGTGCTGCACCTCGGCCACCACACGGCGGCGGCCCGGCTGGAGGCCGCAGTGCTCCACGGTCACGTGCCGGTCGCGCTGGGCGGCTACCTCGCCCTGGTCGTGGCGGGCGGCTGGATCGGCCTGCTCGGGGCCGTCCTGCTGCGCAGCGCCGCTGCGGGGATGCTCGTCCTGATCATGGTGCCGGTGCTCGTCGAGCCGGTCGCCTCGGCCCTGCTCGGCAGCGGCGCGGCACGCGGCGGCGGGGACGGCGTGCTGCGCTGGCACCGGTTCTTCCCCGTGGACGGCACGCACGCGTGGCTGTACGGCGCGCTGTCGGGGCTGCACAGCGGGACCACCGTGTCGGACGCCGGTCTCGCGGTTGCGGTGGCGGCGCCCGTGCTGATGCTGCTGCTGGCCTACCTTGTCCTCCTGCCGCGCCGCAGCGCGCTCTGAGGGCCGCTGCCGTCCGAACCGGGGGCGGACCGGGGGTGTACCGAGGGCGCGAGTGACGTCCGGACGGCGTGTGCCGGTTCGGGACCTGAGAGCGCCGGCGGTCGGCGCGGAGGCGGGTCGAGGGCGCGTGGAGGGCACGGAAGGGCGCACCGGGGCACCAAAGGGGCAATAACAGCCGATATGGCGTCAATTGTGTAGGGATGCGCGATCACCCTTTCGTGTGCTTTTCACGAAATTCCTCAAGGGTCTGCCCGCCATCGCCGACAAAGGAGACGTGAGTACCGTTGCGCACCCCACGATGCCCCCCGCCCAGATGACGTCCACTCAGCTGGACCGCTTCCCCGTGAGCGCCTCGCACAGCTCGGCCCCTGGTGTGTCCCACGCCACGAGCGGTGTTGCGCTGCACTGGGAGAGCGCCGAACCCGAGCTCGGCCGCGTCGGCCGCCGTGCCGCCGGAAGCCGCGGACGCGGACTGCACGGTCAGCTGGTCCAGCAGCTCGGTCAAATGATCGTTTCCGGTGATCTCGGAGCCGACCGTCCCCTCGTGCCCGAGGAGATCGGGCAGCGGTTCGAGGTCTCCCGCACCGTCGTCCGCGAGTCACTGCGCGTGCTGGAGGCCAAGGGCCTCGTCAGCGCCCGCCCCAACGTCGGAACCCGGGTTCGCCCCGTGGCGGACTGGAACCTGCTCGACCCGGACATCATCGAGTGGCGAGCCTTCGGGCCGCAGCGCGACGACCAGCGTCGTGAGCTCTTCGAGCTGCGCTGGGCCATCGAGCCGCTGGCCGCCCGGCTCGCCGCCGGACACGGCCGGGACGAGAGCCGTCAGCGCATGCACGACATGACCGAGATCATGGGTCACGCCGCCGCCCAGGGTGACGCGCTCACCTACAGCCGGGCCGACGCCGAGTTCCACGCGGTCCTGATGGATCTCGCCGGCAACAAGATGCTGGAGCACCTCGCCGGGATCGTCGCCTCGGCGCTCCAGGTCTCCGGCGGTCCGGTCACCGCCTGCGACCGGCCTTCCGAGCCCTCGGTCGGTCTGCACGTCCGGCTCGTGGACGCCCTGGCCACGGGCGACGGCACCGCTGCGGAGTCCGCGATGCGCTCCCTGCTCACGGTGCACCCGGACGTCGACCCGCTGGTCCCCGGTCCGCGCGAGCACTGAACCCGCGCCGCTGCCGGTCGCGAACACCGAGGCCGTCCCGCCCCGCATCTCCCCGCAGGCCGCCGCCGTCATGAGCCGCCACCACGCCATGACCGCGGCGGCCTGCTCTGTGCTGATCAGCGGTGGTCGGGGGTCGCGGGCACGGCGCTCACCGGGCTGCTCGCGCTACCCGATTCAGGCGACACTCGGAATGAGCCCGGATCTGGCATCGTTGAACGGGGTACACCTCCGTTGACAAGAGGCTCTCGCACTATGTGACCTGCGCCACGTAAGTAGGGCGTAACGCTTTGCCGTGCGGAGCGATGTGTACCAGGGCGGTGACAGATCCGTACTGATCCGCCAGTTCAAGAGCTTCAGCAGGTTCCAGAGGGCCGCCAAGCGGCCGGCCTTCTGTCCACTCACGTCCGAGAGGTTGTTCGTGTCGGCCAGCACATCCCGTTCTCTCCCTCCCGAGATCTCCGAGTCCGCCGCTCTGATGGCGCTCATCGAGCGGGGTAAGGCTCAGGGGCAGATCGCCGGTGATGACGTGCGGCATGCCTTCGAGGTGGACCAAATCCCGGTCACCAAGTGGAAGAACGTCATGCGCAGCCTCAACCAGGTCCTCGATGAGGAGGGTGTGACGCTGATGGTGAGCGCTGCGGAGTCGTCCGCCCCCAAGCGCCCCCGGAAGAGCGTCGCGGCGAAGAGCACTGCCACGAAGACGACGGCCACCAAGCCCGTCGCTCCGCGCCCTGCGGCTGCCGCGAGCACGACCCGTACCGTTGCTCCGCGCGTCGCCGCCGCGGCGCCGGTGACCACGTCGGTCACCGAGTCCGTCGCATCCGTCGGAGTCGAGGCGACCCTGGTGGCCGCTCCGACCGAGGCGGCGAAGAAGGCCGTGGCCAAGAAGGTCGTGGCGAAGAAGGCCGCTCCGGCCGCCAAGAAGACCGTCGCCAAGAAGACCGCCGTCAAGGCCGCTCCCGGGAAGGCCAAGGCCGAGGGTGCGGAGGGCGAGGAGGAGCTGCTCACCGACGAGGAGCTGCTCGAGGACGCCGCCGCACCGGCTGCCCCCGAGGGCGCCGAGCCGGCCGAGGGCGAGGAGGAGTCCGAGGGCTTCGTGCTCTCCGACGAGGACGAGGACGACGCCCCGGCGCAGCAGGTCGCCGTGGCCGGCGCCACCGCTGACCCGGTCAAGGACTACCTCAAGCAGATCGGTAAGGTCCCGCTGCTCAACGCGGAGCAGGAGGTCGAGCTCGCCAAGCGCATCGAGGCCGGTCTCTTCGCCGAGGACAAGCTGGCCTCCGAGGACAAGCTCGCGCCGCGTCTGCAGCGTGAGCTGGAGATCATCGCCGAGGACGGGCGCCGCGCCAAGAACCACCTCCTGGAGGCCAACCTCCGTCTGGTGGTCTCGCTGGCCAAGCGCTACACCGGCCGCGGCATGCTCTTCCTGGATCTGATCCAGGAGGGCAACCTCGGTCTGATCCGTGCGGTCGAGAAGTTCGACTACACCAAGGGCTACAAGTTCTCCACCTACGCGACCTGGTGGATCCGCCAGGCGATCACCCGCGCCATGGCCGACCAGGCCCGCACCATCCGTATCCCGGTGCACATGGTCGAGGTCATCAACAAGCTGGCCCGCGTCCAGCGCCAGATGCTCCAGGACCTGGGCCGCGAGCCCACCCCGGAGGAGCTGGCCAAGGAGCTGGACATGACGCCCGAGAAGGTCGTCGAGGTCCAGAAGTACGGCCGCGAGCCCATTTCGCTGCACACCCCGCTCGGCGAGGACGGCGACAGCGAGTTCGGTGACCTCATCGAGGACTCCGAGGCCGTGGTCCCGGCCGACGCGGTCAGCTTCACCCTGCTCCAGGAGCAGCTCCACTCGGTGCTGGACACCCTGAGCGAGCGCGAGGCCGGCGTGGTCTCCATGCGCTTCGGTCTGACCGACGGTCAGCCGAAGACGCTGGACGAGATCGGCAAGGTCTACGGGGTCACCCGTGAGCGCATCCGCCAGATCGAGTCCAAGACCATGTCGAAGCTGCGCCACCCGTCGCGTTCGCAGGTCCTGCGCGACTACCTCGACTGACGAGACCGACAAGGCCCCCGCTCCGCCGTTTCGGCGGAGCGGGGGCCTTTCCGTTTTCCGGGCCGCCCCGGCTCGCAACCAGCGGCCCGACGAACCGTCACCCGGGGCACAGATGTGCCCAGGGTGAATTGTGCGCGGCGGCCAGACACGCAGCGTCTCCGCATCGCTACCCTGAGGCGCGACAGGAGTGCGGGTCGCGACGGAAGGATCAGGGTGGGAGCCAGGCTGACAATCCCCGGCAGGCGGACATTCCCTGGGCGCAGGCGGACCATGATGGTGCTGTTTGCGGCGCTGCCGGCGGCATTGGCGGTCCCCGCGGCACCGGCGGAGGCGATCGTCGGCGGGGTGGCGGCGAGTACGTCCGACCACCCCTGGATGGTCGCCGTCGCCAGTCGCTCCGTATACGGCGACTCGCGCTCCGGCCAGTTCTGCGGCGGCACGCTGGTGAGCCCGACCAAGGTGGTCACCGCCGCGCACTGCCTCTACGACGAGACGACGGGGCAGCGGGTGAACCGGCCCGACCTCTCCGTGGTCCTGGACCGCACGGATCTCGGAGGCTCCGCCGGTCGGGAGGTGTCGGTCGTCGACACGTGGGTGGATCCGAACTACGACCTGCCCACCAACGAGTGGGATGTGGCGGTCCTCACGCTCGCCGAACCGCAGAATCCGAGCAGCGTGCTGCCGATGGTGGGTCAGGGCGCGACGGCGCCCTACGCCGCGGGGACCAATGCCACCGTCTTCGGCTGGGGCGATCTGCACGGCAACGGGAGCTACCCGACCACGCTGCACCAAGTCCAGGTGCCGATGATGGCGAACGCCACGTGTTCGGCCGACTACCACTCCGGTCCGTCGGGCACCTACGACCCGCGCACGATGGTCTGCGCCGGGCAGCAGGCCGTCGGCGGCCGCGATGCCTGCCAGGGGGACAGCGGCGGACCGCTGGTGGTGGCCGGGCGTCTGGTCGGCATCGTGTCCTGGGGCGAAGGCTGCGCCGAGGCCGCCCACCCCGGCGTCTACACCCGACTCTCGGCGATGGTGGACGCGGTCCGCGGTCAGCTCTGACCGGGCCTGGTCCCGGGCGATGCGGCCGTGCTGACGTGACGAATGCCACAGCTGGCAGTCGGCGGCGTCGGGCAGGGCGGCGGCGGGACGCGGCAGGAGACGACGGCAGCGAACGGAAGACGGAACGGCAGGGAACGACGGTGGGCGGCAGACCTTTCGGTCTGCCGCCCACCGTCTAAGACAGCTCTGTTCGTCAGTTCAGCTCGTCGTCAAAGGAGACGCTGAACCCGGGCCTGCGCACTGGGCGTGCCCGCGCGACCGCATCGGGTCAGCGCTCGTCCGTCGACGCAGGAGCCGAGGTGGCCGTCAGTCGGCCGCTCTCGTCCTGTATCTCAGCGGCGATCTTCTTCAGCTCCGGCTCGAACTTCCGGCCGTGGTGAGCGCAGAAGAGCAGCTCTCCACCGGACACGAGCACGACGCGGAGGTAGGCCTGAGCGCCGCAGCGGTCGCAGCGGTCGGCCGCGGTCAGCGGGGTCGCGGGGGTGAGAACGTTAGTAGTCACGTCGCCTCTTCTCTAGCTCGACGAGCTGTCTTACCAGGGTCAACATCCAACCAGGCCGGATTCGTTCCCGCGCGGTCTTTCTTTTTGAGCGGTGTCCCGGGGTGGGGATGGAGACGGCGGTCTTGGTAGCGATGCTGTCGTGGTGCCTTGTGCGGTGGTGCGTTGCGATGCTGTGTCGTTGTGGAGGACGTGCCCGGAGCGCGCACGGTTCATGCCTGCCGCCGTCGATGACCGACCTTCACTCGAACGTGTTATCGAACGCTCGTGCGAGGTGCGCGTAGCATAAGCCACGACGAGCGTGAAGCAATAGCCCCAGCCCACGCACCGGTAGCCTGCATCCCGGCAGCATTCCTGCCATGGTGCCTTGGCCCCCCGGTCGGAGGCCAGGGAAGGGGCTCGTGTTCGCAGCCAGCGGAAGTCGGCATGAGTTCCGTCACTCCGAACGCCGACTCCCGGACCGCCACTGGATTGACCGACACAGCCGTATCAGCACGAGCACTACGAGCACTACGAGCAGTACGAGCACCACAGCAACCGAAGCATCCGAAGTGACCGAAGTGCCCGAAGGTTCAGAAGGTTAAGGAGCAGGACCGCGTGACCGCCGAACAGACCGTGCCCGCCAGTGCCCAGCAGGACAGCTCCAACTACACCGCGCGGCACCTTCTCGTTCTCGAGGGGCTCGAAGCGGTCCGCAAGCGCCCCGGCATGTACATCGGCTCCACCGACAGCCGAGGCCTGACCCACTGCCTGTGGGAGATCATCGACAACGCCGTCGACGAGGCCCTGGCCGGCTTCTGCGACCACATCGACGTGCTGCTGCACGGTGACGGCTCCGTCGAGGTGCGCGACAACGGCCGTGGCATCCCGGTCGACGTGGAGCCGAAGACGGGCCTGTCCGGTGTGGAGGTCGTCATGACCAAGCTCCACGCCGGCGGCAAGTTCGGCGGCGGCTCCTACGCCGCCTCCGGCGGCCTGCACGGCGTCGGCGCCTCCGTCGTGAACGCCCTCTCCTCCCGCCTCGACGTCGAGGTGGACCGCAGCGGCCACGTCCACGCGCTCAGCTTCCGCCGCGGCACGCCCGGTTCGTTCAAGGGCGAGGGCCCCGACGCGGCGTTCACCCCGGGCAGCACCCTGGACAAGAGCCGCAAGGCCCCGCGCGGCAAGACCGGCACGCGCGTCCGCTACTGGGCCGACCGGCAGATCTTCCTCAAGGACGCCAAGCTCTCCCTGGAGAACCTGCACAACCGCGCCCGGCAGACGGCCTTCCTGGTGCCCGGCCTGACGATCGTGGTCCGCGACGAGCGCGGCGTCGACGGCGCACCCGTGGACGAGCAGGTGTTCCGTTTCGACGGCGGCATCGCGGAGTTCTGCGACTTCCTGGCGCCGGACCGACCCGTCTGCGACACGCTGCGCCTCACCGGGCAGGGCACCTTCAAGGAGACCGTGCCCGTCCTCGACGACCTCGGCCACATGACCCCGACGGAGGTCGTCCGCGAGCTCGGCGTCGACATCGCCCTGCGGTGGGGCACCGGCTACGACAGCACCGTCCGCTCCTTCGTCAACATCATCTCCACGCCCAAGGGCGGCACCCACGTCGCCGGCTTCGAGCGCTCGATGACCAAGACGGTCAACGAGGTGCTGCGGGCGATGAAGCTGCTGCGCGTCGCCGAGGACGACATCACCAAGGACGACGTCCTCGAGGGCCTGACCGCCGTGGTCACCGTGCGTCTCGCCGAGCCGCAGTTCGAGGGGCAGACGAAGGAGGTGCTCGGCACCTCCGCCGCCCAGCGGATCGTGGCGAACGTGGTGGCCAAGGAGCTCAAGGAGTTCCTGACCTCCACCAAGCGCGACGCCAAGGCGCAGGCGCGCTCGGTGATGGACAAGGTCGTCGCGGCGGCGCGCACCCGTGTCGCCGCCCGTCAGCACAAGGACGCACAGCGTCGCAAGACCGCGCTGGAGACCTCCTCGCTCCCGGCCAAGCTGGCCGACTGCCGCAGCGACGACGTCGACCGCAGCGAGCTGTTCATCGTCGAGGGTGACTCGGCGCTCGGCACCGCCAAGGTGGCCCGCAACTCCGAGTTCCAGGCGCTGCTGCCGATTCGCGGCAAGATCCTGAACGTCCAGAAGGCCTCCGTCTCGGACATGCTCAAGAACGCCGAGTGCGCCGCGATCATCCAGGTGATAGGGGCCGGTTCCGGCCGCACCTTCGAGATCGACCAGGCCCGCTACGGCAAGGTCATCATGATGGCCGACGCCGACGTCGACGGCTCCCACATCCGCTGCCTGCTGCTGACGCTGTTCCAGCGCTACATGCGGCCGATGGTCGAGGCCGGGCGGGTGTTCGCGGCCGTGCCGCCGCTGCACCGGATCGAGCTGACCAACCCGCGCAAGGGCCAGGAGAAGTTCATCTACACCTACTCCGACAGCGAGCTGCGCAACACGCTGCTGGAGCTCCAGCGCAAGGGCCAGCGCTGGAAGGACCCGATCCAGCGCTACAAGGGTCTCGGCGAGATGGACGCCGACCAGCTGGCGGAGACCACCATGGATCCGCGCCACCGCGTCCTGCGCCGGATCAACCTCGGCGACCTGGACGGCGCCGAGAAGGTCTTCGACCTGCTGATGGGCAACGACGTGGCGCCGCGCAAGGAGTTCATCGTCGACTCCGCGGCCCTGCTCGACCGCTCCCGCATCGACGTCTGACCTGCGACGTAACCGCCGTTCCACGGCGGATCCACCCGGGGGTGGAGAGGCGGCCGCGCCGCTTCTCCACCCCCGTCTCCATCCCTGCTCCGAGGCTCTGAGCGCGGCCGGTCCGTAGCTTCGTAGGTGTCGGCGGAACCCCGCCGGAACGCCGGAGAAGTCGAAGCAGGAGACGATCGAGATGCCCGCCGTTGCCAACGTTGTGCTCATCATCGCGGTGGTCGGATACGTGCTCTTCCGCCAGTTCCAGGCCCGCCGTTGGAACCCCAATCCGCGTAGGCTGCTGGTGGTCCCGGCGGTGCTCGCGTTCATGGCCCTGCGCGACCCGCACCTGCTGGACTCCCACCACGAGGCGCTGTCCGCGGCGTTCCTGATCGGCGGCGTACTGGTCGAGATCGGCCTCGGCGCGGCCTGGGGCTTCACCACCCGGGTCTGGGCCGACGCCGACGGGACGATCTGGTCCAAGGGCACCAAGGCCAGCTTCTTCGCCTGGATCGGCATGCTGGCCGTCCGGATCGGCCTCTACGCCGCGGCCGCCGCCCTGGGCGTCGCCCAGGGACAGGCCGGACTGCTGCTCGCACTGGCCGCGCTGCTCCTGGTCCGCGGGGCCGTGGTGACGTGGCGGGCACGGGAGTTCGCGCCGGCCCCGGCGTACGGTACGTACGGTGGCTCTGCCGGAATCCTCTGAGGTGCGGAATGCTCCAGAGGACACGGGGCAGGCCGTGAGCGGCAGGAGTGACGTGGAAAGCTGGACCGACTGGCCCTCCCGGGAGGCTCTCTCCCGGGAGGGCCTCGCCACGGCCCGGCGCTGGAGCGGCTGGGCGGGTCGGCTCGGCGGACTGGTGGGCGGGCTGTGGGCGACCTTCGCCAACGAGCAGCTGAACACCCAGCAGGTCCTCATCGTGCTGCTGCATACCGCCCTCGGCGTCTTCGCCTTCACCGGCTTCGTGCGCTCGACGCCCCGGATGAACCTGCGACGCAGCCTGGCCTGGCTGACGTTCGTGGCCGTCGAGGCCGTTCTGTGCGGGCTGAACCACGCGCCCGTCATGGGCATCATCTTCATGTGTGGCATCGCGGTTGGATCGTTCCAGCGGCTCCCGATCATCGCCGCCGCGCCCTTCACCCTGCTGTCCGCGGCCGTCTTCATGGTGGTCGTGCCCCACGACGTGCGGAACTGGGGCAACGCCGTCACCATCTTCGGGCTCGGCATCCTCGGCTACGTCACCCGGCAGGACTGGGAGGCGCGAGCGCAGACCCAGCGCACCCTCTCGCAGGAGCGGGCGCTGCGCACGGCGGAGGCCGAGTCGGCCGCGCTGGCGGAACGGGCCCGGATCGCAAGGGAGATCCACGACGTGCTGGCGCACAGCCTCTCCGCCCAGCTCGTCCACCTGGAGGCGGCCCGGTTGATGGTCGACGGCGGGGCGGAACGCGAGCAGATCCGCGAGCGCATCGTGGCTGCGCGCCGGATGGCCCAGGACGGTCTGCTGGAGACCCGGGCCGCCCTCTCGGCGCTGCGCGGCGAGTTCGCCCCCATCGGGGAGTACCTGGTCAAGCTGACCGGGGACGAGTCGGCCCGGCTCGAGGTGACCGGGACACCGCGCCCGCTCACCGCCGAGGCGGGCGTGGCGGTTCGGCGCACCGCCCAGGAGGCGCTGACCAACGTCCGCAAGCACGCGCCCGGAGCGGTCTGCACCGTCCGGTTGTCGTACCTGGACGATAGTGTCGAGCTCGAGGTGGTGGACGAGGGCGGCAAGAGCGGAGGAGAGCTCTCCTCCTCCGGCAGCGGCCTGGGGCTGCTGGGGATGCGGGAGCGCGCCGAGCTGCTGGGCGGCTCGCTGGAGGCCGGGCCGACGCCGGGTGGGTTCCGGGTGCTCCTGCGGATCAAGGGCTGACCCTTCGGCCGGTGCGGATTCCCGCCGGTTCTCTTGATTACGATGGGTCAGGTGAACGATCAGCCGGTGCGGGTGGTGGTCGCGGACGATCAACAGGTCGTGCGCGAGGGAATCGTCATGCTGCTCGGGCTGCTCCCGGGCATCGAGGTGGTCGCCGCGGCGGCGGACGGCGAGGAGGCGGTGGCCCTCGTCGCGCAGTACGCGCCGGAGGTCGTGCTGATGGACCTGCGCATGCCGCGGGTCGACGGGGTCGAGGCCACCCGCCGGATCCGGGCCGAGCACCCGGGCACGGCGGTGATCGTGCTGACCACCTATGCGGACGACGACTCACTCTTCCCGGCGCTGCAGGCGGGGGCACGCGGCTACCTGACCAAGGACGCGGGCAGCGAGGAGATCGCCCGTGCGATCCGCGACGTACGGTCGGGCGCGGCGGGGCTGTCGCCGCAGGTGCAGGCCCGGCTGCTGGAACGGCTCTCGACGAGTGAGCCGCCGGCGGCGCTCGGGTCCCAGCCCGCCTCGCAGCCCGGTTCCCAGCCCGCTTCGCAGCACGCGTCCCCGGCTGCGTCGGGCCCGGCGAGCGTACGGCCGGCCGAGGCGTCGGCCGCCACGCCGACGGCGCTGCCGGACGGGCTGACGGCCCGTGAGGCGGAGGTGCTGGGCCTGATCGCGGCGGGGCTGTCCAACCAGGAGATCGCCGCCCGACTCTTCGTCAGCGTCGCGACGGTGAAGACCCATATCAACAACCTTTTCGCCAAGACCGGGGTGCGCGACCGGGCCCAGGCGGTGGGCTATGCGTACAAGCACGGACTCCATCACCTGATGGGGTGAACGTCCGTACACCGGACCACGGCGGGCCCGTAGGCTGCCCATTCTTGTGACGTGAGTCCTCAAGAACTGGCCGCCGAGTCATCGGCCGAACAACTGTCGAGAGCTGAGCAGTCGAGATCCGCGGGGGAAGAGTCCTTCGACTGGTGGTCCGCGCCGCCCGAGGCGCGGGAGAAGCAGGAGCAGCGGCGCGAGGCCGAGCCGGGCGCAGGTGCCGAGTCGGGCGACGACTCCGGCGCGCAGGCCGGTGCCGACGATGTCGATGCCCGCGTCCACGCTGACGTCCGTGCCGATGCCGATGCCGATGCCGAGGTCGATGCCGACGCCGAGCCCGACGCCGAGCCCGACATCGACCTTGACCTCGAGGCTCATGCGGCTCCCGACGAGGCCGCCATCTACCGGGCCGTGCACGAGAGCCCGGAGTTCCGGGAGATCCGGACCCGGTACCGGCGGTTCGTGCTGCCCGCCACCGCCGCGTTCCTGCTGTGGTACCTGCTCTATGTCGTCCTGGCCGTCTCCGCGCCCCGGTTGATGGCGCGTCCGATCGCGGGACCGCTCAACACCGCCTGGCTGCTGGGGCTGCTCCAGTTCGTCAGCACCTTCCTGCTCGCCTGGCTGTACGCCCGGCACGCCCGCGCCCATCGGGACCGCGCCGCGCTCGGCCTGCGCTGGGAGACCCAGGACCGACTCCGGTGAGGCCGCCGCGGAACGCGGCGGGCCCCACGAGGGAGGATTGACCATGGCCGCTGGCCTCTTCGCGTTCGTCGTGCTGGTGACGCTGGGCATCACTTTCTGGGCCGGCCGCCGCAGCCGCGCCGCCGAGGACTTCTACGCCGCAGGGCGGGACTTCAGCCCGTTGCAGAACGGCTTCGCCATCAGCGGAGACTACATGTCGGCCGCCTCCTTCCTCGGGGTCACCGGGCTGATCGCGCTGTACGGCTACGACGGGCTGCTCTACACCATCGGCTTCATGGTGGCCTGGCTGCTCGTGCTGATGCTGGTCGCCGAACTGGTCCGCAACTGCGGCCGCTACACGCTGGCCGACGTCCTGACGATGCGTATGCGCGAGCGTCCGGTCCGGATCGCGGCCGGGGTCTCCGGGATCGTGATCTCGCTGCTCTATCTGCTCGGGCAGATGGTGGGGGCGGGCACGCTGGTCTCGCTGCTGCTGAACCTGCACTCGGCGAGCGCACGCGCCGGTTCGATCGTCGGGGTCGGTGTGCTCATGGTCTTCTACGTCACGGTGGGCGGAATGAAGGCCACCACCTGGATCCAGATCGTCAAGTGCGTGCTCCTGCTGAGCGGAACGGTTCTGCTGACGGTTCTGGTGCTGCTCCGCTTCCACGGTGACGTCGGCTCGCTGATGCGTTCCGCCGCCCGAAGCAGCGGCCACGGGAACGCGTACCTCCTGCCGGGGCTGCGCTTCGGTCACGGGCTGACCGACCAACTCGACTTCGTCAGCCTGGGGCTGGCTCTGGTGCTCGGCACAGCCGGGCTGCCGCACATCCTCTCCCGCTTCTACACCGTCCCGACGGCGCGGGCCGCGCGGCGCTCGGTGATGTGGGCGATCGGCCTGGTCGGGGCCTTCTACCTGATGACGATCGTGCTCGGCCTCGGCGCCGCCGCGCTGATCGGGGCGCCCGCGATCAAGGCGGCCAACAGCGCGGGCAACACGGCGGTGCCGCAGCTCGCAGATTCGCTCGGTGGAACGGTTCTGTTCGGCGTGACCTCGGCCGTCGCCTTCGCCACCATCCTCGCGGTGGTGGCCGGCCTGACCATGGCCTCCTCCGCCTCCTTCGCGCATGACCTGTGGGCGCACGCCTTCCGCCGCCCGCAGGAGAAGCAGCCGACCGAGCGGCAGGAGGTGATGGTGGCCCGGATCGCGGCCGTCGTCATCGGCGGTGTCGCCATAGGCCTCAGCCTGTACGCGCAGAAGCTGAACGTGGCGACGCTGGTGGCGCTGGCCTTCGCGGTCGCGGCCTCGGCCAATCTGCCGGCCCTGCTGTTCACCCTGTTCTGGCCACGGTTCACCACACGCGGCGCGGCCTGGGCGATCTGGGGCGGGCTGGTCCCGGCGCTGGTGCTGGTCGTCCTGTCGCCGGTGGTCTCGGGCAACGCGGCCGCGATCTTCCCCACCGAGCACTTCGACTGGTTCCCGCTGCAGAACCCCGGGCTGGTCTCGGTGCCCTGCGGGTTCCTGGCCGGTTGGCTGGGCACGGTGACCTCGCGGGCCCGGGCCGAGTCCGACGCCTACGCGGAGCTGGAGGTCCGGGCGCTCACCGGCGCCGGCGCGGTGTGAACGGCCGGGCATCGGCCTGAACGGCCGGGCATCGGCTAACGGCCGGGGCATCGGCCTGAACCGCCAGGCATGGGCCTGAACGGACAAACGGGGCCCCCGGGCGCGACGGGGGAGGCGCGCCCGGGGGCTGACTTCCAGCGTAGCCCCCACCGGCCTCAGGGGTGTGGGAGTTGTGCATTTCTCGCGTTACCGAGGGTTCTGCGCATTCTGCGCACAGTGACGGGGGTAGGCAACGGCGGCCTCACCAGGCACAATCGCCGGGACATGGGCGTGGCAACGGGGCTTTCGCCCCAGTTCACCCCGGTTGGAGGAAGCCTTGTTCTCGCGACGCAAGCTCTCCGGCCGGATTCTGGTGAATCAGCTGGTCATCCTCGCCGTCACCAGTGTCATCGGCTTCGTGCTGCTGGCCTTCGCCCAGCGGTCCCAGATCGACCACGTCAACGAGCAGCGCGCGCTTGCGATCGCACAGATCGCCGCCGCTGACCCGCAGATCGTCACGGCCATGAGCGCCGGGGATCCGGGCAGAGGGCCGCACGGCCCGGTGCAGACGGCGGCGACCCGGATCATGAACGCCGCCCAGGCCCGCTACGTCGTGGTGATCGACCGCGGGGGCATCCGGCACTCCCATCCGATCGTGGGAGAGATCGGTCAGAGAGTCACCGAGCCCGTCGTGGCGCTCGACGGCAGTGACCACTTCTTCATCGACAACGGTTCGCGGGGACGGTCCGCCAACGCGCGGACCCCGCTGCGGGACCCCTCGGGCCGGATCATCGGCGAGGTCTCCGTAGGCATCGACGAGCGGGACGTGGTCCACAGCCTGCTCGGTGAGCTGTCCGTCTTCGCGCTCTACATCGGCATCGCGCTGGCCGTCGGTGTGCTGGCCTCCTACGCGCTGGCGTGGCGGCTCAAGCGCACCACCTTCGGGCTGGAGCTGGAGGAGATCGCCGGGCTGCTGCAGGACCGCGAGGCGATGCTGCACGGCATCCGCGAGGGCGTGGTCGCCTTCGACCAGAGCGGCAAGGTGAGCGTGGTCAACGACGAGGCCCGGCGCCTGCTCGGCCTCGGCACCGCGCTGGGCTGCCGGCTGGAGGACCTCCTGCCGGAGGGACGCCTGCGGCGGGCCCTGGCGGGCGAGCTGGGGCCGGACGAGATCCATGTCCTCACCGACAGCCACTGTCTGGCGATCAACCGGATGCCGGTGGTCCTGCACGGCCGCGCCCTGGGCGCGGTGGTCACCGTCCGGGACCGCACCGAGATCGTCGGCATGCTGCGCGAGCTCGACTCGGTGCGGGGCCTTACCGACGCGCTGCGTGCGCAGCAGCACGAGTTCGCGAACCGGATGCACACCCTCGCCGGCCTGCTGGAGCTCGGTGAGCAGGAGCAGGCGCTGGAGTACGCCGTCGAACTGGCCTCGACCGACCGGACGCAGGCGGCGGAGATCCGCGAGCGGATCGCCAACTCGCTGATGGTGGGGCTGATCGTGGCCAAGTGCACGGTCGCCGCCGAGCGCGGCGTGCGGCTCACGCTGGACCCGGCCTCCAAGCTCGGCGCCGAGCCGGGCCATCTGCGGCGGCTGCTCACCGTCGTCGGCAACCTGCTCGACAACGCCGTCGACGCCGCAGGCTCACCCACGCCGCCCTCTCAGGCCGTGGCGGCCGAGCATGTCGTGCCCGCCGCGAGCGGTCCGCCCCGGGTCGAGCTGCTGATCCTGGAGACCGCGGACGCCATCACGGTCCGCGTCTCCGACAATGGTCCGGGTGTTCCGGACGAGGCCCGCGCGCACATCTTCGAGGACGGCTGGTCGACGCGGCCCGACCGTGGAACCGCCCGCCGCGGGTTGGGCTTGGCCATGGTCCACCGGCTGGTCACCCGGCACGGAGGAGAGATCTCGGTGAGCGAGGGACCAGGGGCTGTCTTCACCGTCCTCCTGCCGCTGCCCGACACCGAACCCGCCCCGCTCGGGGCGGTGTTCATCTCCGCGCCGCCGGTCGTCGAGCTGGAGGCGGGAGGCAGCGGGGCGGGCCTGGGCAGTGCGCTGGGCGCAGGCACCGCGGTGGGCACGGGAAACGCGGGAAGACGCACGACGGCAGGACCGAACTCGGGAAGGACGCGCTGGTGATCAGAACTCTGGTCGTGGACGACGACTTCCGGGTGAGCGGCATCCATGCGGCATACGTCGGCAAGGTGCCCGGCTTCGACGTGGTCGGGCAGGTGTCGACCGTCGCAGCGGCGGAGGAGGCGGTCCGCACACTCCGTCCGGACCTGCTGCTGCTCGACGTCTACCTGCCCGACGGCACCGGTCTCGACCTGCTGCGGCGCCTCGCGGCGCAGCCGCCGGACCCGTCGCTGTCTCATGCCGCTCGCCCCGACGCCATCATGATCACGGCCGCCCGCGACCTGCACTCGGTGCGTGAAGCCATGCAGCTCGGCGCCGTCGGCTATCTGGTCAAGCCGTTCGGCTTCGCCGCGTTCGAACAGCGGCTGGTCGCCTACGCGGAGCTGCGGCAGCGGATGGAGGCGCTCCTCGACGCGGAGGAAACCGACCAGGCGGACGTCGACGCCCTGTTCAGCGCGGGCCGTTCCGCGCCGCTCCCGACGGTCCCGCCGAAGGGCCACTCCGCACCCACCCTCGCCCTCGTCCGCGACGCCGTCCGCACCGCGCGGCGGGACCTCTCGGCCGCCGAGGTCGCCGAACTCACCGGCGTCTCCCGGGCGACGGCCCAGCGCTACCTTTCCTACTTGGTGCGCGAGGGCATGGCCCGCCTCGAACTGCGCTACGGCTCCACCGGCCGCCCGGAGCACCGCTACCGCGCGGCCTGATCGGTCGCCTGGCGGGCAGGGCATCCCGCCCTCATCAGTCCACCCTGCGGGCCCCGGCGCCCCGGGCCTCTCATCCCGGGCCTGATCGGTCCCGCCCCGCGCCGAGCCTCCTACGCCCCGCGCCAAGCCTCCTACGCCCCGCGCCGAGCCTCCTACGCCCCGCGCCGAGCCTCCTACG
>NZ_BBPO01000001.1:51109-111882 GCF_000787815.1 Streptacidiphilus neutrinimicus
CCCCGCGCCGAGCCTCCTACGCCCCGCGCCGAGCGTCCTACGCCCCGCGCCGAGCCTCCTACGCCCCGCGCCGAGCCTCCTACGGCCGACTCCTAGAGCTGACCGACCGGCCGCGTCCCGGCGACGCCGCGCACGGCTGATCCGGTAGACCACGCTCGCCCGCAGCGGACCTTCCGGTACGGTCGGGTCGTCGAGGCCTCCTAGGTGCTCCCGGACCTCGGGGTCGGCGTTCATTGCCGCCCAAGGGGCGAGGTCGGCGTCGCGCCAGGGGCGCAGCAGGAGGCGTTCGGTCCGCAGCAGGGTGGGTTTCTCGGCCACGCCCGAGCCAGGGCGAGCAGCCGCTCGAAGGCAAGCGCATGGGCTCGCCGAACAGGACGGGGTCAAGACGGGTCAACGGACGGGCGAGTGGTGCCAGTGCCCGGTTCGCGGCGCATGAGGACGTCCACCGGGTGCTCGGACTCCAGGACGAAGCCGAGACGCTCGTAGAGGAGTCGGGCCCGACTGCCCTGGAGGACCACGAGGCGCACCCGGGTGCCGTCCCCGTCGCAGCGGGCGAGGAGCTCGCCCAGGACGGCGGTGCCGATGCCCGCGCCCTGGCAGGCCGGAGCGAGAGAGAAGTGCTCCAGCCAGTGGGCGTCCTCGGCCGGGCGGAGGGCGACGCAGCCGACCAGCGAGGAGGACGCTTCGATGATCCGGTTGTGTTCCGGCATGAAGGCGTCCCGGAAGCGTTGCCGGACGCGGTGGGGGTCGTAGCGGCCGAGGCGTTCCAGGTCGGGACGCATGACGACGGCACGCAGCTCGGCCAGGGGCTCGGCGTCGCCCGGCGTCGCGGGACGCAGGCGCCAGTCGGTCACGCGCGGGTCGATCATGGGCGCCCAGGCTGCGACACCGTCAGGTGGCGGCGGTGGTCACGGGCGTGAGGGAGACGACGTCGTAGCGGTCGGGCGTGGTGGGGGCCTTCAGGCAGCTCTCGGGGCGTGCCGGGGTGGCGGCGGAGCGGTGGATCCCGGCCTGCCAGATCCGGCCGTCGCTGTGGCGCACCTGGACGGTCCAGGTGTCCGGGGCGTCGGGGTCCGGGGTCTGCACGACCGTCAGCGCGTCGGCGTCGTCGATCGCGTAGTTCTGGCGGACCGCCAGCTCCGCGGCCTGGCCGGGGCGGTCCCAGAAGGAGCGGCCCCGGCAGAACTCCGGGACGACGCGGCCGTGGTGCGTCGCCTCAAGGATCTCCTTGGCGTCGGGCGGGGTGAGCCGGCCGTAGGTGAAGCCGAAGGGGAGAACCAGCATGGTCGGCGCGAAGCGGTGGCCGCCGAGGTGGGTGACCTCCCAGACCTGGGCGTGGCCCGCGGCGGCGAGTTCGCTCGCCAGCGGGCGGCCGAGCAGCGCGCAGCAGCGGTCGCGGCGGCCGTTGGTGCAGACGAGGGCGAGCGGGTCGCCGTCGTGGGCGGTGCCGAAGTCGCCGTGGTCGCCCGCGCCGATCGCGGCGAAGTCGAGGTCGCGCAGCACGTGCGGGTCGGCCAGGTGGGCGGTGCGGATCCAGCTGCGGCCGGGGGCGGTGTGAGCGAGGTAGACGGCGCGCTCACCGGTCGGCGGGCGGTCGGCGTGCTTGCCGGGGCGACGGATCAGGGCGATCTCGACGCCCGTGCCGCGCGTGAGTTCCTGCAGTTCGCGGCCGAGCTCGGGGTGGAAGTGGCTCTCGGTGAGCGCGCGGGCCCCCCACGGACCGGACTGCTCGATCAGCAGCCAGGCGGCGGCCCGCGGCGCACTGCCCGCCAGCGGTTCCGCCAGCTCCTCCGACACTCTCGCACAGATGCTCACTAGGCAAGGTTAGCCTTACCAACATCACCACTGTCCAGCCGAGTGGCCCCGTCTGAGAGCCGCCTCCGAGCCTGCCCGCCGCGATACCGTCCGTCTCCGGATCAGGCGAGCGGGTTCGGCGCCTCCGTCCACTGGTCCCCGGCCGGCAGGCCGTCCAGCCGCATCAGCGTCAGGGCCTTGACCGGCAGCGGCTCCGCGAGCAGTGCGCGGCGGTCCGCCGGATCGTGGAGCAGCTCGGTTGCCGCGCGCCGGGCCTCGGCGGCGATCACTCGCCACAGCCGGTCCTCGAGCGGGCGGTCGCCCCCGCCGAGACCGGAGACCAGGCCGCCGAAGGCGCTGCCGACCAGCGAACCCAGCAGCTTGCGCCGCAGCACCAGTGGGTCGTCGCTGATGACGTGCCCGGCGACGGGTAGGGGGTGCCCCGAGCCGCGGCCGGAGCCGGGGCCAGAGCCGGAGCCGGGGCCAGAGCCGGAGCCGGTTCGGGAGCCGCCGACCTCCGCCTGGCGGGCCAGACGCTCCGGGCTGACCCGGATGTCGTTCAGGTCCCGGTACAGGAGCCGCACCGGGCGGTCGGCGAGGTCCAGGATGAGCAGCAGGTTCTGCCCGTGCGCTTCGAGCGCGACGCCGCGGTCCCAGAGTGTCAGCAGCGGGGGCCAGGTGAGGCGGGCGAACGCGCCGATCCAGGCGGCCGGATCCTCCGTCTTCAGCGGGTGCGCGGCCAGGGCCGCCAGGGGGACGACGCGCTCGCCGGGGCGAATGCCCGCCGCCGGGGACTCGCGGATGATCACCGCGAGGTCGGCGCAGGGCTCGCCGTCGACCAGGGCGGCGGCCGCCGCGAGGTTGCGGGTGATCCGCAGGGAGCCGCCGAGGGGCGCGACCAGGCGTTCCAGCAGCGCGGAGATCGCGGGTGCGTTGCGCACCGAGCCGCCGGAGATGTCCCGGACGGCGGAGGTCATGCGCAGCGAGAGCGAGGTCTTCAGGTGCGGGCCGCCGTCGAGCGGGGCGAGGGTGCGCACGGACATCAGCGGCGCGGCGGGCAGCGTGCGGCCGCTGGGGACGAGGCCGGTGGGCGCGAGGTCGAGGCCCGGCAGCACCTCCCGGGCCTGCCAGGGGTGGACGGGCAACAGCGTCGCGCCGCGCTCGTCGCGCAGCCACCCGGGCCAGTCCCCGACGGTGAGCGTCCGCTCCGGCGGCAGCGCGAAGAGCTCCAGGGCGACGTCGGCGCCGTGCTCGGGGGCGAAGGCGAGCTGGTCGGCGACGGTGAAGCCGGGGCGGCTGCGGCAGCACGGGTGGTAGGGGTGCCCGTCGACGATCGACCGCTCGGCGGCCTCCAGCGAACCCAGCGGGCCCGCTGCGCCGAGCGGGCCCACCGCGCCGGGCGCGCCGAGCGGGCCGGACCCGTCGGTGGCGATGGCCGCCCTCACGGCGTCCGGGGCGTCCCCCCGGGCCGCCGTGCCGGCGCGCGAGAGCGCGAGCGAGACCACGCTGTGCTCGATCTCCGCGAGCAGGGTGTCGGCACCCGGCAGCGACAGGGCCTCCAGCAACGCGCTCGGGTGGGTGAAGGCGGTGCCGTCGAGGTGGACCGCGTAGCCCGAGGCCGGGGCGTCGACGTCGTAGGCACGCCGCTCGGGACCGCTCAGGCGTGCGCGCAGGCCCGGGGCGAGCGGCAGCGGCTCGATCCGCAGCGCCCGCCACAGTCGTGCCATCACCGCGGCGCGGGCGCCGGGCAGGGCGGCGGCGAACGCGGCGTCGAGATCCGGCCGCACGGCGTGGAGCTCGGCGGCGAAGGCCGCTTCGGCGTGGCGGAGGGCGGTCGGGTGCAATGGGTCCGTGGCGATGTGGCCGCTGGCGCGCATGAAGGTGAGGTACCCCGAATTGGGAAAGGATTCGTCTGGGCAGATCATCGTCTGTCGGATGCGCGGTGGACGAACGGTTCGCTGCGGCGACGGATCGGCCCGCCACAGCGGGGCCGACGGGGTGCGGAGGCAGCTATGAGCGGCGGGGCGGCGGGCGAGCGGGCGGCTCGTGACCAGGCGCGCGATCAGGAGCGCGGGCGCGCTGAGCGCGCAGGGCGCACTCGGACGGCGCACGGCGAGGCACCCGGTGGCGAAACACCGACCGGAGGCGGCCCAGCCCCAGCCCCAGCCCCGGGCGGGGGCGGTGGCGCGGGTGGCGCGCGTGGCGCGGGGCGCGCGTGGAGGGGCTGGGGGCCCGGGGAGGCGGAGGCGGGGACGGCGCTGCTCAACTGCCTGCTCCGGGAGCTGGCCGAGCCGCGTCCCGGTGGTGCGCCGAGGTACCGCCTCAGCGGGACGGGCCGGACGCTGACCGTCGGCGCCGGGCGCTGGCCGCAGCCGCCGCTGGCCGTCGACGGCGTCGCGGTGGCCGGGTTCGACGCGCTGGTGGCCCTGGTCGAGGAGGAGTCGCGGGCCCGAACCGGGGTCGACAACGCGACGCTCGGGGCGGAGATCCGCGACAGCCGCGACGTCGTGGCCGCGTTGCTGGCCGCGCGTGCGGCCGCGTCCGCGCGGGACGAGAAGCCCGTCGACGACCTGTATCTGCGCTCCGAGCAGGCGCTGCTCGCCGGGCACCGCTACCACCCGGCGCCCAAGACGCGCGGCGGCGGCGTGCCGGAGAGCTGGCTGCCGTACGCGGCGGAGGCAGGGGCCCGCTACCCGCTCACGCTGCTGGGCGTGCGCGAGGATCTGCTCGGCGGGGAGGGCACGACCAGCGCGGTTGACGCGCTGTGGGGCGACGCCGCACCGTCCGGCTATCGGGTGCTGCCCGCGCACCCGTGGCAGTTGGCGTTGCTGCGCTCGCACCCGACGCTCGCGCCGGACACGCTGACGGCTTTCGCCGACGGCCGGCTGCGGGTCCTCGGGCGCACCGAGGAGCTCGCGTTCGCGACGTCCTCGCTGCGCACCGTCTATCTGCCGGACGCGGACCTCTCGCTCAAGTTCAGCCTGGAGGTTCGGATCACCAACGACATCCGACGCCTTTGGCTGCGCGATCTGCGCTGGCTGCAGCCGCTCGACGAGGTGCTCGCGGCGCTGCCGACCGCCGCGCACCTGCTGGCCGACCAGGGCTACCGCACGCTGGCCGGGCACGGCGAGGAGGGCTGGGAGGCCTACGCGGTGCTTCAGCGCGAGGGCTTCGCGCACCGTGTGCGGCCGGGGCTCACGCCGTTGCTCGCGGCGGGCCTCAGCGAGGGCTTCGCGGGCAGTCCGCTGGACGGCCTGACGGCCGATCAGGCTCTGGCCTGGTGGTGCCGCTACGTCGAACTCGTGGCCCCACCCGCGTTGGAGGCGCTTCGGGACCACGGTGTCGTGCTGGAGTGCCATCTGCAGAACGTGCTGGTCGCCGTGGACGGCGAGGGCATGCCGGGCCAGGTCCTCTTCCGCGACCACGAGGGCGTGAAGCTGACGACCGACCGCCACGAGGCCCTGCTCGCCCGCTACGGCCCGGACGTCCCCAGCCCTGCGGTGAGCCCGGCCAAGGGCCGGGACCGGCTGTTGTACTGCCTGGTCGTCAACAACCTGTGGGAGATCGCCGGGGCGATCGGCGACCGTCACCCCTCGCTGGCCGCGGAGCTGTGGCCTGCGGCCCGCCGACTGCTGGCCGACCACGCCGACCTGCTCGCCGTCCCCCGCATCCCGGGCAAGACCAACCTCCTGCTGCGCTGGCTCGACGCGGACGGCGGCGACTCGACCTACACCCCGCTGCCCAACCCGCTTGCGGGGGAGGGCTAGGACGGTAGCCTGCCGTCGGCCCGCACGGCTGCGTGCGGGCGGTCACCGCCGCGTTGGCCGCCGCGCTGTTCGAGCGGGGCGCATGTGGTGTTTGGCTCGAGTACGACGGCGAGGGGTCGCGCCGGGTGTGGAGCGCGTCGGCTTCCGGCCGCGGGGAACCCGACTCTACGTCGCGCTGCCGGAGTGAGCGGGGCACGGTGATGGACCCGCAGGTGGTGACGGATCTGCTGGTCCGGGGCAGCCGCAGCGAACCGCTCGCCCGGCTCTCCAGCGCGAGCGGCAGGTGCTGGAGCTGATGGCCGAGGGCCGCTCCAACAGCGCGATCTCGGGCCCGCTGTTCATCAGCGGGAGCTGATCACGCACGAGGGCGGCAGGGCCCGAGAAGCCCTGCCGCCCTTGACGGTTCAGGTCACGACGGTTCAGGTCGCGACGGTTCAGGTCACGCCAGGCCGGCGACCGCCGCGATGTCCTTGGCCAGCGGGACGCCGGAGCCGTCGCGGCGCGGGTCGCGGGCCGGGAGCTCGGCGGGGGAGCCGTTGGCCGTGGCCGCGCGGGCGGGGGTGCTGCCGGCCCAGGCGAACACCAGCTTGTCCTCGCCCTTCAGGAAGCGCTGGCAGCGGACGCCGCCCGTGGCACGGCCCTTGCGCGGGTACTGGTCGAACGGGGTGGCCTTGGCCGTCGCCTGGCCCATGCCGTCGAGCGCGTCCGAGGAGCCCGCGACGGTGACGACGAGGGCGTCCTGTGCCGGATCGACGGCCGTGAAGGAGAGCACCTTCGCGCCGTCGGCCAGCTTGACGCCCGCCATGCCGCCGGCGGGGCGGCCCTGCGGGCGAACCTGGCCCGCAGGGTAGCGCAGCAGCTGGGCGTCGGAGGTGATGAACACCAGGTCCTCCTCGCCCGTGCGCAGCTCGACCGCGCCGACGATCCGGTCGCCGTCCTTGAGGGCGATGATCTCGAACTCGTCCTTGTTGTCCGGCCAGTCCGGCACGACGCGCTTGACCACGCCCTGCTCGGTGCCGAGCGCCAGCCCGGGGGAGGACTCGTCGAGCGTCGTCAGCGCGAGGACGGACTCGCCCGCCTCCAGCTTGAGGAACTCGGCGATCTTCGCGCCTCCGGACAGCGCCGGAGTGTGCGCGCTCGGCGGCAGCTGCGGCAGGTCGATGACCGGCAGCCGCAGCACGCGCCCGGCGTCGGTCACCACGCCGATGTGGCCGCGTGCGGTGGCCGGGACCGCCGAGACGATCACGTCGTGCCGGGCGCGCTTGCCGTCGCCCGCGTCGGCCTCGGCGTCCGCTGTCGGGGCCTCCGCGTCGGCGGTGCGGGCCAGCAGGCCCGTCGAGGAGAGCAGCACGCGGCACGGGTCGTCGGCGACCTCCAGCGGGACCGCGACGGCGGCGACCGAGCCGGCCTCCAGCAGCACGGTGCGCCGCTCGGTGCCGAACTTCTTGGCCACGGCGCCGAGTTCGTCGGAGACGACCTTGCGCAGCACGGTGTCCGACTCGAGGATCTCGGTCAGGGCCGCGATCTCGGCGTTGAGCTTCTCCTGCTCCGCCTCCAGCTCGATCCGGTCGAAGCGGGTCAAGCGGCGCAGCGGGGTGTCGAGGATGTAGGCGGTCTGCGTCTCGGACAGGCCGAAGCGCTCGATCAGGCGCTCCTTGGCCTGCGCCGCGTTGTCGCTCGATCGGATGAGGGAGATGACCTCGTCGATGTCGAGCAGCGCGACGAGCAGGCCCTCGACCAGGTGCAGCCGGTCCTGGCGCTTGCGCCGGCGGAAGTCGCTGCGCCGGCGGACCACCTCGAAGCGGTGGTCGACGTAGACCTCGAGCAGCTCCTTCAGGCCCAGCGTCAGCGGCTGGCCGTCGACCAGGGCGACGTTGTTGATGCCGAAGGTCTCCTCCATCGGCGTCAGCTTGTAGAGCTGCTCAAGCAGCGCCTCGGGCACGAAGCCGTTCTTGACCTCGATGACCAGGCGCAGGCCGTGGGCACGGTCCGTCAGGTCCTTGACGTCGGCGATGCCCTGGATCTTCTTGGCGCCGACCAGGTCCTTGATCTTGGCGATGACCTTCTCCGGGCCGACCGTGAACGGCAGCTCGGTGACCACCAGGCCCTTGCGGCGCGGGGTGACGTCCTCGACGGAGACCTTGGCGCGGATCTTGAAGGTGCCGCGGCCGTTCTCGTAGGCGTCGCGGATGCCGTCCAGGCCGACGACCAGACCGCCGGTGGGCAGGTCGGGGCCCGGGATGTAGCGCATCAGGGTGTCGAGGTCGGCGCCCGGGTGCTTGATCAGGTGCCGGGCGGCGGCGACGACCTCGGTCAGGTTGTGCGGCGGCATGTTGGTGGCCATGCCGACGGCGATCCCCGAGACGCCGTTGACCAGCAGGTTCGGGAAGGCGGAGGGGAGAACCTCCGGCTCCTGCTCGCTGCCGTCGTAGTTGGGCCGGAAGTCGACGGTCTCCTCGTCGATCGTCTCGACCATGGCCATCGCGGCCTCGGTGAGCCGGGCCTCGGTGTACCGCATGGCGGCCGGCGGGTCGTCGTTGCCGAGCGAGCCGAAGTTGCCGTGGCCGTCGATCAGCGGCAGCCGCATCGAGAACGGCTGGGCCATGCGCACGAGCGTGTCGTAGATGGCGGTGTCGCCGTGCGGGTGCAGGCGGCCCATCACCTCGCCGACGACGCGGGCGCTCTTGACGTGGCCGCGGTCGGGCCGCAGGCCCATCTCGTTGGCCTGGTAGAGGACACGCCGGTGCACGGGCTTGAGGCCGTCCCTGGCGTCGGGGAGCGCCCGGGAGTAGATCACCGAGTAGGCGTACTCCAGGTAGGAGCTCTGCATCTCGTCCACCACGTCGATGTCGAGGATGCGCTCCTCGAAATCCTCGGGCGGAGGGGTCTGCGAACTGCGGCGGGCCATCGCGGCGGCGCTCCCTAGGACGGTATGCACGCCTCCGGTCGGACCGGTCGGTGGGCATGGGTGGGCATGGTCGGGGACCATTCTGGACCAGCGCGCTGACAAACCCGGCCACCGCGTCCCCTGCGGGTGCAGCACAATGGGGTTTTCCGGGGTTCACGTCCCGGCGGATACGAATCTCGATCGTGCGGCAGACCGGAAGGATCGACGCGGATGGCCCAAGGATTCACCATCAGTGAGCACACTCTGGCCAACGGGCTGCGGGTGGTGCTCTCCGAGGACCACCTCACTCCCGTCGCCGCCGTCTGTCTCTGGTACGACGTAGGCTCCCGGCACGAGGTGGCCGGGCGCACCGGCCTCGCCCACCTCTTCGAGCACCTGATGTTCCAGGGCTCGGGGCAGGTCAAGGGGAACGGCCACTTCGAGCTGGTGCAGGGCGCCGGCGGCTCGCTGAACGGCACCACCAGCTTCGAGCGCACCAACTACTTCGAGACCATGCCCGCGCACCAGTTGGAGCTGGCCCTGTGGCTGGAGGCCGACCGGATGGGCAGCCTGCTCGAGGCGCTCGACCAGGAGAGCCTGGACAACCAGCGGGCGGTCGTGAAGAACGAGCGCCGCCAGCGCTACGACAACGTGCCCTACGGCACCGCGTTCGAGCGGCTGACCGCGATGGCCTTCCCGGACGGCCACCCGTACCACCACACGCCCATCGGTTCGATGGAGGACCTGGACGCCGCCACCCTCGGCGACGCGCAGGACTTCTTCCGCACCTACTACGCGCCTAACAACGCGGTGCTGGCGGTCGTGGGCGACATCGACCCGGAACAGACCCTGGCCTGGGTGCAGAAGTACTTCGGCTCCATCCCCGGGCACGACGGCAAGCGCCCGCCGCGCGACGGCTCCACCGTGGTCCGCTCCTCGGACGCGCCGCTGCGCGAGCACGTCGTCGCCGAGGTGCCCTCGCGCGCGGTGATGCAGGCCTACCTGCTGCCGCTGGACGGCACCCGCGAGTCGGACGCGGCCGACCTGGCGCTGACCATCCTCGGCTCGGGGGAGTCCTCGCGCCTGTACAACCGGCTGGTCCGGCACGACCGTCTGGCCGTCACGGCCGGCTTCGGCCTGCTGCGCCTCTCCGGCGCGCCGTCGCTCGGCTGGCTCGACGCCAAGACCTCCGGCGAGGCGACGGTCGAGGCCGTCGAGGCGGCGATCGACCAGGAGCTGACCCGTTTCGCGGCCGAGGGCCCGACGGCGGAGGAGCTGGAGCGGGCGCAGGCGCAGATCGAGCGCGAGTGGCTGGACCGGCTCGACACCGTCAGCGGCCGCGCCGACGAACTGTGCCGCTACGCCGTCCTGTTCGGCGACCCGAAGCTCGCCGACACGGCGCTGTCGCGGGTGCTGGAGGTGACGGCCGAGGAGATCCAGGCCGTCGCGCAGAAGTACCTGACGCCGGACAACCGCGCCGTGCTGACGTACGAGCCCACCGCCGGTGCCGCCGACGACCAGACCGCCGACGAGGACGAGGAGGTGCAGGCATGACCATCGCCTCCACCATGACCTTCCACCCGCGCCCCGAGCCGGGGCAGCCCACCCCGTGGAACTTCCCGGCGCCGACGCGGAGCGCGCTGGCGAACGGCCTGACCGTGCTGCGCTGCGACCGTCCCGGCCAGGCGCTGGTCGCGGCCGAGCTGGTGCTGGACGTGCCGCTGGCGGCGGAGCCGCGCGAGCAGGAGGGCGTCTCCACGATCCTGGCGCGCGCCTTCTCCGAGGGCACCGAGTCGCTGACGGCCGAGGAGTTCGCCGGCGAGCTGGAGCGGGCGGGCGCGACCCTGGACGCGCACGCCGACCACACGGTGCTGCGGCTGTCGCTGGAGGTCCCGGCCTCCCGCCTGGAGCGCGGGCTCGCGCTGATGGCGGACGCGGTGCGCGCCCCCGCCTTCCCCGAGCACGAGATCGAGCGGCTGGTCGCCAACCGTCTCGACGAGATCGTCCACGAGCAGGCCAACCCGGCCCGCCGGGCCGCGCTGGCCTTCTACTCCGAGCTGTTCGACCAGTCCGACCGCCTGTCGCGCCCGCGCTCGGGCAGCGCGGAGACGGTCGAGGCGATCGACCGGGCCGCGGTGACGGCGTTCTACGCGGCGCACGTGCGCCCGGCGACGGCCACCCTGGTCGTCGTGGGCGACTTCTCCGAGGTCGACTTCGACGCGGTGTTGGCCGCCACAGTCGGCCGGTGGACCGGCACGCCGGGCACGCACGTGCCGGCCGCGCCTGTGCGCGGGAACGACACCGGGCGGGTCGTCATCGTCGACCGTCCGGGCTCGGTCCAGACGCAGCTGCTGATCGGCCGGGTCGGCCCGGACCGGCACGACCCCGCCTGGGCGGCGCAGATCCTCGGCACCTACTGCCTGGGCGGCACGCTCACCTCGCGCCTGGACAAGGTCCTGCGCGAGGAGAAGGGCTACACCTACGGCGTCCGCGCGTTCGCCCAGCCGCTGCGCTCCGGCGCGGACGGCCAGGGCCGGGCGCTGCTGGCCATCTCGGGCTCGGTGGACACGGAGTCGACGGCCCCGGCGCTCGCCGACACCTGGACGATCCTGCGGACGCTCGCGGCCGAGGGCCTGACCGACGAGGAGCGCGACATCGCCGTGCAGAACCTCGTCGGTGTGGCCCCGCTGCGCTACGAGACCGCGTCTGCGGTCTGCGCCACGCTGGCCGACCAGGTGGAGCAGGAGCTCCCGGACAACTACCAGGCCGACGTGTACCGGCAGTTGGCCGAGACCTCCACGGCGGCGGCGACGGACGCGGTCGTGGCCGCGTTCCCGCCGGACCGGCTGGTGGCGGTGCTGGTCGGTGACGCCTCGGTGATCGAGGCGCCGCTGAAGGATCTCGGGATCGGCGAGGTCACGGTCGTCTCGGCCTGATCCTTTTTCTCGCTCAGGGGCGTGGGATTTCCCGCGCCCCTGAGTCATGTCCACGCCCTTGCGCAGAAATGTGACGTAGGTCACACCCAAGGGCGGGATTTCCGGGGAGAGATTCCCCGTTTAGGTGTTTGAATGGAAAGCGGGGACAGGCTCCCCACTTCAATCCAGCCAGACCAGTCACACCAGCCACACCGGAGGAAGGAGTCACCGTGGTTCAGGTAACCGAGACCGAGAAGCCCGCGGGGCTCCGCCGGCGTGCCGACGCGGCCCGTAACCGGGCCCGCATCCTCGAAGCCGCGCAGGAGGCCTTCATCGAGTACGGCGCGGACGTGCCGCTCGACGAGATCGCCAAGCGCGCCGGGATCGGCAACGCCACCGTCTACCGGCACTTCCCGGACCGTCGCGCGCTGGTGCGCGGCGTCGTCCTGGAGGTCATGGAACGAGCCATCAGCGTGGCCCAGCAGGCCTACGCGGAGGAGAGCGATCCGTTCGAGGCGCTCAGCCGCCTGGTGCACGACTCCGTCAACTGGAAGATCGGCGCCCTGTGCCCGATGCTCTCCGAGTGGACGGACCTGGACGAGCCCGAGGTCTTCGAGACCAAGGAGCGCCTCGACGGCGTCGCCCGGACCATCATCGGCGCCGCCCAGGCGGCCGGCAGCATGCGGGAGGACGTCGGCAGTGACGACGTCTTCATGGCGGTCGCCCAGCTGGTGCGGCCGTTCCCCGGCGCCCCCTACGACAGCCTGAAGCCTTTCGTCCACCGTCACCTGCAGCTGCTGCTCGACGGTCTCCGGGCGCCCGCCCGGACGCCGCTGCCCGGCAGCCCGCAGTCGCTGGAGGACGTCCGTCGCGAGTGCATCCTCGCGGCCGGCCGGCGCGAGTGCCGGTCGTGACGCCCGCGGTCTCGTGACGTCCCAGGGCCGCTGACTCGGTCCACCGTCCGCCCCGAAACCCCGACTTCACCGGGACGACGCCAACTGGCGTGTCCCCCGGTTACGTTCGTACGTCATCGTTTCACGTTCCACACACACAAGTTCGCTCACTGATGACGGCAGCTCTCTGCCGCGCATATACGGGGATATCCTCATGTCTGCTTCCGCACCCGCCGCGTCACTCGACAAGGCCCAGCCCGATCCAAGGCGCTGGAAGGCGCTTATCTTCATCGCCATCGCCCAGCTGATGGTCGTCCTCGACGCCACCGTCGTGAACATCGCACTTCCGCACGCCCAGGCGGACCTGCACATCTCCGACGCCAACCGCCAGTGGGTGATCACCGCCTACAGCCTGGCCTTCGGTGGGCTGCTGCTCTTCGGCGGCCGCGTGGCCGACCTGTGGGGGCGCAAGCGGGCCTTCATCGTGGGCCTGGTCGGCTTCGCGCTGGCCTCCGCCGTCGGCGGCGCGGCCGTCAACTCGACCATGCTGCTCGGCGCGCGTGCGCTGCAGGGCGTCTTCGGCGCGCTGCTCGCCCCGGCGGCCCTGTCGCTGCTTGCCGTCACCTTCACCGAGGCCAAGGAGCGCGCGACCGCGTTCGGCATCTTCGGCGCCATCGCCGGCGCGGGCGGCGCCGTCGGTCTGCTGCTGGGCGGCGCGCTGACCCAGTACACCAGCTGGCGCTGGGCGCTGTACGTCAACATCATCTTCGCGATCGTGGCCGTGGTCGGCTCGCTGGTCTTCGTCCACGAGCGTGAGGGCGAGCGCAACCGCAACCGCCTCGACATCCCCGGCGTGCTGCTGGCCACCTCCGGCCTGGTCGCCCTGGTCTACGGCTTCACCAAGGCCGAGGAGTCCGGCTGGGGCGCCGGCATCACCATCGGGCTCTTCGTGGCCTCCGCGGTGCTGCTCGCGCTGTTCGTCCTGGTCGAGTCCCGCACCAAGGCCCCGCTGCTGCCGCTGCGCGTCGTGCTCAACCGCAACCGCGGCGGCGCCTACCTCGGCCTCGGCCTCGCCATCATCGGCATGTTCGGCCTGTTCCTGTTCATGACCTACTACCTGCAGGGCATCAAGCAGTACAGCCCGGTCATGACCGGCGTCGCGTTCCTGCCCATGGTCGCCGGCATGATCACCGGCTCCACGCAGATCGGCGCCCGGCTGATGAACCGCGTCCCGGCGCGCTGGCTGATGGGCCCCGGCCTGCTGGTCGCCTCGATGGGCATGCTGATGCTCACCCAGATGCACGTGGACAGCAACTACTGGACGCTGATCCTGCCCGCCGAGGTCCTGCTCGGCCTGGGCATGGGCACCTCGTTCATGCCGGCCATGAGCCTGTCGACCATCGGCGTCCAGCCGCAGGACGCGGGCGTGGCCTCCGCGATGATCAACACCTCGCAGCAGGTCGGCGGCTCCATCGGCACCGCCCTGCTCAACACCATCGCGGCGAGCGCGACGACCAGCTGGCTGGTCTCGCACCACTCCAGCGACCCGCGCAACCCGCTGGCGGCGGTGCACGGCTACGACGTCGCCATCTGGTGGGCCGTGGGCATCATGCTCGTCGCCTCGGCGCTGGTCTTCGTCCTGGTCAACGCCGGCCGCCCGGAGCACCACACCGTGGCCGGCTCGAACGCCGAGTCGGACGCGGGCGTCCCGGTCGTCATGCACTGACGCCGAACTGACGCACGGTCGCCGTCGAAGCCCCCGGCCCGGGAAGGGTCGGGGGCTTCGACGTGCCCTGATCGAAAACCCGTTGCGACGGCTCCGCGGCGCATGGGTAGATAGGCGCAGAGACCGGACGTGACAGGCCGGTCCCCTTCCCAGAAATGGGACCGGACGGTGGAGAGGAGGCAGTCCCATGCGGGTCGAGCAGCGACCAGGGCGCTACATCGGCGCCCTCGCCTCCCCGAGGCGACGCCCCTCCACCGTCTGCGGCTTCCGCCGCTGAACCCCGCGCGACCGTGGCGCCTGTGCGCGCCGGTGCGCCCACACACTTGTAGCCTTGTTCCCAGGAGAACAATCCCCATGTCGTACACCGAGATCCCGGGCATCAACGTGCCCATCCGCATGTGGACCGACCCCGCGACGGTCGAGGGCCAGGCCCTGCAGCAGCTGCGCAACATCTCCTCGCTCCCCTGGATCCACGGCCTGGCCGTCATGCCCGACGTGCACCTGGGCAAGGGCGCGACGGTCGGCTCCGTGATCGCCATGAAGGGCGCGGTCTGCCCGGCCGCCGTCGGCGTGGACATCGGCTGCGGGATGAGTGCGGTCAAGACCTCGCTCACCGCCCGTGATCTGCCCGACGACCTGAGCCGGCTGCGCTCGAGGATCGAGCAGGCCATCCCGGTCGGCCGCGGCCTGCACGGCGACCCGGTCGACCCGGGCCGCATCCACGGCTTCGCCGTGGGCGGTTGGGACGACTTCTGGTCCCGCTTCGACGGTCTCACCCCGGCGGTGAAGGCGCGGCGCGAGCGCGCGTTGCAGCAGATGGGCTCGCTGGGCTCGGGCAACCACTTCATCGAGGTCTGCCTCGACAAGTCCGGCGCGGTCTGGCTGATGCTGCACTCGGGCTCGCGCAACATCGGCAAGGAGCTCGCCGAGCACCACATCGGCGTCGCCCGCTCGCTCCCGCACAACCAGAACCTGGTCGACCGGGACCTCGCGGTCTTCATCGCGGCGACCCCGCAGATGCGGGCCTACCGCTCGGACCTGTTCTGGGCGCAGGAGTACGCGAAGCGCAACCGCGCGGTGATGATGGCGCTGTTCCAGGACGCCGTCCGCGCCGAGTTCCGCAAGGCCAAGGTCACCTTCGACCAGATCATCTCCTGCCACCACAACTACGTGGCGGAGGAGACCTACGAGGGGGAGGACCTGCTGGTCACCCGCAAGGGCGCGATCCGCGCCGGTGCGGGGGACTACGGGATCATCCCCGGCTCCATGGGCACCGGCTCCTACATCGTCCGTGGCCTGGGCAACACGGCGGCGTTCAACTCGGCCTCGCACGGCGCGGGGCGGAAGATGTCGCGGTCGGCGGCGAAGCGCACGTTCGGCGTTCGCGACCTGGTGGAGCAGACGCGGGGCGTGGAGTGCCGCAAGGACTCCGGCGTCGTGGACGAGATCCCGGGCGCCTACAAGCCGATCGAGAAGGTCATGGCCCAGCAGACCGACCTCGTCGAGGTCGTGGCCGAGCTCAAGCAGGTTGTCTGCGTTAAGGGTTGATGACATTCACGTGAAGTCGGGCGAGGTCCGCCGTGGGCGGGCCTCGCCCGCGTGCGTGCGCACTGCAGCAGCGGCGCCCGTCGGTGAGGCTGCGTGGGCGTCGCACGGTCCTGCGGCTGGCCGGGCGACGCGCGTCAACTCCGTGAAAAGCAAGTGGAAGAGACGCATCCTCATATAGCCGTGATAGCACGGGCGGACGGTCGGCCACCCGAGCGGCCGATGATACGATCACCTCGCTTTGCGGAGCGGGCGGGTCCACCCTGCACTGGCGGGGGATCGGAGGCCGGCTGTCAGACGCCTGAAGAGAGTCTTATGACGGAATACATCGAGAACCCAGCGCTGTGGGCTCTTGTCGTGCTCCTGCTCATCGTGATCGCCGTCGTCGTCCGCCAGCGCAAGGCGGCCATGGCGTTGAGGCAGGAGATAGCGGGGCTCAGGGAGTACTACTCCGACCTGGAGCACCACTACGTGCAGTCCGTCGCTGCGGCCCAGGAGCAGGCCGAGGAAGCGACGAAGACCGTGCTGAAGTCGGCCATGCGCACCCTGCAGGGTCTGGCCGCCGAGCAGCAGCTGATCCTCTCCCGGCTGCAGACCAAGCACGGTGAGTCGGTCATCCTCCAGGACCTGCTGGAGATCGACCACACCAATTCCCAGTTCGGCCGCCGCGCCCAGTCCATCGCGGTGCTCTGCGACGGCTGGCTCGGCCGCCACCGCGACAACGCCTCGGTCTACGACGTGGTCCGCAGCGCGCAGGGGCGCGTCCGGCACTTCCGGCGTGTGGAGATCCTCTCCCAGGTGGACTTCGGCATCTCCAGCCGCGCCGTTGAGCCGGTTGCGCTGGCGCTGGCCGAACTCCTCGACAACGCCACCAGCTACTCCAGCCCGGACACGGTCGTCGAGATCAACATCCGCGCCGTCCCCAAGGGTGTGGCGATCGTCGTGGACGACGCCGGTGTCGGCATGAACGACGAGGAGCGGGCCCGCGCGGAGCGGCTGCTGAGCAGCGATCGCGTCAAGAGCGTTGCGGGGCTGGGCAATCCGCCGCAGTTCGGCCTCGCCGTCATCGGCGTGCTGAGTGAGCGATTCGGCTTCGAGGTGTCGGTGGACTCCAGTTCACCCTATGGCGGCGTGCGGGCGGTGGTCCTGCTGCCGCACGAGTTGCTGACGTCCATGCCCGAGAAGAAGGCACCGGCTCCTCCCATGACGCGCTCCTCCGTGCCACCGCCCCAGCCGAACGGGCCCGAGCCCGTGCCGGCCTCCCCGACGACCACCGACGGACTGCCGCTGAGAAGGCGCAAGCGTCCGATGGCGATCGTGCCGGGCTCCGCGCCGACCCCGATCGCCTCGGCCCGGTCCGGCGCCGAGACCGCGGCGATCATGGGAGCGTTCCAGCGGGGCACCCGGTCCGGCCGGGCCGCCCGCGGCGACGACGGGGACCAGACGATCAGCACACGTGGGTCAAGCAGTGAAGGGCATGAGTTCTCGTGAACGACGATCTGTCATGGATGCTCGACAGCGCCCTGGAGATTCCCGGGGCCCTGCACGCGGTCCTGATCTCGGCCGACGGGCTCCTCATGGCCCGTACCAAGGACTTCGACAAGGACGACGCCGACCGCGTCGCCGCCGCGATGAGCGGCGTGCAGTCGTTGAGCCGGTCGCTCGGCTTCTTCTGCGAGGACAGCAGCGGCCTGTGGCGCCAGACGCTGGTCGAGTTCGACGGCGGCTGGGTCTTCCTGATCTCCGCCGGTGAGGGCGCCTACCTCGGCGTCTCCGCCGCGCCGGACGTGGACATGCAGAACATCACTTTCCGGATGCAGCAGTTGGTCGGCCAGTTGGGCAAGGTACTGGTCGCGCCACCGCGCGAGAACCTCGGAGTGCGCTCATGAACGGGCCCGACGACTTCGAGCTCGACGCCACGGAGTTAGTGCGTCCTTACGTCATCACCAAGGGACGCCGGCTGCCGGACGACGACCAGCTCTCGCTGATCACCCTCGTGACGGCCGCACCCGAGCAGGTGCAGCGCCCCCTGCGGCTCTCGCCGGAGGAGCAACGGCTGCTGGACCTCTGCTCCGCGGGCTACCTCTCGGTGGCCGAGATCGCGGGGCACACCCGGCTGCCGCTGGGCGTGGTGCGGATCATGCTGGCCGGTCTCACCGAGGCCGGCTACCTGATCACCCGTCCGCCGGTGGCCCGCGCCCGTCTTGCCGACAAGGAGCTCCTTGAGGAGGTGCTCAGTGGTCTCCGGGCCAAGTTTGGGTGAACGACCGAGCCTGCGGTCGCGGGACTACGTCGCCGGCGGCGCCACGCAGACCGCCGTCAAGATCCTGGTCGTGGGTCACTTCGCCGTGGGCAAGACCACGTTGATCGGCTCGATCTCCGAGATCGAGCCGTTGTCGACCGAGGAGACGATGACGCGGGCGGCACAGGACGTGGACGACCTGAAGGGGGTCAGGGGCAAGACCACCACCACCGTCGCCATGGACTTCGGCCGGCTCACCATCAGCGACCGCGTCGTGCTCTACCTGTTCGGCACGCCCGGACAGGTGCGCTTCGTGCAGATGTGGGAGGACATGGCCAGAGGCGCCCTCGGCGCGCTGGTCCTCGTCGACCCGGAGCGGCTCGCCGACTCCTTCGCCGTGATCGACCTGATCGAGCAGTACGGGCTCGACTACGCGATCGCGGTCAACAACTTCGACGGCAACCCCGTGCGTGCCGAGGCCTCGCTGCGGGAGGCCCTCGACCTGCTCGAAGACACTCCGGTCGTCACCTGCGACGCGCGCGACGAGAAGTCGTCGGCGGCGGCGCTGACCACGCTCGTCAGCTACCTGCTGGCCCGCGTCGGCTAGACGCCCACCGAAGTCCCGCTGCCGGAAGGGGTCGTCCCGCGGAGGGACGGCCCCTTCCGGGCTTTGGGCGGGTCTAGGCGCGGTGGTCGCGCGGGGCGGCCGGCACGGGCTGCCTCACCGGCACGGGCTCGTTCAGCAGGCGTGCCCGCCACTGGGTGAGGCCCTGAGCCAGGTCGCTGTCCGCAGGGGCCAGCCGGGGGAGGCAGCGGTCGATGTAGAAGAGGTAGAGCGGGACGAGGTCGGCCCGGAGGAGCTCGGTGAGCTGCTCCGCCGGGGCCGGCCGTCCGTGGCGCGCACGCGTCGCCGCACGGACGAGCTCCGCCGCCACCGGCGAGAAGCCCGCGAGGTGGAGGTCGATGGCGTCGTCGGTCGAGCCCGGCTCCCCGTTGGCGCCGGTGTAGAGGAACCGCAGTGGGAGCAGGACCGCCTTGGTGAACCGCCGGGTGTCCCTCGCCAGACTCGCGGGGCTGTGGAACTCGGCCACGACGGCATCCGTCGCGAGCACCTCCAGCGCGAAGCGGACGCTGTCGGTCAGCAGCGTGTCGGCGGCCGGTCGTTCCACGTCCCGCCGCACGTCCTCGCCCAGGAGCAGGACGCCGCTGATCTTGAGGTCGAGCCGGTCGACGGCCGGGAACCTGCCGTCCTCCCGGTTTCCCCGCAGGGCCGGCAAGGAGCTCCAGAACACCGACAGGCGCTCGTAGGCGGCGTCCGTGTGCTGGAGCTCGCGGGTGACCGCCGCGATGGTCCCCTCGTCGCCCTCGCGCCGGTCCTCAAGGACGAGCCCGAGGTCGATGTCGCTGACAGCGGGCGCGAACCCGCCGTGGGCGAGGCTCCCCAGGGCGTAGGCCGCGACCAGGCGGTCGCCGAGGGTCTGTCGGAACACGCGTGCGCAGTGCTCGGCGATTCCTCTGGCGGAGTCGGAGTCGAGGGCCACGGCGGGGGCTGCGCTCATGCCGGCACGGCGGTGTCGCGGAGCGCCAGCTCGGCGATCCGGTCGGAGACCATGGTGATGATCTGCCAGGCACGGTCGAGCAGGTCGGTGACCTCGCCGAGGTCCCACTCCCCGCGCTCGGCGAGCAGGCGGTAGCCCATCTCGATGTGCTCCTCGTCCGCTTCGTCGTGCAGGGCGAAGTAGGCGTTGCCGGGGAAGGCCAGGGACCCGGCATTGCTGAAGGTGAGGCTTCCGGCCTCGAGCACGAGGTGGGCGAGGACGACCTTGTGCAGTCCGGGCAGGACGCGGAACTGGTCGACGAACCAGGCGGCTCCGGCCTCCACGACCGGGTCCCAGTCGGCGGTACGGCCGGTGTCGTGGCTCTCCACCAGAATCCCGTTGTGGCCGAGCTCCTCCTGCTGGTGCTCGACGGCGAGCTCCCTGAGTTGGGGGTCGGTCTCGAACGCGGCCCGGACGCTGATCATCCGCTGGAACGCGTCCGACCACGGTTTCACGTGGGCCAGCACCGCGTCCTTGGTGGCTGCCGGTGTCGTCGGGTCCTCCAGCAGGACGATCAGGCGGCTGGCGCGGTATGCGTGGACGTGCTGCTCGTTCCTGTCGGCGACGGCCTGCAGGGGCATGGGCAGGGTGGTGGTGGTCATGCGGATTCGACCTCCTGGAGGATTCTTCTGGACTGCCGGGTCGGCCGGCCGGACGGGGCGGTCAACGGGGGGTAGAGCGGGAACCTGAAGTAGACGGACACGTCGCCCTCGTGGCCGCGGGAGCGGTAGCTGACCAGTTCCTGGAGACCCCTGATCCGGCTCGGCGGCTTCGGCGCCACGGCCTGGACGAGGGCGTGGTGACGTTGCGGGTCGAGGCCCTCGTGCGCCATCAGCGCCCCGATCCTGCCTGCGGCCTCCGCGTCGGACCCGGTGAAACTCGACACCCGGAAGTACGTGGTCGACTCGTCGGCGCGGGTGGCGTCGGACCGGAAGGCCAGGCAGGTCAGTGGGGCGTCTCCGGCGGCTTCGGGATCCGTGCCGAGCAGGGTCCGGAAGGCCGAGAGGGCCCTTGCCGGGTCGTGCGTCCGGGCGAGCGAGGCCATCTGCTGAACGACGGCGACGCTGCTGGTGTGGTTGCGGTAGTAGACCTTGGCCCTCGCCTTAGGGCCGGAGTCCAGGTCGAGGGCGAAGAACTCGAGCTCCCGCTCGGCTCCGTCCGCCAGGGTCCCCCGGGCCACCCCTTCGGCGGCGTCGGCCCAGGCGGCGCCCATCCCGAGGCGTTCCATCGCCTCGGTCACCACGGTGAATCGTTTCTGCAGGGCCATGGTGTACAGCCCGAAATAGATCTTGAAGGCCGGCGGATGTCCTGGCCGCCAGGCCAGCGAGTGCCACACGGGCGCGGGCGCCGCCGGTCCGGCGTCGGGCGCGAACACGTCGGCCACCCTCGCGTAGCGGCCCAGGTCCACCAGCGGTTCCGAGGCCAGTCGGCCCGTCAGTTCCGCTGCGGCGGCCCGGTTGGCGGCCGCGGTGATGGGCGTGGAGGCGCCCAGCGCCTCGAACAGGATGCGCAGCTCCGGTCTCCCCCGGGACCACTTCACCGACATCTCGGCGGGGAAACCGTCGCCGGCGACGTACGAGGGGAACGGGCACGACCGCCCGACGGGTATGTCGGCCCACGGTCGGAGCAGATCCCGGACCTGGTCCGTCACCGGGCCGGTCATGGACGTCGGCAGCCCGAGCCCATCGCCCATGTCGACCCAGCGGTCGCGAAGGAACTCCCCGATGGAACGCCCTTCACCCGAGAAGATGCTGTCCACTCACCCATCCGTTCTCCAAGCGCGCCGTCCCTTCCCCGAGCGGCGATTGATCGACCGTCATACGTCGACGAAGGCCGTCGGCGCTGGGGACGGGCACGTCTTCACGGGAGCATCGACGCGACCATTTTTGGCAAACCCCGCTGATATTCCCAAGCGGAACATGCGCAAACCGATCACGATCGGCGCCCGACACGCATCATGACGCACACAAGTGAACTGTCCTGCGGCGCGCCGGAACCACTCCCTCCCCATCGGCCCCATCACTGCCCCGCGCCCCTGGAGCGCAAACCCGGGCGCCGCCCCGGGCGACGTGTGCACAACATCGGCGCCGCAAAACTACTATGGGATGATCTTGGTGGGCTAGTGTCGGCTGCGCGAGCGCCCGGGTTGGGGGCGACAGCACCCCCAACGCCCCGTCCTGGAACGGGAAACGGACGACCCGTCAACCGGTGATACGATCGCACCGATTTTGCGGAGCAGGTGGGTCCACACCCCGCGGTTGCGGGGATTGAAGCAACTGGCCCCTCTGACCAGTCTCGTCAGCTTTTGCTGGCCCGCCGGCTTAGGAGCCCCAGGCAGACATGGACGTTCGCTCTTCCGCCCCGGTGCCCCCGCCCGGCTGCCCCGCCCACTCCTTCGGCAGTCGAGTGCCCATCTACGGACCGGAGTTCGCGGCCGACCCGGAGGCCTACTACTCCTACCTCCGCCACTACGGGCCCACCGCCCCGGTCGAGCTCGCCCCCGGGGTCGACGCCACCCTGGTCACCGACTACCAGACCGCGCTGCGGCTCCTCCAGGACCCGGCCAACTTCCGCAAGGACTCCCGCCGCTGGCGCGACCTCGCCGAGGGCAGGCTGCCCGCCGACAGTCCCGTCGTCCCGACGCTGACCTACCGGCCGAACGCCCTGTTCAGCGACGGAGCCGAACACCTGAGGCTGCGTCAGGCCATCACGGACGCCATGGCCCGCATCGACATGCACCGGCTCGCCCGGAGCACCGAGCAGGTCTCCAACTTCCTCATCTCCCAGTTCGGCCCGCGCGGCTCGGCGGACCTGCTCGGCGACTACGCCAAGCAGGTCTCCCTCATGGTCTTCAACGAGCTGTTCGGGTGCCCCGCCGAGATCGGCGACCGGGTGATGTTCGGCACCTCGGGCATGTTCGAGGGTGTCAACGCCGAGCAGGCGGTCGGCGTGCTGTTCGGCGCCTGCGGCGAACTGGTGGCGCTCAAGCGCAGCCGGCCGGGCGACGATGTCACCTCCTGGCTGCTGCAGCACCACGCCAAGCTCACCGACGAGGAGATGGTGTACCAGCTCGCGCTGCTGCTGGCCTCCGGTTCCGAGCCGCTGCGCAACCTCATCGGGAACACCCTGCACCGGGTGCTCACCGACGACGGGTACGCCAACAAGGGCGGCCTGATCGACGAGGCGATCGACGACACGCTGTGGGAGAACCCGCCCATGGCGAACTTCATGGCGCACTACTCGGCGAGCGACCTGGAATTCGCCGGGCAGCACTTCCCGGCCGGCGACCTCTTCCTGGTCAGCATCGGCGCCGCCAACACCAACCCGGCCCTCACCGCGGCGCGGCAGTCGGGCAGCCGGGCGCATCTGTCGTGGAGTGCCGGGCCGCACGCCTGCCCGTCCAAGGAGCCGGCCCGCCAGATCGCGGTCACCGCGATCGAGAACCTGCTGAACCAGCTCCCCGACGTCGTCCTCGCCGTCCCCGAGCAGAGCTTGGCGTGGCGTCCGGGGCCGTTCAGCCGGGGCCTGGCCTCCCTGCCGGCTCGCTTCACGCCCGTCGAGATCGCGCACCGGGCCGCGCCGACGCAGGCTCCGCAGCCGACGGGGCCGATCGCTCCCCAGCCGGACAAGGCGGACCGCGGCGGTCGCTGGAGCCAGTTCCTCAACTGGCTCAAGGGGTAGTCCGCGGAGCCGGGGGCGCCCCGGGCGCACCCCGTTCCCCCGGGAGCGGCAGCGTGAGCGACGCCCCATGGCTCAGTGTGACCGTGTACTGACTTTTAGTAGCATGTCGCGCGTGGAGAGCGACGGGGACCGGAACGGGACCTCGGGCGTGCGGGTGGTCGTCGTCGACGACCACCCGCTGTTCCGGGAGGGGCTGCGCGCCGCCTTGGAGAGCACCGACGACGTGCGGGTGGTCGCCGAGGCCGAGACGGCGGCGGCCGCGCTGGAGGCGGTGGGGGCCCAGCGGCCCGATGTGGTCGTGATGGACCTGTCGCTGCCGGACGCCTCCGGGATCGAGGCCACCAGACGCCTGGGCCAACTGCACCCCACCGTCCCGGTGCTGATGCTGACCACCTCGGACGACGACGGCAGCCTGCTCGGCGCACTCCAGGCGGGCGCGCGCGGCTACCTGGTCAAGGGCGCGGGCCGGGACGAGGTGCTGCACGCGGTGCGGACGGTGGCGCACGGCGGCGCGGTGTTCAGTGCGGACGTCGCCACGCGGATCTCCGCCCTGCTCACCGGCGGCGTCCGCCGGGAGGCCGAGCAGCTCTTCCCGGGGCTGACCTCGCGTGAGATCGAGGTGCTCGACCTGGTCGCCCGGGGGCTGGACAATCGCCGCATCGCCCGTGAGCTCTACCTGGCCGAGAAGACGGTGCGCAATCACATCTCGCACATCTTCGACAAGTTGCACGTCGCCACCCGGACCGAGGCCGCCGCGCGGGCCCGCGACGCCGGTCTCGGCGAGCCGCCGCGCCCGGCGGGACAGCAGGCGCCCGGCCCGTCGGGCGCCGCGAGGTGACCGGTGCGGGACCGCTGCCCCATGCGCCCGGGACGCCGGGCGCGCCACGATGGACGCTCGCCACGGCGGACGGGGGAGGTCGTAAGAGGGGCCAGGGACAGTGATGGCGGAGCTGAGCGGGACGCCGCGCACGGCGTGGGCCGGGAGCCGACAGATGGGCGCCGCCTACGCGGCCTGCGGCGTGGCGCTCGGCGCGTGCTTCGTCTGGCTGGCGCTGGCCTACACCGGCCTGGGCGGATCGCGCCTGGCCTCGGTGGACTTCGGCATCTTCGGCTCGCACATCCTCTTCATGCTGGCCTGCGCCCTCGCGGGGACGTTCAGCCTCGCCCACCCCTCGGGAGGAACGGTCGGCCGGCTGCTCCTGCTGACCAGCACCGGGGAGCTGGTCGGTCAGGCCATCGGCATCGCGGCGGCGGCCGTGGGGTGCGGCATCGTGGTGCGCACCGGCGTCGTGCTGGTGGGCTACGCCGGTGACTGCCTGTCCATCTTCCTCCTCTACAGCCTGCCGTTCTGGCTCCCTGACGGGAGGCTGCCCGGACGGCGCTGGGGGCGGGCGCTGGTTGTCGGGATCGCCGTCTGGACGCTCTGCGAGGTCTATCTCGACACCGGGACCCAGAGCGACTGGTACGGGATGGCCAACCCGCTTGCCACCGGCCGACCCTGGGTCACCGTCAAGAGCGCCCTGTCGTCCGTCGTCGGCGCGGCCCTGGTCTACGTGCCGGTCAGCCTCTCCGCGTTGGGCTTCCTGGTGCTCGCCGTGAGGGCGTGGCGGTGGCGGGGGCGTCGTCGTCGGGGGCCGGTGCGCAGTTCGGGCCGGTCGCCCCTGCTGCCCGGCGCGCTGCTGCTGGTGGTGGTCCCGTTCCTGCTGCTGACCGTGGGGAGTTACGTGGACTACTTCTTCCCGCTGCCGAGCGCCGCGACCCTGGTGCTCTTCTACAGTCCGCTGGTGCTGCTGCCGTTGGGCCTCGTCTTCTTCTTCGCACGGGACCGCTCCGCGCACCTCGACCGGGCCACCCGCCGGGTGCTGGCCGTGCTCGTCACGCTGGCCGTGCTGGTGGTGGGGTACTTCGCGCTCGCGATCGGGCTGTCCGACGTGCTGCCGGGCACCCGCACCCCCGGCGCGCTGGTGCTGGCCGTGGGGTCGCTGGCGATCGGCCTGCTGCTGCGGGCGACCGGCGGCTGGGCGGTGCGGGTGGTGGACCGCTCCTACTACGGCGACCGGGCCCGGCCCTACCACGTGGTGCGCGAGCTGGCGGGGCGGTTGAGCCGGACGGTGACACCGGGGGAGGCGCCGCGGCTGCTGTGCGAGAGCGTCGTCACCACGCTGCGGTTCCCGGCGGCGCGGGTCCTGGTGCACACCAGCGGCGGCAGCCGGGAGACCGCGACGCTGGGGGAGACCGCCGCCGCCCGCTTCTGGCACCGCTTCGAGCTGGTCTTCGAGGGCGAGGAGGTCGGAGCCCTGGAGGTCGCCGCCCGTGTGGGCGAGCCGGAGCTGGACCAGCAGGACCACGACGTGCTGCGGCTGCTCGCCGACCAGGCCGCGCCCGCGATCGCCTCGCTGGGCCTGTACCAGGAGCTCCAGGCCAGTCGGGAGCGGATCGTGCTCGCCCGCGAGGAGGCGCGGCGGCGGCTCCGCCGAGACCTGCACGACGGCCTGGCGCCGGCGCTGTCCGGCCTGCGGCTCCAGGTCGACACGGCCCGCGCGGGCCTTGCCGGGGACGACCCGGCCGGCGGGCGGCTCGGCGGCGTCTCCGAGGGGATCGCGGACGCCATCACCGAGCTGCGGCGGATCACCGCCGGGCTGACCCCGGCGGTGCTCGACCGGGACGGGCTGGGTCCGAGCCTGCGCGGCCTCGCGACCGGCCTCGGTGGCCGGAACCTGCTGATCGACGTCGAGCTGCGCCCGGACCCGCTGCCCGAGCTCCCGGCGGCCGTAGAGGTGGCGCTGTACCGGATCGCCTCCGAGGCCCTGCACAACGTGGTCCGGCACTCGGGCGCCCGCCGAGCGCGCCTCTGCCTGGGCGTCGCCGACGACGCGGTGCTGCTGGAGGTCAGCGACGACGGCCGCGGCCTGGACGGTCCGGCGCGCCAGGCCGCGGCCGGCGGTGTCCACGCGGGCGCTGTCCACGCAGGCGGTGTCCGGCCGGGCGGTGTCGGGCTGCGGTCGATGTCCGAGCGGGCGCAGGAGCTCGGGGGCACGCTGTGCGTGCAGGGCGGTCCGGACGGCGTCGAGGGGTGCGCGGGCGTGGTCGTACGCGCCGAGATCCCGGTCCGCCCGGGTGGGTAGCGGTCGCGCACCGGTCGCCTCCGCTGGTCATTGAAGTTGAAGGTGTGACGGATTCACGCCCGGGTGCCCGACCGGGACCTGCCCGGGACTCTGGACTCATGTGCCCGGGACGCCCGGCGACGCACATTCGATAGCGAAAGCCGCCCCTGCCTCCCGGGCAGGGGCACGAGTGACAGGAGCACCCGATGACCGCGAATCCCTCACCCACCCCTCGCGGCGGCCTCGCGACCGAGTGCAAGCACCCGGGCTGGTGCCAGCCGGAGGCCGAGCAGCCGCCGTCGGCGGCGGCGGCGCTGACCGCACGGGCGATGTCGACCGCACGGGGGGAGCAGTCCGCGCCGCAGGAGACCCCGGTGCCGGAGGACCCCCCGGACACGTGCCTGCACCCCGGGCAGTGCCCGCCCCTGCCGCACCCGCCGCAGGAGGCGCACCAGCCGGACGACTGAACCAGCGCGGACGCCTCGCGAAAGGGCCTCGCCGGTGGATCCGCCCAGGGATCCACCGGCGAGGCCGTTCGCGTGCACGGGAGCGGGCGCGGGCGCCCGGCCGGGCCTGCGTCACATGCCGCCCATGCCGCCCATCCCGCCACCGCCCATGCCGCCACCGCCCATGCCGCCCATCCCGCCGACGTCCATGACGGCCCCGGGCATCACCGCGAACTCCCGCATCATCCCGGCGTCCTCGTGCTCCAGGATGTGGCAGTGGTACATGTACCGTCCGGACGCGCCGCGGAACTGGCCGGCCACGGTGACCATCGTGCCCGGCGGCACCCGCATCACGTCCTTCCAGCCCGTCAGGGACGGGTCGATCGGCAGCGAGTCCAGATGGGCGACCGGGGCGCCGGGCGCGGTGCCGCCCTGGGCCTGGACGAACCTGGCGGTGTCGTAGCCGTCGAGGGACAGCGGCTGGAAGCGGGTCAGGTGGATGTGGATCGGGTGCAGGATCCCGCTCAGGTTGAGGATCCGCCACACCTCCCACCCGTCCTGGCGGGCCCGCCAGTTGAGCTGGTCGTCGAAGTGGCGGGCGAGGCGCTGGTAGGTGGTGGTCACCCCGTCCTGGTCGGTGACCTGGATGATGCCGTCCCTGACGCCGCCGGTCGCCGCCGCCGGGGCCGGGACCTCGCCCAGCTCCCACAGCCCCAGCGTGCCGTCGGCGTCGGCGGCGAGCGCCAGCATCCGGTGCATGTGGTCGGGCGGGAGCCGGTCGTGGGTGAGCCGGCAGTAGGTGGGGGAGAGAGTCGGCGGCAGCCGGAACGTGTCCGTCAGCGGGATGTCCGCGACGCGGAACTGCATCACGTCCGGCTCCGGCAGGCGGGCGGCGGGCAGCGGGTCGCCGGGCTTGACCCCCGGCGGCAGCGGGTCGCCGCGGAAGGGCGCCTGCGCGGAGTTGACCAGCCGCAGCGACTGCCCTCGGAAGGCGCCGAAGTCGACCAGCACGTCCGCTCGTTCGGCCGGGGCCAGGGTCAGCCCGTCGGCGGGGACGGGCAGCGGCGCGCCGAGCAGCCCGCTGTCCGTGCCGATGAGCCACGCGCAGCCGGTGACCACCGCGCCGCTCTCGTCCAGCAGGTGCAGCCGGTAGGTGCGCGAGTTGGACGCGTTCAGCACCCGGAACCGGTACCAGCCGGGCCGGACCTCCAGGTGGGGCCAGATCGTGCCGTTGACCAGCGTGTAGGGCCCGACGAACGGCAGCGTGCCGGTGGTCTTGTGCAGCAGCCGCCCGGTGAAGCGCCCCGACGCGTCGGTCTCCAGGTTGCGGTCGCAGACGATCAGCGGGATTTCGCGGTCGCCGCCCGGCAGCCCGAGGGCCTCCTCCTCGTCGTCCCGCAGCAGGTACATCCCGACCAGCCCGGCGTATACGTTGAGCCGGGTGATGTTCATGGCGTGGTCGTGGTACCAGAGCGTCATCGCGGGCTGGTCGTTCGGGTACTCGGAGAGCTGCGCGTCGCCGCGCAGCACGGCGTTCTCCATCCACCCGTCGTTGTTGCCCCCGGTCACCGCGCCGTGCAGGTGCGTCACCTGCCAGGCGGGCAGCGCGGCCACGCCCCTGACGGGCTGGGCCAGGCCGATGCCCGGATCGTTCATCGCGAGGGAGGGGTTGCCAGGCGCGTCCGCGAGGAACGCGGCCACGGCCGGGTAGGGCGTGGCCGTGCCGTTCTCCCAGGTCACCCGGGTGCGCTGGCCGCGGTGCACGTCGAGGACCGGGCCGGGGAAGTGCCCGCCGTAGGTCCACAGCGGGGTCGGCGGCAGTTGCGCGTGCAGCCGCAGGCTCACGCCCTCGGTCCGGAGGGTGAACCGCGCCGGCGAGTCGGCGCGGTCCGCGCGCAGCCGTGGCGGGATCCGCAGCGGGTCGGTGAACTTGGTGAGGGCGGTCGTGGTCGTGGGTGTCTCGGTCGCTGTCATGACGCCTCCTCGGAACCGGCGACGGTGGTCGTCCGCGGCCGCAGTGCGGCGGCGGCTGCCTGGGGGAGCAGGGGCAGCGCGGCGAACGCCGCGCCGAGCAGGCACACGCCGGACCACCCGGCGCGGGCCCAGACGACGGCGGAGAGCGCGGAGCCCGTCGCGCCGCCGGCGAAGTAGCAGGTCATGTAGACGGTGGTCACCCGGCTGTGGGTGCCTGCGGGCAGCAGGGCGTAGATCTCCTGCTGGTTGGCGGTCTGCACCCCGCGCAGCCCCAGATCCAGCAGCACGGCTCCGACACCCAGCAGCACCAGGCTCCCCCGGCCCAGGGTGAGCGGCAGGAACGCCACGACCATCAGCCCGTTGAAACCGAAGCGCGCGGGGCGCACATGCCCGTGGTCGCACCACCGCCCGGCGGGCTGCGCGAGCAGCACGCCGGCGATCCCGGTCAGCCCGAACAGCCCGATGGCGGCTTCGCCGAACCGGAAGGGCGACCGCGCGAGCAGGAACGCCGTGGGCGTCCAGAACACGGAGAACGCCGCGAACACGGCGAAGCCGCTCATGCAGTAGCCGCTCAGCCGCACCCTCCAGGGGCACCGAGCGTTCCGCCCGGCGGCGGAGCCGCCAGTCTGTCGAGCCGTCTGTTTCGCGCCCGGAGTTGGTTGTACCCGCCAGGGGCGCGGGGCTCTACCGATGTGCGGCTCCGCCGCCGGGCGCGAGAACCGCCCGGGGAGGACGGCCCTGCTCGTTCGGCGCTCCAGGTACCAGGGATGGGCGTCCCCCCGCCTGAAGGCCGGATGGGTGTACCCGCGTCTGAAGGCCGGGTGGGTGTACCCGCGTCTGAAGGCCGGGTGGGTGTACCCGCGTCTGAAGGCCGGGTGGGTGTACCCGCGTCTGAAGGCCGGGTGGGGGTCCCCCCGGCCGGAGGCTGGGGGAATGTCGCGCCCCGCGGCGGAGTCGTGCGTCGGAGCGCCCTCGCGCTCCTGGGGAGGTGCAAGCTCCCCGTCGTTCAGAAGCGCCCGTACCAGGGCGGCGGCAGCCGCCAGCAGCACTGCCGCCGCCGCGTACACCGCGCGCCAGCCGCAGAGCGCGGCAAGTTGGCCGGAGACCACCCGGGCGAGCAGGATGCCGGCCGTCAGGCCGCCCATCACGGTGCCGACCGCGCGGCCGCGTCGTTCGGGGCCGGCCGTCGAGGCCGTGCGGGCGACCAGGACCTGGGCCGCGCTGCCGGTGAGGCCCAGCAGCACGACCGCGACCGCCAGGACCGGCAGGGCCGGCGCCGTCGCGGCCAGGACCGCCGCCGGCACGGCGAACCCCAGCAGCGCCGTGGCCAGCCGGCCCCGCGACAGCCGGTCGCCCAGCGGGACGATGAGCAGCAGCCCCGCCGCGTAACCGAGCTGACCCGCCGACACCACCGCCGCCGCGCTCGCACGGTGAGCGTGGAAGCTCGCGGCGAGCGCGGGCAGCAGCGGCTGGGCGTAGTAGATCCCGGCCACGGCGACGCCGCAGGCGAACGCCGTCACCGCAGGCTCTCCGCGCCGCAGGGCCGGGGTCATCGGGGTTCCACGTCCGAGGGGCGGCGTGCGTCCAGCCACCGGCCGTCCGCCGCGCCGAACGCGGCGTCGGCGCGGTCGTCGGACAGCCGGTAGACCGTCTCGCCGCGCCGGGCCGTGTGCAGCACCCGGCCGGTCATCGTCCAGCCCTCGTAGGCGGACCAGCCGCACTTGGAGCGGATCGTGCCCGGTTCGAGCATCCACCGCTCGTCCGCGTCGAAGAGCACGAAGTCCGCGTCGAGCCCGGCACACAGCCGGCCCTTGCGCTCGTCGAGACCGAACAGTTCGGCCGGGCGCTCGGCGAGCATCCGCACCAAGCACGAGAGTTGGGCGTCCGGCGAGTCCTGGGGGCCGCGTCGGCGCAGGCCGGTGTGCACGGCAGGGAGCATTTCCTGCACGCCGGGCAGCCCGGGCGGAGCCTCCGCCGGGACGCGGAGCTTCTCCGCCCGCGTGTGCGGAGCGTGGTCGCTGCCCAGCGTCGCGGCGTGGCCGCCCAGGACCGCCTGCCAGAGCCGGTCCTGGTCCGGTGCGTCCCGCAGCGCGGGACTGAGGCGCGCCCGCGCGCCGACCCGGCACGTCTCCGCTGCGGTGAAGGAGAGATGATGCGGCGTCACCTCGAAGGTCACCGGAAGGCCCGCGTAGGCGGCGGCCGTCAGCAGGTCGGCCTCCTCGGCCGTGGAGGCGTGCAGCACGTGCACGGACGTGCCGTGGCGGCGGACCAGCTCCACCACCCGGGCCACCGCGACGATCGCGCCGCTGCGCGGACGGTGCCGCTCGTACTCGGCGTAGCCGGACGGCTCGCCGCGCCACCCGTCCAGCAGCCCGAACACGCCGTCGTCCTCGGCGTGCAGCAGCAGTCGCAGGCCGGACTCGGCGGCGGTGCGGAAGATCTTCTCCAGCTGCACCGGGTCGCGCACGACGTGCGGGGCCGTGTGGTGCCCGGCGAGGAAGACCTTGACGCTGGTCGCCTCGCGCGGGCCCACCTCGCGCAACGGGGAGGGGTCCTCGCCCGCCACGCCGAGGTGGAAGCGGTAGTCCACCAGGGAGGCGCCCTCGATCAGCTCGGCCTTGCGGTGCGCCTCCTCGCCGGTGCGCAGCGGCGGGACCGTGTTGGGCATGTCGATCACCGTGGTGATCCCGCCCGCGACGGCGGCCCGGCTCGCGTGCGCCCAGTCCTCCTTGTGCGTCAGCCCCGGGGCGCGGAAGTGCACATGGGAGTCGATCAGGCCGGGGAGCAGATGGCGTCCGCCGCCGTCGAGCGTCCGCCGCGCGGGCGGGCGCTCGTCCGGCCCCAGCAGGCAGGCGATCCGGCCGCCCGACACGGCCAGCCCTCCGGTCGCCACCCCGTCCCCGCTCACCAGCCGCACGCCGGTGACGACCAGGTCGTAGGGCTGTTCACGCCGCGGTGCGCTCGTTGTCTCACTCATCGCCGACACCCACCGCGACCGCGCCCAGCGCCTGCGTCTCCTTGCCGCCGACGCTCACCCACAGCAGCTCGTCGTCCTGGGTGTCGCCGGACGCGGCGTAGGAGGCCACGACCTGCCGTGCGGGCGTGTCGATGACGAGCCGTCCGGGGACGGCCGACGCCCCGGCCAGCAGCCGGTGAGGGATCGTGCCGCGCAGGGCCGAGGCCGCCGCGAGGCAGACCGCGCCCGTCAGGGCAAGCTCGGGATGCCAGCCGCCGACGGTCAGCGCGCGCACGGCCAGGTGCCCGGGGGCGACCGGGACCACGGCCGCGACCTTCGGGAACGCTCCGTTCGGCGGCCAGCCGAGCCGGGCGGCCTGCCGTCGGCGCATCCGTTCCAGCGTCGCGTACAACTCGGGCTGCTCACCCCGGAAGAGTGCCTCCCGGTCGCGCACGCCCAGCCGTGCGCCGTCGACGAACAGGTAGGGGTTGGCCATCCGCACCACCCGGCCGCCGTCGCGCAGCAGCGTGCCGAGCCGGGTGCCGGGCGGGGCGACGAAGTGCGCGGTGAAGACCGTGTGCCGGGGCGAGGCGTGGTCGACCTGGCAGACCACCTGGTCGCCGTTGTTGAGCACCCGCGCGCGGACCCGGTCCCCGGCGCGCAGCGCCGGCAGTCGGCCCGCCTGCGCGGCGGCCGTGACGGCGGCGAGCAGCGAGTGGCCGCAGGTGCCGTTCAGGTCGAAGTGGTCCGGCGCGTCCGGCATCGCCTGGACGAAGCGGTAGTCCACGTCGAACAGCGGGTGCGCGGAGGGCGCGATCAGCGCCCACTTGAGCACCTCGCCCCCGCCGCCGGCGTCCGGCAGGTCCGGCAGCCGGCGGCGGATCCGGGTCAGCGCGGCGACCAGGGCCTCGCTGTCGCGGGGGAGGGCGTCGGCGTCCAGGACCAGGGTGGGTCCGGGGGCTCCGATCGCGCGGGCGAGGGCGGCGAAGCCGACGTCGGCGGTGGGAGCGGTGAGGACGGTGGACGCGGTCAGGTCCGTGGCGCTCATGACGCCACCTCCAGCAGTTCTCGTGCCTCGGCCGGGCGGGAGGCGGCGCGGCGCACCGCGAACTCCTCACGCCACAGCTCGAACATCAGCAGCGACCAGGTCGCCAGGGCCAGGCAGTCGGCCGGCCGGGTCCGCTGCGCCCGCAGCAGCCGCTCGACGGCCGTCGGGTCCAGCTGTCCGCCGGTGCGCAGCCGGGCGGGGGAGAGCACCTCGCGCGTGTACGCCCACAGCGGCGTCCCGGGCGCGAGCATCGCAGTGATCGGCAGGGTGAAGGGTTGCTTGGGCCGCTCCAGCACGCTGCGCGGCAGCAGTCCGCGCGCGGCCGCGTACAGCGCCACCTTGCCGCGTCCGCCCTCCGGCGACAGCCGGTGGCGCTGCGGCAGGGCGCGGGCGAGCTCGCGCACCGACCGCTGGCAGAAGGGCAGCCGGACTTCGACGGCGTGCGCCATGCTCAGGTGGTCGACCCGCCGCAGGTGGTAAGCGGGCAGCCGGACCTGGGTCTCGAAGTCGGTGAGGACGTCGAGCCGTGACCGGTGCGCGGCCTCCTGGCGCAGCCCTTCCGTGATCGCGTCCGAGGCGCTGCCCCGGTCGGAGACGAACGCCCGGTAGTCGGCGCTGTAGAGTCGCGGCCGGGCCTCGGCCGGGATCGCCGCGAGCGCGTCCACGTACGCGGGCAGCCAGGTCCCGCGTGTGGTGACGGCGGCGTGGATCCGGCCGTACCCTGCGAACACCTCGTCGGCCGCGTCGCCGGTCAGCGCCACCTTGAACCCGGCCTGGTGCACGGCCTCGAAGAGGCCGTAGGTGCTCAGGGCGATCGGGTCCGCGTTGGGCTGGCCCAGGTGCCAGGCCACGGCGGGGAGCAGCTCGGGGAAGCGGGCCACGTCCAGCTCGACCTGGTGGTGCACCGTTCCGGCCCGCTCCGCCACCTCACGGGCGAAGTGCCTTTCGTCGTGCGGCCATTCACCGCGGTAGGCGATGTTGAAGGAGTGCACGCCGTGCGCCTGGCGCGTCGTCGGCCATCAGCGCGGTGACCAGGCTGGAGTCCAGCCCGCCGCTGGTGATCGCGCACACCTTGGCGTCCGCGACCGTCAGCCGCCGTACCTCCTCCGCCAGGGCCTCCCGCACCTGTTCACCCGGCTCCCCTCCGGTGACGGCCGGGCGCTCGGGGGCGGGCCTGCGGTGCAGCCGCAGCCCGCGCGAGCGCGAGCAGACGGCGGTGGTCCCGGGCGGCAGCACCTGCACGCCCTCGACGAGGGTGTGCTCGCCGAACGGCGTCTTGGTCGCCAGGTAGCTGTCCAGCCCCGGCTCCCACAGCGTCGGCCGCTCCCGTCCCAGGGCCAGCAGCGCGGGCAGCTCGGAGGCGAAGTGCAGCCTGCTGCCGTCCCAGCGGTAGTAGATCGGCTTCATTCCCGCCTCGTCGGTGGCCAGGACGAGCGTCGGCTCGGCGCGCAGGTCGATCAGCGCCACGGCGAACATCCCGTCGAGCCGTTCGGCGAACGCCCTGCCGTGCTCCTGGTAGAGGGCGGGCAGCACCGCGCCGTCGCAGCGGTCCGCGAACCGGTGGCCGCGCGCCTCGAGCTGAGCACGCAGCCCGGTGTGGTTGTAGATCTCGCCGTTGAAGACGGCCTTGACCCGTCCGCCGTCGCCCTCGTAGGGCTGCCGCCCGCCGACCGGGTCAGTGATCGCGAGCCGGTTGCTGCCCAGCGCCCATCCGGCGCCGTGGGCGAGCCGGGCCTCGTCGGGCCCGCCGTGCCGCTGCAGCGCGCCGGCCGCGCGCATGTCGTGGGGTGAGAGATCGGCGTCGAAGTGCCCGTGGATTCTGCACATGATCGCTGGTGCCTTCTGCTCGGGGTGGATCGATGCCTCCACGTTCGGCAGCCCGTTGTCCCGCCCGCCTGAGCCCGTTGTCCCGCACCGGCCCCGCACCCGTCCCGGGCTCCGAACCGCTGTGCGGACCGGGCCACGGACCGGAGTGCGGGCGGGTGGTGCGCCGGGGGTCGGGGCTGTGTCACCATGTGCCGCGTGGTCGAGGTTGACAATTTGTTGAAGCCCGGTCGTCCGCGGGGCGCGCGATGACCGGGCCGACGCCGGAGCCGATGCTCCACCCCTTGGCGCGGCGTCTGGGCGGCGAGTTCGTCGGGACGCTCGCGCTGGTGGCCGTCGTGGTGGGCTCCGGCATCCAGGCGCAGCGGCTCACCCCGGACACCGGTGAGCAGTTGCTGGCCAACGCGCTGGTCAGCGCACTGGGGCTGGGGGTCCTGATCGCGCTGCTCGGGCCGGTGTCCGGCGCGCATCTGAACCCCGTGGTCACGCTGGCGGCGTGGTGGACGGGACGCCGCGACGGGCGCGGGCCACGTCCCGCCGAGGTGGCCGCGTACACGGCCGCGCAGGTCGCCGGGGCGATCGGTGGCGCGCTGCTCGCGGACGGGATGTTCGGCGGACCGGTGGCGCGGTTCTCCCGGCAGGGCCACGACGGCGTCCACCTCTGGCTCGGCGAGGTCGTGGCCACCGCCGGGCTGGTGCTGCTGGTCGTCGGGCTGGGCCGGACCGGGCGGGAGGCGGCCGCGCCGGTGCTGGTCGCCGCCTATATCGGTGCGGCGATCTGGTTCACCTCGTCGGGCAGCTTCGCCAATCCCGCCGCGACGGTCGGACGTGCCTTCACCGACAGCTTCACCGGTATCGCGCCCCGCTCCGTGCTTCCCTTCGTTTTCGCCCAACTCGTCGGCGCCGCCGTGGGGCTGGCGCTCGCGCCGATGCTGTTCGGCCGCACCGCCGTGGCCCGGTGGAGGCGAAGCGGGGTCGGCGTCGACGCCGACGCGTGCCCTCCGGGGCCGCGACCGGCTCCGGACGGTCGGGCGGTGTGAGCCCCCGCCCTCCCGTGGGTGCGGTGGGTCGGGGCGCGGCGGTGCTCCGGTGCGTTACGGCAGGCCGACCCGGTCGGCGAGCAGCTGCAGAGCCTCCCCCAGGGCGGCGCGCTGAGCGTCGGTCAGCTCCGCGGTGAGGTCGGCGTCCAGGTCCCGGCTCGCGGTCTCGCAGCGGTCGAGGAGGCGACGGCCCTCGTCCGTCAGCGTCAGCACCTGCCGTCGGCGGTCCTGCGGGTCCCGGACCCGTCGCACGGCCTGGAGCTCCTCCAGGTGGTCGGCGAGCGAGACCACCAGGCTCGGTGCGACGCCCATCCGCGCGGCCAGCTCCTGCTGGGACGTCGCCGCGCCCGCGCCGAGCGCGACCAGCAGGCCGATGTGCTTGGGCTTGAGCCCGAGGTCGAACGTCTCCAGCGCGCGGGTGAAACGGTCCGTGGCCACGGTCCCGAGGGTGCCGAGCTTGAAGACCAAGGTCGCGCTGAGGCCCGGGAGCCGGGGGGACGCCGTGCCGGTGACATCGCTCATGCGGGGAACGATACCGCCCGGATATCGTTCAGTGATCGAATGAAGCGGCGCTCATAAACAAGAGCAGTGCTCTTGACTGCGATCGACGCTCTCGCGCACACTGTTCTCAAGCGAGAGCGGTGCTCTCGGAACGGTTGGTTCCCCGCCACGAGGAGCGCGTCATGATCCCCAAGCCGCTGCACCACGCCAACGAGCTGCTCGCGTTCCTCCTCGAACTCGTCGCCCTCGGCGGCCTGGTCTGGTGGGGCTTCCGCACCGGTCACAACCCGGCCGTCCACCTGGTCCTCGGCATCGGCGCACCGCTGGCCGTGGCCGTCCTCTGGGGTCTCTTCGCGGCGCCCCGGGCCCGCCACCCGCTGCCGGTCCCGGCGCTGGTCGTCTTCAAGCTGATGGTCTTCGGGCTGGCCGCCGCCGCGCTGTACGCGGCCGGCGCCCACACCTTCGGCCTCGTCTTCGCCGTCGTGGCGGTGGTCAACACCGTGCTGGCCACCGCCGACCGCGAGTCGCTCGCCCGCCTGACCCACTGAGGGCCGCGGCCGACTCGCCGACTCAGCCGCGCGAAAAGTCCTCCTCCCAGAACTCCAGCTTCCCGCGCACGGGGGTCTCCGCGCCGCCGGTCAGCCCGCTGCCGCCGTGCAACTCCTGCTCCCGGCCCCGCAGTTCCACGCGCCGGATCTTGCCGGAGACGGTCTTCGGCAGCTCCGCGAACTCCAGTCGCCGCACCCGCTTGTACGGCGCCAGCCGACCCCGCGCGAACTCCAGGATCGACCGCGCCGTCTCCGCGTCCGTGACGGCCCCGGGGACCAGCACCACGTACGCCTTCGGCACCGACAGCCGGACCGGGTCCGGCGACGGCACCACGGCCGCCTCCGCCACCTGCGGGTGCTCGATCAGGACGCTCTCCAGCTCGAACGGCGAGATCCGGTAGTCCGAGGACTTGAAGACGTCATCGGTCCGCCCGACGTAGGTCAGGTAGCCGTCCGCGTCACGGAACGCCACGTCGCCGGTGTGGTAGAAACCGCCGGCGGTCGCCTCCGCCTGGCGCTCCGGGTCCTGCTGGTAGCCCGTCATCAGGCCCAGCGGGGCGGTGTCCAGCGGCAGGCAGAGCTCCCCCTCCGCGCCGGGCTCGGTGACCACCTCGCCGCTCACGGCGTCGACCAGCGCCACCTCGTAGCCGGGAAGAGGCACGCCCATCGAGCCCGGCTTGACCACCAGGCCGGGCGGGTTGCCGACCTGCGCGGTGGTCTCGGTCTGCCCGAAGCCGTCGCGCAGCGTCACACCCCAGGCGGTCTGCACCCGCTGGATGATCTCCGGGTTCAACGGCTCACCCGCGCCGACGAGTTCGCGCAGCGGCGGACGCCACTGGGTCAGGTCTTCGAGGACCAGCATCCGCCACACGGTCGGCGGCGCGCAGAACGAGGTGACCTGGTGGCGGACCATGGCGTCCAGCAGCGGACGAGCGGCGAACCGCGGCTGATTGACGATCAGGATCTCCGCTCCGGCGTTCCACGGTGCGAAGAAGTTGCTCCACGCGTGCTTGGCCCACCCGGGCGAGGAGACGTTCAGGTGCACGTCGCCCGGCCGCAGGCCGATCCAGTACATCGTCGACAGGTGGCCGACGGGGTAGGAGCGGTGGGTGTGCTCCACGAGCTTGGGGCGGCTGGTGGTGCCGGAGGTGAAGTAGAGCAGCATCGGGTCGTCGGCGCGGGTCGGCCCGTCGGGGGCGAAGCCCTCGGGAGCCGCGGCGGATTCCGCGTAGGAGAGCCATCCGGGCACCGGCTCGCCCACGGCGATCCTGGTCCAGTCGCCGCCGATCCCGGCGAAGCCGCCGGTCAGCCCGGATTCGGCGATCACGTGGCCCACCTCGCCGCGCGTCACCCGGTCGGCGAGGTCCTCGGGGGAGAGCAGGGTGCTGGCGGGGATGACGACCGCACCGAGCTTGATCGCGGCCAGCATCACCTCCCACAGCGGGACCTGGTTGCCGAGCAGCAGGAGCACCCGGTCGCCGCGGGCCACGCCGAGGCCGCGCAGCCAGTTCGCGACCTGGCCGGAGCGGGCGCTCAGCGCGGCGAAGCTCAGCGCGGTCTCGGCGCGGACCTGGCCCTCCGGTGTGAGGTCCACGACGCGAAGGGCGATGTCGTCGTTGCCGTGCGCCTCGGGGTCGAACCAGTCGAGGGCCCAGTTGAAGTGGTCGCCCTGCGGACGCGGGAGCCGCCGGGCCGCCTCGATGTCGCCGCGGTGACGCAGCAGATGGTCGCGCGCGGCGCGGAATTCGGCTGTCGCCTCCTTCGGGGGCGTGCTGTCCGGTGCCATCGCGATCTCCTCCCGCGGGGGCGCACAGCGGCGTGCGCCGAACGGATCACACCGTTTCAGCCGCCCAGGGGCGGGTCAAGGAGGCCAAGCCGTCGGCCGTTTCGGAGGAGCGGCAGGGGCGGGGCACGGTGCCGCGCCGCCTCGGCGGCGCGGCGGGCCCCAGCGCCCGGAGGCTCAGGCGGCGGGCAGCTCGTTCAGGCCCTCGCCCACCAGTTTCGCCAGGCGGTCGAGCGCGGCGTCGGCGCCGTCGGCGTCGGAGGCGAGAACGACCTCCTCGCCGCCCTGGGCGCCGAGGCCCAGCAGCGCGAGCATGGACGCGGCGTTGACGGGGTCGCCGCCGTTCTTGGAGATGGTCACCGGTACGCCCACCGCGCCGGCGGCGCGGACGAAGATGGAGGCGGGACGGGCGTGCAGGCCCTCGGGCCAGCCGATGGTGACGCGGCGCTCTGCCATGGTGCGTGCCTTTCGCGTGGTGCGTGGTGCGTGTTGATCCGCGATGCGGTGACTCGAGGATTCGGACCACTCAGGTTATTCGTAGCATTCGGCTCCGGTCCGGACCCGTCGGCTCTCCTGTTGTCTAGACCATTCTGACACGCCTTCGCGGGGACCGGGCGCGGCCCCTCCACGACCCCTTCTGCGTCGCACGCTACCCATGCCGGTTCCGCGGTTAACCTGAGCGAGTGAGCGAGAGCTACCCGGCCCACTGGGAGGCCGACATCGTGCTGCGCGACGGCGGCACGGCCCGGATCCGCCCGATCGTCCCCGACGACGCGGACCGTCTCGTCGCCTTCTACCAGCGCGTCTCCGACGAGTCGAAGTACTACCGCTTCTTCGCTCCCTACCCGCGGCTGTCCGCCAAGGACGTCCGGCACTTCACCCACCACGACTTCGTCGACCGCGTGGGCCTGGCCGCACTGGTCAACGACCAGTTCATCGCAACCGTCCGCTACGACCGCATCGACGCCACCGGACGCCCCTCCGGCTCCGGCACCGAGGCCGAGGTCGCTTTCCTCGTGCAGGACGCCCACCAGGGGCGAGGCGTGGCCTCCGCGCTGCTGGAGCACATCGCCGCGACCGCCCGCGAGCGCGGCATCCGTCGTTTCGTGGCCGAGGTGCTGCCCGAGAACCGCAAGATGGCCAAGGTCTTCACCGAGGCCGGCTACACCCAGCAGCGCAGCTTCGCCGACGGCGTGCTGCACTTCGAGTTCGACCTCGCGCCGACCGAGGAGTCCCTCGCGGTCATGCGCGCCCGTGAGCACCGGGCCGAGGCGCGTTCGATGCAGCGGCTGCTCGCGCCCCGGTCCGTCGCGGTGATCGGCGCGGGCCGCAACCCCGTCGGTGTCGGTCGCACGGTGCTGCGCAACCTGCTCTCGGGCGGGTTCACCGGCCCCCTCTATGCGATCAACCCGGCCGCCGCCGATCCCGGGACCGGCCTCGCCGAGCTGGACGGCGTACCGGTGCACGCCTCCATCGCCGACGTGGCGGACCCGGTGGACCTCGCGGTGATCGCCGTCCCCGCCGAGCAGGTCCCCGAGGTGGTGGCCGACTGCGGCGCGGCGGGCGTGCACGGGCTCGTGGTGATCACCGCCGGCTACGCCGAGACCGGCCTCGACGGTCGCGCCCGTCAGCGCGAACTGGTCCGGCAGGCGCGCGCGGCGGGCATGCGCGTGCTCGGGCCGAACGCGTTCGGCCTGATCAACACCGATCCGGCGGTGCGGCTCGACGCCTCCCTCTCTCCCCAGCTGCCCCGGCGCGGACCGCTCGGGATCTTCACGCAGTCGGGCGCGATCGGCGCGGCACTGCTGGAGGCCGCGCACCGGCGCGGCCTCGGCATCTCGGCGTTCGCCTCCGTGGGCAACCGCGCCGACGTCTCCGGAAACGATCTGCTGCAGTTCTTCGACGAGGACGAGGCCACCGGCGTCGCGCTGCTCTATCTGGAGTCCTTCGGCAACCCGCGCAAGTTCAGCCGGCTGGCGCGGCGGGTAGCGGCGCGCAAGCCGCTGGTGGTGGTGAAGGGCGGGCGCGACACCCGCAGCATCCCCGCCGGGCACGCCGCGGCGCTGACGCGCATCGCCGACTCGACGGTCGACACCCTCTTCGAGCAGGCCGGGGTGATCCGCGTCGACACCATCACCGAGCTGTACGACGCCGCCGACCTGCTCGCCCACCAGCCGCTCCCGGCGGGCCCGCGGATCGCGATCGTCGGCAACTCCGACTCCCTCGGCCTGCTCACCCACGACGTCGCCCTGGGCATGGGCCTGCGGCCGCTGCTGCCGCACGACCTCACGACGAGCGCCACCCCGGACGACTTCCGCAACGGCCTGCGGGCCGCGATCGACCGCCCGGACAGCGACGCCGTCGTCGCCGTGGTCATCCCGCCGATCGGCGCGGGGGGCTTCCCGAGCTTCCCGGGCTCCGGCCTGATCAGCCGCACCAGCCCGCCGACGGCGGCCACCGCCCCGGCCCTCGACCTCGCCCCCCTCGCCGCTGCCCTCCGCGACAGCGCCGCCCGCGCCCGCCGGGCGGCCAAGCCGCTGATCATCGTCCACCTCGCCATGCCCGAACTCGTCGACCAGGTCAGCGCCCCCGCCGCCGAGGCCGACGCGGAAGCGGACGGCCCGAACGCGTTCGAGGACACAGCCGCGCCAGCCGCGCCGACCTCCGTCCTTGCCGGCCGCGCGGGCACGCCGCAGGCCCTGGCCACGCCGACTGCCGCCCCTGCCACCTCGCCCGGCTCCGATCGGCTGAGCGCCCCCGGCGGAGGCGGCTCGGCCGGGGGCGGCAAGGACGGCGCGGCGAGTGCTGAAGCGGGGTCGGCGACCGGGTCCGGAACCGGCGCGGGTTTCGGCAGCCACACGGGTGACGGCCAGGACGGCAGTCCGGCGGTTGCCGGGGGGCGGGTGCCGGGGTATCCGCGGCCGGAGCGGGCGGTGCGGGCGCTGGCGCACGCGACGCGGTACGCGCAGTGGCGGGCGCGGAGCGCGGAGCCGCGGACGATCCCCGAGTTCGACGACGTCGCCGAGCAACAGGCGCGAGCCCTGGTCGCCGAGGCGCTCGGCCGGGGCCAGGAGGCCGTGCTCGACGCGGCCGCCGCCGCCCGGCTGCTGGCCTGCTACGGCGTGCGGGTCGAGCCCGAGGCCGGACAGGCGCTCGTGACCGACGGCGTCTTCGTGGACACCACCGTCTCCGCCTCCGTCGATCCGGCCGTCGGCGCGATCCTCTCCTTCGGGCTCACGGGCGTCGCCTCCGAGCTGTTGGGGGATGTCGCGCACCGGCTGATTCCGGCCACGGCGCCCGAGGCCGCCGCGCTGATCCGGGAGATCAAGGCGGCCCCGCTGCTCTTCGGCTGGCGCGGCTCCGAACCGGTCGACACCGCCGCCCTGGAGCTGCTGCTGCTGCGCGTCTCGCAGCTCGTGGACGACCTGCCGGAGGTGGCCTCGCTCACGCTGGAGCCGGTCCGGGTGGGGCGTAAGGGCCTCGTGGTGCTGGGTGCGGACGTCCGTTTGGCCCGACTGCCCGCACGGACCGACCTCGGACCGCGCGCGCTGGCGTGAGCCGGGCCCGGGTCATGCCAGGATGGTAGGTATGGCGAAGACCGGTACGACGACCACCACCCAGGGGCTGCGCTCCGCGATCGAGCGCAGCGGCTACTACCCGACCCTCGTGTCCGAGGCCGTCGAGCAGGCCGTGGGGAGCGAGAGCGTCGAGGCCTTCCTGGTGCACCAGGAGACCACCTTCGACGCCAACGAGGTCCGCCGCCACGTGACCGTGCTGGTGCTGACCGACGCCCGCTTCATCGTCAGCCACACCGACGAGCAGGGCGCCGACGACTCCTCGCCGGTGCCGTACGCGACGACCTCCACCGAGAGCGTCAAGGTCGGCCGGATCTCGTCGGTCGTGGTCAGTCGGGTCGTCGCCAACCCGGAGACGTACGTGCGCGGCTCCCTGCCGCGCGAGGTGGTGCTCACCATCGGCTGGGGCGCCGTCTCCCGGATCGACCTGGAGCCGGCCGCCTGCGGCGACCCGAACTGCGACGCCGACCACGGCTACACCGGCTCGACCACCGCCGACGACCTCTCGCTGCGGGTCAGCGAGGCGGGCGACGGCCCGGAGACGGTCGCGCAGGCGCTCGCCTTCGCCCGGGCCCTGTCCGAGGCCACGGCGCGCACCACGGACCAGTAGGCCCGGCCGTGCCGAGAGGCGCCACCGCCCCCGCCTGCGGACGGGAGTACCTCCGTCACGGGCCCGTCCCGGGCGCCGCCTCTTCCCCCGGCCCCATACCACCGGATCCCCACGGCCGGATCCGCCGAGCCCTTCGCCCCTCGCCGCCTGCCCGCGTCCTGTAGAAACGACTCGATGACTCTCCCTCACACTGCCGCGCCGGTCCCCGCCTACGGCTCGGCCGCCCTCGCGGACGTGCTGCCCGCGGTCGCGGTCGGCCTCGGTCTGACTGAGGCCGACGGCGTGCCCGCGACTGGCCTGCGGCTGCCGGCCGCGGACCGCGTCTGTGTCTTCTTGATCGACGGACTCGGCTGGGAGCTGCTGCGCGGTCACCCGGACGAGGCGCCGTTCCTCACCTCGCTGCTGTCGAGCTCGCTCGCGGGCAGCGGGCGTCCGCTCACCGCCGGCTTCCCGGCGACGACCGCGACCAGCCTCGCCTCCTTCGGCACGGGACGTCCGCCGGGCGAGCACGGCCTGGCCGGCTACCTGGTCCGCATCCCCGGCGAGCGGCGGCTGATGAACCAGCTGCGCTGGCAGCCGCACGTCACCCCGCGCAGCTGGCAGCCGTATCCGACGGTCTTCCAGCGCACTCACGCGCACGGCGTGGCGACCTGCCAGGTCTCCTCGCCGACCTTCGAGTTCACCCCGCTGACGGAGGTGGCCCTGTCCGGCGGCGAGTTCGTCGGGCGGCTCACCGGCGAGGAGCGGATGGACCTGGCCGCCGAGCGCCTGGCCGCCGCGGACCGCGCCCTCGTCTACACCTACTACAGCGAGCTCGACGGCATGGGCCACCGCCATGGCGCGGCCTCCGACGCCTGGCGCGGCCAGCTCATGGCCGTGGACCGGCTCGCCCAGCGCCTCGCCGAGCAGTTGCCGCCGCGCTCCGCGCTCTACATCACCGCCGACCACGGCATGGTCGACGTGCCGACGGACCCGGCCGCCGGAGCCCGTGTCGACATGGACGCGCCGGAGCAGGAGGACCTGCGCGCCGGCATGCTCCTGCTCGGCGGCGAGGGCCGCGCCCGTCACCTCTACGCCCAGCCCGGTGCGGAGGCCGATCTGCTCGCCGCCTGGCGCGAGCGCCTCGGCGACCGCTTCTGGATCGCCTCCCGCGACGAGGCGATCGAGGCCGGCTGGTTCGGCCCCGTCGTCGAGGACCGTGTCCGCGGCCGCATCGGCGACGTCGTCGCCGTCGCGGCCTCCGACGCGGCCGTGACCGCGACCCGCCGCGAGCCGGGGGAGTCGTCCATGGTCGGCATGCACGGCTCGCTGCTCGACTCCGAACTGCTGGTGCCGCTGCTGGAGGTGCGCCGTGGCTGAGCTGGTCTTCTTCTCCGGGACGATGGACTGCGGCAAGTCCACGCTGGCGCTGCAGATGGACCACAACCACCGGGCCCGCGGCCGCCGCGGCACCATCTTCACCCGCAACGACCGCGCGGGCGCGGCGACGCTCTCCAGCAGGCTGGGCCTCAGCACCCAGGCCGTCGAGGTCCGCGAGGGCCTCGACTTCCACCACTACGTGGTGAAGGCCCTTTCCGCGGGGGAGCGGATCGACTACCTCATCTGCGACGAGGCCCAGTTCTTCGAGGCCGGCCAGGTCGACCAACTCGCCCGCGTCGTCGACGACCTGGCGATCGACGTCTACACCTTCGGCATCACCACCGACTTCCGCACCCGGCTCTTCCCCGGCTCCGCGCGCCTGATCGAACTCGCGGACCGCGTCGAGGTGCTGCAGGTCGAGGCCCTGTGCTGGTGCGGCGCGCGGGCGACGCACAACGCCCGCACGGTCGGCGGCGTCATGGTGGTCGAGGGCGCCCAGGTCGTCGTCGGCGACGTGGTCGTCAACGACGACCAGATCGGCTACGAGGTCCTGTGCCGCCGACACCACCGCAAGCGCATGACCTCCGCCACCTCCCGCGCCGGCGCCCTCTCCCCCGACGTCCTCCCCTTCGACGCCGTCTCCCCCGTGCCGGGCCAGCAGTAGTAGGACTTGTCCGGTCGATCACGTACGAAGCCAGATCACGACGGTAATCCCGTCGATCACCTGTCGATGGTCCCGCCACCGGCCACAACGCCTGTTGCTGACGGGCAGGAACGGCCTCAGCCGCTCCCACTCGGCATCTGTCAGATCACCCCGCCGCATGCCAGAACCGACGAGCAAGTCAGCTGACAGTCACATGATCGACCGACAAGTCCTAACCTCGCCGCCGCCGGTGGGCGCGTCGGAGCAGGGGTCTCAGCGGCAGAGCAGGACGCCGACCTCGTTCCCCTCGGAGTCGAGGCAGGGCAGCAGTTGGTGACCGTCCGGGTCGACGAAGCACCCGAGCGCCGCCACCTCCGACCGGCCGTCAGCGGAGAGCAGCCAGCCTTCTGCGTAGTCACCCGGCTCGGCGCCGTCGGAGGCGAGCGTGTCGGCATCGATGCCCGCTTCCGCGAGGCCCTGCTCCAGGTCCTCGGCGCGGTCCCAGCCACCGTCCTCGACCGGCGGCCGCCGCTTCAGCGCGGCCAGCGCGCGGGCGACCGCCGGAAGCACACCCTGCACGCCGGAGTCCAACTCTCCGCCGCGCACCACGAGGAACCCGGAGTTGGTCATCAGCCCGTCGCCCAAGTCACCCGCCTCCACGGGCAGGGCGTCGCCGGAGCGGACGAGCACGGCGGACACCTCGGGCACAGACTCGCCGTCGCCATCACCGTCGAGCAGCAGATACACCGCGTGCGGGCCCGCCCCCACCGGGACACCGAACGCGTCATCGCTGAACGGATCCTCGAACCAGGCGGTGTCACCGCCGAAGTCCACTTCGACCCGGCGGTACCTGGCCGACTGCTCACCGGCATCCAGCGCGGGCAGTGCCGCGAAGAAGTCGGCCAGGTGGTCCTCGTCTTCGAACGTCCAGTCCATGCCCTGCTCTCCATTCCCGTCCGGTGATTTTCGGCCACGAGTTCGACGTGCCGTCAGCGAGGCTGAGCGTAGCCCGCCGGTCGGACAGGGCGGTTGGGCAGTGTCCCGGAGATCAGTTGAGTCGTTGACAGGACCGTGGGACATAGGGGTGATCTGACGGATGCCCAGTGGGAGCGATTGGAGTCGCCCACGTCCGCAGGGAGTTGCCGGATTCAGGCGGGCTGGAGGTCTGCCGAGGCGCGGGCCGCGGAGGCGGCGAAGGGGAGGCCGTCGAGGGTCCAGTGGCGGTCAGGCCGGAGCCCGAGGGAGGCGAAGACCTGGGGGGCCACGTCGACGTGGCGCAGCGGGGCGGTGATCGAGCCCGGGGCGAACTCCGGTCCGCTGCAGGCGATCCAGGCGGTGCGCTCGAGCACGCTGTCGCCGCCGTGGCCGCCCTCGTCCACGTGCCCGTGGTCGGTGACGACGATGACCGTCCAGTCCTCATCCGCGTAGGTGGGCCGGGCGCGGAGCGCGTCGAGGAGACGCCCGAGGCGTTCGTCCGCCCGCAGGACCGCCTCGCGGTAGTCCGCGCCGCAGCCGCGCAGGTGCGCGGTCTCGTCGACGGCGCCCAGGTAGACGAAGGACGCCTCGGGGTCCTCCTCGCGCAGGACGGTGACCGCGTCGCGGACCATCCGCTCGTCGACCGCCTCCCAGTCCTCGCACGTCTCCGCCGCCGGGGCGACGAAGCTGAGGCGCCCGGGCCCGTTGAACAGCGGACCGCCGCTGCGCGCCAGCACCAGCGGCTCCCACGCCGCCGCGACGTAGGTGCGGCGGCCGAAGCCGTGGGTGAGGCGGGTGAGGAAGTCGGGGAAGACCGCCAGGCGGTGGCCGGTGAAGTCGTTGTTCCACACCGCGTGCTTGGTGACGTGGACGCCGGTGGCGATCGTGGCCCAGCAGGGGCCGGACATGGTCGGAGTGCCCGCGTCGATCACGACGGGCGCGAGGAAGCCGGCGTCGGCGACCTCGTCCAGGCGGGGCGTCTCCAGTTCGGCCAGGACGTCGAGGCGGACGCCGTCGATGCCGACGACGAGGACACGGCGGGCGCGCTCGCCCCGGTCGGACTGGTGCGGGAGTGCCATGCGGTGCCCCTGAGCTGGGTCGTGCGAACGGTTCCCGTCACCCTAACGGGGGACGCCGCGCCGCGTGAGCGCGTACCACACCTCAGGGCCGATGAACTTGTCGGGACAAGTCGGTGAACGCCCGGGGCTGCCGCGCCCGTTCACGCCTCCGCGAGCCGCACGAGCGCGAACGGACCGCCCTGCGGGTCCCGCAGGAACGCGCCCTCGCCGTAGCGCGCGGGCGGCAGCGACCGCTCCAGGCTGCCGCCGAGTTCGATCGCCGTCTTGACCGCCATGTCGAGGTCGGCGACCGCGAAGTAGACGCGCCAGCGCGGACGCGGGTCCCCGGGATCGGCCGCACGGATGCCCGCGACGCGGTGGCCGCCGTAGCGGAGCAGTATGGCGTCCTCGTCGCGACCGATCTCGGCGCGGCCGTCCTCGACGGCCGCGAGGCCGAAGACCTTGGCGTAGAAGTCGGCGGAGTCCAGCACCGAGGGGGTGCGCAGCTCGCTCCAGACCACCGCGCCCGGCTCGCGCCGCACCTGCCAGCCCTGGTGCCCGCGGGGCTCCCACGCGCCGAACACGGCGCCCGCCGGGTCCGCCGCGAGCACGAGCCGTCCGGCGTCGGCCGAGTCCAGCGGGCCGAGCGCGACGGTGCCGCCGCAGTCGCGGATCCGGTTCGCCACCTCGTCCGCGCTGTCCACGGAGAAGTAGGTGACCCAGTCCACCGGGAAGCCGGCCGTCTCCTCGAACTGTCCGATTCCGGCGACGAGGAGCCCGTCCAGCGTCGCGCGCAGGTACGGACCGAGGCGGTCCGGGCCGCCCTGGTACTCCCAGCCGAGCAGGCCCGAGTAGTACGCGCAGGCCGCGTGGAGGTCATGTGCCATCAGGCTCACCCAGCAGGGAGTCCCCTGTGGCTGCCGCAAGCTCTCACTCACGCCCCCGATGCTCCCACCCCGGGCCCCCGAGCGCTGCCGTTGGCACGACAATGTCCCTATGAATGAGCCTGCCACCACCCTGATCGGCCCGGCCGGTCTCGCGGACCTGCTCGCCGGGGAGCAGCCGCCGACGCTGCTCGACGTCCGCTGGAGCCTCGGCGGCCCGCCGGGGGACGAGGAGTTCGCCAAGGGCCACCTGCCCGGCGCGCACTACGTCGACCTGGACCGCGAACTCGCCGGCGCGCCGGGCGTGGCGGGCCGTCACCCACTGCCCTCGCCCGCGGTGTTCCAGGCCGCGCTGCGGCGCGCCGGGGTGCGCGCGGACCGCGACGTCGTCGTGTACGACGCGGCCACCTCCATGTCCGCGGCCCGCGCCTGGTGGCTGCTGCGCTGGGCCGGGCACACACGCGTGCGCGTGCTGGACGGCGGCCTGCGGGCGTGGACCGAGGCGGGCCTCCCGCTGTCGGCGGAGGAGCCGGCGGAGGAGTCGGGCGACTTCACGGTGGTGCCAGGCGGCCTCCCGACGATCGACGCGGACGGCGCGGCGGCGTGGCCTGCGGCGGAGGGCCCCGCGCGGGTCCTGCTCGACGTGCGCGCGGGGGAGCGCTACCGCGGCGAGACCGAGCCCGTCGACCCCCGCGCCGGCCACATCCCCGGCGCGCTCTCCGCGCCGACCTCGGACAACGTGGACGCCTCCGGCCGCTTCCTGCCTCCGGCGGAGCTCGCCACCCGCTTCCGCGCCCTGGGCGCGACGGCGGACACGGACATCGCGGTCTACTGCGGATCCGGGGTGACGGCGGCCCACACCGTCCTCGCCCTCGAGCTCGCGGGCCTCCCGGCCACGCTCTACCCGGGCAGCTGGAGCGAGTGGTCCACCGACCCCTCCCGACCCGCCACCACCGGCCCCAACCCCCGCTGACGCGCCCTCAGGGCGCGACGCCGACCGGAGCGATCACGCACGCTCCCGCGGCTTGTCGCACTCTCCCAGGGCGCGGGGAACTGCGCGACAAGCCGCCCGCGTGCGGATAGTCCTCTTCGTGCAGGGCCATTCGCACGCCGGTGGTTGCCCGCGCCCATGCGGCGGAGCCGCACATCGGCAGAGCCTCGCGCCCCTGAGGCACTGCGTGGGTGTCCGCGTGGCCGCCAGGCTGAGGAGGCGTCAGTCCTGCTTCTTGCGGCGGGTGCCGAAGACGATCTCGTCCCAGCTGGGCACGGCTGCCCTGCGGCCGGGGCGGACGCCGTCAGCCTCGGCCTGGCGGTCGGTGGAGCCGATGAGGCGGTCGCGGTGCGGCGTGGCCATGCGGGGCATGAGGACGTCGGCGTAGGCCGCGCCCGCGCCCGCGGCTGCCGCCGCCGGGGGGACCTCCGTCTCCTCGGCCAGCGAGGACTCGTCCGGCAGCGCGGACGGCAGCGGCGTCTGGACCGCGTCGAGGTCGAGGAAGTCCACGGAGTCCAGCTGGTCCGCGACACTCGACGCGGCAGCGGACGCCGCGGCTGCGGTCGCAGCGGGCGCCGTCGGCTCGGGAGCCCGCTCCACCCGCTCGACGCGTTCCACCCGCTCCACGCGGTCGAGCGACGGGCGCTCCAGCGAGAGCCGCTCCAGCGGCGGCCGCTCGGGGGCGAGCGGGCGCATGCCCATGCCGCGGTCGGCTCCGGGGAGCCGGGCGATGCGGGGGACGAACGGATGCGTCGGCTCGGCCGCCAGCGCGGGCGACTCGCCGATCAGCGCGCGGGCCTCGTCGTCGCAGGGCTGGACCAGGCGACGCGGCGGGTCGTAGGTCCACCGGGCCTGCCGCGCCGCGGAGTCCGCGCGGAAGCCGAGGATGATCTCCCAGGTGCCGTCGTCGCGACGGTAGGAGTCCCAAACCGTGCTGTCCTTCTCCGCGCCGCGCAGCAGCAGGCGCTCGGCGACGGCGTCGCCGAGCTGCGGGCCGGTGGACTCGCCGGCGCGGCGCACCGGGGTCTTCCGGGCGCGCTCGGCCATGAACGCGCGCTCGGCGAGGACGGGGCCCTCGAAGCGGCGGACCCGCTCGACGGAGATGCCGGCCTGCTGGGCGACCTCCTCGGCCGTCGCGCCGGCACGGATGCGCGCCTGGATGTCACGGGGGCGGAGGTGGCTCTCGACGTCGATCTGACCGAGACGCGGCCGGTCGCCGCGGACCGCGGCACGCAGCCGCTCGTCAATCGGAAGGAAGTATTCCGTCGAATCGGCAGCCTTGAGCACCAGCCGTGAGCCGTCATTGCTGACGGCTACGACGCGCAGTTCGGGCACGGTTACCTCCCGGGTGGTGCCTGCCGACGTCACCTGCGTCGCTGCTCCCGTAACGAGTGTGGCGTGCCGACGTCCCGGCGGACCACAACATTGCAGAGTTACCCGGCGGGTCAGCCTCGGTCCGCGACTCACCGTTATGGCACAGTTACTTCTTTTGACTACCTGTCACTGTTCCCATTGTTCCGACCCCCGGATCCGCGCCTTTCGCGGCGAGCACCCCGGGACGAGCGTCGCCGACCGCGCGCAGCCGGGCTTCACGCCACACTACTCCAAACGTGGCCCCCGGATGGTGCGGCTCGCGGCTCAAGTCTGCCCCGAATCGCTGGATTCTCAAGGGTCGCCACTCCGATGGCGGTCGTCCGCGCGGCTTACGGTGATCATCTTCACACATTTCGGCCATCCGGAACTGTGGGGTCCTTCGAACGGTCGTACCTGGTGCACCATGGACAAAGGCAGCATCGAGGGGCATTGATGGAGGATTTGGAAAATCAGGGCGGAAAGCCCACGCGCAGGACCCTCGATCTGAGCCTCGCCCAGGTGGCGGCGAGCGCGCTCGCCGCGGTGGTCGGCGCGGTCCTCGCGTCGCAGTTGGGCGTCTACGGGACGATCCTCGGCGCGGCCGTGGTCAGCGTCGGCGCGACCACCGGGACGGCCGTGTTCCAGCACCTGTTCCGGCGCACCGGCGAACAGCTCCGGGAGAGGGCGACGACGCCGACGCCGATCGAACAGGCGCCTCCGGCGGCGGGACCCGCCGGAGCGGCGGAGGCGCAGGTCTTCGACCCCTTCGACCGCGGCGGCGAGCACACGCGGATGATGGCGCGAATCAACCCCCCTGACCAGGCCGAGGCCGTCGCCGTGTACCGCGGGCGGCCCAGTCTCAAACCCAAGAGCTGGAAGGTCTACGCCGTCACCGCCGCCATCGTCTTCGCGCTGGCGATGGGCACGGTCGGCGTGATCGAACTGGCGTCCGGCAAGCCTGCGGCGAATCTCTTCGGAGGCGGCGACGAGGGCGGCGCGCGGCCGAAGGGCGGCACCTCCGCACCTGTCGACCCGTCACCCGGCGCGTCCACCGGCCGCGGCGCCGGCACCGGCGGTACCCGCGACACCGCGGAGAAGAGCGACAGCCGCACCTCGGCCACTCCGGGAGCCTCGGGGGCCTCGGCCGGTCCGGAGCCGAGCGGAAGCGCCGGCACGAAGCCCGACCCGGCGACCCCGAAGCCCACCCCCGACGACTCCGCCGCCACGGACGGCAGCGGCTCGGGCGCGTCCCCGTCCGTCTCAGCCGCCCCGCAGACCGCGCCCTCCCCCTGAGCCGCCGCACCCCGCGCCGTCCGCTGCGGCGGTCAGTCGCCCAGGACCCGGCGGAGGTAGTCGTTGGCGAAGCGCCTCTCCGGGTCGACCCGGTCCCGCAGGGCGGTGAAGTCGCCGAAGCGCGGGTAGACGCCCGCGAGGTACTCCGCGTCGCGGGTGTGCAGCTTGCCCCAGTGGGGGCGGCCCTGGTGGGCCGTCATGATCTGCTCCACCTCGGTGAAGTAGGCCGGCTCGGCCGTGCCCTGGTACAGGTGCACGGCGATGTACGCCGTGTCCCGGCCGCTCGCGGTCGAGAGCCAGAGGTCGTCGGCGGGGGCGACGCGGACCTCGACCGGGAAGGAGATCTTCCAGTCCGAGCGCTCGATCCTGCGCTTGAGTTCGCGCAGCGCCGTCGTCGCCGCCTCGCGCGGGACGGCGTACTCCATCTCGACGAAGCGGACCCGGCGCGGGCTGGTGAAGACCTTGTACGACGTGTCCGTGTAGGTCCGCTCGGACCAGGCCCGGCTGGAGATCTTCGCTATCGCCGGGATGGTCCGCGGGAAGGCGCGGCCGACCCGGCAGGCGCCCTCCCAGACGGTGTTGGAGACGAAGTCGTCGTCGAGCCAGCGCCGGAACCCCGGCAGTGGCGCGGCCGGCCCCGTGCTGCGGTTGTTGCGCTTGGTGGTGCAGCCCTCGGTGTGCGGGAACCAGTAGAACTCGAAGTGCTCGTTGTCGTTCGCCAGTTCGTCGAAGCGGCCGAGCACCTCGTCGAAGGGCATCGGCGCCTCGTGCGCCGTCAGCAGGAAGGCCGGCTCGACGCCGAAGGTGATCGCGCTGACCACGCCCAGCGCGCCCAGCCCGAGCCGCGCGCCCTCGAACAGCTCCGGGTCCTCGCTCGGGGAGCACCGGGTGACCGTGCCGTCGGCGAGGACGATCTCCAGGGCCCTGATCTGTGCGGCGATCGAGCCGGAGTCACGGCCGGTGCCGTGGGTGCCCGTGCCGGCGGCCCCGGCCACCGTCTGCACCATGATGTCGCCCATGTTGGTCAGGGCGAGTCCCACCGAGTGCAGCAGCAGGTTGAGCCGCTCCAGCGGCAGGCCGGACTCGACGGTGACGGTGCCGCCCTCGCGGTCGATCTCGCGGACCGCGGTCAGCCCGTCCGGCCGGACCAGGACGCCGTCGGTCACGGCGATCGGGGTGAACGAGTGGCCGCTGCCGACGGCCTTGACCGGGAGCCCCTCGGCCCCGGCGGCGGTGATCGTCTCGGCCAGCTCCGCCACGGAGCCGGGCGTCACCACCCGGCTCGGCCGGGCGGTCTGGTTACCGGCCCAGTTGTTCCACAGGCTCGGCTGGGTCGTCGGACTCGACACGTGCACGCTCCCGCTGCTCCGGCGCCGACCGCAGTCGACGAGACCCGAGGAACGCCGCGGCCACCGAGAGCCCCGCGGCGGCCACCGTCACCCAGTAGCCGCTGGAGGCGCCCGCGGCGTCCACCGTCCAGCCCGCGGCGGAGGAGCCGAAGGCCACCCCCACGGCCAGCCCGGTGGTGGTCCAGGTCATGCCCTCGGTCAGCTTGGCCGTCGGCACGATCCGTTCCACCAGCGCCATGGTGGTGACCATGGTGGGGGAGATGGACAACCCGGCGACGAACAGCGCCACCGCCAGGGCCACGAGGTTCTTCACGAATAGGAGCGGCAGCATACTCAGCCCCAGCGTGACGATCCCCACCAGGAACCGACGCGAGAGCGGGCCCTTCAGGTGGAGCGCGCCGAAGACGATGCCGGCGACGCAGGAGCCGAGGGCGTAGATCGCCAGCACCACGGAGGAGAGCGCCTTGTGGTGCAGGTGGTCCGCGAAGGCCACGGTCACCACCTCGACACTGCCGAAGACGGCGCCGACGCCGACGAAGGTGAGCACCAGCACCAGCAGTCCGCGGGTGCGCAGCGCGGAGCCGGCCGCCGTGGCGTGGGTGTGCGGGTGCACGGGCGGCTCGGTGCGGCCCTGGGCGCAGAACATCAGCGTGCCGACGGCCAGCAGGATCAGCGCCGACAGCGGGCCGGCCTCCGGGAACCAGGAGGTGGACAGACCCACGGCCAGGATCGGCCCGACGATGAAGACGATCTCGTCGACGACCGACTCGAAGGAGTACGCCGTGTGCAGCAGCGGTGAGCCCTGGTAGAGGTTCGCCCAGCGGGCGCGCACCAGCGAGCCCACCGCGGGCATGCAGCCGACCACGGCGGCGCAGACGAAGAGCGTCCAGTCCGGCGCGCCGAAGGCGGCGCAGAGCAGCAGCGCTCCCATCGCGGCCACGGTCACGCCGGTCGCGCGCAGCGCGATCCTGCTCTGCCCGTACCGGTCGACCAGTCGCGCCACCTGCGGACCGAGCAACGCGGCCGCCAGCGCGATGGTGGCCGAGACCGCGCCGCCGAGCGCGTAGTCGCCGCGCAGCGAGGAGAGCATGGTCACCATGCCGATGCCCATCATCGACATCGGCATCCGCGCGATGAACCCGGCGGCGGAGAACGCGAGGCTGCCGGGGGCCTCGGCGAAGATCCGCCGGTAGGCGGAGAGCGCGGACAGCGCGGAGGGCACAGGAGCTCCGTAAGGGATATGGGTGGTTTAGACAGCTTACGCGGCTCGGGGCGGGCGGCCCAGCGGATATCTCAGGGGGTGAGCACGTCCTCGGCCGCCTCCGCGTCGAGGGCGGTGCGCATGTAAAGATCAGGGCATGTCCGACGCGCATGCTCCGTACGACGCCCTGCTTCTGCTCTCCTTCGGCGGCCCGGAGGGCCCCGAGGACGTCGTGCCCTTCCTGGAGAACGTCACCCGGGGACGCGGTATCCCCAAGGAGCGCCTGGCCGAGGTCGGGCAGCACTACTTCCTCTTCGGCGGCGTCAGCCCGATCAACGCGCAGAACCGCGAGCTGCTGGCGGCGCTGCGCGCCGACTTCGCCGACCACGGCCTGGACCTGCCGGTCTACTGGGGCAACCGGAACTGGGCCCCCTACCTGGTCGACACCCTGCGCGAGATGGCAGCCGACGGCCACCGCCGCGTCCTGGTGCTGGCCACCAGCGCCTACGCCAACTACTCGGGCTGCCGCCAGTACCGCGAGAACCTCGCCGCCGCGCTCACCGCGCTCCGCGAGGAGGGCGCGCCCGGCGCGGCCGAGCTGCGGCTGGACAAGCTGCGGCTGTTCTACAACCACCCGGGCTTCGTCGAGCCGATGATCGAGTCCACGCTCGCCGCGCTGGACACCCTCCCGGAGGGCGTGCGCGCGGGCGCTCGGCTGGCCTTCACCACCCACTCCATCCCGGACGTGCTGGCCGACTCCTCGGGCGCGCCCGGCGATCCGGCTCGGGGCACGCACGGCGGCGCCTACGTCGCCCAGCATCTTGAGGTCGCCCGCCTGATCGCCGAGGCCGTCGCGGAGGCGACGGGAGTCGCCGACCGCCCGTGGGAGCTGGTCTACCAGAGCCGCAGCGGCGCGCCGCACATCCCGTGGCTGGAACCCGACATCTGCGACCACCTGGAGGCCCAGCACGCGGACGGAGCCGCGGCGGTGGTCATGGTGCCGATCGGCTTCGTCTCGGACCACATGGAGGTCAAGTACGACCTCGACACCCAGGCCCGCGAGAAGGCCGACGAGCTCGGCCTGCCCGTCGCCCGCGCCGCCACCGTCGGGGCGGACCCGCGCTTCGCCGCGGCCGTCCGCGACCTGGTCCTGGAGCGCGCCGCGCGGACCCGGGGCGAGCAGGTCACCCCGTGCGCGCTGGGCGCGTTCGGCGCGTCCCACGACGTCTGCCCGGTCGGCTGCTGCCCGGCGGCCCGCGGCGCGGCGCCCGCCGCGGCCGGCGAGGACTGGACCGACTGACGCGCCGTCCGCTCCACCTCACGTGTCGCTCGAAGGGGAACGCGCCATGACGGAACATCAGAAGCTGTACGCCGAACTTCTCGACGTCGCCGTCGAGGCCGCGTCCCGTGCGGGTGCGCTGCTGCGCGACGGCCGCCCGGCCGACCTCGGCGTCGCGGCGACGAAGAGCAGCGCGGTCGACGTGGTGACCGAGATGGACCTCGCCGCGGAGAAGCTGATCACCGGGCTGATCGCCGAACGCCGTCCGGAGGACGGGCTGTTGGGAGAGGAGGGCGCCTCCCGCGAGGGGACCAGCGGGGTGCGCTGGATCATCGACCCGCTGGACGGGACCGTCAACTACCTGTACGGCCTGCCGGCCTGGGCGGTCAGCATCGCCGCCGAACTCGACGGCGAGGTGGTCGTCGGCGTCGTCGAGGTCCCGCCGCGCGGCGAGCGCGTGCACGCCGTACGCGGCGAGGGCGCGTACCTGGACGGGCGCGCCCTCACCGTCCGCACCGCGCCCCCGATGGACCGGGCGCTGATCGGCACGGGCTTCGGCTACCTGCAGCAGCGCCGCGCTCGCCAGGCGGAGGTGCTCGCCTCCCTGCTGCCCCAGGTCCGCGACATCCGTCGTGGCGGCTCCGCCGCGGTGGACCTCTGCGACGTCGCCGCAGGACGCCTGGACGGCTACTACGAGCGCGGCCTCAACCCCTGGGACTACAGCGCCGGCGCGCTGATCGCCGCCGAGGCCGGCGCCGTGGTCTCCGGCCGCCCGGGCCTGCCGCCCAGCCCCGAGCTCACCGTCGCCGCACCCCCTGGCCTCTTCGAGCCCCTCCAGGCCTCCCTGGAGCACCTGGGCGCCTGGCACGACTGAGCCCCCGGCCACGCCGCCTCCACCCGGCCTCCGCGAGCGGCCAGAAGCGACTCGCCCCGCACACGAAGGCGCCCCGGACTGGGTCCGGGGCGGGCGCGGGTGCGGGGCGAGGGGTTGGGGCGGGCGAGGGCGGGGTGGGCCGGGGAAGGGTCAGGCCGCGGTGCGCGGGGCGGTCGGCATCAGTTCGATGCCGTGCTCCGCCGCGAGACGACGCAGGTCGTCAAGCTCGGACTGCTCGACCTCGGCCAGGAAGTCGTCCCCCGACTCCAGGGCTCGGTGCAGGTCCTGCTCGGCGTTGCGGATGCGCTGGAGGATGCCGGCGGTGAAGGCGTCCATAGGTTGACCCCCTTGCTGGTGTCGTGGCGGCCCCGGGTTACGGGGGACCCGGCGCGGATGGCCGCACGGCGGGCGGGTGCGAAACACATGACACACATGTGCCTGCAGCGCACATTGCGCTGGTGCATCGCGGGTGTAATCAGCGTCCTCCCCAAGCGTCTGAGCGGGGAAACCTCGGACCGGAAGCGAATTGGGTCACATCCGGGCCGAGCGCGGCCGCGCCTGGTCACGCGCCGCTTACCAGTGCTTTACGGCGGGTCGAGGCAGGATGGAAGCCTGCCGGACACGGTGGGATGACTCCGTGCGCGCGCCCCCTTCCGGCGCGTGCCGCCCCGAAAGGACCTTTGGTGCGAGTACTCGTGGTCGAGGACGAGCAACTGCTCGCCGACGCTGTCGCCACCGGCCTGCGCCGCGAGGCCATGGCCGTGGACGTCGTCTACGACGGCCAGGCCGCGCTGGACCGGATCGCGCTCAACGAGTACGACGTCGTGGTGCTCGACCGGGACCTGCCCCTCGTCCACGGCGACGACGTGTGCCGCAAGCTGGTCGAGGAGGCGCTGCCGACGCGCGTGCTGATGCTGACGGCCGCAGGCGACATCAGCGACCGCGTCGAGGGCCTGGAGCTGGGCGCCGACGACTACCTGCCGAAGCCGTTCGCCTTCAGCGAACTCGTCGCCCGGGTACGGGCGCTCGGCCGGCGTGCGACGACGCCGCTGCCGCCGGTGCTGGAGCGGGCCGGGATCACGCTGGACCCTGGCCGCCGCGAGGTGCTGCGCGAGGGCAAGCCGATCTCCCTCGCGCCGAAGGAGTTCGCCGTGCTGGAGGTGCTGATGCGGGCCGGCGGGGCCGTCGTCTCCGCCGAGCAACTGCTGGAGAAGGCCTGGGACGAGCACACCGACCCGTTCACCAACGTCGTCCGGGTCACCGTGATGACGCTGCGGCGCAAGCTCGGCGAGCCGGCGGTGATCATCACGGTGCCGGGCTCGGGATACCGGATCTGAGTCGTGACCACCACAGAGACCAGGGGCCTGCGGGGCGGGGGCGGCGGCAACCACCCCGACCACGGCAACCACATCGACATCAGGGAGTCGCTGCTCCCGTTCCGGCCGACCCTGCGCATCCGGCTGACCATGTTCTACGGCGGGATGTTCCTGCTCGCCGGGCTGATCATGGTGTTGGCGATGTACCTGTTCGTGAACCAGGCCTTCAGCAGCGCCACCAGGATCCCGTTGATCCACGTGGGCCCGAACGTCACGATCACCACCCAGGACGGCACGCCGCTCACCGGTGACGAGTTCCGCGCCTGGCTCTACAACTACCAGCACCAGGAGGCGTCCGACGCGCTGCACGTGCTGGTCTGGAAGTCCCTGGCCGCGCTGCTCGCGCTGCTGATCCTCGCGGTCTTCTTCGGCTACGCGATGGCCGGCCGCGTGCTCAGCCCCCTCGGCCGGATCACCCGGACCGCGCGCCAGGTGGCCTCCTCCGACCTGCACCGTCGGATCGAGCTGGACGGGCCGGACGACGAGCTCAAGGAGCTGGCCGACACCTTCGACGACATGCTGGACCGGCTGGACAGATCCTTCGAGTCGCAGCAGAAGTTCGTGGCCAACGCCTCGCACGAGCTGCGCACCCCGCTGGCGATCAACCGCACCCTGCTGGAGGTCCAGCTCTCCGACCCGGCGGCCCCGCCGGAGCTGGTGCAGCTGGGCAAGACGCTGCTGGCCACCAACGAGCGCAGCGAGCAGCTCGTCGAGGGCCTGCTGCTGCTCGCCCGCAGCGACAACGAGCTGACCGAACGCAAGCCGGTGGACCTCGGCGAGGTGGCCCGGCAGGCGCTGGAGCAGACCCGTGGCGAGGCCGAGGACCGCGGCGTCCGGCTCCGCTCGACGCTGCCGCCGGTGGCGGGCGAGGTGGTGGTCGCCGGCAACGGCGTGCTGCTGGAGCGGGTGGCGCTGAACCTGATCCAGAACGCCGTGAAGTACAACCTGCCCCAGGACGGCTGGGTGGACGTGCAGGTGCACGCCGCCCTCAACGGGGGCGGGGAGCTCGTGGTGGTCAACAGCGGGCCCGTCGTGCCCGGCTACGACGTGGAGAACATATTCGAGCCGTTCCGGCGCGGGAAGGGCCGGGAACGGACGCAGAGCGACAAGGGCGTGGGTCTCGGCCTCTCGATCGTCCGCTCGGTCGTGCGGGCCCACAACGGCTCCATCGAGGCCGTTCCGCGCGCCGAGGGCGGTCTGCTGATCCGTGTCCGGATCCCGGCCGCCAAGGCGCCGTCCCTGCCGCCGCTGCCGACCAGGGGCGCCATCGGCTGACGCCCCGCGGCCTCCGCCGCCCCCTCGCTCACCTGCGAGGGGGCGGAATCTGCTGCTCCGTTCCGGCTCTTTGACGACCGGCAAGTAACTGAATGCCCAGCTTGTGACGTGGGCCCGTGGCCTTGCCAGCGGTCGCGTCGTCAACCTACGGTGGCGTAACCTACGGAACCGTAGGTGAGAGTTCTCCACGCCGTACCCGTGCCGTCCCGCAGGGCGTACCGCGAGCCGTATTCGAGAGTTGGATTGCCGTGACGATCGCCCCCGACCGCCCCGCCGGCCGCACCGGCTGGACCGACGTGCAGCTCATCCACGCCCTGGACGAGGTCGTCGAGCGCGAGCTCAACCGGCACCTCGGCGTCGCCAAGGAGTGGATGCCGCACGAGTACGTGCCGTGGAGCATGGGCCGCGACTTCGACGGCCTGATGGGCGGGGAGGCCTGGTCGGTCGAGCAGTCCAAGGTCACCGACGTCGCCCGGGTCTCGCTGGTGGTCAACCTGCTCACGGAGGACAACCTCCCGAGCTATCACCACGAGATCGCGTCCATGTTCGGCCGTGACGGCGCCTGGGGCACCTGGGTGCACCAGTGGACGGCCGAGGAGGGCCGCCACTCGATCGTCATGCGCGACTACCTGCTGACCACGCGCGCCGTCGACCCGGTCGCCCTGGAGCGGGCCAGGATGACGCACATGGCCGGCGGCTTCGAGTCCGACAACAACCACTCGATGCTGCACTCGGTGGCCTACGTCTCCTTCCAGGAGCTCGCCACGCGCATCTCGCACCGGAACACCGGCCACAACTCCGGCGACCCGATGTGCGACCGCATGCTGTCGCGCATCGCCACCGACGAGAACCTGCACATGGTCTTCTACCGGAACCTGCTGAAGGCCGCCCTGGAGATCGCCCCCGACCAGGCCATGCGCGCCATCGCCGACGTGGTGATCAACTTCCGGATGCCCGGCCACAGCATGCCCGGCTTCGAGCGCGCGGCCGTCCAGATCGCCGTCGGCGGGATCTACAACCTGCGGATCCACCACGACGACGTGCTTCAGCCGGTGCTGCGCAAGCTGAAGGTCATGGAGATCACCGGCCTGGGCCCCGAAGGCCTCCAGGCCCAGCAGGAGCTCGGTTTGTTCCTCGATGGGCTCGACACCCAGGCGACCCGCTTCGACGAGCGTCAGGCGGCCATTCTGGCCCGTCGACAGGCCGCCCAGGAGCGCCGCGTCGGCTAGCGGGACGGGTTCGTCGTTCTTCGTCGCTCTTCGCGTCCTTCGTGGTCCTTGGTCGTCCATGGGCGGACAAGTCCCGACTTTCCAGAACCGTGACGAACGTCACAAACTGGTATGTCACTGTGGGTGTGCGCACATTTTCAGCCAAAGTGACGTCGAACAGCTTATGACGGACAGTGATCGGGCGGATGGCCGCAGAGCCTTGTGGTTTCCGGGTTTCCGCCCGTCATGATCACGGTAAGTGGTCAATGAAGGATAGCCGCCCGGCCCCCGCTGACCTCCCCGAACAGCCCCCGCGATCACCTCTTCGGGGGTCTGATCGGGTGTCGATTGAGTAACGGACCTTGAAGTAAGGCAAAATCTCGCCCTCGGGTCGGGCACAAGTCCGGCCCCCTGCGCGTTACGTGCGCTGGAGACAACCGCAACACGCCCAAAGGGGGAGAGTGATATGGCGACTGACTACGACACCCCGCGCAAGACCGATGACGACCTCGAATCGGACAGCATCGAGGAACTCAAGGCACGCCGGAACGAGAAGACGACCAGCTCGGTCGATGTCGACGAGTTCGAGGCTGCCGAGGGACTGGAGCTGCCCGGAGCAGACCTCAGCAACGAGGAGCTGTCCGTCCGGGTGCTTCCGCGCCAGGCCGACGAGTTCACCTGCTCGAGCTGCTTCCTGGTGCACCACCGGAGCCAGCTGGCCAACGAGAAGAACGGCCAGCCGATCTGCCGGGACTGCGCCGCCTGATCGAGCGGTGTAGGAAGGGGACTCATGGGACCGTTCCGCAAGCCGCAGAGATCCTCAGGCGCCGGGAAGGACCCGGCCGGACCGTCAGCGAACGAACCTAGTGTGGCGCTCGACGAGACGACGGCCGACCTTGCCCGGATCGCCGACGAGATGGAGGTCTGGGACGGGTCCGCAGGAGCGGACTCCGTCCCCGCCGAGCAGGGCCGTATGGCCTCGCTCGCGCGAAAGCTGGGGCGAGGCCTCGGCAGGGGTGCCAAGGACGGCGCGGTCGGCCTTGCCGACCGCCTGATGACGGCGGCACCCCGCATCAAGGTGCGCGATGTGGCGACACTGCGCGCGCACCATCCCGACGCGCGCAGCGCGGAGGAGCTGGCCGACCGCATCGCGGCCGCCGGCGCCTGCGCCGCCGGCGCGGTCGGCGCGGGCGCGGGC
>NZ_BBPO01000001.1:112094-115472 GCF_000787815.1 Streptacidiphilus neutrinimicus
CCTGCGCCGCCGGCGCGGTCGGCGCGGGCGCGGGCGCGGCGGCGATGATGCCGGTGCCGTTCGCGATGCCCGTCGAGATCGCCGCGGAGCTGCTCGCGGTGGCGGCGGTGGAGTTCAAGATGGTCGCGGAGCTGTACGAGGCCTACGGCCAGCCCGCGCCGGGCAACGCCAAGCAGCGCTCACTGGTGTACCTCTCGGTCTGGTCCGAGCGCCGCGGCCTCGATGCGGCCTCTCCGGCCACGATCCTGGCCCTCAGCAAGAGCGCGGCGCTGCGGAAGTCGATCCGCCGACGCCTCGCCCGCTCGGGGTTCCGCAAGCTCCCCACGCTGACGCCCTTCATGATCGGCGCCGCGGCGGGCGCCTACGTCAACCGCCGCGACACGGCCAAGCTCGCCGCGGAGATCCGCCGCTCCCTCCGCGAACGCCAGCCCGCCGACCCCGCCTACTGGCTCACCGCCCGACCGGACCACCCCGAGCCGTAGCCCCTCACCCCCGCGGGCTTCCGCAGCCCGCCCAGGGCCCCCTGACGCCGCTCCCCGGCGTGGCCGCGAGCCTGCGGCAGCGGCGCTCCCGCAGGTGGTTGCACAGCGCTCAGGGGCGCGGGCCCTGCACGTGATGCCGCTTGCGCGGCGTGGGCGCGGGTGGGCCGCCGCGGTGCTCCCGCGGGTGGTTGCAGCATGCTCAGGGGCGCGAGGAACTGCGCGACAAGCCACTGATGTGCGGATGGTCCCCAGGGGACAGGACCATTCGCTCAGGGTGGTTTCTCGCGCAGTTCCTCGCGCCCCTGGGGGTTGCCTGGTTGCTCGCCTGCAGTTCTCCGCGCCCCTGGGGGTTGCCTGGTTGCTCGCCTGCAGTTCTCCGCGCCCCTGGGGGTTGCCTGGTTGCTCGCCTGCGGAAGCCTGCGCCCCTGCGGGGGGTTAGCGGGCCGCGTCGAGGGCGGCGGCGAGGCGGTCCGGGGTGCGGGTGGAGAGGTACAGGTACGGCGTCGGGTCGTCGGGGTCCGTGACCTCGACGCGGAGCGCCGTGTGGATGTACCCGCGCAGCAGCATGAACGCGCGGGCGTCCGCCTTGCGCGTGCGCCAGGCGAAGGCCTCGTCCCGGTCCAGGATCTCGGCCTTGCCGAGCGCGGAGACCGGGATCTTCGCCTCGCCGGCGAGCAGGTGGCCCTGGGTGACCCGGATGCGCGGCGAGCCGTAGCTGCTCAGCAGCACCGCGCCGCCGACGCCGCCCGCGACCAGGCCCAGCAGGGCCGCGATCGGGCTGAAGATCAGCAGGACCAGCATGAAGGAGATGCCCAGACCCACCGGCAGCAGCCACAGGGCCGCCGGGGCGGAGAGGCGTTCGTCGTACATGGGGTCCATTGTGCGCCGCGCGGGCGGCACGCCAGACCGCGGGGCCCCGGGGGGTGCCGCTCCCTGTAGGGTCGCGGGGTGACCGATGCAGCACGCCCCAGCTTGACGCCGCCGCCCGAGGCGGTCGCTCCCGTCCGCCACCCGGAGGCCCCGGCGCCGGGAGAGCTCATCGGGTCGCACTACGACTTCTGCTTCGCCTGCGGCCCGGCCCAGCCTTCCGGTCTGCACCTCGAGGCGCGGGCCGGGGAGGGCGTGGAGATCTTCGCCGAGTTCACCGTCGCCCCCACCCACCAGGGCGGGCCCGGGCTCGCACACGGCGGCGTGCTGGTCACGGCGATGGACGACGCGCTCGGCACGCTGAACTGGCTGCTGCACACCGCCTCGGTCACGGCTCGGCTGGAAACCGACTTCCGCCGCCCGGTCCCGGTCGACTCCACCCTCTACCTGCACACCTGGGTGGAGGCCGTGGCCGGCCGCAAGATCTACTGCAGCGGCGAGGCCCGTCTCGACGCGCCGGACGGCCCCGTCGCGCTCACCGCGCGGGCCCTGTTCATCCAGGTCGCGCTGGAGCACTTCGTCAACCACGGCCGTCCCGAGGACATCAAGGCGGCCATGGACAACCCCGACCTGCACAAGCGCGTCCGCGCCTTCGAGGTGAACCCGTGAGTTCCGACCTGCGCCCCGTCGACGTCCTGATCCGCCGGATCGACGAGGACCTGCCCGTCCCCGCCTACGAGCACCCCGGCGACGCGGGCGCCGATCTGCGCACCACCGTCGACGCCGTGCTGGAGCCCGGCGAGCGGGCCGTCCTGCCGACCGGAATCGCGGTCGCTCTGCCGGACGGGTACGCGGCCTTCGTACACGCGCGCTCCGGGCTGGCCGCACGGTGCGGCATCGCCCTCGTCAATGCCCCCGGAACGGTCGATGCCGGGTACCGTGGTGAGATCAAGGTGATCGTCGTCAACCTCGACCCGCGCGAGCGGGTGGTCTTCCACCGCGGGGACCGGATCGCCCAGCTGGTGGTCCAGCGGGTGGAGAAGGTCCGCTTCCACGAGGTGGCGGAACTGCCGGGGTCGGCGCGCGCCGCAGGAGGCTTCGGGTCGACGGGGGGCCATGCCGCGGTTAGCATTCCCGCGGCCGGGCAGAAAGACTCTTCGGTACCCGACCGGGAAGGACAGTGACCGTGTTCCGTCGTCGCGCCAAGGGCGAGGACGCTGGCAATCAGCTCGACGAGCTGGCCGACGCCGACAGCAACGAGTTCGAGGACGCCTCCGAGCTGGAGGACGGCGAGACGGGGGAGCGGGTCGGCCTGCCGCCGGCGCCGCGTCCCGAGGGCCCGTTCGACATCTCCGAGGTCGACGACGCCCAGGACGGCCGGGTGGACCTGGGCGGTCTGCTGGTCCCCGGTGTCGAGGGCATGGAGCTGCGGGTCGAGGTCGCCGGTGACGCGATCGTCGCGGCCACGCTCGTGCTCGGCAACAGCGCGATTCAGCTGCAGGGCTTCGCCGCGCCGAAGTCCGAGGGCATCTGGGGCGAGGTCCGCCAGGAGATCGCCGACGGCATCGAGCAGCAGGGCGGTGCCATCGACGAGGAGGAGACCGCGCTGGGCTGGGGCCTGCGCGCTCGCGTCCCCGTGCAGCTGCCCGACGGCACCCAGGGGGTCCAGGTCGTCCGATTCGTCGGCTGTGACGGCCCCCGGTGGTTCCTGCGCGGCGTGATCAGTGGCCAGGCGGCCATGCAGGACGACGCGGCGGCGGTGCTGGAGCAGGTCTTCCGTCAGACGGTCGTCGTCCGCGGAGATGGGCCGATGGCCCCCCGCGACCCGATCGTGCTGCGCCTGCCCGAGGACGCCCAGATGGTCCCGGACGGCATGCCCCAGCAGGGGCGTCCCGCCTCCGCCGGCGACCTGAACCCGTTCGAGCGCGGCCCGGAGATCACCGAGGTCCGCTAGCCGTCCGCTCCCGCAGGCAGTCGCACTGTCCAGGGGCGCGGGGAGCTGCTTGCGCAGCTCCCCGCGCCCCTTACG
>NZ_BBPO01000001.1:115825-170483 GCF_000787815.1 Streptacidiphilus neutrinimicus
CCCCGCGCCCCTTACGTGTTGCGGCTGAAGGAGGTCACCAGAGGCTGGGCTTGCGGGCTGCCCAGGGGCGGGCTGCCTCCAGCTGGGCGGAGAGGGAGATCAGCGTCGCTTCGTCGCCGTAGCGTCCGCCCAGCATGACGCCGATCGGGAGGCCGTCGGCCGTCCAGTGCAGCGGGAGGTTGACCGACGGCTGGCCCGTGGCGTTGTAGAGCGGGGTGAACGGGGTGAACGCCGCGAGCGCCTCGAACTCCGCGGCCGGGTCCGCGTCGTCGCGGAGGCCGCCGACGAGGGCCGGGGGCTGGGCCAGGGTGGGGGAGAGGATGACGTCGTACGCCTCCTGGAGCTGGGCGACCAGCAGGCCGAGCGCGCGGAAGGCGTAGAGCGCCATCGCGAAGTCGGGGCCGGAGACGTGGGCGCCCTGGGCGCGCAGGTGGCGCGTGAGCGGCATCAGCTTGTCCTCGTCCTCGGGGGCGACCGGGGTCTGTGTGGCCATCACCGCCCAGACCTGGCCGAAGACGGTGCGCAGGGTGTCGTCCGCCGGGAGGTCCAGCGTCTCGACGGTGTGGCCGAGGGACGCCAGCAGCTCCGCGGCCGCCTCCGTGGCCGCCACGCAGTCGGCGTGGACCTCGACGCCGGGGACCGGCGCCTGGGTCAGCACGGCCACCCGCAGGGCCCCGGGGGCGCGGTCGGCGAACCCGCGGAACGACTCGCCGGGCGCCAGAGACGGCGCCGCGTACGGCTCCCCGGGCATGCTGCCCGCCAGGACGTCCAGCAGGGCCGCGGCGTCGCGGACGGTGCGCGCCAGCGGGCCGGAGGTGGAGAGCCCGGAGACGTCGTAGAAGGTCGGACCGGACGCCACCCGGCCGCGGCTCGGCTTGATGCCGAACAGGCCGCAGACGGAGGCGGGGATGCGGATGGAGCCGCCGCCGTCGCTGCCGTGGGCGAGCGGCGCGAGGCCGGAGGCCACCGCCGTGCCCGCGCCGCCGCTGGAGCCGCCTGCGGAGCGCTCCAGGTCCCAGGGGGTGCGCGCGGGCGGGGCGACGAGGTTCTCGGAGTAGCAGGGCAGCCCGAACTCGGGTGTCTGCGTCTTGCCGAGCAGGACCGTCCCGGCGGCGCGCAGGCGGGTGACGACGTGGTCGTCGACGGCGGGCACGTTCTCCGCGTACGCGGCCGAGCCGAGGGTGGCCCGCACGCCCGCGACGAAGTTGAGGTCCTTGACGGGCACGGGGACGCCGTGGAGCGGCGACAGCGGGCGATCCTCGCGGCGTGCGTCGGCCGCGTCCGTCTCGGCCTGGCGGGCCTGCTCCAGGGCGATGTCGGGGGTCACCGTGACGTACGCCCCGACCGTGTCGTTGAGCCGGTCGATCCGCTCCAGGTAGTGCTCGGTGAGTTCGACGGGGGAGAGCTTCCCCGTCGCGATCAGCTCACCCTGCTCCAACGCGGTCAGGTCGTGCAGTTGGGTCATCCCCGGCCTCCTTGCCGTGCCTGCGAACCGGCAGCTACCAACGGGTAGCTCCCGGCGCGATCCTCGCACCGGGAGCCGGAGACCCGCCAGGGTCGGGGTGTGAAAAGACCGCAGGGGCCGGTTACAGCCCCTGCCAGTGCGGCTTCGCCGCGTAGGTGGCGCGGAAGTAGTCGGCGAGCTTCAGGCCCTTCGCCGCGGCCTCGTCGACCACGACGGTCGCGTGCGGGTGCAGCTGCAGCGCCGAGGCGGGGACCAGCGCGGAGACGGGGCCCTCGACGGTGGCCGCCACCGCGTCCGCCTTACCGGCGCCGGTGGCCAGCAGGACGAGGTGACGGGCGTCGAGGATGGTCCCGATGCCCTGGGTGATCACGTGGTGCGGCACCTGGTCGATGTCGTCGTCGAAGAAGCGCGCGTTGTCGATCCGGGTCTGCTCGGTGAGCGTCTTGATCCTGGTGCGCGAGGCGAGCGAGGAACAGGGCTCGTTGAAGCCGATGTGGCCGTCGGTGCCGATGCCGAGCAACTGCAGGTCGACGCCGCCGGCGTCGGCCAGGGCCTGGTCGTAGGCGGCGCAGGCGGCGGTGATGTCGGCGGCGTTGCCGTCGGGGCCCGTGAACGAGGACTCGCCGAGGCCCAGCGGCTCGACGACCTCGCGCAGCACGGTGGAGCGGTAGGACTCCGGGTGCCCGGCCCGGAGACCGACGTACTCGTCGAGCTGGCAGATCCGCGCCCGGGAGGCGTCCACCTCTCCGGAGCGCACCTTGGCGGCGAGCGCCTGGTAGATCGGCAGCGGGGTCGAGCCCGTGGCCACGCCCAGAAGCGCGTCCGGCTTCCGGGTCAGCAGGTCGGCGATCGCCGTGGCGATGAGCTCGCCACCCGCCGCGGCGTCAGGAACGATCACAACTTCCACGCTGGCCTACCGATCTGGAGAGCTGGAGAGGTATAGACCAATCTAGCAGCACGGGCGGCCGCCGCGCTCCCCCGTTCCCGCCGTCGCCGTGCGTGACTCCCAGCACCTCCACTCCGCGCGAGTGTCCAGGTCACGTACGCTCGCAGTCGGGTCGACACCGGGTCGGCAAGGAGAATGGTCGACATGGGACGCGGCAGGCTGCGCATCTATCTGGGGGCGGCTCCCGGCGTGGGCAAGACCTACGCCATGCTGGGCGAGGGCCTGCGTCGCGCCGGGCGCGGCACAGACGTCGTGGCCGCCTTCGTCGAGACACACGGACGGTCCAACACGGCCGAGCGCATCGACGGCTTGGAGGTCCTGCCCCGCCGGACCATGGCCCACCGCGGCGCGGAGTTCACCGAGATGGACCTCGACGCGGTTCTGGCGCGCCGCCCCGCCGTCGCGCTCGTGGACGAGCTCGCCCACACCAACGTGCCCGGCTCCCGCAACGCCAAGCGCTGGCAGGACGTCGAGGAACTGCTCGACGCCGGGATCGACGTCATATCCACGGTCAACATCCAGCACCTGGAGTCGCTGGGCGACGCCGTCGAGGGCATCACCGGCGTGCGCCAGCAGGAGACCGTTCCGGACGAGGTGGTGCGCCGGGCCGACCAGATCGAGCTGGTCGACATGGCCCCGGAGGCGCTGCGCCGCCGCCTCGCCCACGGCAACGTCTACGCGCCGGAGAAGATCGACGCCGCGCTGGCGCACTACTTCCGGCCCGGCAACCTCACCGCGCTGCGCGAGCTCGCGCTGCTCTGGGTCGCCGACCGTGTCGACGAGTACCTGCAGCGCTACCGCGCCGAGAACCACATCGCCAGCACCTGGCAGGCCCGTGAGCGCATCGTCGTCGGCCTCACCGGCGGCCCCGAGGGCCGCACGCTGATCCGTCGCGCCGCGCGCATCGCGGCCAAGGGGTCCGGCAGCGAGATCCTCGCCGTCTACGTCTCCCGCAGCGACGGACTGACCAGCGCCTCACCCAAGGAGCTGACCGTCCAGCGGGCCCTGGTCGAGGACCTCGGCGGCACCTTCCACCACGTGCTGGGCGACGACGCGGCGGAGGCGCTGCTGGACTTCGCCCGCGGCGTCAACGCCACCCAGATCGTGCTCGGCTCCAGCCGCCGCAAGGCCTGGCAGTGGATCTTCGGTCCGGGCGTCGGGGCCACCGTCGCCCGGGAGGCCGGCGACATCGACGTGCACATCGTCACCCACGAGCAGGTCGCCCGCGGCCGGGTGCGGCCGATCCGGCGGATCGCCAACCTCGGCATGCCGCGCACCGTGGCGGGCTGGCTGGTGGGCGTCGGCGGGCCGCTGCTGCTGACCTGGGTGCTGAGCTTCTTCCCCTCGACCAGCGACAACCACACCGAGATGCTGCTCTACCTGGGCCTGACGGTGGGCGCCGCGCTGCTCGGCGGGCTCTTCCCGGCGCTGGCCTCGGCGGCGGTCGGCTCGCTGCTGATCAACTGGTTCTACACGCCGCCGCTGCACACGCTGACCATCAGCTCGCTCCAGAACATTGTCGCCGTGGCGGTCTTCCTCGCCGTGGCGCTCTCGGTCGCGTACGTCGTCGACCTCGCCGCCCGGCGCACCGCCGAGGCCGCCCGCAGCCGGGCCGAGGCGGAGACGCTGAGCTTCCTCGCCGGCAGCGTGCTCGGCGGCACGAGCGGGCTGCCCGCGCTGCTGGAGCGGGTCCGGGAGACCTTCCAGATGGAGTCGGTCACCCTGCTGGAGCGCCCCGACGAGTTCGCCCCCTGGCGCACCGCCGGCTGCATCGGGCCCAGCCCGGTCACCCGCCCCGAGGACGCCGACGTCGACGTGCCCGTCGGCGACCACCTCGCGCTCGCGCTCAGCGGCCGCGTGCTGCCCGCCGGGGACCGCCGCGTGCTGGTCGCCTTCGCCGCCCAGGCGGCGGTGCTGCTGGAGAAGCGCCGCCTGGAGGAGGAGGCGGCCGAGGCGCGTCGCCTGGCCGAGGGCAACCGGATCCGCACCGCGCTGCTCGCCGCCGTCTCGCACGACCTGCGCACCCCGCTGGCCGGGATCAAGGCCTCGGTCTCCTCGCTGCGCTCCGACGACGTCTCCTGGGAACCGGAGGACGAGGCGGAACTGCTGGCGGGCATCGAGGCCGGCGCGGACCGGCTGGACCACCTGATCGGCAACCTGCTCGACATGAGCCGCCTGCAGACCGGAACGGTCGTGCCGATCGTGCGCGAGATCGACCTCGACGAGGTCGTCCCGCTGGCGCTGCTCGGCGTCCCCCCGGGCGCGGTGCGCACGGAGATCCCGGAGACGCTGCCGATGATCTCCGCCGACCCCGGCCTGCTGGAGCGGGCGCTCGGCAACGTGATCGAGAACGCGGTGAAGTACAACACGGGCAACCGCGCCGGGCCCGACGGCAAGGGCTGCCGGGTCGCGGTCTCCGCCAGCGAGCTCAACGGCCGGGTCGAGGTGCGGGTCGCCGACCACGGCCCCGGCATCCCCGACGACGCCAAGGACCGGGTCTTCGAGCCCTTCCAGCGCTACGGCGACGCCCCGCGCGGCGCGGGCGTCGGGCTCGGCCTCGCGGTCGCCCGCGGCTTCGTCGAGGCGACCGGCGGCACGCTGACCGCCGAGGACACGCCGGGCGGCGGCCTGACCATGGTGTTCACTCTTCCGTGTGCGGCATACGCCGCCGCACCGCTGGTCACCCACGAAAGGCAGCAGCTCACATGACCCGGGTCCTGGTCGTCGACGACGAACCCCAGATCGTCCGCGCCCTGGTGATCAACCTCAAGGCCCGGCACTACGAGGTGGACGCGGCCCACGACGGCGCCTCCGCGCTGGAGCTGGCCGCCGCCCGCCACCCCGACGTGGTCCTGCTCGACCTCGGCCTGCCGGACATGGACGGCACCGAGGTCATCCGCGGCCTGCGCGGCTGGACCAAGGTGCCGATCATCATCCTGTCCGCCCGGCAGAACTCGGACGAGAAGGTCCAGGCGCTGGACGCCGGCGCGGACGACTACGTCACGAAGCCCTTCGGCATGGACGAGCTACTGGCCCGCCTGCGCGCCGCGGTCCGGCGCGGCGCGCCGGTCGGGCCCGAGGCCGAGAGCGCGACCGTCACCACGGCGTCCTTCACCGTCGACCTGGCCGCGAAGCGGGTGAGCCGCGACGGCAAGGACATCCGGCTGACCCCGACCGAGTGGCACCTGCTGGAGGTCCTGGTCCGCAACAGCGGACGCCTCGTCAGCCAGAAGCAGCTGCTCCAGGAGGTCTGGGGCCCCGCCTACGGCACCGAGAGCAACTACCTGCGGGTCTACATGGCGCAGTTGCGGCGCAAGCTGGAGGTCGACCCGAGCGCTCCGCGGCACTTCGTCACCGAGCCGGGCATGGGTTACCGGTTCGAGTTGTGATCCGTCCGGGCAGGCCCTTCGGGCCATGTCCGGGCTGTACCCTTCGGGCATGAGCAGTGAGATCTCCAGCGCGCGCCCGCAGGGGCGCCTGCGCCGCATGTTCAGCAAGCTGAGCAGCAGCAACGAGGAGCTGAACGCGGAGCAGCTGCGCCAGGACGTCGAGCAGACCGGTGCCATCCCCATCGTGTCCTGCGGCGACCGCCAGGAGGTCACCGTCAGCGGCACGCTCCGCGCCGTCACGCTGCGCCCGCGCGCGGGCGTCCCGGCGCTGGAGGCCGAGCTCTTCGACGGCACCGACGCGCTGGACGTGGTCTGGCTCGGCCGTCGCTCGATCGTGGGAATCGAGCCGGGGCGCAAGCTCATCGCCCACGGCCGTATCAGCCATGCCCGGGGGCGCCGGGTGCTTTTCAACCCGCGCTACGAACTGCGTCCCCACGGACAGGAGTGACCGCGTGAGCCACCGCGCAGCGTCGGCCGAGGCCGCCGCCGACACCTCCCTCATCGACGCGTTCGGGGGGATCCGCGGCATGGTCGACATGACCGTGCCCGGCCTGGTCTTCGTCGTCCTCTACACGATCACGAAGAGCGTCGGGATCTCGTCGTGGTCGGCGGTGGGCGTCACCCTGCTGCTGGTCGTCTGGCGCCTGCTGCGCAAGGAGACGCTGAAGCACGCCTTCGGCGGCGTGCTGGGCGTGGCCATCGGTGCGTTCATCGCCATGGAGTCCGGCAAGCCGCAGAACTTCTACCTGCCGTCGATGATCTACGGCCTGGTGCTGATGGTCGTCTACGCGGTCTCGGCGCTGGTGCGCTGGCCGCTGCTGGGCGTCATGCTGGGCCCGGTGCTCGGCGAGAACATGACCTGGCGCACGCAGAACCCCGGCCGCCTCGCCGCGTACACCAAGGCGACGTGGGTCTGGGTCGCGCTCTTCGCGCTGCGCGCGGCGATCCTCTTCCCGCTGTACTGGGCGGGCCAGATCACCTGGCTCGGCGTCGCCAAGATCGGCCTGGGCGTCCCGCCGTGGCTGGTCGCCATCTACCTCTCCTGGCTGATCCTCTCCAAGGCCCCCGCCCCCATCAAGGTCACGTCGGACGAGGACCCCGAAGCCACCGACGCCCCCGAGCCCCAGGCCGGCCGCACGACGGACGACGCCTTCTCCGAGCGGTAGTCGCAGCACGCGCAGGGGCGCGGGGCTCCGCTGATGTGCGGCTCCGCCGCGTGGGCGCGACTTGGTCAGGAGCGCTCCTGTGGGTCGTCGCAGCACGCTCACGGGCGCGCGGGGAACTGCGCGAGCAACCCACCGTGTGCGGATGGCCCTGCCCGCTGACCGACTCACCGCACAGGGTGGCTCGTCGCGCAGTTCCCCGCGCCCCTGAGCGCCGCAACTAACTCGGGGCGGCGAAGAGGGCCTCCAGCTCCGGTTCCCGTTCCGCCGTCGCGACGAAGAGCAGTTCGTCGCCGCCCTCGAGGACGTCGCTGCCGGACGGCACCAGCACGCGGCCCTCGCGGATGATGGTGACCAGGGCCGTGTCCTCGGGCCAGGCGATCGACTTGACCTGGGTGCCGACCACCGGCGCGTCCGCGCCGAGGGTGAGTTCGACGAGGTTGGCGTCGCCCTGGCTGAAGCGCATCAGGGTGACCAGGTCACCCACGCTCACGGCCTCCTCGACGAGCGCGGACATCAGGCGCGGCGTCGATACGGCCACGTCCACGCCCCAGGCCTCGTTGAACAGCCACTCGTTCTTCGGGTTGTTCACCCGGGCCACGACCCGCGGAACCCCGTACTCGGTCTTGGCCAGCAGCGAGACGACCAGGTTGACCTTGTCGTCGCCGGTGGCGGCGATCACGACGTTGCAGCGCTGCAGCGCCGCCTCGTCGAGCGCGGTGATCTCGCACGCGTCGGCCAGCAGCCACTCCGCCTGGGGGACCCGCTCGACCGAGATGGACTTCGGGTTCTTGTCGACGAGGAGCACCTCGTGACCGTTCTCCAGGAGCTCGCCCGCGATGGAACGACCCACCGCGCCCGCTCCGGCGATTGCTACGCGCATCAGTGCTCCTCCGGGCCCTTCGCGAAGACGGCCTCGACGGCCTCCAGATCAGCCGTGCGCAACATCACATGCACCAGGTCGCCCTCCTGCAGGACCATGTCGGGCGTCGGCAGGACGCCCTGGCCCAGGCGGGTCACGAAGGCGACGCGCACCTCGGCCTCCTGCTCGAGCTTGGAGACGCGGTGACCGATCCAGGCGGGGGAGTAGGGGACCTCGGCCAGCTGGACGGTGCCGCTCGGGTCCTGCCAGTTCGGCTCGGAGCCGGACGGGAGGAGCCGACGCAGCATCTGGTCCGCGGTCCAGCGGACGGTGGCGACGGTCGGGATGCCGAGGCGCTGGTAGACCTCGGCGCGGCGCGGGTCGTAGATCCGGGCAGCGACGTTCTCGACGCCGAAGTTCTCCCGGGCCACCCGGGCCGCGATGATGTTGGAGTTGTCGCCGCTGCTCACCGCGGCGAACGCGCCGGCCTCTTCGATTCCGGCCTCACGCAGCGTGTCCTGGTCGAAGCCGACCCCGGTCACCCGCTTGCCGATGAAGTCCGACCCGAGACGGCGGAACGCCGTGGGGTCCTGGTCGACGACGGCGACCGAGTGACCCTGCTTCTCGAGGGTGCGCGCGAGGGTGGATCCCACGCGTCCGCAGCCCATGATGACGATGTGCACGATCGTCCTTCCGGTGTCGGTGTTCGAGGTCGATGGTGACACCCTCTTAACGCTCTCTTGTCACCAGGGTGGCACTCCCGGAATGATTTGGTACCCACAGCGCGGTAGTTGAACAACCTTCGTCGCGGAACCCTCACAGGAGGTAACGGGCCCTTTCCGCCTGCGAAGCCCCTGTTTTTTGGACCCTGCTACCTGCGAACCTTCGGCAGCATCTACCATCCTCTGCGTGCCAAAACTCACGGACCTGTCTAAGCGCATCCTTATCGGTCGCGCGTTGCAGAGCGACAAGCTCGGCGAGACCCTGCTGCCCAAGCGGATCGCTCTGCCGGTCTTCGCCTCCGACGCGCTCTCCTCGGTCGCCTACGCGCCCGAGCAGATCTTCCTGTCCCTGTCGGTGGCGGGCATTGCCACGATCCACTTCTCCTGGTGGGTCGGCGCGATCGTCGGCTTCGTGATGCTGGTCGTCGTGGCGTCCTACCGCCAGAACGTCCACGCCTACCCGAGCGGCGGTGGTGACTACGAGGTCGCTACCGTCAACCTGGGCGGCAACGCGGGCCTGACCGTGGCCGCGGCGCTGCTGGTCGACTACGTGCTGACCGTCGCGGTCTCCACGACCTCGGGCGTCGCCAACATCGTCTCCGCGATCCCCTCCCTGCACGGACACGAGGTGGCCCTCTCGGTCACCCTGGTGCTGGTGCTCATGGCGATGAACCTCCGCGGCGTGCGCGAGTCCGGCACCGCCTTCGCGATCCCGACCTACGCCTTCATGGGCGGGATCTTCGTCATGATGATCTGGGCCGCGATCCGGAACTTCGGCTTCGGCGCCCACATGCACGCGGCCAGCGCCGGGTTCTCGATGGTGCCGGAGCCCGGCCACGTGGACCCGACCGGCATCGCCATGGTCCTGCTGCTGCTGAAGACCTTCTCCTCCGGCTGTGCCGCGCTGACCGGTGTCGAGGCGATCTCCAACGGCGTCCCGGCCTTCCGCAAGCCCAAGAGCAAGAACGCCGCCACCACGCTGCTGATGATGGCTCTGATCGCCGTCACGATGCTCGTCGGCATCATCTGGATGGGCAACCTGACCGGCCTGAAGATGGCCGAGAACACCAGCCAGCTGCACGGCGCCCCGGCCGGCTACCAGCAGAAGACGGCGATCGCGCAGATCTCCGAGGCGGTCTTCTCCAACTTCCACCTGGGCTTCTACTTCATCGCCGCGGTCACCGGCCTGATCCTGGTGCTGGCTGCCAACACGGCCTTCAACGGCTTCCCGGTGCTCGGCTCGATCCTCGCCCAGGACCGCTACCTGCCGCGCCAGCTGCACACCCGCGGTGACCGGCTCGCCTTCTCGAACGGCATCATCCTGCTGGCGGGCGTGGCGATCGTCTTCATCGTCGGCTACGGCGCGGACCCGAACCGCCTGATCCAGCTCTACATCATCGGCGTCTTCGTCTCCTTCAACATGAGCCAGACCGGCATGATCCGGCACTGGACGCGCCTGCTGAAGACCGAGACCGACCCGGCCGTCCGCCGCAGGATGATCCGCAGCCGCGTCATCAACGCGATCGGCCTGACCTGCACGGCCTGCGTGCTCGTCGTCGTCCTGGCGACCAAGTTCATGTCCGGCGCCTGGATGTCCTGCCTGCTGATGGTCGTCTTCTTCATCACCATGAAGGGGATCAACAAGCACTACACCCGGGTCTCCGCGGAGCTCGCCCTCGACGACGCCGAGGCCGAGGCGGAGGCGCTGCCGGCCCGCATCCACGGTGTGGTGCTGGTCTCCAAGCTGCACAAGCCGACCCTGCGGGCGATCGCCTACGCGCAGCTGTCCTCGCGCGGCAGCGCGCGGCTGGAGGCGGTCACCGTCGACGTCGACCCGCTCGACACCAAGGCGCTTCAGGAGGAGTGGGAGCGCCGTGGCATCGAGGTGCCGCTGAAGGTCCTGCACTCGCCCTACCGCGAGATCACCGGCCCGGTCGTCGAGTACGTGCGCCAGCTGCGCAGCAGCAACCCGCGCGACGTCGTCACGGTCTACATCCCGGAGTACGTCGTCGGCCACTGGTACGAGCACCTGCTGCACAACCAGAGCGCGCTGCGCCTCAAGGGCCGCCTGCTGTTCAAGCCCGGGGTGATGGTGACCTCGGTACCCTGGCAGCTGGAGTCCTCCGAGCGCCGCCGCAAGCAGCGCCCGTGGAACGCGCCGGGGCAGATCCGGCGCGGCGACGTCGGACGCCGCGAGGAGCGGCCGACGGCGACCGCCTCCGCCGTTCCCGCTCCCTCAGCCGCTAAGGACGACCAGGCGTGACCTCCCGCCGCAGCACCGCCCCCCGCCGTTCCGCCCAGTCGGACGCACCGTCGCTCGTCGGCGAGCGCTACGAGGTCGAGGTGGGCCCGGTGGCCCACGGCGGCCACTGCGTCGCCCGCCACGAGGGCCGGGTCCTCTTCGTCCGGCACACGCTGCCGGGCGAGCTGGTGATCGCCGAGGTGACGGACGGCACCGCCTCCTCGCGCTTCCTGCGCGCGGACGCGGTGGAGGTGCTGCGGCCTGCCAAGGAGCGTGTCGCACCGCCCTGCCCGTACGCGGGCCCGGGGCAGTGCGGCGGCTGCGACTGGCAGCACGTGACGCCGGGCGGGCAGCGCAAGCTCAAGGTCGCGGTGCTGACCGAGCAGCTGCGCAACCTCGCCGGGCTCACCCCGGAGGAGGCGGGCTGGGACGGCAGCGTCGAGCCCGCCCCGGGCGACAAGCTCCCGGCCGGTCAGGTCCCGGCCTGGCGCACCCGGGTGCAGTACGCGGTCGACCGGGCCACCGGTCGGGCCGGGCTGCGCCGCCACCGGTCGCACGAGGTGGTGCCCGTCGACCGGTGCCTGATCGCCGCGCCGGGCGTGCAGGAGCTCGGGATCGAGCGGCGCGAGTGGCCGCAGATCGCGAGCGTCGAGGCGATCGCGGCGACCGGCTCCTCCGACCGGTCCGTGATCCTGGTCCCGACGCCGGGCGGCCGGCTGCCGATCGTCGAGCTGGACAAGCCCGTCTCGGTGCAGCGCATCGACGACCAGGGCGGTCACCACCGCGTCCACGGCCGCACCTTCGTGCGCGAGCGCGCGGCGGACCGGACCTGGCGGGTCAGCAACGGCGGCTTCTGGCAGATCCACCCGGCCTCGGCCGACACGCTCGTGAACGCCGTGCTCGACGGCCTGGAGCCGCGCGAGGGCGAGAACGCGCTCGACCTGTACTGCGGTGTCGGCCTGTTCGCGGGCGCGCTCGCGGACCGGCTCGGCGAGGACGGCGCGGTCCTCGGCATCGAGTCCAGCAAGCAGGCCGTCGCCGACGCCCGCCACAACCTCGCCGACCTGATCGGCGAGCAGCGGGTGCGGATCGAGGCGGGCCAGGTCGAGAAGCTGCTGCCGCGCACGGGCATCGAGGAGACCGACCTGATCGTCCTGGACCCGCCGCGCTCCGGCGCGGGCCGGGAGACGGTCAAGCACCTCGCCGGTCTCGGCGCTCGCCGCATCGCCTACGTGGCCTGCGACCCGGCGGCGCTCGGCCGGGATCTGGCCTTCTTCGCCGAGTCCGGCTACCGGTCGGTCAGGCTGCGGGCGTTCGACCTTTTCCCGATGACGCACCACTTCGAGTGCGTGGCGATTCTGGAGCCCCGAGGCGGGGAATGACCTCTGCCACGGGCTTGTCCGAAAACTGACCCCTTCCTGTGCTAGCAGAATCGCGCTAGCTTCAACGTATGAGCAAAAAACAGTTGAATGTCCGGGTTGACGCCACGACGGCGGAGATCGCGCGCACACGGGCGGAACAGGAGGGGATCAGCATGAACCAGTACATCGAGAAGCTGGTCCAGCAGGACATGGGCGAGACGGGTCGCGCCTTCGTGGACGCCGCGGCGCAGTTCATGAAGGAGTACGAGGCGGTCTTCCTCGCGGAGTTCGGCGGAGATCGAGAGGGCCCGGGACAGCGCCGTTGAAAGGATCCTGTCGTTGACTGTCAATGTCGAGATCGACCTGTCCTGGCTGCTCATGGTCGCCGAGCAGTACACACCGGGCGACCCCCGGGTCACCGACTACGGCTCCCTCGTCGCGGCGGTGACCCGGCATCAGGCCGAGATCTTCGACGTCCTCGTCTACCCCGAACCCGAGGACCGCGCGGCCGCGTTGATGCACCAACTGATCAGGGTGCCGGCGCTGGAGCGCAACAACGAACTGTTCGCGACGGCCGTGGCCTTCGCCTACCTGGTCGCCGGAGGCGCCACGGTGGCCACCACGACCCGCGAGATGCGCGCCCTGTCACGGGCCGTCCGCGAAGGGCGCCTCGGCGTCGGCGGCACGGCGCAGCGCCTGGGCGGCTGGGTCGTCGACCAGACCCCCGAGGGCGCCGCCTCCGAACGCGCCGAGGACGATGCCGACGACCCCGACGAGGAGCCGGGCGAGGAAGGCTCCGACGAGGACTGACGGGCGAGGACTGAAACCGCACCATGCTCCACGACATCGTTCCCTGGCTGCGCTGCCCGCTCTGCCGCGCCGAGTTGACGCTCGATCAGAACTCCTTGCGCTGCCCCGCGCGCCACGCCTTCGACGTGGCCAGGCAGGGCTACGCCAACCTGCTCCCCGGCGGCGCGCACACCGGCACCGGCGACACGGCGGCCATGGTCGCCGCCCGCGTCGACTTCCTCGGCGCCGGCCACTACGCGCCGATCGCCGACGCGCTCGCCGCGGCCGTCCCCGCCGGAACGGAGCACGTCGTCGACCTCGGTGCGGGCACCGGCTCGTATCTCGCGCGGGTGCTCGACGCGGTGCCCGCCGCGCACGGACTGGCCCTGGACATCTCCAAGTTCGCGCTGCGCCGGGCCGCGAAGGCCCACCCGCGCGCGGGCGCGGTCGTCTGCGACGCCTGGCAGCCCCTACCGCTGCGGGACGGCGTGGCGGACGTGGTGCTGAACGTCTTCGCGCCGCGCCGCGGCGAGGAGATCCGGCGCGTGCTGCGACCGGGCGGCCTGCTGCTGGTGGTCACCCCGACGCCACGCCATCTGGCGGAGCTGGTCGGCGAGCTGGGCCTGCTCGGCGTCGACGACCGTAAGGACGAACGCCTCGCCAGGGCCCTGGAACCCCACCTCGCGCCCGAGGGCGCGAGCGAGCACACCTTCACGATGAAGCTCACCCACACCGAGGTCGCCACCGTTGTCGGCATGGGCCCCAGCGCCTGGCACACGGCCCCGGAAGTCCTCGCGGCACGCATCGCCACCCTCCCGAACCCAGCCCCGGTCACGGCCTCGGTCACGCTCAGCCGCTTCACCGCACCCACCTGAGGGCGCGCGGCTCCGCCGCCCGAATGGGCGCTGCGGGGACGGAGAGCCGACCCTGTCGGGTTCTGCCCGGGCGTGCGGCGACGTCCGTGTCCCGTCCGGCGTCCCGGGCCCTTGGCGCGTCGCCGCGTCCCCGGAGTGTCGGAACGTTCCCCCGGCGGGGTGGATCATTGGCTGGTGAGACGTTTCCGCAGGTCATTGGGGCAATAGTCTCGGGGTCGTGCCTCTTCGCCCCGCGCTGACCGAGCTGAGACCGGCCGCCTTCAAGTCCTTCCGCGACGCGGTTCTCCCGCTCGACGCGGTGACCCTGCTGCACGGCGCCCCGGGCGCGGGCAAGTCCAACGCCCTGGAGGCGCTGGTCGTGCTCGCCGTTCTGGCGGAGGGGGAGGACGCGGGCACGGCGCTGGCCGCCGCGCGTGGGGGCGCGGCGGGGTGTGTGCCGTTCGGGGAGGACACGGTCCGGCTCGGCTGCTCCGTCGACGGGCCGCACGGCGAGGCGCGCCTGGACGTCACGGTGCGGGTCGAGGGCGAGGACGCGGTCGTCGTCGGCGAGCGCCTCGCGCTCGGCGGGCGGTTGTTGGTGACCACGGGCGCGGTCGACCCGGTCGGCGGGCGGATCGACGTGGCCTGGCACAGCGACGGGCGGCAGGGCGACATCCGCGCGCCGCTCTCCGCGTCCGCGCTCGTCACCGCGCAGCTGCCGCTGCGCGTCGCCGGGGCGACGGCGGGGGAGCGGCTGGTGCTGGCCGCCGCCGAGCAGGTGCTGACAGCGCTGCGGGAGACCTTCGCCCTCGACCCCGCGCCCGCGCGGATGCGCGCCTGGGTCAGGGCCGACGACGACGCCCGCCTGCGGGGCACCGCCGAGAACCTCTCGGCGGTGATCGCCCGGATCGAGGGCGAGTGCCGGATCCGCTTCGGCAAACTCGTGCAGGCGGCCCGCGAGATGAGCGCCGTGCCGGTCAGCGGTCTCGGCGCGCTGCGCCGCCGCGAGGACGACGGGGCCGCGTGGGTCTGCGCCGCCCTGGACGAGCCGGGCGGACGCCGCGTCGCCGCGGACACGCTGCCCTCCGGCGCGCTGCGTCAACTGGCCTTCGCCACCGCGCTGCTGACCGGCCCAGGGGTGCTCCAGATGAGCCCGGCCGCCGAGGTCCCGGACGCGGAGCGGCTGCTGCAGATCCTCGCGGACGGCCTCGACCTCGGCCTGCCGCCGGAGCGCACCGCCGCGCTGCTCGCGCTGGCGGCGGAGGTCGCCGCGCGCGGCCACGTGCGGCTTCTCGCCACGGCGGGCGTCCCGGTCGCGGTCCCGGGGGTGCGCACGGTGCTGTGCCGTCGGGACGAGGCGGGGCACAGCGTGTTTCGGGGAGAATGATCCGCATGGACGCATCCACGCCGCAGGGCGAGCAGGGACCGGCCGAGTCCGAGCAGGGTCTGACCGTCGAGGTGCTCACGGGCCGGCTGCGGGCCTTCGCGGCGGCGCGGAACTGGCAGCCGTACCACACGCCGAAGAACCTGGTCGCCGCGCTCAGCGTGGAGGCGGCCGAACTGCTGGAGATCTTCCAGTGGTTGACCCCGGAGCAGGCCGCCGAGGTGATGAGCCACCCGAAGCGCGCGCACCAGGTCGAGGACGAGGTCGCGGACGTCCTCGCCTACCTGCTGCAGTTCTGCGGCGTCCTCGGCGTCGACCCGCTGGCCGCGCTGGCCGCGAAGATCGAGCGCAACGAGCTGCGCTTCCCTGCGGCGGCGCCGCAGCCGCTGGACTGAGCGGCACAAGGGGCGCACCGGCGCTCACCCTTGCGGGTGGCCGGGTTTTCCACACCCCCGGGGTTGTCCACAGAACGCGGGCGGCCCGGGACGGCGGTCGGTGATCGGGCGGAGTCTGGGTTCCAACAGAAGCGGGGCGCGGCGGAGACTACGTCGGCCCGGCTCGGCCCGGATCCGAGGGGTGGGTGGCGTCATGGACGCACTGCGACTGATCAAGACGACCCGGCACGCGCTGGTGGAGGCGCGGTCCGCGACCGACGTGACGGTGGAGGCGTGGCAGGCGTGCCGCGTCACCGAGGCGGTGGCCCAGACGGCGGCGCTGGCGCTGACCCACCGGGCGCTGGAGGGCGGCCCGGGCTGCGGGCCGGTCGAGATCGCCCGGGCGCTGGCCGAGGCGGGCGCCCACGCGGCGGAGTGCATCGGCCGCCCACCGGACGAGCCGGTCACGGGGGACCGGGCCGCCCGGCTCAGCGAGTTGGCGGATCCGGTGGCCACGGTGCGCGAGCTGCGCGTGCTGCTGCGGGAGGTCTGCCAGTCGCTGCTGGTGGTCGCCCTCGGGGCGGACGAACAGAGCCTCTACTGGTCCTGCGTCGACGGGGTCGACGCCGCGTTCGAGGCCCGCGAGCTGGCCACCGAGCTGATGCGGGCGCTCGGCGAGGAGCCGCCGGACACGGCGGCGGCGACCGGGGAGACGGAGGCCGAGGGAACGAGCGAGGGTGCGAGCGAGGAGGAGGTGCTGGCCCGCATCGGCGTCAGGCTCGATCCGCCTCCGGGGTGAAGACCCCGCCCTCCCGCTCCTCCTCGTCGGCGGGGGCCGCCGACGGCTGGAGCTCGGCGTCGAGCTGGACCAGGTCGGCGCTGAGCGCCGCCAGCATCAGCTCCATCTGCGCCAGCAGGTTCTGGGGGCTCGGTGGTTCGGACGACATGGCGGGGCTGGCCCTCCTCGGAGCGGGGACGGGACCGGCGTTCAGTGCCGGTCCCGTGCGGCCAACGATCCGACCAACCGGCCGGTCACTCCCCGTCACACCCAAGAGCGCACCCGCCAGGGGCGGTTCACCCCCAAGCGGGACGCCGTTTGAACGGCGGCGTCCTCGCCTGCTAGAGGCCCACGGAGCGACGGTGCCGCCGACTGGGCGCGCCTCAGTTGTGCGCGTGCAGGTCCGCGTTCAAGCCGCCCCAGCTGCCGCTGCGGGCGATGACCTCGACCGCGCCCGACTGGGAGTTGCGGCGGAACAGAAGGTTCGACTGACCGGACAGCTCGACGGCCTTGGCCACGCTGCCGTCGGGGGTGGTGACCCGGGTGCCCGCGGTCACGTAGAGGCCGGCCTCGACCACGCAGTCGTCGCCGAGGGAGATGCCGATACCGGCGTTGGCGCCGAGCAGGCAGCGCTGGCCCACCGAGACGACCTGCTTGCCGCCGCCGGAAAGCGTGCCCATGATCGACGAGCCGCCGCCGATGTCGCTGTGGTCGCCGACGACCACACCGGCCGAGATGCGGCCCTCGACCATCGAGGTGCCCAGGGTCCCGGCGTTGAAGTTGATGAAGCCCTCGTGCATGACGGTGGTGCCCTCGGCCAGGTGCGCGCCGAGGCGGACCCGGTCGGCGTGGGCGATCCGGACGCCGCCGGGGGCGACGTAGTCGGTCATGCGCGGGAACTTGTCGATCCCGTAGACGGCCAGTTGGCCGCCCTCCGCCCGCACCGCGAGGCGCGTGGCCTCGACCTGAGCGACGGGCACGGGGCCGATGCTGGTCCAGGCGACGTTGGCCAGCAGCCCGAAGATCCCGTCCAGGCTCTGGCCGTGGGGCTGGACCAGGCGGTGGCTCAGCAGGTGGAGGCGCAGGTACACGTCGTGGGTGTCCAGCGGCTTGTCGTCGAGCGAGCCGATCACCGTGCGGACCGCGATCACCTCGACGCCGCGGCGCGGGTCCACCCGGAGGGCGGCTGCCGCGCCGGCGCCCAGCTCAGCCTCGGCCTGCTCGGCGGTCAGGCGGACGGACCCGGCCGGGCCGGACTCCTCCGACCCCGCCGCGACCAGCTTCGGCGCGGGGAACCAGGTGTCGAGGACGGTGCCGTCGGCGGCGACGGTGGCCAGGCCGACGCCGACGGCGCCGCCCTTGGGAGCGGTGGAGGTCTCAGTAGTCACGCCAGAACGCTAACCAATCGGGCGGGCGGATGCCGAACCCGTCCCGCTGGACGGACTGCGTGTCCGCTCTGCGGCGGCCCCCGCGGGTGCTGACCGGATCGTTCCGGCGCTCGACCCGATGCGGCCTTATCCGCGCGCGTCATGCCAGGCCAGACTAGGTCTCATGAGTCGCGCACTGATCGTCATCGATGTCCAGGAATCGTTCCGCGCCCGCGCCGAGGGCCCCGAGGGCTGGGCCGGCATCGACAACCCCAAGATCGCCGAGCCGGTCAACCGACTGGTCCGGCTGGCCCGTCGGCAGGGCGACACCGTCGTCTGGGTCCTCCACGAGGAGCCGGGCACCGGGACCGAATTCGACCCGGCCAGTGGCCACGTCCGGCTGCTGGAGGAGCTGGACCAGCCGCTCGACGGCGAGATCACCGTCCGCAAGACCAGTCACAACGCGTTCACGACCACCAACCTGCAGCAGCAGCTGACCGAGCGGGGCGTGACCGAGCTGGTCCTCTGCGGCATCCGCACCGAGCAGTGCGTGGAGACCACCACGCGCGTGGGCAGTGACCTCGGCTACCGCTGCACCTTCGTCACCGACGCCACCACCACGAACCCGATCGGTGCGCTGAGCGTCGCCGCCATCGTCGAGCGCACCGAGGCGGTGCTGCGAGGCCGCTTCGCGGAGATCACCACCGTCGACGAGCTGGTCGCCGCGGCCGGATGAGCCGCACCCCGGCGGGCCTCGGCCGCTTGATCCCGGGCCGGGTGAGCCTCGGCCGGGTGGACATCGGCCGGGTGGGCCCGGGCCGGGTGGGTCGCCGTCGGCCGGCGGGGGAGGGCGACGGCGGCGGGCGCGGAGGTCGGGCGATGATGTGCCGGTGACGTGTCGCATCGCCTTCCTCCTGGCCCCCGGGGTCCATCTGCTGGACCTGGCCGGGCCGGCCCAGGTCTTCGGGACCGCGGCGACCTTCGGGCACCCCTACGAGCTCTGCTACGTCGCGGAGCGGGAGTCCGTGCTCAGCGCACAGGGCCTCCCGCTCCAGGCCGGGACCGAGTGGCCTGAGCTCGGGGTGGACGACCTGCTGGTGGTGCCGGGCTGGCACGTTCCGGACCAGCCGGACGCCGAACTGCCGCTGCCCCTCGGGGAGGCCTCGCTGGAGGCGCTGCGGGCACACCACGCGGCGGGGGGTACCGTCGCCAGCGTCTGCGCCGGGGCGCAGGCGCTCGGCGCCGCCGGCCTGCTCGACGGGCGGCGCTGCACCACCCACCACGATCTGCAGGACGAGCTGGCACGCCGTCATCCGCGGGCCCACGTGGTGCGGGACGTGCTGTTCACCACCGACGACCGGGTGGTGACCTCGGCGGGCATCGCGTCGGGGATCGACCTGGCGCTGCACCTGGTCGCCGGACGGCACGGGCCGGCCGCGGCCGCGCAGGTGGCGCGGGACATGGTGGTCTACGCCCGGCGCAACGGCCACGAGCCACAGGCGAGCGCGATGTTGCGGCACCGTTCGCATCTGGACGACAGCGTCCACCGGGTGCAGGACCTGATCGACGCCCGGTTCGCGGAGGCGTTGCCGCTGGCGCGGCTGGCCGCGGCGGGCGGGGTCAGCGAACGCACGCTGACCCGTGCCTTCACCCGGGCCACCGGGGGGCTGACGCCGCTGCGCTACCAGCAGGCGCTGCGGCTCGAGCGGGCGGAGCACCTGATCAGCCACGGTGCCACCGTCGAGGCGGCGGCACGAGATGTGGGTTTCGACGACGCCCGGATGCTGCGCCGCCTGCGCTCGCGGGGCTGAGTGCCACTCATGTCGGATGTTGCACAAGAGAAATGAGCGGCACTCAGCTTTCTTGCCGCTGACTCACAGCTCTCGCTCAGTCCTTACCTTCGGGCCTCTTGTTGTCACCCCATGGCGGGGTGTGTGATGTGGACTCGTCAGGACTTCCTTCCCCAATCAGGAGGTACGAGGATGTTCCGGATACGACGGGGCGCCACCGCGTCCATCGCCGCCGGGTGCGGCATCGCCTTAGCCGCCCTCTTCGCCGGCGCCCCCTCCGGTGTCGCGGCCGCACGGCCCGCCGCCCCACAGGCCGCCGCCCCGCAGGCCGCCGCCCCGCAGGCGGGCAACGTCCGCCTGGTCCGCTCCCACGGGCACGTCTACCGGGTGGAGATCCACGGCCGGCACGGGGTGATCCCGATGCGCGGCGCGCGCGGTGACGCCGTGCGCAGGCAGGTGGGCCGGGCTCCCGCCGACAGCACGCTGATCTACAACGGCGGGCCTGTCCAGCACCAGGTGAGCGTCTACCTGGTCTTCTGGGGTAACCAGTGGGACAGTGACAGCAATGGCGTGGAGCAGTACCAGAGCAACCTCTTCAACGGTCTCGGCACGTCCTCGGACAGCTGGTCCACCGTCACCTCGCAGTACACCGACAACAGCGGCCAGGGCCCGTCGTTCGGCGGTCCGGTGCTCGGCGGCACGTGGGTGGACGACTCCGCCCCCGCCCCGGCCAACGCCCAGCAGGCCGACATCGCCGCCGAGGCCGACGCCGCCGCCTCCCACTTCGGCGTCTCCGGTCCGGACGTGCAGATCGTCGTGATGAGCCCGAGCGGCACCTCGCCCGACGGCTTCCCCAACAGCGGCTTCTGCGCCTGGCACGACTACGACGGCACGGTCTCCTACACGAACATGCCCTACGTCCTCGACGCCGGTTCGAGCTGCGGCGCGAACTCGGTGGCGAACCAGCTGGACGGCTTCAGCATCGTCGGCGGCCACGAGTACGCCGAGTCGCTGACGGACCCGCAGCCCTCCAGCGGCTGGGTCGCCTCCGACGGCGAGGAAAACGGCGACCTCTGCGCCTGGCAGAACCTGGGCACGATCTCGCTGCCCACCGGCGACTTCGCCATGCAGCCGACCTGGAGCAACGCGGCCGGCGGCTGCGCGATGTCGGGCTGACGCAGGCCCGCTGAACCATCAGGTGGCGGGTCGTGGGCGCCGACAGCGACCCGCCACCGACCAGGTCTCAGGCCAGCCGGAGTTCGGCGGCCACCTGGCCGTAGATCACCTCGCCGGTCGGGCGGAAGCCGAGGTTCAGATAGAACCACTCCGGGCCGTGCCGGCCCGGCAACCACAGCACGCTGACCTGGCGCTCGCCGCGACTGCGGGCCTCGGCGCAGATCGCGGCGACGGCGAACCGGCCGTAACCGCGCCCCTGGTGCTCGGCGGCGATGTTCAGCCGCCAGATCCCGCAGCGGAACGCCTCGACGGGGCTGCGCGGATCGAAACTGCCCATTACGAAGCCGACCAGTTGATCCCGGTCGAAGACAAGCCGCGGCCACGCATGGGACCCGTGGGCGTACGCGTCGGCGAGCGACTTCACCACCGGGGCGACGAAGCCGTTCTGTTCCGGGCGGACCAGCAGAGCACAGGCCGCATCGACGTTCGCTGCCGTGACCTGTTCCAGTCGCAGCCAGGGCGAGAAGGGCGTCATGTCGGCACGATACGTATCCGGATGCCCGGGCAGAAGATCTGGGGTCCGATCCGTTCCACGGGAATTCGCCCAGGCTCCGGCCAGGGCAAAAGTCCGTGGGCGAAAGTCGAACACTTGGTCATACTCGTCCCTGTGTTCCTGACGATCAGCACCACCGGCACCGACCGGCGTCCCGCCACCGACCTGGGCTTTCTCCTGCACAAGCACCCGGAGAGGGCCCAGTCCTTCAGCACGGCCCACGGCCTCGCGCACGTCTTCTACCCGGAGGCGACCGCCGAGCGCTGCACGGCCGCGTTGCTGCTGGAGGTCGACCCGATCGCCCTGGTCCGCCGGGGCCGCGGCGCGAAGGGACGCGGCGGTTCTCCGGACTTCGCGCTCGCCCAGTACGTCAACGACCGCCCGTACGCGGCCTCCTCGCTGCTCGCGGTCGCCATGAGCGCCGTCTTCAAGAGCGCCATGAAGGGCGACTGCAAGAACCGGCCCGAGCTGGCCGCCGCGCCGCAGCCGCTGACGATCGAACTGCCCGCCGTCCCGGCCAAGGGCGGCGCGGACCTGGTGCGCCGCCTGTTCGAGCCGCTGGGCTGGCTGGTCGAGGCCGAGCCGCTGCCGCTGGACGCGACCTTCCCGGAGTGGGGCGAGTCCCGCTACGTCGCGCTGCGCCTGACCGGCACGCTGCGGCTGGCCGAGGCGCTCAGCCAGCTCTACGTGCTGCTGCCGGTCCTGGACGACGCCAAGCACTACTGGGTCGCCCCGGACGAGGTCGACAAGCTGCTCGCCCGTGGCGAGGGCTGGCTGGCCGAGCACCCCGAGCGACAGCTGATCGTCCGTCGGTACTTCTCCCGCCGCTCCTCCCTGGCGCGCGCCGCCAACGAGCGGCTGGAGCTGGCGCGGCTGGCGGAGGCGGACGACCGCGAGCCGGAGGAGCTCGACAACGCCGTCCCGGAGGAGGGCGCGGAGCCGACCGCCGCGGACGGACAGGCGCCCGGCGCCGAAACGGCCGAGCCGGCGCCGACCCCGCTGGCCGTCCGCCGTCGCGCCGCCATCATCGAGCGGCTGCGCGCCGCCGGGGCCAAGCGCGTGCTCGACCTGGGCTGCGGCGAGGCCGCGCTCGTGGCCGAGCTGCTCAAGGACCGCGCCTTCACCGAGATCGTCGGCGTCGAGGTCTCCGCCCGCGCCCTCGCGATCGCCGCGCGCCGGCTACGCCTGGACCGGATGAACGAGCGCCAGGCCGCCCGGGTCAGGCTGGTCCAGGGCGCGCTGACCTACACCGACGCGCGCCTGACCGGCTACGACGCCGCCGTGCTGTCCGAGGTGATCGAGCACCTCGACGAGGAGCGGCTGCCCGCGCTGGAGTACGCGGTCTTCGGCGCGGCCCGACCCGGCGCGGTCGTGGTTACCACGCCCAACGTCGAGTACAACGTGCGCTGGGAGTCGCTGCCCGCCGGTCACGTCCGGCACGGCGACCACCGCTTCGAGTGGGACCGGGCCCAGTTCCGCGCCTGGGCGGAGCGGACCGCCGAGACCTACGGCTACTCCGTCGACTTCGGTCCGGTCGGCGACGAGGACCCGGAGGTAGGGCCGCCGACCCAGCTCGCCGCCTTCACCCGCACCGATGAGACCACCGCCCCGAAGGGAGCGTGACCCGATGACCGACACCACTGCGACCGAATCCGCCGCGACCGGAACCGAGGGGGCGCTCCGGCGCGAACTCGCGGTCCCCGATCTCTCCCTGGTCGTGCTCGTCGGCACCACCGGCTCCGGCAAGTCCAGCTTCGCCGCCCGGCACTTCCTGCCGACGCAGGTCGTCTCCTCCGACGCCTGCCGCGGCCTGGTCGCCGACGACCCCAACGACCAGGCGGCCACCGGCGACGCCTTCGACCTGCTCCACTACATCGCCGGCAAGCGCCTGGCGGCCGGTCGCGTCACCGTCGTCGACGCGACCAACGTGCAGCAGGAGTCGCGCCGCAAGCTCGTCGAGCTGGCCCGCGAGCACGACGTGCTGCCCGTCGCCATCGTGCTGGACCTGCCGCCGCAGCTTTGCGCGGAGCGCAACTCCCGCAAGCCGGACCGCGCGCACTTCCCGCCGCGGGTGCTGCAGCGTCAGCAGAGCGAGCTGCGCCGATCGCTGCGCCACCTGGAGCGTGAGGGCTTCCGCAAGGTTCACGTGCTGCGCACCGAGGCGGAGGTCGACGCCGCCGAGGTGGTCTACGAGAAGCGCTACAACGACCTCCGGCACCTGACCGGGCCCTTCGACGTCATCGGCGACATCCACGGCTGCCGGTCCGAGCTGGTCACCCTGCTCGGCAGGCTCGGCTACGCGGTGACCCGCGACGCCGAGGGCCGCGCGGTCGACGCCGCGCACCCGGACGGCCGCACCGCCGTCTTCGTCGGCGACCTGGTCGACCGCGGCCCGGACACCCCGGGCGTTCTGCGCCTGGTGATGGGCATGGTCGCGGCCGGGCACGCGCTGTGCGTGCCGGGCAACCACGAGAACAAGCTCGGCCGCGCGCTGGCGGGCCGCAAGGTGACGGTCAGCCACGGCCTCAAGGAGTCGCTGGACCAGCTGGCCGCCGAGCCGCCGGAGTTCGTGGCGCAGGTGCGCGCGTTCATCGACGGCCTGGTCAGCCACTACCTGCTGGACGACGGCCGGCTGGTGGTCTGCCACGCCGGTCTGCCGGAGAAGTACCACGGCCGCACCAGCGGCCGGGTGCGCTCGCACGCCCTCTACGGGGACACCACCGGCGAGACCGACGAGTACGGCCTGCCCGTGCGCTACCCGTGGGCGGAGGAGTACCGCGGTCAGGCGCTGGTCGTCTACGGCCACACCCCGACGCCGACCGCGAGCTTCCTCAACAACACCATCTGCCTGGACACCGGCTGCGTCTTCGGCGGCCGGATGACCGCGTTGCGCTACCCGGAGCGGGAGCTCGTCGAGGTCGACGCCGAGCAGGTCTGGTACGAGCCCGTCCGGCCGCTGATCAGCGACGCGCCCGGCGCCCGGGAGGGCCGCCCGCTCGCGCTGACGGACGTCGCGGGCAAGCGCATTGTGGAGACCCGCCACCACGGCCGGGTCGCCGTCCGGGAGGAGAACGCCGCGGCCGCACTGGAGGTGATGAGCCGGTTCGCGATCGACCCGCGCCTGCTCGCCTACCTGCCGCCGACCATGGCCCCGGTGGGCACCTCGCAGCGCGAGGGCTACCTCGAGCACCCGGACGAGGCCTTCGCCGCCTACCGGGCGGACGGCGTGCGCCAGGTCGTGTGCGAGGAGAAGCACATGGGCTCGCGCGCGGTCGTCCTGGTCTGCCGCGACGCGGAAGGCACGGCGGGCGAGAAGCGCTTCGGTGTGCCGACGGGCGGCCAGATCTGGACCCGCACTGGCCGGGCCTTCCTCGACCACCTCACCGTGCCCGGCGTCCCGGACGGGCACGGCGCGGTGACGCGCGCGGTGCTGGACCGGCTGCGTGCCGCGGCGGAGTCCGCCGGGCTCTTCGCGGAGCTGGACAGCGACTGGCTGCTGCTCGACACCGAGCTGCTGCCGTGGTCGCTGAAGGCCGAGAGCCTGCTGCGCCGTCAGTACGCGGCGGTCGGCGCCGCGTCCGGCGCGGCGCTGGGCGCGGCGCGGGCCGCGCTCGCGGCGGCGTCCCGGCGCGGGGTCGACGGCCTGGACGTCGCCGAGCTGTCCGAGCGCCAGGCGGCGCGCGCGGCGGACGCCGCCGCGTTCACCGAGGCGTACCGGCGCTACTGCTGGACGGTCGAGGGGCTGGACTCGGTGCGCCTCGCACCGTTCCAGCTGCTCGCCGCCGAGGGCGCGAACCTGGCCGTGCGCCCGCACGACCAGCACCTCGCCTGGATCGACCGCCTCGTCGACGCGGACGCATCGCCGCTGCTGCGTCCGACCAGGCGACTCGTCGTCGACACCGAGGACCCGGACTCCTGCGCGTCCGGCGCGGCCTGGTGGGAGGAGCTGACCGCGCGCGGCGGCGAGGGCATGGTCGTCAAGCCGGTGGCCGCGCTGGTCCGCTCGGAGGCCGGCGGCGGACGCCTGGTCCAGCCGGGGGTGAAGGTCCGCGGCCGCGAGTACCTGCGGATCATCTACGGTCCCGACTACACGCGCCCGGAGCACCTGACCCGTCTGCGGTCCCGTGCCCTCGGCCACAAGCGGTCGCTCGCGCTGCGCGAGTACGCGCTCGGGATCGAGGCGCTGGACCGCCTGGCGGCGGGCGAGCCGCTGTGGCGCGTGCACGAGGCGGTCTTCGCGGTCCTGGCCCTGGAGTCGGAACCGGTCGACCCCCGTCTGTAGTGGCAGTCCCCGGGGCGTGGGGTCCGCCGCTGCGGGAGGATTTCCCCACGCTCCGGGGGCCTGGCCCATCGGAAAATCGGAAAGCAGCAGGGAACAGCTCATGACCTACCGCATCCACCGCGTCCAGCCCGAGGACTGGCAGCGTGTCCGCGACATCCGCCTGCGGATGACCAAGGACACGCCCATGGCGTACCTGGAGTCCCACCAGACCGTGCTCGACCACGGCGAGGACCTCTGGCGGTTCCGTGCCGCGCGCAGCACCCAGCCCGGGAACACCGGCTATGCCGCCGTCCTGGAGGAGACCGGGGAGTGGGTCGGCGTGATGAACGCCTACGTTCCGGCCGCGGACCCGGGGCAGGCCCCGGAACGGGCATGGCTGGTGGGCGTCTGGGTGGACCCGGCCCACCGGGGCCCGGAGGTCGGCTTGACCGACGCACTGCTGGACACCTGCATCGCCTGGGCCAGGGACGAGGCGGCGGCTCCGGCGCTGTACCTGGAGGTGCACGAGCGCAACGTGCGCGCCATCCGCTTCTACCGGCGTCGCGGCTTCCTGCCGACCGGCCACACCCAGCCGTACGACCTCGACCCGGAGACCATGGAGCTGGAGATGAAGCTTACGCTCGGCACTGCATAACCATCCACTCCTATGCACGTATATGCTGGGCGTCAGTCGTCACCGATCCCCGTGGCGTCCCCGTCCGCCCACGTCTGCCAGGAGCCCGGCATGGCCTTCAATCTGCGCAACCGGCACTTCCTCAAGGAGTCGGACTTCACCGCCCAGGAGTTCCGCTTCCTGGTCGACCTCTCGGCCCGGCTCAAGGCGGCCAAGTACGCGGGGACGGAGCAGCCGCGCCTGCGCGGCAGGAACATCGCCCTGGTCTTCGAGAAGGGCTCCACCCGCACCCGCTGCGCCTTCGAGGTCGCCGCGGCGGACCAGGGCGCGCACACCGTCTACCTGGACCCGTCCGGTTCCCACCTCGGCAGCAAGGAGTCCGTCAAGGACAGCGCCCGGGTGCTGGGCCGGATGTTCGACGCGATCGAGTACCGGGGCCACGGCCAGGCGATCGTCGAGGAGCTTGCGCAGCACGCCGGCGTCCCGGTCTGGAACGGCCTCACCGACGAGTGGCACCCCACGCAGATGCTGGCGGACGTCCTCACCGTCCAGGAGCACAGCGCCAAGCCGCTGGGCGAGGTCTCCCTCGCCTACCTCGGCGACGCGCGCAACAACATGGGCAACTCCCTCCTGGTCACCGGCGCCCTGCTCGGCATGGACATCCGCATCGTCGCGCCGAAGGCGCTCTGGCCGGCCGACGAGGTCCAGTCCGAGGCCCGCCGCCTCGCGGCGGGGAGCGGCGCCCGCATCACCCTCACCGACGACGTGGCGGCCGGCGTCGCGGGCGCGGACTTCCTCTACACCGACGTCTGGGTCTCCATGGGCGAGCCCAAGGAGGTCTGGACGGAGCGCATCGCGCTCCTCGCCCCGTACCAGGTCTCCATGGACACCGCCCGCGCGACCGGCAACCCGGACGTCAAGTTCCTCCACTGCCTCCCGGCCTTCCACGACCTCGGCACCGAGGTCGGCCGCCAGATGCACGCGGCCACGGGCATGACCGAACTCGAGTGCACGGACGAGCTCTTCGAGTCGAAGCACTCGATCGTCTTCGACCAGGCGGAGAACCGCCTCCACACCATCAAGGCCGTCATGGTCGCGACGCTGGGCGACTGAGGCCGGCCGGCGCCGCCATGCATCGAGGTCACCCCGTGGCGTTCTTGGCCCGCTCGCCCAGGGTGCGCAGCTGGTCGACCAGGGCCGGGGGCGACTGGACGGTGAAGGGCAGGTCGAGCATCAGCAGCCGGACCGCCATCCAGTCGAGGCGGTCCGCGTCGACCCGCCAGCGGGCGCGGCCGTCCGGCAAAGGGGAGACCTCGCCCGGGGCCTGGCCCAGTTTGGACCTGAGCAGGTCCGGGTCCGCGTCGAAGTCCACGACCGCCGGGGACGACGGCCACATCCGGCGCAGCTTGTCCTGGACGAAGGCCGCCGCGTCCGCGGCGGGCAGGTCGCGGGCGGTCGACCGGGCACCGGTGGCCGTCGGGGTGACGAGGCGGTCCACGCGGAACAGCCGCCAGTCGTCGCGGTCCAGGTCCCAGGCGACCAGGTACCAGCGGCGGCCGGTCGCCACCAGGCGCTGCGGTTCGACGTGGCGTCGCGTCTCCGCTCCGTCCGCGGCGCGGTAGGAGAAGCGGACGCGTTCGTGGTTGGTGATCGCGCCCGCGACCACCGTCAGCACGGCCGGTTCCACGCGCGGTCCGCCGCCCGTCATCGTGACCACGGCGGAGCCCAGCGCGCCGACGCGGTAGCGCAGGCGTGAGGGCAGGACCTGCTCCAGCTTGGTCAGCGCGCGCAGGGACGCGTCCTCGATGCCGTCGACCGCGCTGCCCGCGGCCGCGCGCAGGCCGACGGCGATGGCGACGGCCTCCTCGTCGTCGAGCAGCAGCGGCGGCAGCGCGCGGCCTGCGACGAGGCGGTAGCCGCCGATGGAGCCCATGGTGGCCTCGACCGGGTAGCCGAGGTCCCGCAGGCGGTCGACGTCGCGGCGGATGGTGCGGGTGCTGACCTCGAGCCGGTCGGCGAGCTCCGTGCCCGACCACTCCCGCGGGGTCTGCAGCAAGGAGAGCAGATTCAACAGTCGTGCCGAGGTGTCCATCATGTTTTCCAGAGTCCGCGACCACTAGGACAAGACCTGTCCTATATGCCGCATAGCGTGGCTCCTGTCAACGAGAGAGCGGCAGGGGAGAAGGACAGATGAGCACCACGGATCGCAGGCGGTGGATCGCCCTCGCCGTCGTGATGACGGCCAGTTTCATGGACCTGGTGGACGCGACGATCGTCAATATCGCCATCCCGAGCATCCAACGCGACACGGGCGCGGGCTTCAGCGCGATCCAGTGGATCACCGCCGGTTACGCGCTCGCCTTCGCGGTCGGTCTGATCACCGGCGGTCGCCTCGGGGACATCTACGGCCGCAAGCGCGTCTTCCTCATCGGCACCGCAGGATTCACCGCCGCCTCGCTCCTGTGCGGACTGGCGGCCAACCCGGAGATGCTGGTCGCCACCCGCATGCTGCAGGGCGCGACCGCCGCGCTGATGGTGCCGCAGGTGCTCTCGATCATCCACGCGACCTTCAGCGGCGAGGAGCGCGGCAAGGTCTTCGGGATGTTCGGCGCGATCATCGGTCTCGCCGCCGTCACCGGCCCGCTGCTCGGCGCGGTGCTGACGACGTGGAACCTGTTCGGTCTCGAGTGGCGGCCGATCTTCCTGATCAACCTGCCCTTCGGCATCGCGGGCCTGCTCCTCGGCCGCCGCTTCATCGACGAGTCGAAGGCGCCGCACGCGCTGCGGCTGGACCTGATCGGGGTCGCGCTGGCCACCGCCGGTCTGCTGATGGTGATGTACCCGCTGGTCCAGGGCCGGGAGAACGGCTGGCCGGTGTGGGGCTGGGCGCTGATGGCGGCCGGTCTCGCGACGCTCGGCGGCTTCGTCCGGTACGAGCGCTTCAAGGGTGCGAAGGACGGCTCCCCGCTGGTCGAGCTGGGCCTGTTCAAGGCGCGCAGCTTCGCCGCCGGCATCGGCGTCCAGCTGATCTTCGGTGCGGGCTGCGGCATCTTCTTCCTGGTCTGGACGCTCTACATGCAGATCGGCCTCGGCTGGACCCCGCTGCACGCCGGCCTGACGGGCCTTCCGTTCACCGTCGCCTGCTCCGCCGCCGCCGGGATGTCGGTCCAGCTGCTGGTGCCCCGCCTCGGCAGCCGCCGGGTGCTCCAGCTCGGCGCGCTGACGACCGCCGCGGGCGCGCTGATCTACATCGGCGAGGCCTACCGCTACGGCCAGGGCGTCCACTCCTGGCAGATGGCGCTGCCGCTGCTGGTCATGGGCGCCGGGATGGGCATGATCTTCTCCCCGTTGACGGACGCGGTTCTGTCCGAGGTCCCGAGGCAGCACGCCGGCTCGGCGTCCGGGCTGATCAACACCACCAACCAGCTCGGCAACGCTTTCGGCCTGGCGCTGGTCTCGCTCGCCTTCACCGGCTCGACGGTGGTCCGCTCGTTCGGCCACGCCATGTTCTGGATGGTCGGTGCGCTGGCCGTGGTCACGGTCCTGATGGCCGCTCTGCCCAAGCGCGGCGCGCACGCCCCCGAGGGCGTCGCCGACGCTGCGGCGGACGCCGCCGACCAGCCGGTTCTCGTCGGCTGACCCCGCCACCCGGTTTCGCGCGATTCACCGACGTGTACTAGGGTGGTATCTCGACATCAAGATATCTGCCGCTACACTCGACTTGGATCGCGTGAGCAGCGCGCCCGGAAGACCCAGAACACAGGGAGAAGTCGTGTCCGCGAACAGCTTCGACGCCCGCAGCACGCTGCAGGTGGGCGACGAGTCGTACGAGATCTTCAAGCTCGACAAGGTCGAGGGCGCCGCCTGCCTTCCCTACAGCCTGAAGATCCTGCTGGAGAACCTGCTCCGCACGGAGGACGGCGCGAACATCACCGCCGACCACATCCGGGCGCTCGGCGGCTGGGACCCGAACGCGGAGCCCTCCGAGGAGATCCAGTTCACCCCCGCCCGCGTGATCATGCAGGACTTCACCGGCGTGCCCTGTGTCGTCGACCTCGCCACCATGCGTGAGGCCGTCAAGGAGCTCGGCGGCGACCCGTCCCGGATCAACCCGCTGGCCCCGGCCGAGATGGTCATCGACCACTCGGTCATCGCCGACAAGTTCGGCACCAAGGACGCGTTCACCCAGAACGTCGAGATCGAGTACGGCCGCAACAAGGAGCGCTACCAGTTCCTGCGCTGGGGCCAGACCGCGTTCGACGAGTTCAAGGTCGTCCCGCCGGGCACCGGCATCGTGCACCAGGTCAACATCGAGTACCTGGCCCGCACGGTCATGGTCCGCAACGGCCAGGCCTACCCCGACACCTGCGTCGGCACCGACTCGCACACCACCATGGTCAACGGCCTGGGCGTGCTGGGCTGGGGCGTCGGCGGCATCGAGGCCGAGGCCGCGATGCTCGGCCAGCCGGTCTCCATGCTGATCCCGCGCGTGGTCGGCTTCAAGCTCACCGGCGCGCTGCCGGACGGCGCCACCGCCACCGACCTGGTGCTCACCATCACCGAGATGCTGCGCAAGCACGGCGTCGTCGGCAAGTTCGTGGAGTTCTACGGTGACGGCGTCGGCTCCGTGCCGCTGGCCAACCGCGCCACGCTCGGCAACATGTCGCCGGAGTTCGGCTCGACCTGCGCGATCTTCCCGATCGACGGCGAGACCATCAACTACCTGCGCCTGACCGGCCGCAGCGAGCAGCAGCTGGCGCTCGTCGAGGCCTACGCCAAGGAGCAGGGCCTGTGGCACAACCCGGCGCAGGAGCCGGTCTACTCCGAGTACCTGGAGCTGGACCTGGCCACCGTCGTGCCGTCGATCGCCGGCCCGAAGCGCCCGCAGGACCGCGTGATCCTGGCCGAGGCCGCCTCCAAGTTCCGCACCGCCGTGCGTGACTACATCTCCACCTCGGACGAGGCGGGAGAGGAGTCCTTCCCGGCCTCCGACGCACCGGCCGCCGCCAACGGCATCCACAACCCGTCCCCGGTCACCGCCCCCGACGGCTCGACCTACGAGATCGACAACGGCGCGGTCGTGATCGCCTCGATCACCTCCTGTACCAACACCTCCAACCCCTCGGTCATGCTGGGCGCCGCTCTGCTGGCCAAGAAGGCCGTGGAGAAGGGCCTGACCGTCAAGCCGTGGGTCAAGACCACGCTGGCGCCGGGCTCCAAGGTCGTCATGGACTACTACGAGAAGGCCGGCCTCCTCCCCTACATGGAGAAGCTGGGCTTCAACCTGGTCGGCTACGGCTGCGTCACCTGCATCGGCAACTCGGGCCCGCTGCCCGAGGAGGTCTCCAAGGCCGTCAACGACCACGACCTGGCCGTCGTCTCGGTGCTCTCCGGCAACCGCAACTTCGAGGGCCGGATCAACCCCGACGTCAAGATGAACTACCTGGCCTCGCCGCCGCTGGTGGTCGCCTACGCCATCGCGGGCAACATGAACGTCGACATCACCCGTGACGCGCTGGGCGCCGACGCCGAGGGCAACCCGGTCTACCTGCACGACATCTGGCCGACCGAGCAGGAGGTCGCCGACGTCATCGCGACCTCGATCGACCAGGACATGTTCACCAAGGACTACGCGGACGTCTTCGCGGGCGACCACCGCTGGCAGTCTCTTCAGGTGCCGACCGGCAACACCTTCGAGTGGGACGCCGAGTCCACCTACGTCCGCAAGCCCCCGTACTTCGAGGGCATGGCGCACGAGCCGGCTCCGGTCACCGACATCTCCGGCGCCCGCGTCCTGGCCAAGCTGGGCGACTCGGTCACCACCGACCACATCTCCCCGGCCGGCAACATCAAGGACGGCACCCCGGCGGCCGAGTACCTCAAGGCCAACGGCGTCGAGAAGCGTGACTTCAACTCCTACGGCTCGCGCCGTGGCAACCACGAGGTCATGATCCGCGGCACCTTCGCCAACATCCGCCTGCGCAACCAGATCGCGCCGGGCACCGAGGGCGGCTACACCCGCGACTTCACCCAGGCCGACGGCCCGGTGTCGTTCATCTACGACGCCTCGCAGAACTACCAGGCCGCCGGCACCCCGCTGGTCGTCCTGGCCGGCAAGGAGTACGGCTCCGGCTCGTCCCGCGACTGGGCGGCCAAGGGCACCGCGCTGCTCGGCGTCAAGGCCGTCATCGCCGAGTCCTACGAGCGCATCCACCGCTCGAACCTGATCGGCATGGGCGTCCTGCCGCTGCAGTTCCCGGAGGGCCACACGGCCGACTCCCTCGGCCTCACCGGCGAGGAGACCTTCTCCTTCGCGGGCGTGACCGAGCTGAACGAGGGCCACACCCCGAAGACGGTCAAGGTCACCACGGACTCCGGCGTCTCCTTCGACGCCAAGGTCCGGATCGACACCCCCGGCGAGGCGGACTACTACCGCAACGGCGGCATCCTGCAGTACGTGCTGCGCTCGCTGATCAAGTAATCCGCGACCGGTCGGCGACGGCCCCGCTCCCCTCCCGGGAGCGGGGCCGTTCCCGTTTCCCGGCGAAGCCGTTGACGGGATGTACCCCCATGCATAACCCTAAGAGGGGTTAGAGAGGCTCCATGGAGGAGGCGGCATGCCGAAGATCAACGTCTATCTGCCCGACGACCTCGCCGCCGCGGTGAAGGCCGCCGAGATCCCCGTCTCGGCCGTCTGCCAGAAGGCCCTGGCCGACGCCGTCCAGGCGGTGACGCTCGCCCGCAAGGGCGTGGCCCTGCTGCGCGACCCGGACTTCGACCCGGACGCCCGTCCGGAGCTGGCGGCCCGCCTCGCCGGCCGGATGACGGACCGGCTCAAGGCCTCGGTCGAGCTCGCCCACCAGGCCGCGGGGGAGGATCCCGTCGGCACGAGGCACCTGCTCGTCGGTCTGATCGACGAGGGCGGCAACCTCGGGGTCCGGCTGCTGCCGGCGCTCGGCGAGGAGCCCGACGCGCTGCGGGAGGCCGCGCTGGCGAGCACGGCGGACGAGCCGCTGCCGAACGCGACGGGGGCGGTGCGGGAGGCGGGCGGCTTCTGGACCGGGCTGACCATGCCCGCCCGCAGCGCGATCGGCGCCGCGTTGGAGGCGGCGCTCGAACTCGGTCACAACTACATCGGCTGCGAGCACCTGCTGATCGGCCTGCTCGCCGAGGAGGAGAGCGGCGCGGGGCGGATCCTCGTCGCCGCGGGCCTGGACGCCGCCGCGGTCCGCCGGGCGATCGCCACCGCGATGGCCGGCTTCGCCCAGGCTCGCCAGAACGCGACCCCGCCCGGCACCGAGTCGCTGCTGCGGCAGCTCGCCCAGCGCCTCGACGGCATCGAACGCCGCCTCGGCGCGGCGGGTTTCTGAGCCGTACCGGCGCGGCTCAGGTGTGCCTGAGCCGCGCCGACGCGGAGGGCTGGTCGAGGAGCGCCTGCAGCTTCTTCGGGGCGAGGGTCCGGTAGCTCTCGGTTGCCTCAGCGTCGGGTGCCGGGGCGCGGCATGATCGGCTGGTCGAAAATCGAAAATCTGTTCCTATACTGGTGGAGTGAACACCTCGCCCGTCCCTCCCGGCTGGCCGGAGCGCGTGCAGCCCCCTGGCAGCCCCGGCTGGGAGGAGTCTGCGCGCAGGTGGCTCTACGACCAGGTCCCGGGCGAGTGGCGGCGGTACCACGTGCTGTACAAGCACCCGCTGATGCTCGCGAGGGATGTCCGCTACCTCACCGACGGCTCCCTGCAGGTCGCCCGCGCCGCGTACTCCCGCGCCCGCGTGGAGCTCGCCGAGAACTTCGAGCCCCACGCGATCGAGGAGCGCCTGCGCGCCTACGCGGAGGAGGGCGCCCGGCTCAACGTCCTGGCCCGCCAGGTGCAGCTGGTCGAGGATGCCCTCTCGGGCGTGCGCTGGGTGCCCAAGCTCTGACGGCGGGCGTGCGCGGGCGCTTGTTCTCTCGTGCGGGCGGTGGTACCCATGCCGATAGCTGACGTGTCGTCAGTTCTCGGCGCCGGAAGGGACGAACCCGTGACGGTCACCACGCTGCGCTTCAACCAGGTCGCGCCCGGCCTGGACCGCAAGGATGTCGCCGCCCGCTACCGCGCCACCGTCGAGATGGCCGTTCACGCCGAGGCGCACGGCTTCGACCTGATCACGCTGGAGGAGCACCACGGGGTCGCCGACGGCTGGAGTCCCGCGCCGATCGCGACGGCCGCGGCGATCGCTGGGGCCACCAGCCGCATCCCGATGATGCTGTGCGCGCTGATCACTCCGCTGTACGACCCGCTGCGGCTGGCCGAGGAGCTGACGGTGCTGGACCACCTCAGCGACGGTCGGGTCACCACCGTCGCGGGGCTCGGCTACCGGCCGGCCGAGTACGAGCTCATGGGCGTCGAGTGGAAGGAGCGCGGCCGGATCCAGGACGAGGTGCTGACCGCGCTGGTCGCGGCCTGGTCGGGGGAGGAGTTCGTGTACCGCGGCCGCACGGTCCGGCTCACTCCGCCGCCGTTGACCGCGCCCCAGCCGCCGCTGATCGTCGGCGGCTCGTCCCGGGCCGCCGCGCGGCGCGCGGTCCGGCTGCGGCTGCCCCTGTTCACCGCCGCCCACCTGCCCGAACTGGTCGAGTACTACGCGTCGCTGGCAGCGGCGGCGGACTGGCACGAGGGCTTCGTCCTGCTGCCTCCGGAGCGCACCCGGATGGTCCACTGCACCGAGGACCCCGACCGCGCCTGGGCGCGGTACGGCGAGCACTTCCTGCACGAGGCCCGCACCTACGCCTCGTGGCAGACGCCCGACATCCGCTCGGCGGTCGCGACGAAGGCGCTGACGGTCGATCAGCTCCGGGCGGAGGGCGTCTACTGCTGCCTGACCCCGCAGGAGTGCGTGGCGGTCGCCGGGGAGGAGGGGCCGATGGGCACGCTGCTGCTGCACCCGATGTGCGGAGGGATGCCCGTCGAGGCGGGCTGGGAGAGCCTGCGTTTGTTCACGGACCAGGTGATGCCGCGACTCAGGAGCGCGTAGCGGTCAGTCCGGGGCGGTGAGATAGCCGCGCAGGAGCTTCTTGCACTCGGCGATGAGCACGGGATCGCCCTCGGTGTCCTGGCGGAAGGCGAGGCGCAGGACCGCGTCCGCGCATTCCAGCGCGACCTGCAGGGAGATGCGCGCCGCCGCGCGGTCCTCGCCGCCGATGAGGTCGCCGAGCAGGGCCCAGAGCCGGTCCGCGACCGCGGCGTTGTTCTCCAGGACCGAGTCCAGCAGGTGCACGCTCTGCGCGTCCTCGCGCCCGACCGCGCCGAAGTCGACGACGCCGAAGCCGGGGACGGCGCGGTGCATGGCGACATACTCCTCGACCGCCAGGTCGACCATGGTGGCGATGTCGGACGGCCGCTCGGCCTCCATCCGCCGGGTCAGCCGGTCCATGAAGTGCTCGAGGTTGCGCTCCGCGAGCGCGCCCAGCAGTCCGTCGACACCCGGGAAGAACTGGTAGAGGGTGCCGATCGGGACCTCCGCGCGACGGGCGACCTCCTTGGTGGTCAGCGCGGTGTATCCGACCTCGTCGAGCAGGCGCGCGGTGGCGTCGAGGATGCGGTCGAAGCGCTCCTGACTGCGCCGCTGCACGGGCCGGCGACGGACGCTGCCTTCGGATGGCGCGGGAACGTGCATGGCCTCACTCTGCCTGATCGGATACGGCCTTGGCGAGTCACTAACGTGAGTTCTCCTCGCGTTGCTGGGGGTCTGCCCGAAGGCAGCCCTTGCCTTCGCCCCTCCCCGCGCCGCGCGGGGCAGTACCGGCGCGCTACGGCAACGTTTAGGGCACCTCTTTCCGTTCAGCCTTGACACGACTTCATCCCATTGGCTCTGCTTGAAGTTCAGAAGTTGTATTCAAGGCCGAAAGCAGGCCGCGAAGAGGTCTCCGCCGCAAGGGCGCGGGGAGGATGGATCGATCATGTCCGTGGAAACGCCGGGTTCACAGTCGTCGCTGCACCGGGCCAACCTGGAGCGTGTGCTCCGGGCCGTCCGGATGGCCGGATCGCTGACCCAGGCCGAGATCGCGCGGAGCACGGGGCTCTCCGCGGCGACGGTCTCCAACATCGTCCGCGAGCTCAGCGAGGTCGGGACGGTGGTGGTCACGCCCACCTCCTCCGGCGGGCGCCGGGCCCGCAGCGTCTCGCTCAGCGCGGACGCGGGCATCGTCGTCGGCGTCGACTTCGGCCACTCCCACCTGCGGGTGGCCATCGGCAACCTGGCGCACCGGGTGCTGGCCGAGGAGAGCGAGCCGATCGACACCGACGCCTCCGCCGACCAGGGCTTCGGCCGGGCCGAGCAACTGGTGGCCCGACTGCTGGAGCAGACCGGCTTCCCCGTCGAGAAGGTCATCGGCGTCGGGCTCGGCGTCCCCGGCCCGATCGACGTGGAGACCGGCGCGCTCGGCTCGACCGCGATCCTGCCGGGCTGGACCGGCATCAATCCGGCCCAGGAGCTCTCCCGCCGCCTCGGCATGGCGGTCCTCGTCGACAACGACGCGAACCTCGGCGCGCTGGGCGAGCTGGTGTGGGGCGCCGGCCGCGGGCTCTCCGACCTCGCCTACATCAAGGTGTCCAGTGGCGTCGGCGCCGGCCTGGTCATCGCCGGGCAGATCTACCGGGGCCCCGGCGGCACGGCCGGCGAGATCGGGCACATCACGCTGGACGAGGCGGGCCCGGTCTGCCGCTGCGGCAACCGCGGCTGCCTGGAGACCTTCGTCAGCGCCCGGCACATCCTGGCCCTGCTGCAGCAGAGCCACGGCGCGGACCTGAGCATGCCGAAGGTGGTGCAGCTCGCGCAGCGCGGCGACCTCGGCTGCCGTCGCGTGATCGCGGACGCCGGCCGCCAGATCGGCACGGGTGTCGCCAACCTCTGCAACCTGCTGAACCCGCGCCGGGTCATCCTCGGCGGCGATCTGGCCGAGGCGGGGGACCTGGTGCTGGACCCGATAAGGGAGTCGGTGGCCCGCTACGCCATCCCGAGCGCCGCGCGACAACTGTCGGTCGTGCCCGGAACGCTGGGCGGAAGGGCCGAGGTTCTTGGAGCCTTGGCGTTGGTGATGTCCGAAATGAGCGATTCCAGCGCATTGTCCACGGGGTGATGTCCGCATTCCGGGGGCTTGGTTGCCGCCATGCCTTCAGGAAGATAACGAATGGATTCGGATCGCCTGTTCATCGACTTTAATTATTGACGTCAGCCCGGAGTGCGGGGTTGACTCCTCACACCTCGGTCGCAGTGTGGCGACCGCGTCAGGGAGGCACCCCAAACGATGAACAGCACTCTGCGCCGCACGGTCGTGGTAACCACCGCCGTTTCCATCGCGCTCGGCCTGGCCGCTTGTGGCAAGGCGGGCAGCAGCACCGCCAGCTCTTCTTCTTCCTCCAGCTCGGCCGCGGGCGGCTCGCAGACCATCGGTCTGCTGCTCCCCGAGAACACCACCACCCGGTACGAGCAGTTCGACAAGCCGCTGTTCGAGGCCAAGGTCAAGGCCCTGGCCCCGAACGTCACCGTCCAGTACGCCAACGCCGGTGGCAGCGCCCAGACCCAGGCGCAGCAGGTCCAGACGATGATCAACCAGGGCGTCAAGGTCCTCGTGATCGACGCCCAGGACTCGGCCCAGATCAAGGCCTCCGTCCAGGCCGCCCACGACAAGGGCATCAAGGTCGTCGCCTACGACCGCCTGGCCCAGGGCCCGGTCGACGCCTACGTCTCGTTCGACAACGAGAAGGTCGGCGAGCTGCAGGGCCAGGGCCTGCTGACGGCCATGGGCTCGGCAGCCACCGCGTCCGCCAAGGTCGTGGAGATCGACGGCGACTCGGCCGACCCGAACGCCGCCGACTTCAAGAAGGGCTTCCAGACCGCGGTCCAGGGCAAGGTGAACATCGCCTACGACGCCTCTGGTCTGTGGAAGCCCGACGTCGCCGCGCAGAAGGCCACCGCCGCCTTCAACCAGCTCGGTGCGAAGAACGTCGCGGGCGTCTACTCCGCCAACGACGGCATGGCCGCCGGTATCGTCACCTCGATGAAGAACGCCGGCGTCAACGCGCCGATCGGTGGCCAGGACGCCCAGCTCGACGCGGTCCAGCGCATCGTGGCCGGCACCCAGGCGTACACGGTCTACAAGGCGTACAAGCCGGAGGCCGAGGCGGCCGCCACGCTCGCCGTCGACCTGCTGAACGGCCAGTCCATCAGCTCGGTCGCCACCGCCACCAAGACCAGCCTCTCCGGCAACACGGTCCCGTCCGACCTGCTCACCCCGGTCCTGCTGACCAAGGCGAACATCAAGGACACCGTCGTCGCCGACGGCCTCTACACCGTCTCGCAGATCTGCACCTCGGACTTCGCCACCGCGTGCAAGGCCGCGGGCCTGCAGTAGTCCGGACGTAGTCCCGACGGTAGGTCAGATATCCGCCCGCACACGGGATTCCCGTGTGCGGGCGGACGCGGGACATTCCATTCAAGGCTTTACGCACGACCTCGCAGGCGCCAGGGCTGGCGCGGCATCCCGTCCGAGGCACCGGACGGGGAGAAGGAGTTGGTTCACGTGACAAGCGCGCCCGTACTGGCGTTGCGCGGAGTCTCCAAGCGGTTCGGCGCCGTCCAGGCGCTGACCGACGTCGAGCTGGAGGTCCACGCCGGAGAGGTGGTGGCCCTGGTCGGTGACAACGGCGCCGGTAAGTCCACCCTGGTCAAGACCATCGCTGGGGTCCACCCCATCGATGACGGCCAGATCGAGTGGGAGGGACGCCCGGTCCACATCAACCGGCCGCAGGACGCCCAGCACCTCGGCGTCGCGACCGTCTATCAGGACCTCGCCCTCTGCGACAACCTGGACGTCGTCAACAACCTGTTCCTCGGGCGCGAGTTGAAGCGCCGCGGCACCCTCGACGAGGTCGCCATGGAGCAGAAGGCGCGGGAGCTGCTGGACACCCTGTCCATCCGCATCCCCTCCGTCCGCATCCCGATCGCGTCCCTGTCGGGTGGACAGCGACAGGTCGTCGCGATCGCCCGCTCGCTGATCGGCGAGCCGAAGATCGTCATCCTGGACGAGCCGACCGCCGCCCTCGGCGTCGAGCAGACCGCGCAGGTCCTGGACCTGGTCGAGCGGCTGCGCGAGCGCGGCCTCGGCGTCATCCTGATCAGCCACAACATGGCCGACGTCCGCGCCGTCGCGGACACCGTCGCGGTCCTGCGCCTCGGGAAGAACAACGGCACCTTCCCGGTGCAGCAGACCACGCAGGAGACCATCATCGCCGCCATCACCGGCGCCACCGAGAACGCGGTGACCCGGCGCGCGGCGCGCACGGCGGAGGCCGCGAAGTGAGCAACGACACCAAGACCACCCCGAACACGATGCCGGGCCCCGCCGTCGACCCGCGGCTGCTCCAGCGCGAGTCGGGCCTCTCGGGCTACCTCACCGAGTTCGTCCGCAAGGTCCGCGGCGGCGACCTCGGCTCGCTGCCGGTCATCATCGGCCTGATCGTCATCTGGCTGGTCTTCAGCCTCAACGACGACAAGTACTTCGCCGCCTCGACGGCCGAGTTCATCGCCTACTACATGGTGGGCATCGGTCTGCTCGCCGTCGGCCTGGTCTTCGTGCTGCTGCTCGGCGAGATCGACCTCTCGGTCGGCGCCGTCAGCGGTCTGGCCGCCGCCGTCTACGCGGTGCTGTCCGTCAACGACCACGTCGACCCGTGGCTCGCGGTGCTGCTCACGCTGCTCACCGGCACCGCGATCGGCGCGCTGCACGGCTTCGTCTTCGCCAAGATCGGCGTGCCGGCCTTCATCGTCACCCTGGCCGGCTTCCTGGCCTGGCAGGGCGTGATGCTGTGGCTGCTGGGCAACTCCGGCACCATCAACCTGGACGACAAGGGCCTGAACCACTTCCTGTCCGGGAACTCGTACTTCCTCGGCGGCGACATCTCCGGCGCCTACATCCTGGCCGTGCTCGCCGTGGCGTCGCTGCTCTTCGGCGGCTTCAGCGAGCAGCGCCGCCGCCGCTCCGCCGGCGTCCCGTTCAAGCCGACCAGCGAGCTCGTGCTGCGCGCGGCGCTGCTGGCGATCGGCGCCTTCGGTGCGGCCTACGTGCTCAACCAGGCCAGCGGCGTGCCGAACGCGCTGGTGCTCTTCCTGGCGCTGCTGATCATCTGCGACTTCGTGCTGCGCCGCACGAGCTACGGCCGCAAGATCTTCGCCGTCGGCGGCAACATCGAGGCGAGCCGCCGCGCCGGTATCTCCGTCCCGGCCATCCGGATCTCCGTCTATGCGATCTCCGGCACCTTCGCCGCGCTCGGCGGTCTGGCCATCGCGGCCACCACCAACGCGGCCGGCCAGGCCGGTGGCGACCCGAACAACCTGATGATGGCCATCGCCGCGGCCGTCATCGGCGGCACCTCGCTCTTCGGCGGGCGCGGCCGGGTCTGGTCCGCCCTGCTCGGCATGCTGGTGATCGAGTCGATCAACGCCGGCCTCTACATGCTCGGCCTGACCCTGGACATCCAGTACATGATCACCGGTGGCGTGCTCCTCGCCGCCGTGGTCGTGGACTCGCTGTCCCGGCGCACCCAGAAGTCCTCGGGACGCGCCTGACGTCCTGCTCGGGGGACGGCCAGCACCGCCGGCCGTCCCCCGAAAGGACGCGCGAAACGCCGTCCGCCCTCCGCAACGTGTTCGGTTCTCTTGAGGGGGAGAGCCGGTCACGGGGCTGACGGAACGCAAAATGACCGCCCGGCACCGATACCGCTCCGGTGCCGGGCGGTCGCGCGCGTGCAGAGGACAACTAGACTGAGCGGACTTGGGCGTCCACGGCCGCCCGGGTGGGAGAGGGCACCGGGCGAAGACGCCCGGCGCCGGACAGAGATAGAGGAGGAACGGGTGGCCCTGCTGACCCGCATTCGGGGACCGCGCGATCTGGACCGTCTCAGCCCGGGACAGCTGGCCGTGCTGGCCGAGGAGATCCGTGGCTTCCTGGTCGAGGAGGTCTCGAAGACGGGTGGCCACCTCGGCCCCAACCTCGGTGTCGTCGAGCTGACCATCGCCCTGCACCGGGTCTTCGAGTCGCCGAAGGACCGGATCCTCTTCGACACCGGGCACCAGTCCTACGTCCACAAGATCCTCACCGGCCGTCAGGACTTCAGTCGCCTGCGCAGCAAGGGCGGCCTCTCCGGCTACCCGTCGCGCGGCGAGTCCGAGCACGACGTCATCGAGAACTCGCACGCCTCGACCGTCCTCGGCTACGCCGACGGCCTGGCCAAGGCCAACCAGCAGCTCGGCCACGCCGACCGCCACGTCGCCGCCGTCATCGGCGACGGCGCGCTGACCGGCGGCATGGCCTGGGAGGCGCTGAACAACATCGCCGAGAGCGACCGCCCGGTGATCATCGTCGTCAACGACAACGAGCGCTCCTACTCGCCGACCATCGGCGGCCTGGCCAACCACCTCGCCACGCTGCGCACCACCCAGGGCTACGAGCGCTTCCTGTCCTGGGGCAAGGACGCGCTGCAGCGCACGCCCGTGGTCGGCCAGTCGCTGTTCGAGACCCTGCACGGCGCCAAGAAGGGCCTGAAGGACTTCATCGCGCCGCAGGGCATGTTCGAGGACCTCGGCCTGAAGTACGTCGGCCCGATCGACGGTCACGACGTCTCGGCGCTGGAGTCGGCGCTCAAGCGCGCCAAGGGCTTCGGCGGCCCGGTCATCGTGCACTGCCTGACCCAGAAGGGTCGCGGCTACCGCGCCGCCGAGCAGAACGAGGAGGACCGCTTCCACGCGGTCCCCGTCATCCACCCCGACACCGGCCTCCCGGTGAAGACGGCGGGTCAGGACTGGACCTCCGTCTTCGGCGAGGAGATGGTCGCCATCGGCCGCGAGCGCAAGGACGTGGTCGGCATCACCGCCGCCATGCTCCACCCGGTCGGCCTGGCCCCCTTCGCCAAGGAGTTCCCGGACCGCATCTACGACGTCGGCATCGCCGAGCAGCACGCCGCGGTCTCGGCCGCCGGCCTCGCGACGGGCGGCCTGCACCCGGTCGTCGCCGTCTACGCGACGTTCCTGAACCGCGCCTTCGACCAGGTGCTGATGGACGTCGCGCTGCACCGCTGCGGCGTGACGTTCGTGCTCGACCGAGCCGGTGTCACCGGCGCGGACGGCGCCTCGCACAACGGCATGTGGGACATGTCGATCCTTCAGGTCGTCCCCGGCCTGCGCCTGGCCGCTCCGCGCGACGCCGACCAGCTGCGCGCGCAGCTGCGCGAGGCCGTCGAGGTCGAGGACGCGCCGACGGTCGTCCGCTACTCCAAGGGCAACGTCGGCCCCGCGGTCGCGGCCGTCGGCCGCGTCGGCGGCATGGACGTCCTGCTGGACGGCAGCGTCGACGGCGCGGACGCGGACGTGCTCATCGTCTCCGTCGGCGCGATGGCCCAGACCTGCCTCGACGCGGCGGACAAGCTCGCCGCCCAGGGCATCGCCGTGACGGTCGTCGACCCCCGCTGGGTCAAGCCCGTCGACCCGGAGCTCGCGCCCCTCGCGGCGCGGCACCGCGCGGTCGTCACCGTCGAGGACAACGGCCGCGTCGGCGGCGTCGGCGCGACGATCGCGCAGGCCCTGCGCGACGCGGGCGTCGACGTCCCGCTCCGGGATCTGGGGATCCCGCAGCAGTTCCTCGACCACGCCACCCGCGACGAGATCCTCCAGGAGATCGGCCTCACCGCCGAGGGCGTGGCGGAGAAGGCCGCCGCCCTGGTCGCCAAGGTCTCCCTGGACCCTGCGACGGTGCTGTAGTTGCAACCTCCCAAGGGGCGCGGGGAACTGCGCGAGCGACCACCCGGTGCGGATGGCCCTGCTCGTTCGGCGACTCACCACTTCGGTGGCCTGGCGCGCAGCGCCTCGCGCCCCTGGGTGCTGCAGCTGGCTCTCCTCGCAGCCGTGACCGTCCTGGTCCACGTGCCGGCGTTCACGCGGGCCTTGTGGAACCCCGACGAGGGGTACCTCGCGACCGAGGCGCGGATGCTCGCGCACGGCGGGACGCTCTACGTCGACGTCGTGGACCGCAAACCGCCGCTGTTGCCGTGGCTCTACCAGGGCGCGTTCGCGCTCTTCGGCTCGGACTCGCTGTGGCCGCTGCGCGTACTCGCGGTCCTCGCCTGCCTCGCGACAGCGCTGTTCACCGCCGCCGTCGCCCGTCGCCGCTGGGGCGACGCCGCGGGGACGGGCGCGGGGCTGTTCACCGTGCTGCTCAGCGTCGCGCTCGCGCCGGAGGACACCCAGGCGGCGACCTTCGAGGTCTTCATGCTGCCCGCCACCGCAGCGGCGTTCTGGTGCGCGAGCACCAGGCGCTGGGCCGGTGCGGGGCTCGCCGCGGCCCTCGCCGCGATGGTGAAGCAGACCGGGGGAGTCGTCCTGCTCCCGGCGCTCTACCTGCTCTGGCGCGACGATCGGCGCCCCCGCGCCGCCCTGCGGCTGCTCCTCGGCTTCGTCGTTCCCGTCGCCGCGCTCGCCCTGTTGACCGGCCCGAGGAACTTCCTCTTCTGGGTCGTCTCCGGCTCCGGCGACTACGCCTCGCTCGACGGGGCCTGGACCACCGCGCTGGGACGGGCCGCCGGGAACGCGGGGATCATGCTCGCCGCCGTCGTCCCCGCGGTGATCCTGCTCGTTCGCAGCCTGCGCGTCTCGCTCCGCGAGGAGACTGACGTGTGGCTGTGGTTCGCCGGCTCCGCCGTCGGGGTCGTCGTCGGGTTCCACTTCTTCGGGCACTACTACCTCCAGCTCGTCCCGCCGCTGGCCCTGCTGTGCGCCGGGGCCCTGCACCGCGTGGCCGAACCGCGCTGGACCCGGGTCGCGGTCACCTGGACGGCGATGGCCGCCGCGGTCTTCGTCGCGCTCGGCCTCCTCGCGTCGACGCAGCCGCTGACGCGCGTGCGGACCGTGGCGCAGGCCGTCGACGCGGACACCGGCCCTGACCAGCGCGTGCTGGTCTGGGGCATGCACCCGGAGATCTACTGGCTGGCCGACCGCGCCCCCGCGAGCCGCTACCTGACCGCGGGGCTGCTCACCAACTTCGCCGGCGGCCGGGGCGGCAAGGGCGTGGGGGTCCAGAAGGCCGTGGCGGGCGCCTGGACGACCTTCGAGCGGGAGGTGGCCGCCCATCCGCCCGCGCTCGTCGTGGACGACTCCCAGGGCGCTCCCTACGCCCCCGCGGCCGTCCCGCCGATCCGGGACCTGCTCGCGGCGCGTTACGAGCGGGTCGGGACCGCGGGGGGCGCGGTGATCTACCGGCTGCGCGGGCGTTGAGCCATGATCCAGTTGAAGCCTTCACATGTTCGCATGAGAGGCTGACCCCCGTTCCCCGAACTGAGCAGTAGGCCAGTCGGACACACAGCACGGACCGAGTAGTCGAGGACAGGTGGAAGTGAAGAGCTCCACGGACAACAGCCCGCAGCCGGCGGGGGCGTCAGTTCGGAGTACGCCGTGGCGCCGCTGGATCGTGGCCGGCGGTGTCGTCGTCGCGATCTTCGTGGTCGCGGGCCTGATCGGATCCGTGGTGCGGGCCCACAAGGAGACCCAGCTGGCGCCTCCGGCCGGGGCGATCGGCACGCCCGCCCTGGCCGTTCCGGAGTACGGCCACGCGGCCGTCACCCTGACCGTCTACGAGGACCTGCGCGACCCCGCGACGCTGGCCTTCGAGAACACCTACGGCGCGACCCTGCGCCAGCTCGTCGCCTCCGGCGTGGCCAACGTCTACTACCACGAGACCGACGGCGTGGACGCCAGCCAGGGCGGCGACGGCTCGCTCCAGGCGGGCAACGCGCTGGGCTGCGCGCTGGACGCGAAGAAGTTCGCCGACTACCGCGCGGTCCTGCTGAACCACCAGCCGGCCGAGTCGGACGACGCCTTCGCGTCGACGAGCGAGCTGATCACGCTGGCGAAGAAGATCAAGGGCCTGGACACCGACGTGTTCCGCGCCTGCGTGGACAACGGCGACCACAAGGTCTGGGTGCAGGACTCCACGAAGGCGTTCACCGCGCTGAAGCTGGGCGCGGCCCCGGTCATGGTGATGCAGAGCGCGGCCGACGCCGGGGCCGGCAACGCGAACGCGACGACGGTCGTCTCCGCGACGCAGTCGCTGACCCCGCAGCAGCTGCGGGACCGCGTCCTCGCCGCGGCGGTCTCGGCCACCCCGTCCTCGGGCGACCTGCCCTCCATCGCCGTCACCAACGGCGCGACCCCGACGCCGACGGCGTCGCTCACGCCGAGCACCTCGGTGTCGGCGAGCCCGAAGCTCAAGGCGGCCAAGGACAAGAAGCCCACGGCCTCCGTCACCCCGTCGGCCTCCGTCACCCCCTGACGCGCCCGGCGAACCCTCCCGCGGGAACGCGACCAACCCCAGGCCCCGGCCCTTCGGCCGGGGCCTGCGGCATCCCCGCCGCAGCCCCAGTGCTTCGGCGCCGCGCACGGCCGCCTGAGCCGGGCCCGACGCCCGGGTCGGCAGCCCGGGACAGCGACACCGCGACGGCCCGACTGGGACCCCGGCGCGGGAGCCGGTCGGGTGGGAGGCAAAGCGGAAGGGCGGCTTCCCGAGAGGATCTCGGGAAGCCGCCCTTTTGGGTGTCAGCTATCGCCTCACGCCGGGACGCTCGCGACGCCCTGGGCGAGGAAGCGCTTGCCGTTGGCCCGCTCGGAGACGCCCGCGCGGTCCAGGTACGGCGTGATGCCGCCCAGGTGGAACGGCCAGCCCGCGCCGGTGATCAGGCAGAGGTCGATGTCCTGCGCCTCGGCGACGACGCCCTCGTCCAGCATCAGCTGGATCTCCTGGGCGACGACGTCCAGCGCGCGGTCGCGGACCTGCTCCTCGGTGAGGACCTTGTCGCCGACCTGAAGCAGCGCGACGACCTCGGGGTCCAGCTCCTGCTGGCCCGACGCCCAGGTGTAGAAGCCGCGCTTGCCGGCCTGGACCACGCGGGCCAGGTTCTCGGAGACGAAGAAGCGCTCGGGGAAGGCGGTGTGCAGGGTCTCCGACACGTGCAGGGCGATGGCCGGGCCGACCAGCTCCAGCAGCATGATCGGGGACATCGGCAGACCGAGCGGCTCGACGCCCTTCTCGGCGACGGCGATCGGGGTGCCCTCGTCGATGATCTGCTGGATCTCGCCCATGAAGCGGGTGAGAATCCGGTTCACGACGAACGCCGGGGCGTCCTTGACCAGGACGGCGGTCTTCTTCAGCTTCTTCGCGACACCGAACGCGGTCGCCAGCGACGCGTCGTCCGTCTTCTCGCCGCGGACGATCTCCAGCAGCGGCAGGACCGCGACCGGGTTGAAGAAGTGGAAGCCGACGACCCGCTCCGGGTGCTCCAGCTTCGACGCCATCTCGCTGACGGACAGCGAGGAGGTGTTGGTCGCCAGGATGCAGGTGGGCGAGACCACGGCCTCGACCTCGGCGAAGACCTGCTGCTTGACGCCCATCTCCTCGAAGACGGCCTCGATGACGAAGTCCGCGTCGCCGAAGGCGGCGGCCTTGTCGAGCGAGCCGGTGACGAGCGCCTTGAGGCGGTTCGCGTTGTCGCCGTTGATCCGGCCCTTGGCGAGGAGCTTGTCGATCTCGCCGTGGACGTAGCCGACGCCCTTGTCGATGCGCTCCTGGTCGATGTCCGTGAGGACGACCGGCACCTGGAGGCGGCGGGCGAACAGCAGCGCGAGCTGCGAGGCCATCAGGCCGGCGCCGACGACGCCCACCTTGGTGACCGGGCGGGCCAGCGACTTGTCCGGCGCACCGGCCGGGCGCTTGCCGCGCTTCTGGACCAGGTTGAAGGCGTAGATGCCGGAGCGCAGCTCGCCACCCATGATCAGGTCGGCCAGCGCGGCGTCCTCGGCGTCGAAGCCGGCCTGCAGGTCGCCGTCCTTGACCTGGGCGATGATGTCCAGCGCCCGGTAGGGGGCCGGAGCGGCGCCGTGGACCTTGCCGTCGACGACGGCGCGGCCCCAGGCGACGGCGTCGTCCCAGGCCTGACCGCGGTCGACCTCGGGACGCTCGACGGCGAGGGCGCCGGTGAGGACCTTGGCGGTCCACAGCAGCGACTGCTCGACGAAGTCGGCCGGCTCGAAGATCGCGTCGGCGATGCCGAGGTCGAAGACGTCCTTGCCCTTGAGCTGCTTGTTCTGGGCCATCGCGTTCTCGATGATGACCTGGACGGCCTTGCCCGCGCCGATCAGGTTCGGCAGCAGGGTGCAGCCGCCCCAGCCCGGGACCAGGCCGAGGAAGCACTCCGGCAGCGAGAAGGCCGGCAGGCCCGAGCTGACGGTGCGGTAGGTGCAGTGCAGGCCGACCTCGACGCCGCCGCCCATCGCCGCGCCGTTGTAGAAGGCGAAGGACGGGACGGGCAGGGCCGCGATCCGCTTGAAGACGTCGTGGCCGCCCTTGCCGATGGCCAGCGCGTCGCTGTGCTCCTTGAGCACCTCGACGCCCTTGAGGTCGGCGCCGACCGCGAAGATGAACGGCTTGCCGGTGATGCCGACGGCGACGATCTCGCCGGCCGCGGCCTCACGCTCGACCTGGTCCAGCGCCTCGTTCAGCTTGGCGAGGGAGCCCGGGCCGAAGGTGGTCGGCTTGGTGTGGTCGAAGCCGTTGTCCAGGGTGATCAGCGCGAAGCGGCCGGCGCCCAGCGGCAGGTCGAGGTGACGCACGTGAGCGGTCGTCACGACCTCGTCCGGGAACAGCTCGTGAGCCTTGAGCAGCATCTCGGTGGTGGTGGTCATCACTTGCTCCCGTTACCGTCGAAGTGCGGGTTCTCCCAGATGACCGTTCCGCCCATGCCCATGCCGATGCACATGGAGGTGAGGCCGTAACGGACGTCCGGACGCTGCTCGAAGCGGCGGGCCAGCTGGGTCATCAGACGCACGCCGGAGGAGGCCAGCGGGTGGCCGAAGGCGATCGCGCCGCCGAAGGGGTTGACCCGCTCGTCGTCGTCGGCGATGCCGAAGTGGTCGAGCATGGCCAGCACCTGGATGGCGAAGGCCTCGTTGATCTCGAACGCGCCGATGTCGGAGATGGACAGACCGGCCTTGGCCAGCGCCTTCTCCGTCGCCGGGACCGGGCCGATGCCCATGACCTCGGGCTCCACGCCGGCGAAGGCGAAGGAGACCATGCGCATCTTGACCGGCAGCTCCAGCTCGCGCGCCACGTCCTCGGCGGCGATCAGGGAGGCGGTGGCGCCGTCGTTCAGGCCGGCCGCGTTGCCGGCGGTGATCCGGCCGTGCGGGCGGAAGGGGGTCTTCAAGTTCGCCAGCGACTCCAGCGTGGTGCCCGGGCGCATCGGCTCGTCGGCGGTGGCCAGGCCCCAGCCCGTCTCCCCGCCCTCCGGGTTGGTGCGGCGGATGGCCACCGGCACCAGGTCGGGCTGGATGTTGTTGTCGGCGTAGGCCTTGCCGGCCTTCTCCTGGCTGCGGACGGCGTACTCGTCGCAGCGCTGCTTGGTCAGGTGCGGGAACCGGTCGTGCAGGTTCTCCGCGGTCATACCCATGAACAGGGCGGACTCGTCGACCAGCTTCTCGGAGAGGAAGCGCGGGTTCGGGTCGACGCCCTCACCCATGGGGTGGCGGCCCATGTGCTCGACGCCACCGGCGAGGGCGACGTCGTAGGCGCCGAAGGCGATGCCACCGGCGACGGAGGTCACCGAGGTCATCGCGCCGGCGCACATGCGGTCGATGGAGTAGCCCGGAACGGACTTGGGCAGACCCGCCAGCAGGGCGGCGGAGCGGCCGAGCGTCAGGCCCTGGTCGCCGATCTGGGTGGTGGCGGCGATCGCGACCTCGTCCACGAGGGCCGGGTCCAGGTTCGGGTTCCGGCGCAGCAGCTCCCGGATCGCCTTGATCACCAGGTCGTCGGCGCGGGTCTCGGCGTAGATGCCCTTGGGGCCGGCCTTGCCGAAGGGGGTGCGGACGCCGTCGACGAAGACGACGTCCCTCGCGGTACGAGGCACGGTGGCTCTCCTCCCAAGCGCCCGTTCGCAGCGGGCACGGTGTGGTCACAGGGGAACGGAGCAGCCGACGGCGGCAGAAGCTCGCGACTGCGGCTCACGACTGCGACGTCCCGAGAGTGATGCTACCCGCCGGTAACCAACGCGCCAAGGAGGGGAGGGATGAGCCGTGGGTCACTCCACGGCGGAAGCGTGCGCCGCGGCGCCGTTCGGGCTCACCCGCGCGGTCACGAAGGCCCGGGCGATCACCGGGGAGACCTGCTGAACCTGCCACGGACGCGCGCCGAGCACCGCGAGCGCGTCCGCCACCGATCCGTCGGTGACCCGGGAGGGCGGCGTCCAGGCGAGGCGGCGCACCAGCTCGGGGGTGACCAGGTTCTCCTGCGGCAGGTGCAGCTGCTCCGCGAGCGTGGTCACGGCGGCGCGGGCGGCGGAGAGCCGGGCGGCGGCGAGGGGGTCCTTGTCCGCCCAGGCGCGCGGCGGAGGCGGTCCTTCGTGCGTCGCGGTGGCCGTCGGCAGCTGCAGCTCCGGCAGCGCCCGGGCGACCTCGATCGCGGCTATCCACTGTTCCAGCGCGCGTCGGTGCATGCGCGGCCCGAAGCCCGCCACGGCCTGCAGCCCGGCGATGGACGACGGCATCGCCAGCGCGGCCGCCACGATCGCGGCGTCGGAGAGCACGCGGCCGGGGGAGACGTCGCGCTCGCGCGCCAGCCGGTCCCGCACCTGCCACAGCTCCCGCACGGCCGCCAGCTGCCGACGTCGGCGGATCTTGTGCACGCCGGACGTCCGCCGCCACGGGTCCACCCGCGGCGCGGGCGGGGGAGCGGCGACGATGGCGGCGAACTCCTGCTGCGCCCACTCGAGCTTGCCCTGGTCGTGCAGCTCCTGCTCGAGCGCGTTGCGCAGCTCGACCAGTACCTCCACGTCGAGCGCGGCGTAGCGCAGCCACGGCTCAGGCAGCGGGCGCGTCGACCAGTCGACGGCGGAGTGGCCCTTCTCCAGGCTGAGCCCGAGCACGTTCTCGACCATCGGCCCGAGACCGACGCGCGGAAAGCCCGCGAGGCGTCCGGCCAGCTCGGTGTCGAACAGCCGGGTCGGCCGCATGCCGAGCTCGGCGAGGCAGGGGAGATCCTGGTTGGCCGCGTGCAGCACCCACTCGTTGTCGGCGAGCACGGCCCCGAGCGCGGAGAGGTCCGGACATGCGACCGGGTCGATCAGCGTGCTGCCGGAGCCCTCGCGACGCAGCTGCACGAGGTACGCCCGCTGCCCGTACCGGTACCCGGAGGCCCGCTCGGCGTCGATCGCCACCGGGCCGTGCCCGCGCGCGAACCGGCGGACGATTGCGTCGAGCGCGTCCGCGTCCGCGATCACGGGCGGAATGCCCTCGCTCGGCTCGAGCAGAGGCACCGCGTGGACCGCCTGCCCGGGGGCATCGCTGCTTGCTTGGTCGATGGCGTCTTCAGGGGCGTCGGTCACGAACAAAGACTACGCCCGTAGCCGGTCGATGCTCTTCCGGTGCGCCAAGCGGTTGCACCACTAGGGGCGCGGGGAACTGCGCGAGCGACCACCGTGTGCGGACGGCCCTGCTCGAGCGGTGACTCATCACACGGGGGTGGCTTGTCGCGCAGTTCCTCGCGCCCCTGGTAGTGCAGCGGGAGGTCCGCCGAAACGTTCCCTCCGGGGAGGGGCAGGATCAGTGGATGATGCCCGTCCGGAGCGCCACCGCGACCATGCCCGCGCGGTCGCCCGTGCCGAGCTTGCGGGCGATGCGGGCCAGGTGGGACTTCACGGTGAGCGCCGAGAGGCCCATGGCGACGCCGATCGCCTTGTTGGACTGCCCCTCCGCGACCAGGCGCAGGACCTCGACCTCGCGGCCGGAGAGCTCGCGGTACGCCTGCGGCGCCGGCTGGCCCTGGGCCGGGGCGGAGCCCGGGACGCCGGGGCCGGGCGGCATCTGCATGCCGGGGCGCCGCAGGTGGGACGCCGAGCCGGGGAGGCCCGGGCGCAGTGCGGGGACGCCGTTCATGCCGGGGCGCTGCGGGACGCCGTTGCCGACGCGGGTGCCGGTCACGACGTAGCCCTTGACGCCGCTGGCCAGCGCACTGCGGACCGCGCCGATGTCGTCGGCGGCGGAGAGCGCGAGACCGTTGGGCCAGCCGGCGGCGCGGGTCTCGGCCAGGATGGCGAGGCCGGAGCCGTCCGGGAGGTGAACGTCGGCGACACAGATGTCACGGGGGGTGCCGACCCGTGGCCGGGCCTCGGCGAGAGAGGAGGCCTCGATCACGTCGCGCACGCCGAGGGCCCAGAGATGCCGGGTGACCGTGGAGCGAACGCGCGGGTCCGCGATGACCACCATGGCGGTGGGCTTCGTCGGACGGTAGGCGACCAGGTTTGCGGGGTGCTCAAGGAGAACGGACACCAGGCCTCCTGTGGTGAGGTGCCGGGAAGAGGGTCACTGTCTGCTTCGGCACCATCGGTGCCCGGCTTTAGCGAATGATCACGATTGAGTGAGGGGCAAATCGGGCAGTTCGGATGTTTTGTTCAGCCTGATTGAGCCTAAGTCACCCGAAAGTGATCAAAAGCGGTCGACACGCCGAACATGTGGCCCAAATGTCCGAAATCGGATACCCCAGCGTACGCCGAAGCTGACGAACCTTCACCTGATCGGCGTGAGGAACGTGGGGAACGTGAGGAAGGCCGAGCCCCGGCTCAGGCCCCGCCGCGCGGCTGGCGGCGGGTCGGCATCGGGACGACGCTGCTCACCTGTGAGGGCGCGGTCGGTGACGGTGCGCCCGGAGCGGGCAGCGGCAGCGGTGACGGCGGCAGGCCCGCGCACTGGCACAGCAGCTCGCCCCACGCACGCAGGTGCGCGCCCAGGTCGAGCGAGCCGTCACCGCGCGGGACCGGCGTCCAGGACGCACGGATCTCGATCTCCGTGCTGGAGGGGCGGTCCGCGATCGCGCCGAAGTACTGCGAGTACGCGCGCGAGACCGTGCCGCTGGGCTCGGTGTAGGCGCAGCCGAACTGCTCCAGCGCGTCCGTCAGCCAGGACCAGCCGACCTCCGCGAGCAGCGGGTCGTCCGCGATCTCGCGCTCCAGCTCCGCCTGCGTCAGCGAGACCAGCCTGAACTCGCCCCGCCAGGCCTCGTGCCCGGAGGGGTCGTGCAGCAGCACCAGCCGGCCGTCGGCCAGCTCCTCGCCGTCGGACTCGACGGTCGCGGTCAGCGCGTAGGCGTAGGGCGCGAGACGGCGCGGGGCGGGGGTGTTCCCGAGCGTGATCTCCGACCGCATCCGGGTGCCGAGCAGCTCCGTGACGGCCGCCCGGAACGGCTCGGGAACCGACGGCTCCCCCGACGCCCCGTCACCGAACCCGGAACCGCCCTCGTACCTCGGCTTTCCGCCGTTCACCCCAGCCATGCCGGAAGACTATGCGCCCGGCCGGTCCGCGCAGCGCAGACACCACGGAAGAGGCCCGCTTCGAGCGTGCGAAGATTTCAGGGTGACCCAGAGCGAGAGCGGCCCGATCGGCCAGAGCAGCCCCACGTACGACTCCGCGTTCATGCGCGCCTGCCGTGGGGAGGAGGTTCCGCACACCCCGGTCTGGTTCATGCGCCAGGCGGGCCGTTCGCTGCCGGAGTTCCGCAAGGTCCGCGAGGGCATCGCGATGCTGGACTCCTGCATGATGCCGGAGCTGGTCAAGGAGATCACCCTGCAGCCGGTCCGCCGGCACGGCGTGGACGCGGCGGTCTACTACAGCGACATCGTGGTGCCGCTGAAGGCCATCGGCGTCGACCTGGACATCAAGCCCGGCGTCGGCCCCGTCATCGCCCACCCCGTGCGCACCCGTGAGGACCTCGCGCAGCTGCGTCCGCTGGAGCCCTCCGACGTCCCCTACGTCACCGAGGCCGTCGGCCTGCTGGTCGCCGAGCTCGGCGAGACGCCGCTGCTCGGCTTCGCAGGTGCGCCGTACACGCTGGCCAGCTACCTCGTCGAGGGCGGCCCGTCGCGCACCTATGAGAACACCAAGGCGATGATGTACGGCGACCCTGAGCTCTGGGCCGAGTTGATCGACCGTCTCGCGGTCATCACCGCGGGCTTCCTCAAGGTCCAGATCGAGGCCGGGGCCTCGGCCGTCCAGCTTTTCGACTCCTGGGCGGGCGGGCTGGCGCCGGACGACTACCGGCGCTCGGTGATGCCGGCCTCGCAGAAGGTTTTCGCGGAGGTCGCCTCGTACGGCGTCCCGCGGATCCACTTCGGCGTGGGCACCGGTGAGCTGCTCGGCCTGATGGGCGAGGCGGGCGCGGACGTGGTCGGCGTGGACTGGCGCGTCCCGCTTGAGGAGGCGGCCCGCCGGGTCGCCGGCGGCAAGGCGCTGCAGGGCAACCTGGACCCGACGGTCCTGTTCGCCCCCGAGGCCGCCGTCCGCGCCAAGACGGACGAGGTCCTCGCCTCCGCGAAGGCCTCCGGCCGCGGCCACGTCTTCAACCTCGGCCACGGCGTCCACCCGACCACCGACCCCGACGCCCTCACCCGCCTCACGGCGTACGTGCACGAGCAGACGGCGAAGTAGCTGCACTCTCCGGGGGCGCGGGGGACTGCGCGAGCCACCACCGGCGTGCGGATGACCCTGCTCGTGCAGCGACTCACCCACAGTGGCTGTCGCGCCCCCGCTGGGGGCGCCTCCCGGCCGAAGGCTGAGGGCGGAGCCGCATGCCGGCAGCGCCCCGCGCCCCCTGGAGGTGCTACTTCTCGTCTGCCTCGGCTTTCCGGCCGCGGCGGGTGAAGCGGAAGATGCCGTAGCCCAGCAGGGCGAGCAGTAGCAGGAACGGCAGGCTGGCCGTGAGCGCGACCAGGAGGCCGCGACCGACCAGGTACAGGCCGTGCCAGCCCGCGCCGAGTGCGTGGCCTGCCGCGCCCCACGCCCCGGAGGGCTTCGGCTTCGCCGAAGGATGCGGGGCCGCGGTCTGGAAGAGCTCGACCGTCACGGTCGACATCGCGACCTGCCCCTGCAGGGAGGCGATCTGGGACTCCAGCGAGTTGAGATCGGACTCCCGCTGGGTGACCGCCTGCTCCAGGGTGAGCATGTCGTTCAGTGAGCCCGCCTGCCTCATCAGCGCGTCGAGCCGGTCCAGGCTCGCCCTCTCGCTGGTGACGCGGGCGTCGAGGTCGACCACCTGCTCGGTGACGTCCTGGCTGGAGCGCTCGCGGGCCAGGAGCGTTCCGAGCGAGGAGAGCTGGGTGAAGACCGCGTCGTAGGACGCGGACGGGACGCGCAGGGACAGGACCGCGGCCTCGCCCGAGGCCTGGGGCGGCGGGGCGAGCGGGATGGCCTGCGGAGTGCCGGAGTCGGAGGCCGCACCGCCGTTCCAGGGCATGGTCGTGGCATCGCCGACCTGCTCGGAGTCGATGTAGCCGCCCACGGACCGGACCAGCGTCTGCGCCTGCTGCACCGCCGCGTCGACGTGCGCGGAGCGCAGCTGGATCTCACCGCTGTAGATCACCGACCGGTTCGACGTCGCCCCGTCCTCCGCGCCCGTCGCCCCCGGCGAGGGCGCGGAGGACGGGGCGC
>NZ_BBPO01000001.1:170935-291979 GCF_000787815.1 Streptacidiphilus neutrinimicus
CCGCTGCCGCGCGCGGCGCGCTCGCCGCGCTGCTGTCACCGCCGCTGGACGCCGAGCACCCGGCCAGTGCCAGGGCCGCCGCCAGGATCCCTGCGGCTACGGAGGCCCCGAGCCGGCATCTGTGGCTCCTCTTTCGCATGTGTCCGCTCCCCTCGTCGCGTACTCGCGCATTGGATGCGCGGAGCCGGCCGCGGGTTCCCGACACCGTGTCAACAAGGCGGTAACGAAAGGGTTGAGGCCCGGCCGCGGTCGGGCGCCCGGGGGCGTGTGCGAGAGTGAGGGACATGCACAGCACGACGCCCGCCCAGCCCGGCGACCCGACCGGATCCCTCCCGCACGTCCTGGTGATCGGCGGCGGGATCGCCGGCCTCGCGGCCGCGGCGCGGCTGCGCGGGATCGTCGACGGTCGCGAGCGGGCGCGCGTGACGCTGCTGGAGGCCTCGCCGCGCTTCGGCGGCAAGCTGCTCCAGGGCGAGGTCGGCGGGGTCGGCGTGGACCTGGGCGCGGAGTCGATGCTCGCGCGGCGCCCGGAGGCGATCACGCTGGCACGGGCCGTCGGCCTCGGCGACGCGCTGCAGCCGCCGACCACCGCCAAGGCGTCGATCTGGACCCGCGGCGAGCTGCGCCCGATGCCCACCGGGCACCTGATGGGCGTCCCCGGCGACCTCGACGCGCTCGCCGCCAGCGGCGTGCTCTCGCCCGAGGGCCTGGCCCGTGCCGCCGAGGACGCGACGCTGCCGCGCACCGAGGTCGGCGAGGACATCGGCGTCGGGGAGTACGTGGCCGCGCGGCTGGGCCGCGAGGTCGTGGACCGCCTGGTCGAGCCGCTGCTCGGCGGCGTCTACGCCGGTCACGCTGACGCGATCTCGCTGAGCGCGGCCGTGCCGCAGCTGCTGGCCATCGCCCAGCGCGAGCGCTCCGCGGTCGAGGGCGTGCACGCGGCCCTGGCGGCCGCTGCGGCGAACCCCGACCCGGCCCCGGTCTTCACCGGCATCGACGGCGGCATCGGCCGCCTGCCCGGCGCGGTCGCGGACGCCTGCCGCGCCGCCGGGGCGGAGCTGCGCACCGACACCCCGGTCGCGTCGCTGCACCGGACCGCGGACGGCTGGACCGTCGTCACCGAGACCGGCCCGTCCTCCGGCCGGCCGTCCTCCGGCGGCCCGTCCTCCGGGGGCCGGACGCTGACGGCCGACGCGGTGGTGCTCGCCGTCCCCGCGCCGGTCGCGGCGCGACTGCTGGCCGAGCTCGCCCCCGACGTGGCCGCCGAGCTGCGCGAGGTCGAGTACGCGGGCATGGCGCTGGTCACCCTGGCCTACCACCGCGCCGACCTCGGCCCGCTGCCCGGCAGCGGCTTCCTGGTCCCGCCGGTCGACGGTCGGGCGATCAAGGCGTCCACCTTCTCCAGCAACAAGTGGGGCTGGCTCGACAAGGCCGCCCCCGACAGCTTCGTGCTGCGCACCTCGCTGGGACGCCAGGGCGAGGAGGCGGTGCTCGACCTCGACGACGCCGAGCTGGTCGCCCGCTCCCGTGCGGACCTGCGCGAGGCGGCCGGCATCACCGCGACCCCGTACGCGCACGCGGTGACGCGCTGGCGCGCGGGCCTGCCGCAGTACCCGGTCGGGCACCCGGCGCGGGTCGCCCGGATCGAGGCGGCCGTCGCCGCGCTGCCGGGCCTCGCGCTGTGCGGCGCGGCCTATCACGGCGTCGGCATCCCCGCCTGCATCGCGGACGGCTGGCGCGCGGCGGCTGCGGTCACGACGGACCTGGTGTCCGGAGCAGAGTGAGCAAGGGAGACAATGACCCCATGAGTGACGAGCACACCGATAAGGCGAAGCCGAAGGCTCGCGAGCTGAACGACGTCATCCGCTACACCCTGTGGTCGGTCTTCCGCCTCAAGGACGTGCTGCCCGACGACCGCGCCGCGATGGCCACCGAGGTCGAGGAGCTGTTCGCGCAGCTCGCCGAGAAGGACGTCACCGTGCGCGGCACCTACGACGTCTCCGGCCTCCGCGCCGACGCCGACCTGATGATCTGGTGGCACTCCGGCGACAGCGACAACCTGCAGGAGGCGTACAACCGCTTCCGCCGCACGGAGCTCGGCCGCCGCATGGAGCCGGTCTGGTCGAACATGGCCCTGCACCGCCCCGCCGAGTTCAACAAGTCGCACATCCCGGCGTTCCTCGCGGACGAGACGCCGCGCGGCTACATCTGCGTCTACCCGTTCGTGCGCTCGTACGACTGGTACCTGCTGGAGGACGCCGAGCGCCGCGAGATGCTGGCCGAGCACGGCAAGATGGCCCGCGGCTACCCGGACGTCCGCGCCAACACGGTCGCGTCCTTCGCCCTCGGGGACTACGAGTGGCTCCTCGCCTTCGAGGCGGACGAGCTGCACCGCATCGTCGACCTGATGCGCCACCTGCGTGCCAGCCGCGCCCGCCTCCACGTCCGCGAGGAGGTCCCCTTCTACACGGGCCGCCGCCGCGCGATCGGCGAGCTCGTCGCCGGCCTGGCCTGAGACACCCGAGGCTCGGGGGACTGCGCGGCAGTCCCCCGAGCCTCAGTCTTCGCGCGGACGAACGGTCAGCGCGGCCCGGAGCCGCGGGTCGTGGATCGCCGAGGGCCCGCGAAGGACGATGGCGAGCAGCGGGTCCGCCACCCGGCGGAGACGACGGCGCCGCGGACGGAGCGCGCGCAGGACGTCCTGACCCGCCGGCGCCGCCCACGGCGTGATCGGGTGGAACTCGGCGCGGGCCATCAGCAGCGTGCCGCCGCTGAGGATCATCGGCAGCACGAACCAGGCCGCGGGCAGCAGCAGGCTTTCGTGCGCGCCGGTGAGCAGGTTGCGCGCGCCCAGCACGGCCAGCGCCGTCACCAGCAGGGCCCCCGAGGCGACCAAGGCGAACCGCACGCCGGCGACGGCCTCGGCGAGCGCCGCGCGGGCGCCCGGAGGGACCGCGAGGCCGACGTCGGCCAAGGAGCGGGCGAGCGCGGCGACGGCTGGACCGGCGGCGACCTCGCCGCGGACCTCGTCCGTACGGCGCTGGCCCTCGGGGCCGAGCGCGGCGAGGACCTCCGACTCCAGCTCGCTGTCCGGGTGCGGGCGGGCCACCGAGGTCCAGCCGGTGTGGGCGAGGTGGAGCAGGCCGCGGCCCGTCATGTCGATGAGGGTCACGTCCACGACCCGCCTAGGACCACCCGCGAGGTAGGCCGCCTCGACCGGAGCGGGCCCGCGCGGCGCGGGCGGAAGCGGTGCGGACGCGAGCAGCTCGGACGAGGGCAGCGCGGGCGGGAGCGGCTCAGGCGGCGTGCTCGGCGCCGACGCGTCGTGCGGCAGCGCCTCCGGGCCGGGGCCCGGGAACGGGTCGCTCGCCGCGGCCAGGCGGCACAGCCGGAGCGACGACAGTGCCGCGAGCAGCACCGCGGGCACCAGGAACAGGTACGGCATGTCCGCCAACCAACCCGAGCGGCGTCCCTCGCTCAAGATGCGCAGGTCGACGGATACGCAACCGTGATCCGGCGTCACTGCGGCGACATGCGGCCACGAGCCGCGCGAGCCCGGCCAGCACGGCCAGGACGACGAAGCCGGCGAGCGGCGGGAGCCCCGACGCGGGCGCCGGCTCGCCCGTCAGGACCGTGCTCGCGCCCATCGTGGCGTCGGACCAGCGGAACGTGGCCACTGCCGCCAGCAGCAGGGTCAGCAGCAGCGAGCCGCCGAGCAGCCGCCGGGCGGCGAGGAAGACCCGGGCGCCGCACCTGGATCGGGAGCTGGTCCACAGGTGCAGCGCGGCCGCCGGAACGACGGTGAGCGCCGCGGCGACGAAGAGTGGATCGAGGCTCATCCGGACACCTCCTCCAAAGAGGGAAGGAGCCAGGTCCCCCGCACCTGGCTCCATGGGGAGAGCATGTCGGCTGGGCCGTTCACCGGGAAGGGCCGGACCCCATTCTCAGAGCTAGATTTGAGCTTTCCTCACCTGCCCGGAACGGGCCCGGCGCCGAACTCCTCCGGCCCCGAACTGGTCCGATGCAGGTGGCGGCCCGATTCCGTCATCCGGTGCAGCAGGTCGTGGGCCTCGGCGGGGGAGAGCAGCCGCTCACCGACGGCCGCGGCGACCAGATCGTAGGTCTCCAGGGTGGTGATGCCGCGACGGCGGGCGTAGCGGGCGGCGTCGCGGTCGTCGGAGATCCAGACGGAGCGGCGGAACTCCGGCGCCCTGGTGATCAGCGCCAGTGTCTCGGCCTCGCCGAGGTGCTGGGTCGGACGACGCCGATCGCCGCCGAAGACGGCCCGGCGCAGGCGCTCCACCTCGACCCGAACGTCCGCGTCCGTGATCTCGATCGGCTCGCCCAGCGCGCCGCGGTCCACCAGGCCGCCCAGCGGCGGCAGTCGGCGGGCGGAGAGCCGGGCCTCCCGGGCGACCGCCTCGGACCAGCGGCCCCGTCCGTCGAGCACCTTCTCCAGCAGCGGCAGCCGGTCGACGGCCGCGAAGTTGCAGAGCACCGTGTTGTCGGGGAACCACCACTGGATCCGGCCGGTCATGGTTGGTAGACCAACTCCCCCTCGTCGGCGCGGGGTTCCGAGGGGTTCGGCGGGATCTCGGACGTCGCCAACCGGCCTTCCAGCTCCGCGGGCGCCATGCCGAGCAGCGCGGCGAGCGGACGCAGCGTCGTCTCACCCGCCTCGAAGGCGGACCAGAGGCCGTCGGCCAGGCGTGCCGGGGGACGCTCGGCGGCGGCGAGGGCGGCCTCGCGCAGGTAGGCGTCCATGGCGGCGGCGGCCAGGTGGCACTCGGCGGTGGTGCGCCGCCGCAGCCGGGCGTGCTCGGCGGCGTCGATCAGGCCGAGACGGCGCAGCCGGGCGGCGAGCGCGCTGGGCGAGACCCGGAACCGGACGACGACCTCGGCGAAGTCGAGCACGGCCGCCGCCGCGCGGACCTCCGGCTCGGGCATGAGCAGCGCGGCCGCGAAGGCGTTGGCGCGCACCTCGTCCGGCTCGGCCTGGCGGCCGGGCGCGACGGGGGACTCGGCCAGCGGCTCGACCGCGTCGCCGGCGAGCAGGTGGCCGAGCTCGTGGGCGAGGGTGAACCGCTGCCTGGTCCAGCGCTCGTCACGCCGGGCCAGCGCGAGTCGGAAGCCGTCCTCCTGCCAGGCGAACCCGTCGACGGCGGCCGGGAGCTCGGTGACGGCGAAGTCCACGCCGAAGGCGTGCTCGAGGACCGCGAGCAGGTCGCCGGTGGGCAGCAGGGCCGGGTCCGCGCCCGCCGCCGCGCGGACCCGGGCACGCGCCTCGGCGGCCAGCAGCGAGCCCTGCTCGTCGGCGCTGCCGTCGGCAAGCGGCGGCGGTTCGGGCAACGCGGGCGCGCGGCCCAGCAGTTCGAGCACGTCGTAGGCGGCGGTGAAACGCTCGGCGCGGTCGGTGAGGCTCTGGCCGTGTGCGAGGGCGTCGCCGCGCGCCGCGACACCGGCCGGGGCGTGCTGTCGGCCGGTCAGCAGCCAGTCGACGCTGACCCCGGCCGTCTCCGCGATGAGCGCGAGGTCGAGGGAGCTGAAGCGGCGGACGCCGCCGAGGGACTTGGAGAGTTTGTCGGGCGTGATTCCCGTGCGCGCGGCGAAGGCTGCCTGGCTCAGGCCGGCCGCCCGGATCACCTCGCGTACCCGCCCGGAGACGGATTCGTCCATGCCTCCACGGTACGGCCGCATTGCGAGAATCGCAACGCTGCTACGGTTCACCGGACGGGCCCGCCGACGGGCCCGCGACCGAAGGGGGAGGCGGCATGAGCACGCCCGGGTATCAGCAGGTCCAGGTCTCCGACATCGCGCGCGGCCGCCTCGACGGCTCGCGGCAGGGACGCCCCTGCTTCACCTCCGACTTGTCGGTCAACGAGTTCGTGCTGGTCACCGAGTCGGGCTTCGAGCCGCTCGGCATGGTGATGGGCACCAGCGTCTACCACGTCGGCGTCCAGTACGGGAACTGGAAGGTCAGCCAGGAGCTCGGCGTGCTCACCCAGGCCATGTACAACGTCCGCGAACTGGCGATGGCCCGCATGGAGGCGGAGGCCGCCCAGCTCGGCGCGGACGGCATCATCGGCGTCGAGCTGCGCCCGATGCACTACGGATTCCTCGCGGACGTCGTCGAGTTCATCGCGGTCGGCACCGCCGTCAAGGCCAATGACGGCGCGAGCTACCGCGCCCCGAACGGCAAGCCGTTCACCACCAGCCTTTCCGGCCAGGACTTCTGGACGCTCTGGGAGCACGGCTGGCTGCCCCGTCGGCTCGTCCTCGGCAACTGCGTCTACCACGTGGCCCACCAGACGCTGCGGCAGACCCTCTCCCAGGTCGGCCAGAACGCGGAGATGCCGCAGTTCACCCAGGCCCTCTACGACGCCCGCGAGCTGGCGATGGCCCGCATGCAGTACGAGGGACAGCAAATGGGCGCGGACGGCGTCGTCGGCACCTTCGTCGACGACTTCCGTTACTGGGGCGAGCACGCCGTCGAGTTCTTCGCACTCGGCACGGCGGTCAGCAAGGTCCGGCCGGACGCCAATCCGATCAAGCCGACGATGACCATGCCCCTCAACCGCTGACCTGCACGGACGGCCTCCTGGCGCGGCGGGCGGTGGCCGCCGCGCCGGAGCCGCGCCAGGAGCCGCGCCGGCCACGCGCGGGCGCCTTGGCCGTGGGGCCCCTGTGAACGCCTCGCCGTGCTCTCCTGGCACTGGATGGGCGTCAGGAGATCGGCTTCGAGGTCGTCAACCGGCTCAGCACCTACCCTGCCGCCCTACGCGACGGTCGCCGTGTCGCTGAGCGTCATGGTGACGGCCTGGCTGCTGCTGCACCGTCTGGTGGGGCACCCGCTCGGCCCGCTGCTCAAGCGCGGCATGGCGCGCTCCTTCGCCCAGGTCCGCTCGAACGGTCAGGCCACTGCCGGCTCCTGAGCGCCTGCCCCCACGCACGACTGCGGCCCCGGGCTTCGCCCGGGGCCGCAGTGCTTCGCGCCGCGTTCGCGGCGGTGTGGCCGTCACGCGTCCGCGGGACGCAGCTTCAGCGAGATGGAGTTGATGCAGTACCGCTGGTCGGTCGGGGTGCCGTAGCCCTCGCCCTCGAAGACGTGGCCCAGGTGCGAGCCGCACTTCGCGCAGCGCACCTCGACCCGGCGCATCCCGTGGCTGTCGTCCTCGATGTACTCGACCCGGTCCTCGGCCAGCGGCGCGAAGTAGCTGGGCCAGCCGCAGTGCGAGTCGAACTTCGTCTCCGAGCTGAACAGCTCGTTGCCACAGGCGCGGCAGGAGTAGACGCCCACCGTCTTGGTGTCGGTGAACTCACCCACGAAGGGGCGCTCGGTGCCGGCCTCGCGCAGCACCGCGTACTCGGCGGGCGTCAGTTCCTCGCGCCACTCCGCGTCGGTCTTCTCGATCTCGTAGCCCATGATCGCGCTCCTTCGGTCAGCCGAGGGTGTCCAGGCGGGAGAGGATCTCCGGACCGAGGAAGGTCACGTCCCCGGCGCCCATGGTGAGAACGAGGTCACCCGGCTTCGCGATTCCCGCGACGAGGTCCGGGACCGCCGCGAGCGAGTGGGCGCCCTGCACGTCGGCGCCCTTGGCGCGGGCCGCCTCGATGACGATCTCGCTGGTGATGCCCGGGATCGGGTCCTCGCGCGCCGGGTAGACGTCCAGCACCACGACCTGGTCGGCCAGCGACAGCGCCTCGCCCATCTCCAGGCCCAGCTCGCGGGTGCGGCTGAACAGGTGCGGCTGGAAGACCACGAGCACGCGGCCCTCGCCTGCCGCCTCCCGGATCGCCTGCAGGTCGGCCGCGATCTCGGTCGGGTGGTGCGCGTAGGAGTCGATCACCTGGACACCGGCCGCCTCGCCCTTGAGCTGCAGGCGGCGGCGCACGCCCTGGTAGGTGCTGAGCGCCGGGGCCAGCTCCGCGGCGGGAACGCCGAGCCTGACGCCCGCGGCGAGCGCGGCGACGGCGTTGTGTGCGTAGTGCCGGCCGGGGACGTTGACGGTGAAGGTCAGCTCCTCGCCCGTCGGCAGCAGCACGGTGACCTCGCTGGTCATGCCGCGCGGAGCGATCTTCACGATCCGGAAGTCCGCGTGCTCGGTCTCGCCGACCGTCACGATGTCGAACCGCCGCCCTGAGACCCGCGCGGCCAGCTCGGCCGCGCCCGCGTGGTCGATGTCGACGACCAGCGCGCCGCCCGGGGTGATGCGGTCGGCGAACGCCTCGAACGACTCGTAGATCTCGTCCATCGACGCGTAGTTGGCGTGGTGGTCCAGCTCCACGTTGAGGACGATGGCGACCTCGGGCGTGTACTTCTGGAAGCTGCGGTCGCTCTCGTCCGCCTCGGCGACGAAGATCTCGCCGGTGCCGTGGTGGGCGTTGCTGCCGGGCTCGTTGAGGTCGCCGCCGATCGCGAAGGACGGGTCGAGACCGAGCGCGGTGAGACTGACCGCCAGCATGCTCGTCGTCGTGGTCTTGCCGTGCGTGCCGGCGACGGCCAGCGCCCGGCGGCCCTCCATCAGCGCGGCCAGCGCGTCGGAGCGGTGCACGATCGGCAGGCCGCGACGACGGGCCTCCGCGATCTCCGGGTTGTCCTCGCGGATCGCGCTGGAGACGACGATGGCGCTGGCGCCGGCCGGCACGTTCTCGGCGGCGTGCCCGACGTGCACCTCCGCGCCGAGCTGGCGCAGGGCCAGCACGACGGTCGACTCCTTGGCGTCACTGCCGGAGACCTGCGCTCCGCGCAGCGCGAGGATCTTCGCGAGCCCGGACATGCCGGCGCCCCCGATGCCGATGAAGTGCGGGGCGTTGAGAGGCGCGGACGAGTCGGTCATGGTGTCGGGCTCCGGGGGTCGAGTCGACGACAGGCGGTCGCCTCGATTCTGCCGTATCGAGGCAGTCGCACCGTCCAGGGGCGCGGGGAGTTCCTCGCGCCCCTGGGGTAGCGCCTAGTCCTGCTGGGAGAAGAGCTGGAGCACCGGGACGCCGACCTTGTGCCGGGCCTGGGAGGCCCAGTCGCGGTGGAAGAGGCCCTCGACCCAGTGCGGAGCGGCAAGCACGATCACCTCGTCCGCGGAGACCTCCTTGACCAGGTCCTGCAGGCCTTCCAGCGGGTTGTGGTCCACCACCGCGCCCTCCGCGCCGGCCGCGCCGGCGTGCCGGAGCGCGCGCAGCGTGTGCTCGAGCGCCGCGTCGGCGGCGCCCAGCGCCGCCTGCCCGTGTGGCTCCTCCCTTTCCCTGGTCGCCTGTTCCAGGTAGCCGAACGCCACGTCGTCGATCGCGCGCAGCAACTCGTCCTGCTTGCCGCGCGGCTGCATCACCACGTGGAAGAAGACGTTCTCCTCGGCGTGGAGCGTGGTGACGAGCTCGACGTCGGCTTCCGACAGCGCCTTCTCGATCAACAGAACGGTAGTGAACACCTGAGTCCTTCTTCCCTCGTCAGCCGGAGAACCTGTCGTCCAACCGCCACGGCGTGCTGCTCTGCGCTGCCCCTGCATCCTCTCGCAATATCCGGAGGCAACCCCTCCGTTATTGCGCAATCTTCACGCTACGGGCGTAGCGGGCGAAGAGGAAACCTTTCGCCTCCAGCAGGCCGACCAGTTCCATACGCTGGGCGATCGACTTCGAACCGTGCGCGATCCGGGGCGCGTCCCCGGCCGCGAGCAGGGGGGCCAGGGTGAGGCAGAGTTCGTCGAGACGGTCCGCCTCCGCCAGCTGACCCAGGAGCCGGGGACCGCCCTCCGTCAACTGCCGCGTCCAGCCGCGCTCCGCGAGCGCGGCGGTCGCCCGCCCGACGTCGACGTGCTCCTCGCCGGCGACGACGACGTCCGCGACCCGCCGCGTCGCGGCCAGCGCGTCCGCCGGGGCGGCCTCCGCCGTCACCACCACGGTCGGCACCCGCGGCGAGGTGAAGAGCGGCAGGGTGAGGTCCAGTTCCAGGCTCCTGCTGACCACCGCGATCACCGGCGCCGGCCCCTGGCCCCGCGCCGCGCGCTCCGCGGCGAACTCGGCACGGGCCATGGCCGGGCGGTACCCCTCGGCCCGCACCGTCTGCGCGCCGACCAGGACCACGTCCGCGAGCGCCCGCAGCACGCCGAAGATCCGCTTGTCGTCGGCGGAGGAGAGGCCCTCGGAGAGCCCGTCCAGGCGGGCGGCGCCGTCGAGGCTGCTGACCATGTTCGCCCGCAGCCACGGCCGGCCGGCGTCGACGACCTCGGCCGGATACGCATAAGCGTCGGCCAGCGCCTCGAGGCTCCACGGGTCCTCGTCGGCACCGGCCGGTGCGGTCTCGCTCTGGCCCGGTCTGGAGGTGAGGTCCGTCACATCCGGGTCGTACGGAAGCAGTCTGCGCACATGGGGCAGTCTTCCACGCCCCCGCGGAACGTACCCTTGGGACTCGTGTCGCCTGCCCCTCACATAGCCCTGGCCGAGCGCCGGCCCGTCGTCGCCGCGGAGCGGCTGATCGCGGAGATGGTCCCGCCGCCCCGCTTCGAGCAGGCGCGCTTCAGCACCTACATCCCGGACCAGCGGCAGCCCAGCCAGGCCGAGGCCGTCCGGGTGCTGGAGTCCTTCGCCGCCGGCCTCACCCCGCGCGACGCCGCCGCCAAGCCCGCCAAGAAGCGCTGGTTCGCCCGCTCCGCACAGCCCGCGCCCACCGGCCCCGGCGGGGTCTACCTCGACGGCGGCTACGGCGTCGGCAAGACCCACCTGCTCGCCTCCCTGTGGCACGCCACCCCCGGCCAGAAGGCCTTCGGCACCTTCGTCGAGCTGACCAACCTCGTGGGTGCGCTGGGCTTCCAGCAGGCCGTGAAGGCGCTCTCCGGCCACACGCTCCTCTGCATCGACGAGTTCGAACTCGACGACCCGGGCGACACCGTCCTCGTCTCCACCCTGCTGACCCGCCTCGCCGAGGCCGGGGTCAAGCTCGCGGCCACCTCCAACACCCTGCCCGGCAAGCTCGGCGAGGGCCGGTTCGCCGCGTCCGACTTCATGCGCGAGATCCAAGGCCTGGCCTCCCGCTTCCGCAGCCTGCGCATCGACGGCGAGGACTACCGCCACCGCGGCCTCCCCGAGGCCCCGCCGCCCTACAGCGACGCCCAGGTCACCGATCTGGCCACCTCCTACGGCGACGGCGCGTCCCTGGACGACTTCGACCGGCTGCTCGCCCACCTCTCCGACGTCCACCCCTCCCGCTACGGCGCGTTGCTCGACGGCGTCGACGCCGTCTTCCTGCGCGGCGTCACGGCCGTGCCGGACCAGAGCACGGCCCTGCGCCTGGTGGTCCTGGCGGACCGGATGTACGACCGCGAGCTGCCGATCGTCGCCTCCGGCGCCGCCTTCGACTCCATATTCAGCGAGGAGATGCTCAACGGCGGGTACAAGAAGAAGTACTTCCGCGCCATCTCCCGTCTCGTCGCGCTCGCGCGCGACAGCCGGCAGATAGCCGCCGCGAGTTGATCCACCCGCTGCTGGCCGCGCGCTTCAGCCCCGACACGTTCGACCCCGCCGCCGGGCGTCGCCGTCCGCGCCGGCGAAGGTGCCGTGGCGCGCGGCCTGAGAACGGTGCAGCGGCACCCCCCAGCAGGCGGGCGGTCTCGTCGTAGGCGTCGGTGAGAACTCGATGATCTCCGACCCCACGCTCATGACGGGATGCTGCCAGCGTCGACGAGGGGCCGCCTCCCCGTTTCGCGGCCGTTTGTCAGCGGCGGGTCGTACGGTTGGTGGCGTGAGACCCATCACCGAGCTTCAGCGGTCCGTGGCGCCCTTCGAGGTCGTCAGTCCCTACCAGCCCAACGGCGACCAGCCCACCGCTATCGCGGAGCTGGAGCGCCGGATCCGCGCGGGCGAGAAGGACGTGGTCCTGCTCGGCGCGACGGGCACCGGCAAGTCCGCCACCACGGCGTGGATGATCGAGAAACTGCAGCGCCCCACGCTGGTCATGGCGCCGAACAAGACGCTCGCCGCCCAGCTGGCGAACGAGTTCCGGGAGCTGCTGCCGAACAACGCGGTCGAGTACTTCGTCTCGTACTACGACTACTACCAGCCCGAGGCGTACATCGCGCAGACGGACACCTACATCGAGAAGGACTCCTCGATCAACGAGGAGGTCGAGCGGCTGCGCCACTCGGCCACCAACTCGCTGCTCACCCGGCGCGACGTCGTCGTGGTCGCCTCCGTCTCCTGCATCTACGGCCTGGGCACGCCGCAGGAGTACGCGGACCGCATGGTCCAGCTCAAGGTCGGCGACGAGATCGACCGGGACGCGCTGCTGCGCCGGTTCGTCGAGATCCAGTACAACCGCAACGACGTCGCCTTCACCCGCGGCACCTTCCGCGTGCGCGGCGACACGATCGAGATCTTCCCGGTCTACGAGGAGCTCGCGATCCGGATCGAGATGTTCGGCGACGAGATCGAGGCGCTCTCCACCCTGCACCCGCTCACCGGCGAGGTGATCAGTGAGGACGAGACGGTCCACGTCTTCCCGGCATCCCACTACGTCGCGGGGCCCGAACGGATGGAGCGGGCCATCGCCGGGATCGAGGCGGAGCTCGAGCAGACCCTCGCCAAGCTGGAGAAGCAGGGCAAACTGCTGGAGGCCCAGCGGCTGCGCATGCGCACGACGTACGACATCGAGATGATGCGTCAGATCGGCACCTGCTCCGGCATCGAGAACTACTCCCGCCACATCGACGGCCGTACCGCCGGCAGCGCGCCCAACACCCTGATGGACTTCTTCCCGGAGGACTTCCTCCTGGTCATCGACGAGTCCCACGTCACCGTGCCGCAGATCGGCGCGATGTACGAGGGCGACGCCTCGCGCAAGCGGTCGCTGGTCGAGCACGGCTTCCGGCTGCCCTCGGCGATGGACAACCGGCCGCTCAAGTGGGAGGAGTTCGTCGAGCGCATCGGGCAGACGGTGTACCTCTCCGCCACGCCGGGCGAGTACGAGCTCTCCCGCGGCGACGGCCATGTCGAGCAGATCATCCGCCCGACGGGTCTGATCGACCCGGAGATCGTGGTCAAGCCGACCGAGGGGCAGATCGACGACCTGGTCCACGAGATCCGGCTGCGCACGGAGAAGGACGAGCGCGTCCTGGTCACCACGCTGACCAAGAAGATGGCCGAGGACCTGACGGACTACCTGCTGGAGCTCGGCATCCGGGTCCGTTACCTGCACAGCGACGTCGACACACTGCGCCGCGTCGAGCTGCTGCGCCAGCTGCGCGCGGGCGACTACGACGTCCTGATCGGCATCAACCTGCTCCGTGAGGGCCTCGACCTGCCCGAGGTCTCGCTCGTCGCGATCCTGGACGCGGACAAGGAGGGCTTCCTGCGCTCGCCCCGGTCCCTGATCCAGACGATCGGCCGCGCCGCGCGTAACGTCTCCGGCCAGGTTCACATGTACGCCGACCGGATCACCCCGGCCATGGAGCACGCGATCTCGGAGACCAACCGCCGTCGCGAGATCCAGCAGGCGTACAACACCGAGCACGGCATCGACCCGCAGCCGCTGCGCAAGAAGATCGGCGACATCCTGGACACCCTCACCCGGGAGGACATGGACACCGCCGAGCTGCTCAGCACGGGCTACCGGGGCGGCGGTGGCGGGCGCGGCCAGAAGGCGGCGGTCCCGGTGCTCGGGCTCAAGGCGGACGTCAAGGAGGCGAAGAGCCTGCCGGCCGCGGAGCTCGCCGAGCTGATCGGGGAGCTGACGGAGCGTATGCACACCGCGGCGGCCGAATTGCAGTTCGAGGTGGCCGCCCGGCTGCGCGACGAGGTGAACGAACTGAAGAAGGAGTTGCGCCAGATGCGCGAAGCCGGAATCGCCTGATAGTCGGACGCCCGCTTTTACTCCACCCCAAGCTCCCGCCGAGCGCCTATGGTGCTCGATAGGAGCTGCATGGAACGGACACAGGTCCACGGGCGTCCGACAAAGGGGAGGGCCGAGCCATGTCGGTGAGTCTGAGCACGGGCCAGAGCATCCGCCTCGACCACGCGGACGGGGAGGGCGGCCCGCCGGTGATCCGGCTCGACCTCGACTGGCAGGCGACACCGCGCCGGGGCATGTTCGGCTGGCGCCGGCGCGAGGTGGACCTCGACGCTTCCGCGGTGCTCTTCGCCGACGGGGTCCTCACCGACGTGGTCTTCTTCCAGCACCTGGTCAGCAACGACGGCTCGGTCCGGCACACCGGCGAGAGCGAGTCGATCACGGTGGACCTGGGCCGGGTGCCCGACCGGATCACGCGGATCGTCTTCACGGTGAACTCCTACAACGGCCAGAGCTTCGCCGAGCTCCAGCACTTCCACTGCGAGCTGGTGGACGAGAGCACCGGGGCCGAGCTCGCCCGCTTCACGCTGAGCGGCGGCGGTGAGCACCGCGGCCAGGTGCTGGCCAAGGTCGGCCGGGACGAGGGGGGCGCGTGGGAGCTCACCGCGATTGGCGTGCCGACGCACGGGCAGACCTTCCGGGAGATGCTGCCCGTGATCGAGAAACACCTGTGAGCACGCACATGTCGACGTCACACCCGACCCCCTCCTCTCCCGGCACCCCGTCCACCCCGGACACTCCATCTGCCCCCGACACCCCCTCCACGCCGTTCGTTCCGTCCCCGGCGCCCGCTCCCGACGCGTCCGCCGCACCGATCCCGCCCGGGGTGGCCTCCTCGGACACGCCGGTCTGGGCGGAGGAGTTCAGCGGTCCGATCGTCTGGGGCCGACGCTGGGTGGGCGACACCACCTCGGCGTACCAGTACGGCAACCACAACCCGGGCGACAACAAGCTCGACTGGCTCGACCCGAACGCTGTGTCCGTGGCCGCCGGCGTCGCCACCTTCACCGCCCGGCCCGGCCCGCACACCCTGCGGAACGGCCGGCGCGCCTGGACCACCGGCCTGCTCACCACCGAGGGCTCCCAGGAGGGCTTCCAGGTCAGCACCGGCGACTACATCCAGACCCGGGTCCAGCTGCCGACCGGTCTCGGCGCCTGGCCGGCGCTGTGGACCTGGAAGGACGGCAACGGGGAGATCGACTCCTTCGAGTACCACCCGGACAACCCGAACCTGCTGGAGCTGACCAACCACGTGGGTGGCGGCGGCGACTACTACACGGACGCGACCGCGATCCGGCCGGGCGGCTGGGTGACCATCGGCACCGCGTACGGCGCGAGCTCGGTCGACTGGTACGTCGACGGTGTCGAGGCCTACTCGGACGGCACCGGCGTGGGCCAGGACTGGTCCGCCTACCTGATCCTCAACCTCTCGGTCTGCGCCGGCCGGTACCACCCGGCGCCGAGCGGCAGCACCCCGCTCACCTTCGCGGTGGACTACCTGCGCGTCTATCGCTGACGGCGGCCTCCCGGCCGTTCCGCCTCGTTTGTTAGGCTGGCAGGGCAAGCGGAGGGGAGTACTCCCTGAAGCGGCGCATCCGTCATCACGACGATCCACGGACCGTCCGGGTGCGTCGGCCCGGCTCGTGACGAGCGGGTGGAGGAGACCTCCGGCAGACATCTGTGTCTTCTGCCGGAGGAAGAACCGTCCATGGACGTTTCCCTGACCATGTGGGTCGCCACCGTCGTGGTGCTCGTCGTCCTGATCGCCGTCGACTTCTTCGTCGGCGGGCGCAAACCGCACGAGGTCTCGCTGCGCGAGGCGGGCATCTGGTCCGCGATATGGATCGGCCTCGCCGGGCTCTTCGCGGGCTTCCTGTGGTGGCACTCGGGCTCGGCCCCGGCCGGGCAGTTCCTGGCCGGGTGGGTCACCGAGAAGTCGCTGAGCGTCGACAACCTCTTCGTCTTCGTGCTGATCATGGCGAAGTTCGCCGTCCCCCGCGTGCTGCAGCAGCGGGTGCTGCTGATCGGCGTGCTCATCGCCCTGGTGCTGCGGGCGGTCTTCATCGCCGCCGGCGCGGCCGTCATCGCCTCCTTCTCGTGGATCTTCTTCCTCTTCGGCGCGTTCCTGATCTGGACCGCCTGGAAGCTGATCAAGGAGGCCAGGGCCGGGACGAAGGACGAGGAGTACGAGGAGAACAAGCTGCTCCGCTCCGTCGAACGGCGCTTCCCCACCGCCGACGGCTACCGCGGCACCCGGCTCACCGTGGTCGAGGGCGGGCGACGGCTGATCACCCCGCTGTCGCTGGTGATCCTGGCGATCGGCACCACGGACGTGCTCTTCGCGATGGACTCGATCCCCGCGATCTTCGGGCTGACGCAGGACGCCTACATCGTCTTCACGGCCAACGCCTTCGCGCTGATGGGCCTGCGTCAGCTCTACTTTCTCGTCGGCGGCCTGCTGGACCGCCTGGTCCACCTCTCCTACGGCCTGTCGGTGATCCTCGGCTTCATCGGCGTGAAGCTCCTGCTGCACGCCCTGCACGAGGCGGGCGTCCACGGCGCGCCGGAGATCGGCACCCCGCTCTCGCTCGCCGTCGTGGTCGGCGTGCTGGCCGTCACCACCGTCACCTCCCTGATCTCCTCGCGCCGGACCGCGCGGGCCACGCGGGCCGCCTCCGGCGAGGAGGTGGAGGAACGATCAGGCGCGCGGCAGCGCTAGCTGCTCCAGCTCCGCGGCCGGCACGATCCCGGCGACGTGTGGCGGATCGGCCGGCTCAAGCAGCCGGCTGGGCTGCCCGTCGACGTCGACGGGGACGTCGCCGTCGAGGGTGATCCGGCGGACCAGCCGCGGCTCGTCGCCGTAGTCGTTGACGGCGTAGTGCTGGGTGGCCCGGTTGTCCCAGATCGCGACGTCGCCGACCTCCCAGCGCCAGCGGACGGTGTGCTCCGGCTTCTCGACGAAGCGCTGGAACAGCGCGATCAGCTCCCGGCTGTCGTCGCTGGAGAAGCCGACCAGGCTCTGGGCGAAGGCGCCGAGGAGGATCGTCCGCTCGCCGGTCACCGGGTGGACCCGCACCACCGGGTGCTCGGTCTTGAACGCCGTGGCCACGAACACCCGCCGGAACAGCTCCGCCACCTCGCGGTTCTCCGCGAGCTCCGGCCGCAGCCCGAGCCGGGCGGCGTAGTCGAAGTCGTTGGTGTGGATGGCGCGCAGGTGCTCGGCGAAGACCTTCAGCGCGCGCGGCAGCGAGGCGTAGGCGGCGGCCGTGTTGGCCCAGACGGTCTCGCCGCCGTAGGGCGGCAGCTCGATCGCCCGCAGGATCGAGGCGGCGGGGTAGGCGGGGACGAAGGTGACGTCCGTGTGCCAGTTGTTGGCCCGCACGCCCTTGGTCGCGTCGAGCTCGAACACGTAGCGCCCGTCGGCGGCGGGCACGGTCGGGTGGCCGACCGGCTGTCCGAGCAGCCGGGCGAAGTCCTCGTGGCTCGCGTCGTCCAGGTGCTGCTGGTTCCTGAAGAAGACCACCTTGTGGGCGTGGAGCGCGGCCCGGATCGCCTCCACGGTCGGGCCGGACAGCTCGCCGCCGAGCCTGACGCCCTGCGCGAGGGCGCCGATGCGACCGCCGAGTCGCTTGATCTGCAAGGGAGTTGGTGCCGTGGCCATGGCCTTCGTCCTTCCCACGAGAACGTGTTTCAGGACATCGTGGACCCGTGCTGTTGCAGAGTCATGGCCCGTGCATGAAGGATCACCCGGCGCCTTCCGCGAGGATGGGGGCATGAGCGAGAAGGAAGAGGCCCCAAGACCCGCCGCAGCCCGCCGGACCGGCCGTCGGCCGGGCGGGGCGGACACGCGCGGAGCGGTGCTGGAGGCGGCTCGCGTGGAGTTCGGCGCGCGCGGCTACGACAAGGCGAGCATGCGCGGCATCGCGCGGGTGGCCGGGGTGGACGCGGCCCTGCTGCACCACTACTTCGGCAGCAAGGAGCAGTTGTTCCTCGCCGCGCTCGACTTCCCGATCGACCCCGCCGCCGTCGTCCAGCTGATCACCTCCGGCGATCCGGACCAGATGGGCGAGCGGCTGGTGCGGTTCCTGCTCATGATCTGGGGCCGGCCGGAGGTCCTGGACCGGCTGCTGGCTGTACTGCGGACCGCCGTCGGCAGCGAGCAGATCGCCGCGCTGCTGCGGGACTTCATGGTGCGCGAGCTGGTGACCCGTCTGGCGGCCGAGCTGGATCTCGAACAGGCTGAGCTCCGGGTCGAGTTGGTGCTCTCCCAGATCATCGGGCTGGCCGTGGCCCGCTATGTGATCCGCGCGGAGCCGATCGCCTCCGCCGCGGAGGAGGAGCTGCTCCCGCTGGTGGCGCCGACCATCCAGCGGTATCTGACCGGGCCGGTGGGTTGACGGGCGCCTTCGCCGCGCGTAAAACTCAACACATGATGAATTCAGCTCCCGCCGTCGACGTGCGCGCACTGCGCGTCGTGCGGGGCGGCAGACCCGTGCTGCAGGGGATCGATCTGACCGTCGCGCGGGGCTCGGTCACCGGGCTGCTCGGGCCGAGCGGGTGCGGGAAGACGACGCTGCTGCGCAGCATCGTGGGGGTGCAGCGGATCGAGAGCGGAGAGGTGCGCGTGCTCGGGCTGCCCGCCGGAGCGCCCGCCCTGCGCGCCCGGGTCGGGTACGTGACCCAGGCGCCCTCCGTCTACGCCGACCTCTCCGTGCTCGCGAACCTGCGCTACTTCGCCGAGGTGCTGGGCGCCCCGCGCACCGATCCGGACCGCGTCCTGGACGAGGTCGGGCTCGGCGGCCACGCGAAGGACCTGGTCGGACGGCTCTCCGGAGGCCAACGGGCGCGGGTCTCGCTCGCGGCTGCGTTGCTCGGCACACCGGAGCTGCTGGTGCTCGACGAGCCGACCGTCGGGCTCGACCCGGTGCTGCGGCAGGAGCTGTGGCAGCTGTTCCACCGGCTCGCCGGGGGCGGCGCGACGCTGCTGGTCTCCAGCCACGTCATGGACGAGGCCGCGCGCTGCACCGCGCTGCTGCTGATGCGCGAGGGGCGGCTGCTCGCCCACGACACCCCGCAGGCGCTGCTCGCCGCGACGGGAGCCGCGGACATCGAGGGCGCGTTCCTGTCGCTCGTCGCCGAGACGGCGGCCACCCGCTCGGAGGGCGTGCGATGAACATCCGCCGGACCCTCGCCACCGCCCGCCGGGTGCTGCTCCAACTGCGCAACGACCCGCGGACCGTGGCCATGCTGCTGCTGGTCCCGTGCCTGCTGATCGTGCTGCTCAAGTACGCCTTCGACGGCCGCCAGGAGGTCTTCGACAGCCTCGGGGCGCCGCTGCTCGGGATCTTCCCGATGATCGTGATGTTCCTGGTGACGGCCGTCGCCACGCTGCGCGAGCGCACCACGGGGACGCTGGAGCGGCTGCTGACGATGCCGCTGGGCAGGCTGGATCTGCTGCTGGGCTACGCGCTCGCCTTCGGCCTGGTCGCGCTGCTCCAGGGGCTGTTGGCCTTCGGGCTGACGGTGGGGCTGCTGGGGCTCGGCATCGCGGGGCCGAGTTGGGCGCTGCTCGCCGTCGCCGTGGCGGACGGGCTGCTGGGGATGGCGCTCGGGCTCTTCGTCTCCGCCTTCGCCGCCACCGAGTTCCAGGCCGTCCAGTTCATGCCGGCCTTCCTGTTGCCGCAACTGCTGCTGTGCGGGCTGTTCACGCCGCGCGACACCATGGCGGGCTGGCTGCACGCGCTCTCGGACGTGCTGCCGCTGAGCTACGCCGTGGACGCGATGAACCGGTTGACCTCCGAGGCGGGCTTCGGCGGCGCGGTGGCCCTGGATCTGGTCGTCGTGGTGGGCTGCACGCTGCTGGCGCTGGCCCTCGGGGCGGTGACGCTGCGGCGACGGACTGCGTGAGCGGACGGCCGCCTGGGTAGGCGGCCTGAAGCGGACTGGCCGCGCCCTCGCGGGTGGCCTAAGGTCCGAAGAGACCGTTGGGACGAAAGGGGCCAAACGTGAAGATCCTCGAGATGATCGCATTCTCGATCGTCGTCATGGCCTTCTGCGTGGGACTGCTGGTCTTCTTGATGGGCGGCCTGAAGTTCCCGAACGAGGCCAAGCACAAGGGCACGCCCCCTCACTGAGCGAGAACGAAAGAGCCCCGCACCGGGCAGGCCGGAGCGGGGCTCTTTCGCGCGTGCTGCTGAGATCAGCCCTGCGGGACGATGTTCTCGGCCTGCGGGCCCTTCGGGCCCTGCGTGACGTCGAACTCGACCTTCTGGCCCTCGAAGAGCTCGCGGTAGCCCTGGGAGCTGATGTTCGAGTAGTGAGCGAAGACGTCGGCGCCGCCGCCGTCCTGCTCGATGAAGCCGTAGCCCTTTTCGGCGTTGAACCACTTCACGGTACCGGTGGCCATAGGTTTCCCCATTCTCCAGAGTTGGTCGGCGCGCAGGATCGCGCAGGCCGAGTCGCCGGAATGATCACCCTGGTCGGAGAGACCTTAGAAAGCACGAACGCCCGTGATCGGGACCACGGGCGGTGAAGCTTAGGGAACCACGACTGCAACTGCCGCAAGCCTACAGGATGGGCTGCTATCACTCTTCGGCGTGGCGTACCGCGAGCTTCGTGGTGACGTGATCGTCGAGCGTGTACCGTCGTGGCTTGCATCACCGCAGAACGGAGAAAGACACATCATGGCGACCGGTACCGTCAAGTGGTTCAACGCCGAGAAGGGCTTCGGCTTCATCGAGCAGGACGGCGGCGGCGCCGACGTCTTCGCTCACTACTCGAACATCAACGCCCAGGGCTTCCGCGAGCTCCTCGAGGGCCAGAAGGTCGAGTTCGACGTCACCCAGGGCCAGAAGGGCCCGCAGGCGGAGAACATCACGATCATCAACGCCTGAGCCGTCGTCCGACGGTCCGGTTCACCACGACGCCCCGCCCCGGTTCTCCCGGGGCGGGGCGTCGTCGTTGCCGCGGGGAACGCCAGGAACGCCGGGAGGGCTCAGAGCGCGTAGCGCAGGAATCCGTTGGTCGCCCGCTTGGGCAGGGCCGGGTCGGGGAGGATCGCCAGGGCTTCGAGCCCGGGCTGCCGACCGGCCCAGGCGAGGCCCTGCTCCGCGCCCATCGCGAAGGCCGCCGTCGCACACGCGTCGGTGCGGGCCAGGAGGCCCGGGCCGGAGCTGACCAGCGTCAGCGAGAGCAGACCCGTCGGCGCCTCGCCCGTGCGCGGGTCCACGATGTGCGCGCCGCGCTCCGCGGTGCCGGAGGTGGCCACGACCAGGTCCCGGCCGGCCAGCACCGCCGCCAGCCCGCCCGGCCGGAACGGATCGGCCACGCCGATCCGCCAGGGGCCGCCGACCGACTGCACGTCGCCGCCGCCGTTGACGCAGTGCTCCGTCGAGCCGGCCTCGCACAGCAGTGCACAGGCTTGCTCGACGGCCCAGCCCTTGACCCAGCCGCTCGGGTCCAGCCGGCCCTCGGGGTAGGCGCTGAACCAGCCGTCGGTGAGCGTCCCGATCTCCGCGCAGCGCTCCATGACCTCGGCCAGCTCCGGGCTCGCGTCCGCCAGCTCCGACTCGCCGCGGGCGATCCGGCTCACCTCGCTGTCGGCGCGGTAAGGCGAGAAGCGCGCGTCGATCGCGTGCAGCCGGTCGACGGCCGCGCGCAGCGCCTCGTCCACGGCCGGGCTCGGGTCGCGGACCACGAAGGAGAAGACGGTGCCCATCACGTGCTCGGCATGGCGGGTGGTCACTTGAGGCCCGCCTGGTCGAGTGCGCTCTGCAGCGACTGCGTGTACCCGTCGCTGGTGTAGGTGGCACCGGAGACGGAGTCGATCTGCGCGCTCTGCGCGGAGAGCGCCTCCTGGTTGAGGACGGGCAGCGCGTAGCTGTTGATGTCCTGGTCGCGCTGCAGCCCGTCGGGGTACTGGAGTACGTCGATCTTGCTGATCTTGCCCGCGCTCACGTCGATGCGGACCTGCACCGGACCGTAGCGGGTGTCGACGGCCTGGCCGGTGTAGCTGGCGTGGCTCGCCTTGCCCGAGGAGCTCCCGCCGCCCTTGGCGGAGGGCGAGGCGGACGGCGCGGTGGTGGCGGACGAGCCGCTGCCGGAGTTGTCGGTGCCGCCGGTACCGCTGGTGCCGCCGGTTCCGGTCGTGCTGCCGGTGTCGCTCCCCGAGCTGATCACGGGGGCCTGGGCTGACGCGGTCTGTCCGCCGTGCGGCTTGAGGGACAGCAGCAGGACCACGCCGGCCGCCGTGGCGGTGGTGGTGACGATGGCGCGGCGCATGGGGACTCCCGGGGGGCGCTGGGGCGGAACAGAAGCTTGAGCGGGTCAGAACTTGAGCGCGTCAGAAGCTGAAGGACTCGTGGTGGATGTGGTGGCGCGGGACCCGCGCCTGGCGCAGCGCCGTGACGGCCTGCTCCATGAAGGCCTCCGGCCCGCAGACGTACACGTCGTGTCCGGGCAGGCCGGGGACCAGGTTGCGCAGGACGGTCGGCTGGATCGGGTCGCCGACCTCGCTGCGGCGTCCGACGAGGAACTGCAGCCGTGCGCCGCGTGCCTCGGCGATCGCGGTCAGCTCCCGCCGGAAGAGCAGTTCCTCCTCGGCGCTCGCCCGGTAGAGCAGGGTCAGCTCGCCGGGTGCGGCCGGGAGGGTCTCGAAGAGCGCGCGCAGCGGGGTGATGCCGACGCCGGCCGCGAGCAGCAGCACCTGCCGTGAGCGACGTCGCCGCGCGGTGAACGCCCCGTACGGGCCCTCGGCGCGGACCTTGGTGCCGGGCTGGAGCCGGGCCACGGCGGCGCTGTGGCCGCCCAGGTCCTTGACCGTGAAGCGCAGGTAGTCGCGGGTCGGCGGGGCCGAGAGGGAGTAGGGGTTGGCGGCGAGGCGCAGGCCCTTGGCCTGGAACTGCAGCCGGAAGAACTGGCCGGCCTCGGCGCCCAGCTCGTCCAGGTGGCGCCCGGTCAGGAAGAGCGAGACGGTGCCGGGGCCCTCCGGGCGGACCTCGGCGACGCGCAGCTGGTGCCGCCGGTCGAGCCGCCACGGGAGGAGCAGCCGGTACCAGGCGACCAGCCCGGCCGTGCCCACGTAGAGCCCGTACCAGAGCAGCCGCTCCGGGCCCTCGCCCAGGTCGGCGCCGTTGCTGAGCTGGTGGGCGAAGCCGAGGGTGACCGCCAGGTAGGTGGCCAGGTGCAGGTAGTACCAGGTCTCGTAGCCGAGCCGCCTGCGCGCGGCGCGGGCGGAGAAGAAGCCGGTGGCGAGGAGCAGCAGGGTTCCGAAGGTGGCCTTGAGCATGTCCGGGTAGGTCAGCACCATGGTGACCCCCTCGCCGATCACGTTCTTGTGGGCGGTCAGCGAGTAGCCCCAGATGATCGTGATCACGTGCGTGGCCACCAGGCCGACCAGGTACCGGCCGCCCATGGCGTGCCAGCGGGCCAGCCGGTCCGCGCCGACCTCGCGCTCCAGCACCGGGATGCGGGCCATCAGCAGCAGCAGGACCGGCGCGGCGTACCCGGCGAGCAGGCCGGTGATCCGGCCCGCGTTGGTGAGCCACTGGTCGAGGCCGACGACGCCGAGGGTGTTCTTCCACCAGATCGCGACCACCGCGAGGGCCCCGAGGCCGATCGCGGCCAGCACCAGCCGGGGGACGGTGTCCACCGGCAGCTGTGACCCGGAGGGGGCGCCGCGGTGCGCGCCGGTCCGTGCGGCGCGCTGCTGCGTGACAGCGCTCATGGTGCGGCTCCCTCTGTCCCTGACTGTCCTGGTTCGCTACTGCGGCAACCCTGACAGCGCAGACTCAGAATTCCCTATGAGTAAGACATGGCCAGGGGGTCCACAATGTGATATCTGTGCAGGTCAGAGGCTTGTTCGCGCGGAATCTGGCAGGCGGTCCGGTCGCGGTGATCTCATTGCATTCTCATGGCACCTCGTCCGACTGCACCACAATGGCCCCCATGTCCCAGGAGACTCTCATGTCGACCCCGGCGCGACGCATCCTCGTCGTCGACGACGAGCCCGACCTCGTCGAGGTGCTGTGCGGAGCCCTGAAGTACGAGGGCTGGGAGACGCGCACGGCCGGCAGCGGGGAGGAGGCCGTGGCCATCGCGGGCCACTGGCGCCCGGACGCGATCGTCCTGGACGTCATGCTGCCCGACTTCGACGGGCTCGAGGTGCTGCGCCGCGTGCACGCCGAGCAGCCCGAGGTGCGCGTGCTCTTCCTGACCGCACGCGACGCGGTCGAGGACCGGATCGGCGGGATCGCCGCCGGCGGCGACGACTACGTGACCAAGCCGTTCAGCCTGGCCGAGGTCGTCGTTCGGCTGCGCGGCCTGCTGCGGCGGGCCCAGCCCGCCGCAGCGACGCCGGAGGCCCGCGTCGGGGGCGGCTCGGGGCCGTCCGCGGAGACGGAGACGGAGGACGTGCTCACCCTGGCCGACCTGGTCCTGGACGAGCGCGCCCACGAGGTGGTCCGCGGCGGCGAGCTGATCGAGCTGAGCCCGACCGAGTACGCGCTGCTGCGCTACCTGCTGCGGCACCCGCGCCGGGTGCTGAGCAAGGCGCAGATCCTGGATGCTGTCTGGTCCTACGACTTCGGCGGCCAGGCCCACGTCGTCGAGCTCTACATCAGCTACCTGCGCAAGAAGATCGACCACGGACGCGAGCCGCTGATCCACACCGTCCGCGGCGCGGGCTACCTGATCAAGGCCCCCCACTCGTGAGCGTCGCGTGAGCGTCCAGGCAGGCCCGAGGCCCGCGCGCCTGCGCTTGGTGCGCCTGCCGCGCACGCTGCGCGGGCGGCTCGTCGCGGGCCTGCTCGCCCTGCTCGTGCTGGCCGGCACCGCGATCGGCCTGGTCACGATCTCCGAACTGCACCGCTTCCTGGTCGACAAGCTCGACCAGCAGCTTGTCGAGACCGGCGGCCGCTACGCCATGAGCCTGGAGACGGACCCGCACGGCGACACCCGGGCCCAGGCCGTCGGCACCCTCGGCGCCGCCCTGCGGAACGGGCGGGTCGAAGCCGACGGGGTCGTCGACGGGGACGCGGACGACGCGGTCGGCGGCAGCGTGCGCGACCATCCCGTCTTCGATGCCAGGATCAAGGCCGCTCTGGCGACCATCCCGGTCAGCGGCGCTCCCACCACCCGCGACCTCGGGCCGCTGGGGAGGTACCGCGTCCTCGCGCAGCGCGGCCAGGACGGCGACACGCTCGTCAGCGGCCTGCCGCTGAACCAGGTCGAGAGCACGGTCCGCCGCCTGCTCCTGGTCGAACTGCTGGTCTTCGCCGGGCTGTTCGCCCTCACCGCGGCGGCCGGCACGTTCTGGGTCCGGTTGGCGCTGCGCCCCCTGGAGCGGGTCACCCGCACCGCCGAGCAGGTCAGCGCGCTGCCACTGGCGAGCGGCGAGGTGACGCTGCGGGAGCGGGTCCCCGACGAGAACCCGCAGACCGAGGTCGGCCGGGTCGGCGTCGCCCTCAACCTGATGCTCGGTCACGTCGAGGACGCCCTCGCGCAGCGTCAGGCGGTCGAGGAACGCCTGCGCGAGTTCGCCGCCGACGCCAGCCACGAGCTGCGCACCCCCGTCGCCGCGATCCGCGGCCACGCGGAGCTGGCGCTGCGCAGTCCCGAGCCGACGCCCGAGTCCGTGCGGCACTCGCTGCGCCGGATCGAGGCGGAGTCGCAGCGGATGGGCGCGATCGTGGAGGACCTGCTGCTGCTCGCCCGTCTGGACGCAGGCCGCCCGCTCGCCGCCGCCGAGGTCGACCTCACCCGGGTCGCCCTCGACTCCGTCAGCGACGCCCGCGCCGTCGGCCCCGACCACACGTGGCAACTGGAGCTCCCCGAGGAGCCCCTGCTGGTGCGTGGCGATGCGAACCGGCTGCGCCAGGTCGTCACCAACCTCCTCGCCAACGCCCGCGTCCACACCCCGCCGGGCACGCGGGTGGTGCTCTCCCTCCAGCCCGTCCCGGAGGGCGTCCGCCTGACCGTCACCGACACCGGCCCCGGCATCCCGGGCCACCTCACCGCCCACGTCTTCGAGCGCTTCGTCCGCGGCGACCGCGCCCGCTCCCGGGCCACCGGCTCGACCGGCCTGGGCCTCGCCATCGTCCACGCGGTGACCACGGCCCACGGCGGCACGGTCTCGGTCGAGTCCGAGCCGGGCCGCACGGCCTTCGAGGTCCGGCTGCCGGTCTAGGCAGGGCCGCCCGGGATCGTCGGGTCCGGTCAGGCCCGGCCGGGTTCAGCCGTACAGCTGGCCTTCGGCCGCTCCGGCCAGCGCGAGCAGGGCGTGGAGTTCGCGGAGGCGGACGTGCTGTGCGCCGAAGGTCTGCTCGGCGGGCGTCAGCACGGCGCGCAGCACCTGCAGGGCCTCGTCGCGCCGGCCCTGCGCGAGCAGCGCGCGGGACTGCGTGATCGCGGTGGCCGCGGCGGTCTCCGTGGTGACGCGCGGGGGACGGGGCATGACCGCGAGCAGGTCGAGGGCCTCCTGGTGGCGTCCCTGCGCGTTCAGGGCGTCGGCGAGGTTCACGTGGAGCACGTGCGCGTTCGTCGTGGCGGCGAAGCCGCTCTCCGACATGGCGATCACCAGGCCCTGCCGGGCCGCCGACTCCGCCTCCATCGCGCGGCCCTGGCCCGTGAGAGCGACGGAGAGCAGGATCAGCCCCGAGAGGCGGATGGAGACACCGCCCGGGTCGGTCCTGGTGGCCGCGGACTCGAGCAGCCGATGGCCCTCCGCCTCCGCCTCGGCGAAGCGCTCGGCGTGGCACAGCGCGGCGGCCCGCTGTGCGCCGCAGATCCGGACCAGGTCACCGCGCTCGATGCAGTTCCTGGCCAGCTCTCCGAGCCCGCCCCAGGCCTCCGCGGCCTCGTGGTGGCGGCCCTGGTTGTCCAGCGCCTCGGCGTACAGCGCCCATGCCTGCAGCAGCGTTTCGTTCGTGCCGAGCCGTTCGCGGGCGGCCACCACTGCCGCCGCGTGCTCGCCGGACTCCGCGATGGCTGCCGTCGCGCGCAGCGCGGCGGCGAGCCGGTAGCGCAGCTCCAGCGTGACCTCGTGCTCCGCGCCCAGCCCGGCGACGGCCTGCTCCAGCCAGGCCCGCAGCGGGGGCACCAACTCGCCCTGGCGCCCGGCGTCGACGTACGGCTGCGTCCCCGCCAGCTTCATCGCCAGGTCGGCCCTCAGCCGTTGCCGCGCCTGCCGTTCCTGCCAACGCCCCATGCCCACCCCTCCTTGATCCCCGGCGCGCCATTGTGCCAGTCCGGCCGGACAGCGCAGGCCGCGGAAGGTGCGGGCGTCTCAGGCCCGCGTCACGCCTCGGAGCCGCTCAGCTGAGCCCGACTCAGCAGACCGCGGAGTTCGCGGACGCGCGCATGCTCCGCGCCGAAGGACTGCTCCGCCGTCGTCAGAACGGCGAGCAGGGCCTGAGCGCCTCGTCGCGACGGCCGAGGGCGAGCAGCGTGCGGGCCCGGACGACGGCCGTGGCCGTCGCGTCGTCCACCGACGCGCGCGGGGGGACGGGGCGTCGCGGCGAGCAGGTCCAAGGCCTCGGCGGGGCTTCGTCCCGAGCACCTTGGCGGCCAGCTCCGACGCCGGCCGCTGACGCCCCCTCCAGCTCTGAAACCGGCCCATGGCCGGGGCCCTCCTCAGGACGCGGCGGACGGAACGGCGGACTCGAGGAGCGCGCGGAGTTCGCGGACGCGGGGGTGGTCCTCCCCGTAGGCACTGAGCGCGGCGGTCAGGCCCGCGCGGGCCGTGTCCTGCGCCTCCTCGTTCCGGCCGAGGGCCAGCAGCGCGGTGGCTCGCGCCTTCGCGATCGCACTGGCACCGCCCAGGTTGGCGACAGTGTCGCGGACCTCCTCGGCCTCGACGAGGGCGTCCAGCGCCTCCGCATGGCGGCCCTGGGCGTTGAGCGCGGAGGCCAGGTTGACGCCGAGCGTGCGTTGGAAGCTGCCGGCGGCGCGGCCGCAGGCGCCCGCCTCGGCGAGACCTTGGCGGGCGAGGGCCTCGGCCTCGGTCGCCCGGCCCAGGCCGGTGAGGGCCATGGCCCGCGTGTTGAGCCCCGACAGCCGGGTGCGGACGTCGTCCGGCGCCGGAACGGTCCCGGCTGCCTCGAAGACCTCCTGAGCCTGTGCGTCGGCTTCGGCGAACCTTTCCAGGAAGCAGAGTTGGGCCGCGCGGTTGGTCAGGGCGAGCATCCGGATGCGTTGGGCCGCCGGGTCGGGACCGGCGGCCCCGGCCACCGCGAGGAACTCGCGGTCGGCCTCCTCGCCCCGGCCGAGGCTGCCCAGAGCGCGGGCGTGCAACTGCCAGAGCTCCAGGGTGAGCAGGTCGCCGTCGCCGAGCTCGGCCCGGGCCCGGTCCCGGGCGGCCCGCATCCGGGGCTCCGTGAGCCGAAGCCGCTCGGCCCACAGCGCCTGGCAGAACTCGTCGTAGGCGGCCTGGAGTTCGGCTCTCCCCCGCTCGCGTCGGCGGTTGCCGAACAGTCCCATCGCCGAACCCTCTCACGCCTCTGAGCGAAGACAGCGCTGCCCGTCCGCGGCAACGGGGGAATGGCGCGGACGGGCAGGCGGGAGTCATCCTGCACGGTGGATGATCATTTGTCGAGACTCTGCGGAGCCTGATCTTCCGCCGCTGCGAAGCCGTGACATGCGCGCACCGGAAGGCGCGGGTAGCGGGGCATGGTCTCGTGGCTCGCGGCCAGGCCGCAGCGCAGGTAGGCGGTGCCGCGGCGGGTCTCGTTGAGGAGCCGGTGGCGGCAGCCCAGACAGAGGCCGGGGTGCGCGCCGAGCTTGGCGAGGGCGCTCGCGGCGTCGCTCACCAGCCCCGGGCCTCCCACTCCGCCAGGTGCGGGCGCTCGGTGCCGAGCGTGGTGTCGTCGCCGTGGCCCGGGTACACCCAGGTCTCGTCCGGGAGCGGCTCGAAGAGCTTGGTGCTGACGTCGTGGAAGAGGCTGCGGAAGGCGGCCGGGTCGCCCCAGGTGTTGCCGACGCCGCCCGGGAAGAGGCAGTCGCCGGTGAACAGGTGGGGGTGGCCCTGCGGGTCGTCGTAGAGCAGGACGATCGCGCCCGGGGTGTGGCCGACCAGGTGGCGGACGGTGAGGGCGACCTCGCCGACCCGCAGCGTGTCGCCGTCGTCCAGGAGCAGGTCGGTGGGGACGGGGATGCCGTCGGCGTCGATGCGGCCGGCCGCCGTCCGCGCGCCGGTGGCGCGGACGACGTCGGCGAGGGCGTTCCAGTGGTCCTGGTGCCGGTGCGTGGTGACCACGGTGGCCAGGCTGTCGCCGATCGACTCCTGCAGCACCGGCGCGTCCGCGGCGGCGTCGATCAGCAGCTGCTCGTCGGTGGCGCGGCAGCGCAGCAGGTAGGCGTTGTTGTTCATGGGACCGACGGCGATCTTGGTGATCACCAGATGGGCCAACTCCCGGACGTCGGGCGTCCCGCCGACCTTCACCGCTCCGTGGTACGTCATGGGATCAGCCTAGCGGCGGGAGCGCCGGCAGGGCCGTCTTCGGCTCCACGTCGAGGTCGTGCCCGTCGGAGCGGCCGGTCAGCCAGGCGAGCAGGGCCGGGGCGGTGCCGCGGACGGTGAGCTCGCGCGCGGCGGAGGGGCGTTCCGCGCCGGACGCGTGCGCCGCGCCGGTCACGGAGTCGACCAGGGTCAGATGCGGCAGCTCCGGGCGCCCGGCGAACTGCGCGCTGACGCGTGCCAGCTGCTCCCGCACGAAGGCCTCCGGCCAGTCCTTCGGCGCGTACGCGTCCGGCAGGCCGAGGTCGACGTGGTGGTACTCGACCTCCTGGAGGCGCCGGGCCGGCACACCGCTCGCGGGGAAGGCGCCGAGGCGGTGCGGCACCTCGACCGCCCACGCCGACTCCGGCATCGCGGCGATTGCCGCGTCGAAGCGGGCCGCGCTTGCGCGCAGGTCCGCGGCGTGCTCGGCGAGCGAGCCCTTCGAGCCCGCCTCGATGTCGTGCTCGCGGGCCTCGGGGCTCGCGTACATCGGGGTGGGCACGCCCGTGCGCGCCCCGGTGAGCAGGTTGAGCAGCCCGTCCGCGTTGCGGGCGATGTGGGCCAGCACGTGGCCGCGCGTCCAGCCCGGGAGCAGCGAGGGCTCGGTCAGCTGCTCCTCGCGCAGGCCGTCCACGGTGGCCAGCAGGCGGGCCGTCGCGGCGGCCAGGACGGGAATGTCAGAGGCGGGTGCGATGCTCAAAGGATGTCCCCCTAGCTGTTCTGTCGTGACTCGGAGCACTTGTCCGTCGTTCCTACGAGCGGAGCCTTCCACGCGCTAGCGTTTCATCCGTTCGGGCGAACACGGTCGATTGCCTGAAAAATCGAACACGTGATCCCATTACTCTTGACTAACGATGGTTCCCCCGTACATCCGCTTTTGAAGGGCGCAGTAGCGTGGCAGACCGCCTCATCGTTCGCGGTGCTCGCGAGCACAACCTCAAGAACGTCTCGCTCGACCTGCCGCGTGACTCGCTGATCGTTTTCACCGGCCTCTCGGGCTCCGGCAAGTCCTCCCTCGCCTTCGACACGATCTTCGCCGAGGGCCAGCGCCGGTACGTCGAGTCGCTGTCCTCCTATGCCCGGCAGTTCCTCGGGCAGATGGACAAGCCCGACGTGGACTTCATCGAGGGCCTCTCCCCGGCCGTCTCGATCGACCAGAAGTCGACCTCGCGCAACCCGCGCTCGACGGTCGGCACGATCACGGAGGTCTACGACTACCTCCGGCTCCTCTTCGCCCGCATCGGGCATCCGCACTGCCCGGAGTGCGACCGTCCGATCTCGCGGCAGTCGCCGCAGCAGATCGTCGACAAGGTGCTGGAGCTGCCCGAGGGCACCCGGTTCCAGCTGCTCAGCCCGCTGGTCAAGGGGCGCAAGGGCGAGTTCGTCGACCTCTTCGCCGACCTGCAGACCAAGGGCTTCTCCCGCGCCCGGGTGGACGGCACGACGGTCCAGCTGAGCGAGCCGCCGACGCTCAAGAAGCAGGAGAAGCACACCATCGAGGTGGTCGTCGACCGCCTCACGGTCAAGAAGAGCGCCCAGCGCCGCCTGACCGACTCCGTGGAGACCGCGCTCGTCCTCTCCGGGGGCACGGTGGTGCTCGACTTCGTCGACCTCGCCGAGGACGATCCGGAGCGCGAGCGCATGTACTCCGAGCACCTCTACTGCGTCTACGACGACCTGTCCTTCGAGGAGCTGGAGCCGCGCTCCTTCTCCTTCAACTCGCCCTTCGGCGCCTGCCCGGAGTGCACCGGCATCGGCACCCGGATGGAGGTCGACCCGGAGCTGATCGTCCCCGACCCGGAGAAGAGCCTCGACGAGGGCGCGATCCACCCCTGGTCGCACGGGCACATCAAGGACTACCACCTGCGCCTGATCAAGGCGCTGGGCAAGGAGCTCGGCTTCCGCACCGACATCCCGTGGGCGGGCCTGCCGGCGCGCGCCAAGAAGGCGCTGCTGTACGGGCACAAGACGCAGATCGAGGTCACCTTCACCAACCGCTACGGCCGCGAGCGCTCGTACACCACGGGCTTCGAGGGCGCGGTGCCGTTCGTGCAGCGCCGCCACGCCGACGCGGAGAGCGACAGCGCGCGCGAGCGCTTCGAGGGCTACATGCGCGAGACGGCCTGCCCGGCCTGTCACGGCGCGCGCCTGAAGCCCGTCGTCCTGGCCGTCCGCATGGCCGGAAGGTCGATCGCCGACGTCTCCCGCATGTCCATCGCCGACTGCGCCGAGTTCCTCGGCAGCATGGAGCTGTCCGACCGCGAGAAGACGATCGCCGAGCGGGTGCTGAAGGAGGTCAACGAGCGGCTGAAGTTCCTGGTCGACGTCGGCCTGGACTACCTCTCGCTCGACCGCGCGGCCGGCACGCTCTCCGGCGGTGAGGCGCAGCGCATCCGCCTGGCCACGCAGATCGGCTCCGGCCTGGTCGGCGTTCTCTACGTGCTGGACGAGCCCTCCATCGGGCTGCACCAGCGCGACAACCACCGCCTGATCGAGACCCTGGTCCGGCTGCGGGATCTCGGCAACACCCTGATCGTCGTCGAGCACGACGAGGACACCATCCGCACCGCGGACTGGGTGGTCGACATCGGCCCCGGCGCGGGCGAGCACGGCGGCAAGGTCGTCCACTCCGGCTCCCGCGAGGGCCTGCTGAAGAACAAGGAGTCGCTGACCGGCGCCTACCTCTCCGGTCGCAGGGCGATCCCGCTGCCGGAGGTGCGCCGTCCGCTGGACGCCAAGCGGCAGATCACCGTCCACGGCGCCCGCGAGCACAACCTTCGCGACGTCGACGTCTCCTTCCCGCTGGGCCTGTTCACGGCCGTCACCGGGGTCTCCGGCTCGGGCAAGTCGACGCTGGTCAACGACATCCTCTACACGCACCTGGCGCGCGAGCTGAACGGCGCGCGCAGCGTGCCGGGCCGCCACACCCGGGTCACGGGCACGGATCTGGTCGACAAGGTCGTCCACGTCGACCAGTCGCCGATCGGCCGTACCCCGCGGTCCAACCCGGCCACCTACACCGGCGTCTTCGACCACGTCCGCAAGCTCTTCGCGGAGACGACGGAGGCGAAGATCCGGGGTTACCTGCCCGGCCGCTTCTCCTTCAATGTCAAGGGCGGTCGCTGCGAGAACTGCGCGGGCGACGGCACGATCAAGATCGAGATGAACTTCCTGCCGGACGTCTACGTCCCCTGCGAGGTCTGCCACGGCGCCCGCTACAACCGGGAGACGCTGGACGTCCACTACAAGGGCAAGTCCATCGCCGAGGTCCTGGACATGCCGATCGAGGAGGCGCTCAGCTTCTTCGAGGCGGTCCCGGCGATCGCGCGTTACCTGAAGACGCTGTCCGAGGTCGGTCTCGGCTACGTGCGCCTCGGCCAGTCCGCGACGACGCTGTCCGGCGGCGAGGCCCAGCGCGTCAAGCTCGCCTCGGAGCTGCAGAAGCGCAGCAACGGCCGGACGATCTACGTCCTGGACGAGCCGACCACGGGTCTGCACTTCGAGGACATCAGCAAGCTGATCAAGATGCTGACGGGCCTGGTCGACAAGGGCAACACGGTCATCGTCATCGAGCACAACCTCGACGTCATCAAGACCGCGGACTGGGTCATCGACATGGGCCCCGAGGGCGGCTCCGGCGGCGGCATGGTCGTGGCCGAGGGCACGCCGGAGGCGGTCGCGGCCGTGGGCGAGAGCCACACCGGCAAGTTCCTGCGCGACATCCTCGGCGAGGAGCGGGTCTTCGACTCCGTCCCCAAGCCGCGGAAGAAGCCGGCCGCCCGGAAGAAGGCCACGGCGGCGTCGAAGGCGTAGGCCCGCAGCGGGCGCTCGGCGGGGCCCTGAGCTTCTCCACAGCCCCGCCGCATAGGGTGGTGGACGGTTCCCCGCGAGGGCGGGGCCGCCCCAGCCTGAGGAGACCCTGCCGCCGTGACCAGTGAGACTGCAAACCCCCTGACCGGCACCGAGGCGGCGGGTTGCTGCCGTCGCCAGCTGCTGCGCGGCGCGGCGGCCGTCGGGATCGCGGGCGCGGGCGTCGCCGTGCTCTCCGCCTGCGGCGGTTCCTCGTCGGGGTCGACCCAGAAGGGCCCGGTAACCCTCGGGCCGACGAGTGACGTGCCGGTCGGCGGCGGCAAGGTCTACCGCTCGGAGCAGGTCGTCGTCACCCAGCCGAGCGCGGGCACGTTCAAGGCGTTCAGCGCGATCTGCACGCACGCGGGGTGCGTCGTCGACGGGGTCGACAACGGCCTGATCACCTGCCCCTGCCACGGCAGCCAGTTCAAGACCACCGACGGCTCGGTCGCCCAGGGCCCGGCCCAGACCGCCCTGCCCTCCATCCCGGTCGCCGTCCAGAACGGCAAGCTGGTCGCGACCCTGAGCTGACGCCCCCAGGCCTCCGGCAGCCCGGGCCAGCCCGTCTGCGGCCACGCCCCTCTCGTCGCCGAGCCACGGCCGGCTCCTCCGGGCGGGAGCCCGAGAGACGGTCCGGGCGGCAACGTCGCGGGGCAGTAGCCGGGCGCGCCTCCGTTGCCCGGCGGTGCCAGGTCTCTCGGGCCGGGCTTGGGCGCAGGAGCGCCCACCTCGTGCGCGGCCCACCTCGTGCGCGGCCCACCCTGTGCGCGGCCCACCTCGTGCGCGGCCCACCCTGTGCGCGGCCCACCTCGTGCGCGGCCCACCTCGTGCGGCGCCCCACCCTGTGCGCGGCCCACCTCGTGCGGCGGCCCACCCTGTGCGCGGCCCACCTCGTGCGCGGCCCACCTCGTGCGCGGCCCACCTCGGGTGGGACTGGCCTCCCGCGGGGCTGACCTTCCGCCGTGGCGGCGGCGCAGCGGGGCGGCGGCACCGCGCGTCCGCGGGTGCGGGTGCGGGTGCGAGCAGCATGCCCGCGTGCCTCTGGGTGCGGCTACGACCGGGGCGGCAGCGTTCCGAGGAGCCGCTCCGCCGTCAGCGCCGCGCTCGTCGCCCCGATGCGGGTGTAGAGGGCGGTGGCCTCACCGAGCTCCGTAGCCGCCCGGGCGGTCTCGCCGAGGGCGGCGTGGCCGCGGCCCAGGCCCTCCAGGGCACGGGCCTCCTCCAGGGGGCTGGGGACGCGGCGGGCCAGGGCCCGTGCCTCCTCGTAGCAGGCGATCGCGGCCTCCGGGCCGGAGACGTCCGAGCGCAGCGCGCCGGTGCTGTTGAGGACTTCGGCCTCGCCGTGGGGGTCGCCGAGGTCCCGGAAGAGGGCCCGCGCCTGGGCCAGCAGCTCCGCCGCCTCCGTCGGGCGGCCCTGCGCGTGCCGGGCCCGGCCGAGGTCGTGGCGGGCGTTCGCCTGGCCGTTGCGGTTGCCGGTGGTCTCGAAGATGGCCAGGGACTGTTCCTGGAGGGCCGCCGCGCAGTCGAAGTCGCCGGCGGCGAAGCGGACCCGGCCGAGGTCCCACTGGGAGCGCGCCACCGCCGACTCCACGGCCATGGCCCGGAACAGGCGCAGCGCACGCTCGAAGAGGTCGGTCGCCGCGTCGAGTTCGCCGAGGTCCCGGTGGACGCGTCCGAGCGTCTGGCAGGCGATGGCCTCGCCGAGCTGGTTGTCGATCCCGCGGAACGCGGCGAGTGCCTGCTCGCCCAGCTCGACCGCCGCCCGCATCTCGCCGCTCAGTTGGCGCACCCGCGCCAGGTCGCACAGGACATGGCCCTCGCCCCAGCGCTTGCCCAGGGCGGCGTAGAGGCGCAGCGCGCGCTCGCCGCGCTCGCCGCCGCGCGTGAGGTCGCCGGTGAGGCGGTAGGCGCGGCCGAGTTGGAAGAGCGTGTTGGCCTGGCCCAGGTCGCTGCCGATCTCGCCGTAGAGCTCCAGGCATCGCTCCAGCAGTGGCGTGGCCGCCGCGTAGTCCCCGCGGTAGATGTGGACGGAGCCGCTCTCGTAGATCGCGTTGGCCTCGCCCAGGCGCGAGGGCAGGGCGCGGTAGAGGGCGAGCGACTCCTCGTGGGCGCGCTGCGCGTCGGCGAAGTCGCCGCGCTGCATGTGGATGCGGCCCAGCTCGGTGAGGCACTCGGCCTGGCCGAGCCGGTCGCCCGAGGCCTCCGCGGCTTCCGCGCACCGCCGAAGGAGCTTGGCCGCGTCGGGCAGCGGGCCCTCCTGGTGCAGCAGCGGCGCCAGGGCCAGGGCCAGGGCGATGCCGCCGCGAAGGCGGTGCTCGAACTGCTCGGACTGCCCGTCGGCGACAGCGGACCGCGCCGAGGCGAGCAGGTTCTCGCGCTCGGCGCGCATCCAGGACAGGGCCGACTCCTCGTCCCAGTCCGGTGCGTTCCTGTCGCTTGGGCGTGTGGTCGCCGTCGCGGCCCGGGGTGAGCGCCGCAGCAGCGCGGCGGCGCGTTCGGCGTTGCGCATGTAGTGGGCCAGGAGCCGGTCGAGCGCCGTCTGGTGCTCGTCCGCCTCCCACTGCCGCGGTTCGCGGCAGTACAGCCGGATCAGGTCGTGGAAGCCGTAGCGGCCGGGGACGTGCTGGATCAGCAGGTTCTGGTCGAGCAGCGAGTCCAGCGACTGCTCGGTGGCGAAGGCGTCCTCGTCGATCAGGGCCGCGGCGGCGGTGGCGTCGACGTCCGCGCCGGGGATCAGGGCGAGCAGGGTGAGCAGGCGCTGCTCGGCTGCGGGCAGCGCGGTGAACGAGGTCGCGAACACCGCGCTGAGACCCCGGTCCTCCGGCGCCTCCGAGGCGTCCACGGACACCGGGGCGTCGCCCGCGTCGCGTGCGTCCCGCCCCTCCAGTCCTTCCGGCCCCTCCGCGGAGGCGGGGCCGTCCGAGGGGGCGGGGCGGTCCGGGCGCGGGCCGTCCGCGTCGGAGCCGCCCAGTTGGTCGAGCCGGGGGAGCCGGTGGTGCTCGTCGCGCAGGCGCTCCACCAGGTCCGTCAGGCGCAGCGATCGGCGCCGGCGCAGCTGCGCGGCCGCGATGCGCAGGGCCAGCGGCACGAAACCGCAGAGCTCGGCCAGTTCCCGCGCCTCCGGCTGTTCCGCGGGGACGCGTTCCGCGCCCGCGACGCGACGCAGCAGGGTCAGCGACTCGGCCTCGCTGAGCACGCCCAGCGACACGGCGTGCGAGTCGTCGAGCCCGGTCAGCCGCTTGCGGCTGGTCACCAGGACGAGACAGCGGGAGGAAGCCGGGAGCAGCGGCCGGATCTGGGCGCTGCTGAGCGCGTTGTCGAGGACGATCAGCGTCCGGGTCCCGGCGAGGCGGTCGCGGAGCTGGACCGCGCGTTCGGCCGGATCCTTGGGAATCGTCTGCGGCGGTACGTCGAGCGAGCGCAGCAGCGCGTCGAGCGCCTCGGCGGTGCTCATCGGGGCGGCGTTGGGCGTCCAACCGCGCAGGTCGAGGAAGAGCTGCCCGTCGGGGAAGTCCCCGCGGACCCGCTGTGCGACGTGGACGGCGAGGGCCGACTTGCCGACCCCGGCCATGCCGTCGACGGCGGCGACCACGGCCCAGCCGGTCTCGTCCCCGTCCACGGCCTGTCGCGCACAGTCGAGCAGGCGCTCGACCTCGGCTTCCCGACCGGTGAACGCGCGTGCCTCGGCTGGGAGTTGGCATCGCGCGGGCGGAGCGGTCGGCGCGCCGCCGGCGGCCCTCGCGGGGGCGGCTTCCGGCGGGGCCGGAACCGGCGGCGCCTCCTCGGCGAGGGCCTGGAGGTAGACCTCCTGCACCGCCGCGCCCGGATCGACGCCCAACTCCTCGCTCAGGCGCAGCCGCAGGCGGCCGTAGACGTCGAGTGCCTCCGCCCGGCGCCCGTCGCGCAGCAGCGCGGTCATCAGGTCGCGCTGCAGCTCCTCCGCCAGCGGGTGCTCCGCGGCCCAGCTGGTCAGTTCGGGGATGAGGTCGTGGTGGCGTCCCGAGTGCAGCTCGGCGGCGGCTCGCCAGGAGCGCAGCTGGAGCCGGGAGTTCTCCAGCGCATGCTGGAAGGTGTCGGCGGCGTCCGCCTCGGCGAGCGCCGGCAGGTCCTCCAACAGCCGTCCACGCCAGAGCCGCAGGGCGAGTGACGCCTCGCTGCTGACGGCCTCCCAGTCGCGGCCCAGCCGGGCAAGGCGCGCGCGCTCGGCCCGGCGTTGGAACTCCTCGAGGTCCAACTCGCCGGGCTCGACCCGGATCAGGTAGCCGGAGGGGGTGGTGCGGATGCGCTCCTGCTCGGCCGGGCCGAACAGGCCGCGCAGCCGGGCGACATGGTTCTGCAGCGAGGCGCGCGCGGTCGGCGGCACGGCGTCGCCCCACAGCGCGTCGAGCAGGCCGTGCGTCGGCACTGTCTCGTTGGCGCGCAGCAGCAGCGCGCCGAGCAGCAGCCGTCCCTTGGGCGAGGTCAGCGGCACCGTGCCCGCCGTACTCTCGACCATGAGCGGCCCGAGCAGCCCGAATCGCATCTCCCACCCCTCACCTCGCCCGGCGACCTGGTGCGCGCAACGGGAGGCGCGAAGGATGCTAACAGTCCGGTTCGACTGCGGCCGACCCGCGCCCAACTGCGGTTTCGCATCCGGGGGCGTGGACTGTTGGTGATCCGTTGGCGTGTGCGTGGAATATTCCGTTATCGGCTCGGCCGACGGTCCGGGGGGAGCGTCGGCCGGCCAGACGGGGGCATGGGCGTGACTCGACGTCACCGTGGCACCGAAGCGGGGGGATCGCCGGGATCTCGGTGCTCGCTCCGGGGCGTCGGAACGCCGCCGCACGGGCTCGGATCGGGGGATACGAGCCCGTGCGGCTGAGTGCTCCGTGCAGGCCGGACAGCGCGGTTCGCACTGTCCGGCCTGCACGTGCGTGACGTGCCCGACCAGCCGCGCTACTCGACGATCGCCTCGACCGCGCCCGCCGCCACCGTGCGGCCACCCTCGCGGACCGCGAAGCCGAGCCCCGGCTCCAGCGGCACGGCCTGACCGAGCGTCACCGTCATCCGCACCGTCTCGCCAGGCAGCGCGACGGCCACGTCCTGCGGCAGCAGCACGTCGCCGACGACGTCACCGGTCCGCAGGTAGAACTGCGGGCGGTAGCCGCTGGTGATGGGCGTGCGGCGGCCGCCGTCCGCCCCGGACAGCAGGTGCACGCGGGCGGTGAACACCCGGTGCACCGAGGCGCTCCCCGCCGAGGCCACGACCATGCCGCGCCGGACCTGGCCGCGCTGGACGCCGCGCAGCAGCAGAGCGACGTTGTCGCCCGCCTCGGCGCTCTCCATGGTGCGGCCGAAGGTCTCCACCCCGGTGACGACGGAGGCGAGCTCCGAGCCGTAGCCGAGGACGTCGACCCGGTCGCCCACGCGCACGGTGCCGCGCTCGACCGCGCCGGTCACCACCGTGCCGCGGCCGGTGATGGTCAGCACGTTCTCGACCGGCATCAGGAACGGCGCGTCGGTGTACCGGACGGGCGTGGGCACGTACGCGTCCACGGCGTCCAGCAGCCCCAGCAGCGCCGCCGACCAGACCGGGTCGCCCTCCAGCGCCCGCAGCCCGGACACCCGCACGACCGGCAGCCCCGCACCGTCGTAGCCGTGGGCGGTGAGCAGCTCGCGCACCTCCAGCTCGACCAGGTCCAGCAGCTCCGGGTCGCCGGCGTCGGCCTTGTTCAGCGCGACGACGACGTGCTCGACGCCGACCTGGCGGGCCAGCAGCACGTGCTCGGAGGTCTGCGGCATCACGCCGTCCTGCGCGGAGACCACGAGGATGGCGCCGTCCAGCTGGGCCGCGCCGGTGATCATGTTCTTCACGAAGTCGGCGTGGCCGGGCATGTCCACGTGGGCGTAGTGCCGGGTGGCCGTCTCGTACTCGACGTGCGCGATGTTGATGGTGATGCCGCGGGCGGCCTCCTCCGGGGCGCGGTCGATCCGGTCGAACGGCACGAAGGCGGCCCCGCCGTGCTCGGCCAGCACCTTGGTGATGGCGGCCGTCAGCGTGGTCTTGCCGTGGTCGACGTGACCCATGGTGCCGATGTTGAGGTGCGGCTTGGTCCGCACGAAGGCCTGCTTGGCCATGACGCTTCTCTTCTCCGGGAGTTCGCTCCTGACGGGACCTCAAGGGCGGGGCCGACCTTCCCCGGCAGAGGTCCCGGGGGATCGACCCGGGGAAGGTCAGCTTCGCGCGCCGCCGAACGCGGCGGCACCGGCGAGTGCCCGTGCGCATGCGTCTGCGTGTGCGGCGGTCGCCGCCGTCAGGGCAGCAGCCATCGCGCCCGCGACTGCGGGGAACTGGGCGATGGCGACCGGGAACATGCGCACCATCGTGCCGTCCGGCGACGGCTCCCCGCCAACGGTTTTCGGCGTGGCTATTCTGAGGACATGACCTACCAGGGCGACGAGGAGCGCGAGATCCTGCGCCTGTGGGACGAGCTGGAACTGCCGGGCGGCGCCTGGGCGGAGCTGCTCGACTCGCAGATCGTGATGCAGGCGAACCCCACGCACCTGCACGACGTCCCCGGCCGGGTCTTCGTACGCACGACCCCCGAGCCGTTCCAGGCGTTCTCGGAACGCGGGATCGACATCGGCCCCACCGACAAGCCCCGGCCCGACGTAGCGATCGCCCACGGTGACGACATCCCGGAGGACGTTCGCGACTGGCCGGCCGCGATCGTCCGGGCGGTGGTCGAGACGGTGAGTGCGGGGCGCGGCGCGGCCAAGCGCGACTACGAGGACAAGCGTGCGGCGTACGAGCGCGCGGGCATCCCGGTCTATGTGATCGTCGACCCGCGCGACGGCACCTGGCTGGTCCTGCGTCTCGTCGACGGCGTCTACGCCGAGCACGCCCAGGGCGTCTTCGGGCAGCCCATCCCGCTGCCCGAACCGCTCGGCTTCCCCATTCCCACGGTGGCCTTCCGCCCGTACCCGGCCTGAGGACTCCCTGCGCCCGGACCAAGCCGGGACCAAGCCCGGACCAAGCCGGGACCAAGCCCGGACCAAGCCCGGACCAAGCCCGGACCAAGCCCGGACGAAGCCGGGACGGAGATCGCACACGGGACGCGACTCCGTCGTCACTCCTGGTCGGTACGGTAGGACCCATGGCCGACCCCTCCACCTACCGTCCCGCGCCGGGGCAGATTCCGGACTCACCCGGGGTCTACAAGTTCCGCGACGCCGACTCGCGCGTGATCTACGTCGGCAAGGCCAAGAGCCTGCGCCAGCGCCTGTCGAGCTACTTCCAGGATCTGGCGAACCTGCACCCGCGCACACGCACGATGGTGACGACGGCCGCGTCCGTGGAGTGGACCGTGGTCGGCACCGAGGTCGAGGCGCTCCAGCTGGAGTACACCTGGATCAAGGAGTTCGACCCGCGCTTCAATGTGAAGTACCGGGACGACAAGAGCTACCCGTTCCTCGCCGTCACCATGAACGAGGAGTTCCCGCGCGTGCAGGTGATGCGCGGGTCGAAGAAGAAGGGCGTGCGGTACTTCGGGCCCTACGGGCACGCCTGGGCGATCCGCGAGACGGTCGACCTGATGCTGCGCGTCTTCCCCGTCCGCACCTGCTCGGCCGGGGTGTTCAAGCGGGCTGAGCAGATCGGGCGGCCCTGCCTGCTCGGCTACATCGGCAAGTGCTCCGCGCCCTGCGTCGGGCGGATCTCCCCCGAGGAGCACCGCGAACTCGCCGAGGAGTTCTGCGACTTCATGGCCGGTCACGCCGGCACCTACGTCAAGCGCCTGGAAGCACAGATGCGCGAGGCGGCCATGGAGATGGAGTACGAGAAGGCCGCCCGGCTGCGCGACGACATAGAGGCGCTCAAACGCGCGATGGAGAAGAACGCCGTCGTGCTCGGCGACGGCACCGACGCCGACCTGTTCGCCCTGGCCGAGGACGAACTCGAGGCGGCCGTGCAGATCTTCCACGTCCGCGGCGGCCGGGTGCGCGGGCAGCGCGGCTGGGTGACGGACAAGGTCGAGCAGATCGACACCGCGTCCCTGGTCGAGCACGCGCTGCTGCAGCTCTACGGGGAGGAGCGCGGGGAGGGCGTCCCGCGCGAGGTGCTGGTGCCGGCGCTGCCGGAGCCGGTCGAGCCGGTGCTGACCTGGCTCGCGGAGCGGCGCGGCAGCAGGGTGGACCTGCGGGTGCCGCAGCGCGGCGACAAGCGCGAGCTGATGACGACGGTGGAGCGCAACGCGGCGCAGGCGCTCGCCCTGCACAAGACCAAGCGGGCCGCCGACCTCACCACCCGCAGCGTCGCCCTGCAGGAGATCGCGGACGCGCTCGGGCTGGAGACCGCGCCGCTGCGGATCGAGTGCTACGACATCTCCCACCTCCAGGGCCAGGACGTGGTCGCGTCCATGGTCGTCTTCGAGGACGGGCTGGCCCGCAAGTCCGAGTACCGGCGCTTCTCGATCAAGGGCTTCGAGGGCCAGGACGATGTCCGCTCCATGCGCGAGGTGATCACCCGCCGCTTCCGGCACCAGGAGCAGGCCCCGGCCAAGGACGAAGAGACGGGCAGGGCCCGGCGCTTCGCCTACCCGCCGCAGCTGATCGTCGTCGACGGCGGCCAGCCGCAGGTCGCCGCGGCGCAGCAGGCGCTGATGGAGGCGGGTGTCACCGATGTGGCACTCTGTGGCTTGGCCAAGCGCCTGGAGGAGGTCTGGCTGCCGGACGAGGACGACCCGGTGGTCCTGCCCCGCTCCAGCGAGGGGCTCTACCTGCTGCAGCGCGTGCGCGACGAGGCGCACCGCTTCGCCATCGCCTACCAGCGGCAGAAGCGGGGCAGGCGCGCCACGAGCAGCGCTCTCGACTCCGTTCCCGGCCTCGGGGAGTCCAGGCGTCAGGCGCTGCTGAAGCACTTCGGCTCGCTGAAGAAGCTGAAGGCGGCGACGATCGAGGAGATCTGCGAGGTTCCCGGCGTGGGGCGTCGTACGGCGGAGGCCGTTGCCGCAGCGTTGGCCTCGCGTACACCGAGTGCTCCGGCGGTGAACATGGCGACGGGCGAGATTATGGAAGAGTCGGACATCATGGGCGTCACTCCTGGGAGTCTTGTCACTCCGGAGGGTGATGAGGGGAAGCCCTAGACGACCACGCGCGTTGTTTGTACTGATTGACCGAAAGCGGGGAGAAAGAAGTGAGTACGCCTGAGAGGCTGGTGGAGACCGAGCCGCAGGACAGTTCCGAGGTGCCCGAGCTGGTGATCATCTCCGGGATGTCGGGGGCCGGCCGCAGCACCGCCGCGAAGTGTCTGGAGGACCTCGGCTGGTTCGTCGTCGACAACCTGCCGCCGGCGTTGATACCGACCATGGTCGACCTCGGCGCGCGCTCGCAGGGCGCGGTGGCCCGGATAAGCGCCGTCGTGGACGTGCGCGGGCGCAGCTTCTTCGACGACCTGCGCACGGCCCTGGACGATCTGGAGAAGGGCGGCGTGCGCCTGCGCGTCGTCTTCCTGGAGGCGTCCGAGGACGCGCTGGTCCGCCGCTTCGAGAACGTCCGCCGTCCACACCCGCTCCAGGGCGATGGCCGGATCGTCGACGGCATCGAGCGCGAGCGCGAGCTGCTGCGCGAGCTGCGCGGCGAGGCGGATCTCGTGATCGACACCTCCAACCTGAACGTGCACGAGCTGCGCGCCAAGATGGACGCGCACTTCGCCGACGACGCCGAGCCTGAGCTGCGGGCCACCGTCATGTCCTTCGGCTTCAAGTACGGCCTGCCCGTCGACGCCGACCTGGTCGTGGACTGCCGCTTCCTGCCGAACCCGCACTGGGTCCCGGAGCTGCGTGCCCACACCGGCACCGACGAGGAGGTCGCCCGCTACGTCTTCGACCAGCCGGGCGCCAAGGAGTTCCTCAACGGCTACGCGGAGCTGCTGCGGATCGTCACCGAGGGCTACCGCCGCGAGGGCAAGCGCTATATGACGATTGCCGTAGGCTGCACCGGAGGAAAGCACCGCAGTGTGGCGATGTCGGAACGGCTGGCCAAGCGCCTGATCGCCGACGGCCTGGAGACGGTGCTCGTCCACCGGGACATGGGGCGTGAGTGACGAGGCGGCGGCACGGGCGGTAACCGGGTCGCCTCTCGCCACGCTGAGGCGATAGGGGCGCGGGTTGGCGGGAACCTACGGCGGCGCGGCCGGCGGGCCGGGCGGAGCGTTCCGAGCGGCACGTCGCCGTGACAGACGGGCCCCGCGGATCGTCGCGCTCGGCGGCGGACAGGGGCTCTCCGCCTCGCTGCGCGCCCTGCGGCGGCTCACCGACGAGCTGACCGCGGTGGTCACCGTCGCGGACGACGGCGGCTCCAGCGGCCGGCTCCGCGACGAGCTGGGGGTTCTCCCGCCCGGCGACCTGCGCAAGGCCCTCGCGGCGCTGTGCGGCGACGACGAGTGGGGCCGCACCTGGTCCGAGGTCATCCAGCACCGCTTCCAGAGCGACGGCGAGCTGCACGGTCATGCTCTGGGCAACCTGCTGATCGTCGCGCTGTGGGAGAAGCTGGGCGACCCGGTCGCCGCGCTGGAGTGGGTCGGCCGACTGCTGGGCGCGCACGGCCGGGTGCTGCCGATGTCGGCCGTCCCGCTGCACATCGAGGCGACCGTGCGGGGTCTCGACCCGGCGGAGCCCGATGGGGTGAGCATCGTCCACGGTCAGGCCGAGGTCGCCGTGACGCCGGGTACGGTGGAGGCGATCAGGCTGCTGCCCGAGGATCCGCCCGCGGTCCCGGAGGCGGTGGAGGCGGTGCACGCCGCGGACTGGGTCGTGCTCGGCCCCGGTTCCTGGTTCACGAGCGTGCTGCCGCATCTGATGGTCCCTCAGCTGCGCGACGCGGTGGCCGGGACGCCGGCCCGCAAGGTGCTGGCGCTCAACCTGGTCGCCCAGCCCGGCGAGACCGAGGGCTTCTCGCCGCAGCGGCACCTGGAGGTCTTCCTGGAGCACGCCGGCGGCGTAGAGCTGGACTTCGTCCTCGCGGACTCCGCGGCGGTGGGCGCCGTCGCGGACTGCGAGGCACTGCGGGACGCGGCCAAGCGCCTCGGCGCCGAGCTCGTCCTGGCGCCCGTCGCGGCGAGCGACGGCGCGCGACACGACCCGGAGCTTCTGGCCGCCGCGTACGACCGGATCTTCAGAACGCATGGAAGGATCGCGCCATGGCGATGACGGCAGCTGTGAAGGACGAAATCAGTCGGCTTCCCGTCACCCGGGCTTGCTGCCGCAAGGCAGAGGTGTCGGCGATCCTCCGCTTCGCGGGCGGTCTGCACATCGTGAGCGGACGCATCGTGATCGAGGCCGAGCTGGACACCGGGGTAGCGGCAAGGCGGCTGCGCAAGGACCTGCTGGAGATCTTCGGACACTCCTCGGACCTGGTGGTGATGGCCCCCGGCGGGCTGCGCCGCGGCAGCCGGTACGTGGTGCGGGTGGTCAAGGACGGCGATCTGCTGGCGCGGCAGACGGGTCTGGTGGACGGGCGCGGGCGCCCGATCCGGGGTCTCCCCCCGGCGGTGGTCTCGGGCGCGACGTGCGACGCGGAAGCGGCGTGGCGTGGCGCGTTCCTCGCGCACGGCTCCCTGACGGAGCCGGGCCGGTCCTCGTCGCTGGAGATCACCTGCCCGGGTTCGGAGGCGGCGCTGGCGCTGGTCGGCGCGGCGCGCCGGCTCGGCATCCCCGCGAAGGCGCGCGAGGTCCGCGGCGTGGACCGGGTCGTCATTCGCGACGGTGATGCGATCGGCGCGTTGTTGACGCGCCTGGGCGCGCACGAGTCGGTCCTGGCCTGGGAGGAGCGGCGCATGCGCCGCGAGGTCCGGGCGACGGCGAACCGGCTGGCGAACTTCGACGACGCGAACCTGCGCCGGTCCGCCCGGGCCGCGGTGGCCGCGGGCGCACGGGTGCAGCGCGCGCTGGAGATCCTCGGGGACGACGTCCCGGAGCACCTCGCCGCCGCCGGGCGCCTGCGCATGGAGCACAAGCAGGCATCCCTGGAGGAGCTCGGCTCCCTCGCCGACCCGCCGCTGACGAAGGACGCGGTCGCCGGCCGCATCCGCCGCCTGCTGGCCATGGCCGACAAGCGCGCGAGCGAACTGGGCCTGCCGAACACGGAGCAGAGCCTGACGGAGGAGATGGTGGCCGGCTAGCGCGCCGGTCAGGGGCTCGGCCCCCTCGGGAGTCGCCTGGTGCACCAGCGGGTGCGCCAGGCGACTGTTGTTTGACGCGCCCACTGCTCCTGTCCTCTGGCTCACCGCGGCCGCCATCGGCCGCGAACTGCACTCCGCCGCCCTGGACGAGTTCCGGCGCAGCCGGCACACGGGCCTCTTCCAGTACACGGGCGTCTTCGTCACCGGCATCGCGCTCTACCTGATGCACCGCTTCGGCGCCGACCTGCTGCTGTGGCTGCTGCCCGGCTTCGCGTGGCTGCCGCCCGCGGTCGGCAGTGGATCATCCGCCGCGATCCGCAACTGTCTGTACTGCCAAAACTCACCTGTCCACAAGCCGGGCGGATGTGCTCAAGAACACCTTGCGGAGGTAGGGTCGTAACCGGTCGGGGACATCCCAAAATTTCCAGCTCGTCGGCCGGCGAAGGCCGACGTACCAGCGAGGAGATCGGTTCGTGACGATCCGGGTAGGCATCAACGGTTTTGGCCGAATCGGCCGCAACTACTTCCGAGCGATCGCGTCCCAGGGCGCCGACATCGAGATCGTCGGTGTCAACGACCTGACCGACACCAAGACCCTGGCGCACCTGCTGAAGTACGACTCGACCCTGGGTACCTTCCACGCCGAGGTCACTCACACGGATGACACCATCACTGTCGATGGCAAGACCTTCAAGGTCACCGCGGAGCGCGACCCCGCCAACCTGCCCTGGCGCGAGCTGGGTGCGGACATCGTGATCGAGTCCACCGGCCACTTCACCAAGGCCGAGGCTGCGAAGAAGCACCTCGAGGCCGGCGCCAAGAAGGTCCTCATCTCCGCCCCGGCCTCGGGCGAGGACATCACCATCGTCATGGGCGTCAACGACGACAAGCTCGACGTGGCCGCGCAGGACATCATCTCCAACGCCTCCTGCACCACCAACTGCGTGGCGCCGCTGGCGAAGGTGCTGCACGAGGCCTTCGGGATCGTCACCGGCTTCATGACGACCGTGCACGCGTACACCAACGACCAGGTCACGCTGGACTTCCCGCACAAGGACCTGCGTCGTGCCCGGGCCGCCGCGCTCAGCATCATCCCGACGTCGACCGGCGCCGCGAAGGCCACCGCGCTGGTGCTGCCGGAGCTCAAGGGCAAGCTGGACGGCACCTCGTTGCGCGTCCCGGTGCCGACGGGCTCGATCACCGACCTGGTGGTGACCCTGCAGCGCGAGGTCACCAAGGACGAGGTCAACGCCGCCTACCAGAAGGCTTCCGAGGGGCAGTTGAAGGGCATCCTCGCCTACAACGAGGACCCGATCGTCTCCCGCGACATCGTCAACTCGCCGTACTCCTGCATCTTCGACGCGCCGCTGACCATGGTCCAGGGCAACCAGGTCAAGGTCTTCGGCTGGTACGACAACGAGTGGGGCTACTCCAACCGCCTGGTCGACCTGACCGTCGCGGTCGGCAACCAGCTCTGACGAGCGAGGACGACGGGTAAGCCAGTGTGAGGCGGACAGGGTCCGGGCGATATCGTCCGGACCCTGTGTGCGTGCGCTGCACCCATTCACCGAGAATTGCCCACGCCCCCGAGAACCAGAAGAGGGATTCAGCCCGACCATGCAGACCATCGACGACCTGATCGCCGGCCCCGGTGTCGCCGGCAAGCGCGTCTTCGTCCGCGCCGACCTGAACGTGCCGATGTCGGACGGCCTGATCACCGACGACGGCCGCATCCGAGCCGTGCTGCCCACCATCGTGAAGCTGGTCGAGGCAGACGCCAAGGTGATCGTCGCCTCGCACCTGGGCCGCCCGAAGGGCGAGCCCGACCCGAAGTTCTCCCTGCTCCAGGCCGCCGAGCGGCTCGCCGAGCTGCTCGGCAAGCCGGTCGCTTTCGCCCAGGACACCGTCGGCCCGGCCGCTCACGACGCCGTGAAGGGCCTGGAGCCCGGCCAGGTGGCCGTGATCGAGAACCTGCGCTTCAACCCCGGCGAGACCAGCAAGGACGACGCCGAGCGCGGCGAGTTCGCCGACCAGCTCGCAGCCCTCGCCGACCTCTACGTCGGCGACGGCTTCGGCGCCGTGCACCGCAAGCACGCGTCGGTCTACGACCTGCCCGCCCGCCTGCCGCACGCGGCCGGCCTGCTGATCGGCACCGAGGTGGGCGTCCTCGAGCGCCTCACCGAGGACGTCCAGCGCCCGTACGTCGTCGTGCTCGGCGGCGCCAAGGTCTCCGACAAGCTGGCCGTGATCGACAACCTGCTCGGCAAGGCGGACCGGATCCTGGTCGGCGGCGGCATGATGTTCACCTTCCTCGCGGCCCAGGGCCGCGAGGTCGGCAGCTCGCTGCTGCAGGAGGACCAGATCCCGGCCGTCCGGGATTACCTGGCCCGTGCCGAGCGCGAGGGCGTGGAGTTCGTGCTTCCCGTCGACGCGCGCGTCTCCGGCAGCTTCCCCGACCTGAAGGCCAAGGCCCCGGTCGAGGACGTCGAGATCGTCGGCGTCGACGCGATGCCCGCGGGCAAGATGGGCCTGGACATCGGCCCGAAGACCGAGGAACTGTTCGCGGCCAAGCTGGCCGACGCGAAGACGGTCTTCTGGAACGGTCCGATGGGCGTCTTCGAGCACCCGGCCTTCGCCGACGGCACCCGCGCCGTCGCGCAGGGCCTGATCGACTCCGACGCCTTCACCGTCGTCGGCGGCGGCGACTCGGCCGCGGCCGTGCGCACCCTCGGCTTCGACGAGTCGAAGTTCGGCCACATCTCCACGGGTGGCGGCGCCAGCCTGGAGTACCTCGAAGGCAAGACCCTGCCGGGTCTGGCCGCACTGGAGAAGTGAGCACCACAGACATGACTGACGCTGTTCGCAAGCCGCTGATGGCCGGCAACTGGAAGATGAACCTCAACCACCTCGAGGCCATCGCCCACACCCAGAAGCTCGCCTTCGCCCTCAACGACAAGGACTACGACGCGGTGGAGGTGGCGGTGCTGACGCCGTTCACCGACCTGCGCTCGGTGCAGACCCTGGTCGACGGCGACAAGCTGAAGATCAAGTACGGCTCCCAGGACATCTCCGCGCACGACGCCGGGGCCTACACGGGCGAGATCTCCGGCCCGATGTTGGCCAAGCTGAAGTGCACCTACGCGGTGATCGGCCACTCCGAGCGCCGGCAGTACCACGCCGAGAACGAGGAACTGGTCAACGCCAAGGTCAAGGCGGCGTTCCGGAACGGCATCACGCCGATCCTCTGCGTCGGCGAGGGACTGGACGTCCGCAAGGCCGGCGAGCAGGTCGCCTACACGCTCGCGCAGGTCGACGGCGCGCTCGCCGACGTCACCGCCGAGCAGGTCGCCACGATCGTCATCGCCTACGAGCCCGTCTGGGCCATCGGCACCGGCGAGGTGGCCACGCCCGAGGACGCGCAGGAGGTCTGCGGCGCGATCCGCGCCCGCCTGGCCGAGCTGTACAGCCAGGAGGTCGCGGACGCCGTCCGCGTCCTGTACGGCGGCTCCGTCAAGGGCAGCAACGCGGCCGGCATCATGGCCAAGCCCGACGTGGACGGCGCGCTGGTCGGCGGGGCCTCGCTGGACGCGGAGGAGTTCGTCCGGATCGTCCGCTACCGGGACCAGGCGGTCTCGTAACCGACGCCATCCGTTGCAGTATCCGCGACCGCTTTCCCGTAGGCTGTCGCACGCCTAAGGTGGTAGGGCTCGGGTGTGACGCCCGGGCCCTGCTGCCAGCAGTCCCGCATCCCGAAAGATAGGTCCGGCTGTGATCCTCGGTTTCTCCATCGCGCTGATCTTCTTCAGCGTGATGATGGTCATCCTGGTCCTGCTCCACAAGGGCAAGGGCGGCGGCCTGTCCGACATGTTCGGTGGAGGCATGTCCTCCACGGGTGGTGGTTCGGCGGTGGCCGAGCGCAACCTGGACCGCATCACCATCTTCATGGGCGTCGGCTGGTTCGTCTGCATCATCGTCCTGTCGCTGCTGATGAAGGCCAAGAACGGCTGAGTTCCAGCAGCCCAGCGGGGTGAAGTCAGGACTTCTGACGGAGCGTCGCCTCCACGCCTATCATGGTGACAGTCGTCACCGACACGGGTGTGGGGCGACGCTTATGCGTTCCGTACACTAGGACGACTTCGGCCGGGGCGAGCGGCCGGGACGACTTTCGCAGCACCGCACCATCACGCAGGGAGTCAGACCGTGGCAAGTGGCAACGCCATCCGTGGCAGCAGGGTCGGGGCCGGCCCGATGGGAGAGGCCGAGCGCGGCGAGTCCGCCCCGCGGCTCCGAATCTCCTTCTGGTGCGCCAACGGGCACGAGACGAAGCCCAGCTTCGCCTCCGACGCCCAGATCCCGGACACCTGGGACTGCCCGCGCTGCGGCTTCCCGGCCGGCCAGGACGAGGAGAACCCGCCCGCGCCGCCGCGTACGGAGCCGTACAAGACCCACCTCGCCTACGTGCGCGAGCGCCGCAGCGACGCCGACGGCGAGGCGATCCTGGCCGAGGCCCTGGCCAAGCTCCGCGGCGAGATCTGACCGGTGCCCGCGAGCCTTCTTTGACGGGATGTCACATCCCTTGGGGGGAGGGCCTCTTGTTGGTGCACCTACAATCTTCTGGTGGCTGCCGACGCGCTTCCGACGACTTCGTGGGCCGTGCTCGGTCTGCTCTCCTTCGGGCGGGAGCTGACGGGCTACGAGCTGAAGAAATGGGCTGAGCAGACGCTCGCTCACTTCTACTGGAGCCCTTCGTCCAGCGACGTCTACCGGGAGTTGTTCCGCCTCGAGGCGGCGGGATACGTCGCCGTGGACACTCTTCCGGGCGAACTGGGTGCGAGGCGTCGTTACCGGCTCACTCCCTCCGGTGAGGACGCGCTCCGCGGGTGGGTCGCCCGCGCGCCGCTCCCGGCCGCGTTCCGCCTCTGGCTGGGCCACCTCCAGGATCCGGCCCGCCTGCGCGAGTCCCTGCGTGCCGCCCGCGCCGTCGCGGACAAGCTCCGGGCTCACGCCGAGGCCGACGCCCTCAGCCTCTCCGACAGCCCCGAGCTGTCCTACGCCGCCCACGCCCTCCGCCTCGCCGCCCGCGCCCACGCCGCGGAGCGTGACCGCCTCGACGCGGCCCTCGCCGACCTGGACCTCCAGGACCGCCCCTCTGACTGAGCCCCGCCGTGCAGCCCCGCCGTGCGCCCCCGCCGTGCAGCCCGGCCGTGCGCTCAGCGGCCGGCTGTTCTCTGGACGGAGCCGATCGGGAGGACCGCGACGGCGTGCCGGAGCTGCGGGCGCAGATTCTCGTCGAGCGGAACTGGTGGTGCCTCGACGATCCCGCCGCCGCGTCGGCGGCGGTCGCCGCACTGCCGGAGGGATCGCCGCAGGCGGCCTTCCTCGGCGCGCAACTCGCCTACACTCGCCTGCTGTTCGGCCTGGACGCGGAGGCGGGCGACCAGGCGACGGCCGAGGCGGGGTTCTCGGCCGCCGCGGGGGATCCGGCCACGGCCGGCTGGGGGACGTTCTGGCTCGGCGTGCTGCGCCAGAACATCGCCGACGACGACGCGGCCGCGCGGCCGTACTTCGACGAGAGCCTGAGACGCTGCCGCGGGGGGCGGCGACCTGCTGCTCGAGTCCTACGTCGTGCGCCATCTCTCCGGCTACGAGCCGGATCCGGTGCCCCTGCTGCGTCGTTCACTGCACCTGCGCGCGGCGCTCGGCGCCCGGCCGCAGGTCGCGGCGGCGCAGATGTCGCTCTGGCAGGAGCTGCCCGAGGGGCCCGAGCGCGAGCTGCTGCGGGAGGGGGCGCTCTCGACTGCGCAGGAGCTCGGGCTGACCTGGATGCTGAAGTTCCTTGGCTGACCCGCGGTCAGGGCGCCACCGGATCCGGCTCGCGCGCAGTCTCCCCAGCCGCGGTCCCTCCAGCCGCCGTCCCTCCAGCCGCCTCCTCGGCGGCCGTCGTCGGCCGCGCCGCCGCGTTGCGCCGACGGCGCCGGGCCAACGGGAAGTACAGCAGCGTGGACCCGCCCACGGCGAACAGGCAGTAGGTCACCGCCTGCGTGCCGTTCTGCACGTACTGCTGCCAGGCCGCCCACGCGCACACGCCCGTCAGGCTCAGCGTGATGAGGGAGAGCGCGAGCGCGCCGCCGGGGACACGGTACGGGCGCTCCAGCTCCGGCTCCCGGACCCGCAGCGCGATCAGCGCCGCGACCTGGAGCAGCAGGGAGATGTTGGTCAGGAAGACGTCCACGACGATCAGGTTGCTGAAGCTGCTGAGGCAGAACAGCGCGTAGATCACCGAGGAGCCCACGATGGAGACCACCGGCACCTGACGCCGCGCGCTGCGCCGGGCGACCCACCGCGGGAAGTAGCCGTCCTCCGCCAGGACGAAGGGCAGGCGGGCGTTGGAGGCCAGGAGCGCGGAGAACATCGCCACCGAGGCGAACATGCCGCCGACGGTGACGGTGATCTGCAGCCAGGGCCCGGCGAGGGCCTGGGCGACGTCCGAGAAGGAGCCGCTGTCCCAGTTCCTCCACCCGGCCGGGCCGTTCGCGCCGACGGAGAGGGAGGCGAGCGCGGGCACCAGGTAGCCGACGGCGATGAGTGCGACGGAGACGGCGAGGGCCTTGGGCAGGTGCCTGCGCGGGTTCTCCATCTCGCCGGCGACGGTCGAGACGCTGTCCCAGCCGCTGTAGTTCCACATGGCGAGGAAGAGCCCGGAGCCGAAGGCGTTCCCCATCGACTGGTCCGGCGCGCTCGTCATCGCCCCGACAGGGTCGGCGCCGTGGCTCAGCAGGTGGGCGAAGCCGACGACGCTGAGCAGCAGCATCGGGGTGAGGCAGACGATCGCGAACAGCACCGAGGAGTCGCCGACCCAGGCCGCGCCCATCAGGTTGACCAGTGTGAAGACCGCGATGACGGCGAGACAGATGAACCAGTTCAGGTCGAAGGCGAAGTGGCCGACGGTGAACAGCACGTGCCTGCCGGGAGCGACCCAGGCGGCCATGGACTGCAGGTAGCTGGTGAACAGCACCGGATAGACCGCCATGTCGACAAAGCTGCACAGCCAGCGCAGCACGCCCTGTTGGAAGCCCCAGAAGTCGCCGAGGCCGCGGCGGACCCAGTGGTAGAAGCCGCCGTCCACGGGGATCGCCGTGCCGAGCTCCGCGCAGACCAAGGCGTGCGGGATGCTGTAGATCAGCGGCGTCAGCAGGATCAGCAGCAGGCCCATCCCGGGGCCGGAGGTGGAGAAGAGCCCCTCGATGCCGTAGGCCCCGCCGGAGACGCTGAAGAAGATCAGCGCCACCAGGGGCATCAGCTTCACCCGGCGGGGCGAGGGCAGAGACGTCACGGCCGGAACTGCGGCGGTCGGCGGCATCGCCACCCCGATCTAGCAAGTGTCGAACAGAGGAGCGGAAGGATTATCTCCGCGTTTCCGCTGGTCGGGACAGTTGGCAGCCCGTCAGTCGTCCGTACGCATCTGTGACACCCTGTCGGTCGGCCGCCACATCGTCGGGATCTCCGGCGCGTTCGGCGGGAGGGCGAGGCGTCCGGTGACGGCGAAGCCGAAGTGCTCGTAGAGCGGCACGTTCGCCAGGTTGCTGGACTCCAGGTAGGCGGGCAGTCCGGCCGCGTCCGAGCGCTCCAGCCCGGCCCGCAGCAGCGCGGCGCCGACGCCGCGGCCCTGGACGTCGGGCTCCACGCCGAGGATGTACAGGTACCAGTGCGGCTCGCACGGGTGCGCCTTCCAGCAGGCCGACTGGAAGGCGCCGCCGTACCCGATCCGTCGGCCGTACCCGCGCAGGAAGCCGGGCGCGGTGAGCAGTTGCCGGCTCAGCGGGTCCCGCCAGTGGTGCGGCGGCAGCCAGACCGCACCGCCCAGGATCGTTCCCGCGCCGTCCTCGGCCAGCTGCACCGTGTCGTGCCGCAGCGCCTCGAACCGCAGGATGGTGTCGAAGATCCGCTCGATCCGCCGCAGCCGGTCCCGCTGGTCCGGCAGCGACCACAGGAACTGCGGATCCTCGTAGAACGCGCGTGCCAAGACGCGCACGAGTTCGCCCAGGTCTCCCGCCGTCACCTGACGTACCGTCACCTCATCCATGGGGGAGCAGTCTAGGCCGGGAACGCCGAACGGGGACCGGTCGGAACCGGTCCCTGTTCGGTCACAGGTCGTCAGGGTCGTGCGCTTGAGTTGCGAGGGCGAAAAAGGCCGCCTCCCGGGAACGGGAGGCGGCCTTTGTGCCGGAGCCCTACGCCACGTCCGGCGGGTAGAGCTGGGGTGGGATCTTGGACGCGGCCGCGCGGTCCAGGAGCCAGAGGGTGCGGCTGCGGCCGGTCGCGCCCGAGGCCGGCGCCTGGACGGGGCCGGGGCCGGAGAGGGCGAGGGCGACGGCGTCGGCCTTGTCGTCACCGGCGGCCAGCAGCCAGACCTCGCGGGCGTTGCGGATCGCCGGGAGGGTGAGCGAGACGCGGGTCGGCGGCGGCTTGGGCGCGCCGCGGACGCCGACGACCGTCAGCTCGGTCTCCCGCACACCCGGGTGCTCGGGGAAGAGCGAGGCCACGTGCGTGTCCGGCCCGACGCCCAGCAGCAGCACGTCGAAGCTCGGGACCGCCACCCGGTCGTGCGGCGAGGCGGCCTTGGCGAGCTCCGCCGCGTACGCGGCGGCCGCCCCCTCGGCGTCGTCGCCGAACGCGCCGCCGGAGGCCGGCATCGGGTGCACCCGCGCCGGGTCCAGCGGCACCGCGTCGAGCAGCTCCTCGCGGGCCTGGGTGTAGTTGCGCTCCGGGTCTCCCTCCGGCAGGAACCGCTCGTCGCCCCACCACAGGTCCAGCCGGGACCAGTCGATGGCGTCCCTGGCGGGGGAGGAGGCGACGGCCGCGAGCAGCGCGTTGCCGTTCCGGCCACCCGTCAGCACCACCGAGGCGGAACCACGGGCGGACTGGGCGTCCACGATCCGCGTGATCAGCCGTGCCGCCGCGGCAAGGGCCATCAGCTCCTTGTCGCGGTGGACGACCAGCTGCGGCGTCACTTCCTGGTCCGTGAGGGCGAAGCGGTCTTCTTGGCTGTCTTGGACGGAACGGGAGCGGTGGCCGGCTCCGGGGCCTCGACGACCTCGCGAACGGACGAGGCGGAGTGGAGGTTCTCCACGCCGTAGCGCACCGCCGACGCGTAGATCAGGTCCGGGTCGAGGCGGCGCAGCTCCTCGGCGATGAGCTCCGAGGTCTCGCGCCGCTTGAGCGCCACCATCCGGTCCGGCTGGCCCGGCATCGACAGCTTGGCCAACAGGCCGTCGGGACGGTCCAGGCAGACGTCGCCGTCCACGGTGTGCATCCGCACCGCCGTGATGCCCGGGCCCTCGCTGACCTTGCGCTCGACCTTGATCTTCAGCCGTTCCGCCAGCCACAGGGCCAGCAGCTCGGTCGAGGGGTTGTCCGACTCGCCCTCGACCGTCGCCGAGTCGACCTGGACGTGCTTCTGGTCCAGGGCCGCGGCCAGCATCGAACGCCACGGGGTGATCCGGGTCCAGGCCAGGTCGGTGTCGCCGGGCGCGTAGGACGCGGCCCGCGTGGCCAGCTGCTCGACCGGGCTCTCCGCCGCGACGGCGTCGGTGATCCGGCGTTGGGCCAGCGTGCCCAGCGGGTCCTTCTCGGGGTTGACCGGCGCGTTCTCCGGCCACCAGACGACGACCGGGGCGTCCGGCAGCAGCAGCGGCAGCACGACCGACTGCGCCTGCGCGGCCAGCTCGCCGTGGAGGCGGAGCACGACCGTCTCGCCGGTTCCCGAGTCGGAGCCGACCCGGACCTCGGCGTCCAGACGCGCCTGGGACCGCGCCCGCGGCGAACGCCCCGGGCGCTTGATGACGGCCAGGATGCGCGAGGGGTGCTCGCGCGAGGCGTCGGAGGCTGCCTTGAGCGCGTCGTAGGCGCTGCCCTCGTCGGTGACGATCACGAGCGTCAGCACCATGCCGACGGTCGCCGTGCCGATCGCCCGGCGGGCGTCGATCAACGTCGCGTTGATCTTGCTGGAGGTGGTGTCGGTGAGATCGATCTTCATGGCCGGCGCCAGCTCCTGCCGTCTCGTGCGAGCATCTCGTCCGCCTCGGCCGGGCCCCAGGTGCCGGCCTCGTACTGTGCGGGCTTGCCGTGGGCGTCCCAGTACTTCTCGATCGGGTCCAGGATCCGCCAGGACTCCTCGACCTCCTGATGGCGCGGGAACAGGTTGGCGTCCCCGAGCAGCACGTCCAGGATCAGCCGCTCGTAGGCCTCCGGGCTGGACTCGGTGAAGGACTCGCCGTAGGCGAAGTCCATCGTCACGTCCCGGACCTCCATCGACGTGCCCGGCACCTTCGAGCCGAAGCGCACCGTCACGCCCTCGTCCGGCTGGACGCGGATGACCAGCGCGTTCTGGCCCAGCTCCTCCGTCGCCGCGGCGTCGAAGGGCAGGTAGGGGGCCCGCTGGAAGACGACCGCGATCTCGGTGACGCGGCGGCCCAGCCGCTTGCCGGTGCGCAGGTAGAACGGCACACCCGCCCAGCGGCGGTTGTTGATCTCCAGCTTGATCGCGGCGAAGGTGTCGGTCTTGGACTTGGGGTTGATCCCCTCCTCCTCGAGGTAGCCCGGCACCTCCTCGCCGCCCTGCCAGCCGTGCGCGTACTGTGCCCGCACGGTGTGCTTGCCCAGGTCGTCGGGGATCTTGACCGAGGTCAGCACCTTGAGCTTCTCCGCCACCAGCGCCTTGGGATGGAAGGAGGCGGGCTCCTCCATCGCCGTCAGCGCCATCAGCTGGAGCAGGTGGTTCTGGATGACGTCCCGGGCGGCGCCGATGCCGTCGTAGTACCCGGCGCGGCCGCCGATGCCGATGTCCTCGGCCATGGTGATCTGCACGTGGTCGACGTAGCCGCGGTTCCAGATCGGCTCGAACATCGCGTTGGCGAAACGCAGCGCCAGGATGTTCTGGACCGTCTCCTTGCCGAGGTAGTGGTCGATCCGGAAGACCTCGTCACGCGGGAAGACCTCGTGCACGACCTTGTTCAGCTCCTGGGCGGAGGCGAGGTCGTGGCCGAAGGGCTTCTCGATGACGGCACGGCGCCAGGAGCCCTTGGGCGGGTCCGCCAGGCCGTGGGCCTTGAGCTGCTGGACCACCTGCGGGAAGAACTTCGGCGGGACGGACAGGTAGAAGGCGAAGTTGCCGCCCGTGCCCTGCGCCTTGTCCAGCTCCTCGATGGTCTCGCGCAGCTTGTCGAAGGCCTGGTCGTCGACGAACTCGCCCTGGACGAAGCGCATGCCCTTGGCCAGCTGCTGCCAGACCTCCTCGCGGAAGGGCGTGCGCGAGTGCTCCTTGACGGAGTCGTGCACGACCTGGGCGAAGTCCTCGTCCTCCCAGTCGCGGCGGGCGAAGCCGACGAGCGAGAAGCCCGGCGGCAGCAGGCCGCGGTTGGCCAGGTCGTAGATGGCCGGCATCAGCTTCTTGCGGGACAGGTCGCCCGTGACTCCGAAGATGACCAGGCCCGACGGCCCCGCGATACGCGGGAGCCGTCGGTCCGCCGGGTCACGCAGCGGGTTGATCCACACATTGGTCTCGCCGAAGTTCTCCGGCGCCCCGTCGTCCAGGACGGGGTCGTCGGACACCGCTGCGGGGTCGGTCACTTCGTCGCGCCACCCTTCGCGTCGAGGGACTGCTGCACCGTCTCCAGCAGCTCCTTCCAGGAGATCTCGAACTTCTCCACGCCCTCGTCCTCCAGGACCTGGACGACGTCGTCGTAGGAGATGCCGAGGGCGGCGACCTTGTCCAGCACGGCCTTGGCGTCGCCGTAGTTCGGGGTCACCGTGTCGCCGCTGATCACGCCGTGGTCGGCGACGGCGTCGAGGGTGGCCTCCGGCATGGTGTTGACCGTGCCCGGGGCGACCAGGTCCACGACGTACATGGTGTCGTCGTAGTTCGGGTCCTTGACCCCGGTGGAGGCCCACAGCGGACGCTGCGGCTTGGCGCCGGCGGCGGCCAGCGCCTTCCAGCGGTCGCTGCTGAACACCTCCTCGTAGGCCTGGTAGGCCAGGCGGGCGTTGGCGATGGCCGCCTTCCCCTTGAGGGCCAGCGCCTCCTCGGTGCCGATCTTCGTCAGGCGCTTGTCGATCTCCGTGTCCACGCGGGAGACGAAGAAGGAGGCGACCGACTCGATCGTGGAGAGGTCGTGGCCGTTGGCCTTGGCCTGCTCCAGGCCGGTCAGGAAGGCGTCCATGACGGCCTTGTAGCGCTCCAGCGAGAAGATCAGCGTGACGTTGACGCTGATGCCCTCGCCCAGCACCGCGCTGATGGCCGGCAGGCCGGCCACGGTGGCCGGGATCTTGATGAAGGTGTTCGGACGGTCGACCAGCCACCACAGCTGCTTGGCCTCGGCGATGGTCGGCGCCGTCTCGTGCGCCAGACGCGGGTCCACCTCGATGGAGACCCGGCCGTCGCGGCCGTTGCTCGCGTCGTAGACCGGGCGCAGCACGTCGGCCGCGTCGCGGACGTCGGCGGAGGTCATCATCCGCACGGCCTCGTCGACGGTGACGCCGCGCACGGCCAGATCGGCCAGCTGGGCCTCGTAGCCGTCGCCGGCGCCGATCGCCTTCTGGAAGATCGACGGGTTGGTGGTCACGCCCACCACGTGCTTGTCGCGGACCAGCTCGGCGAGGTTGCCGGAGGTGAGCCGCTTGCGGGACAGGTCGTCCAGCCAGATCGCCACGCCTTCGTCGCTGAGGCGCGCCAGGGAGTCAGTCATGATGAAGCTCTTTCCTCTGCGATACGTACGGTTCAGCGACCGGCGGCCGCGAGAGATTCCTTCGCGGCGGCGACCACGTGCTCGGCGGTGAAGCCGAACTCGCGGAAGAGCACCTTGGCGTCGGCGCTGGCGCCGAAGTGCTCCAGGGAGACGATGCGACCGGCGTCGCCGACGAAGCGGTGCCAGGTCAGCGCGATACCGGCCTCGACCGCCACGCGCGCCTTGACCGACGAGGGGAGCACGCTGTCGCGGTACTCCTTCGTCTGCTCGTCGAACCACTCCACCGACGGCATCGAGACCACGCGGGTCGGGATGCCCTCGGCCTGCAGGGTCTCGCGGGCCGCGACGGCGAGCTGGAGCTCGGAGCCGGTGCCGATGAGGATCACCTGAGGCGCGCCGCCCTCGGCCTCGGTGTGGACGTAGCCGCCCTTGGCCGCGTCCTCGTTGCGGGCGTAGGTGGGGACGCCCTGGCGGGTCAGCGCCAGGCCGTGCGGGGCCGGGGCGGCGGTGTGGCGGCGGGTGATCTCCTCCCACGCCACCGCGGTCTCGTTGGCGTCGGCCGGACGGACCATGTTCAGGCCCGGGATCGCGCGCAGCGCGGCCATGTGCTCGACCGGCTGGTGGGTCGGGCCGTCCTCGCCGAGGCCGATGGAGTCGTGCGTCCAGACGTAGGTGACCGGCAGCTTCATCAGCGCGGCCAGGCGGACCGCACCGCGCATGTAGTCCGAGAACGTCAGGAACGTGCCGCCGTAGACGCGGGTGTTCCCGTGCAGCGCGATGCCGTTCATCGCCGAGCCCATGGCGTGCTCGCGGATGCCGAAGTGGATCGTGCGGCCGTACGGGCTCGCCTCCGGCAGCGGGTTGCCGACCGGGAGGAAGGACGAGGAGGCGTCGATGGTGGTGTTGTTCGAGCCGGCCAGGTCGGCCGAGCCGCCCCACAGCTCCGGCAGCACCTTGCCCAGACCCTGCAGCACCTTGCCGGAGGCGGCGCGGGTGGCGATGGAGGAGCCGACCTCGAAGGCGGGGACGGACTGCTCCCAGCCCTCCGGCAGCGCGCCGGCCTGGACACGGTCGAACAGGGCGGCACGCTCCGGGTTGGCGGTGCGCCAGTCGGCCAGCTGCTTCTCCCACTCGGCGTGGGCCTCGGCGCCGCGCTCGCCGACCTTGCGGGCATGCGCGAGCACCTCCGGCTCGACGACGAAGGACTTCTCCGGGTCGAAGCCGAGGACCCGCTTGGTGGCGGCGACCTCGTCCGCGCCGAGCGCGGAACCGTGGGCGGCCTCGGTGTTCTGCTTGGTCGGGGCCGGCCAGGCGATGATCGTGCGCATCGCGATGATGGACGGCTTGCCGGTCTCGTTCTTGGCGGCGGTCAGCGCGTCGTTCAGGGCCTTGACGTCGATGTCGCCGGACTCGGCCGGCTCGATGCGCTGGATGTGCCAGCCGTACGCCTCGTAGCGCTTGAGGACGTCCTCGGAGAACGCGGTCTCGGTGTCGCCCTCGATGGAGATGTGGTTGTCGTCGTAGAGGAAGACGAGGTTGCCCAGCTTCTGGTGGCCGGCCAGCGAGGAGGCCTCGGAGGAGATGCCCTCCTCCAGGTCGCCGTCCGAGACGATCGCCCAGATGGTCTGGTCGAACGGGGACGCGCCCTGGGGCGCCTCCGGATCGAACAGGCCGCGCTCGTAGCGGCTGGCCATGGCCATGCCGACCGCGTTGCCGACACCCTGGCCCAGCGGGCCGGTGGTGGTCTCGACGCCGACGGTGTGGCCGTGCTCGGGGTGACCCGGCGTCAGCGAGCCCCAGGTGCGGAAGGCCTCCAGGTCTTCCAGGGACAGGCCGTAGCCGGAGAGGTAGAGCTGGATGTAGAGCGTGAGCGAGGTGTGGCCGGGCGACAGCACGAAGCGGTCACGGCCGACCCACTGCGCGTCCGCCGGGTCGTGGCGCAGAAAGCGCTGGTAGATCAGGTACGCGGCGGGGGCCAGGCTCATCGCCGTGCCGGGGTGACCGTTTCCGACCTTCTGGACCGCGTCCGCCGCCAGAACGCGCACGGTGTCCACCGCGCGCTGGTCGAGTTCGGTCCATTCGAAGGTGTTACTCGGCGTCGTGCTCACCCTGAATCAGGGCTCCTTCCGTAACGTCTTCCGACTCGCGCCAAGTCCGACAACGGCGGCGGTTACTTGTCACAGTGCGTTGACCCTCTTTACAGACGCGAGCCTACCGCTGATGGATGCGTGCGTTCCCGCTGAACATGGCAGACCGGTTACGGGGCGCGAGCGCTGTTCGCTCCGTGTTCACCCTGCTGAACACGGCGTTTGGCCCGACACGGCCCCCCGCCGCAATAGCGGAGATATGGAGCGTCTAAGGTGGCGTGGTACTGCTGAGCTTCATCAACCAGGGGTGTTCGTGACCGCCGTCGAATCCCGTCCGGCCGGTCTGGTCGAGGGGACCCCCGGGCATAGGCCGCTGACGGCCCGCCTCGGGGCCTTCATCGCACTGACCAAGCCGCGGATCATCGAGCTGCTGCTGATCACCACCGTTCCGGTGATGTTCCTGGCGCAGCGCGGAGTTCCCGACCTGCTGCTGGTGCTGGAGGTCGTCGTCGGCGGCTATCTGTCCGCGGGGGGCGCCAACGCGCTCAACATGTACATCGACCGCGACATCGACGCGCTGATGACCCGCACCGAGCGGCGCCCGCTGGTCACCGGCATGGTCTCCCCGCGTGAGGCCCTGGTCTTCGGCGTCGCGCTCGCGGTCGGCTCGACCCTGTGGTTCTGGGCCCTGGTCAACCCGCTGAGCGCGGCGCTGTCGCTGGCGGCGCTCCTCTTCTACGTCGTCGTCTACACGATGGGCCTCAAGCGCCGCACGGCGCAGAACATCGTCTGGGGCGGGATCGCCGGCTGCATGCCGGTCTTCATCGGCTGGTCCGCCGTCACCGACTCGCTGGCTTGGCCGCCGGTCGTGCTCTTCCTCGTCATCTTCTTCTGGACCCCGCCGCACTACTGGCCGCTGTCGATGAAGGTCAAGGACGACTACGCGAACGCCGGCGTGCCGATGCTGCCCGTCCTCGCCACGAACGAGGCCGTGGCCAAGCAGATCGTCGCCTACAGCTGGGTCATGGTCGCGGTGTCGCTGACGCTGTGGCCGCTGGGCCACACCAGCGTGGTCTACCCGGTCACCGCGGTGCTGCTGGGCGCGCTGTGGCTCAAGGAGGCGCACGGCCTGCTGTCCCGGGCCAAGTCCGGGATCGTGGGCGCGAAGCTCAAGGAAATGCGGCTGTTCCACTGGTCGATCACCTATCTGACGCTGCTGTTCGTCGAGATCGCAATCGACCCGTTCCTGAAGTAGTCGGATCGGATTCGGACCGGACCCCGGTGTGCGTTACTGCACATCGGGGTCCGGTCGTTTCTGCGTCTACCCCTGAGTAATCTGCTGTCTATGACCACCGAAGAGACCACCGCCGTCCTCTCTCCCCGGGACGAGAAGCGCGCGCAGCGCATCGCCAAGAACGTCAAGGCCTTCGCCGCCGCGCACGGTGGCAGCGCGGACGGCGTCGTCGAGTACGTCGGCAAGATCGCGACCCGGATCGCCCTGGTGGGCGCCGACGGCCAGTGGGGCGACCAGGTCGCGCCGTCCATGGCCGTCGCGGAGCGCGCGGTGGAGCTCTCGGGCGTCACCAAGCACGACAGCTTCGAGGGCGAGCTGGGCCTGAAGGTCAAGACCGGCGCGTACGAGTGGAAGCGGATGGCGGGCATCCAGATCTGAGCGACTCTCCCGCTCTCCCGCTCTCCCGCCTATGACGGAGCCCCCGGCCACTGGCCGGGGGCTCCGTCATAGGGGTGCGTGCGCGGGTCAGGCGGTAGCCACCAGCGCCTCGATGTCGGCCGGTCGGTCCAGGGAGCCGACCTCGGGCCGCACGCGCAGCGAGAGGTGCAGGCGCAGGACCGCGACCCAGCACAGGGCCGCGCCCAGCATGTGGATGCCGACCAGCAGCTCCGGCACGTGGGTGAGGTACTGGACGAAGCCCAGCGCGCCCTGCGCCAGCAGGACGGCGAGGAAGCCCCTGGCGATGCGGCGCGGGGCCGCGGGCGCGTCCACGGCCATCAGGACGAAGATCATGGCGGCGGCCAGGCCCACCGAGACGAAGGCGAAGTCGGCGTGGAACTGGGTGATCTTGTCCCAGTTGAACGGCATCCGCTTCACGTCGCTGCTGTCGCCCGGGTGCGGACCGGAGCCGGTGACCAGGGTGCCGGCGGCGATCAGCAGGGCCGTCATCGCGACGGTGAGGCGCGAGAGATGGATGATCGGGCGGCCGACCGTGCGGACCGGCTCGCCGTCGCCCTCGCGGGTGCGCTGCCACATCGCCAGCGAGGCGAGGATCTGCAGCATCGACAGCAGGAAGTGGCAGGAGACCACGTAGGGGTTCAGGTGCGTCAGCACCGTGATCCCGCCGACGACCGCGTCGCCGACGATGATCCAGAACTGGTACCAGCCGAGGCGCGTGACCTCCTTGCGCCACGGCTTGGCGCAGCGCGAGGCCAGGATCGCCAGGCCGACGACGACGCAGATGACGTCGGTCAGCATGCGGTTGCTGAACTCGATGACGCCGTGGACGCCCATCGCGGACGTCGGGGCGAGCGTCGTCGAGGTGCAGGTCGGCCAGGTCGGGCAGCCGAGGCCCGAGCCCGTGAGGCGGACCGCGCCGCCCGTCACGATGATCAGCACGCTGCACACCAGCGTGGCCAGCGCCGCGCGGCGGACCCACTGGTCCGGCACGGTCACCCGCTCGGCGAGGTAGGAGAAGGGGGTACGCACGACGTCCATCGTAGGTGCCCGAATTCTCGTTCTTTGCCCGGGGTGACGCGTCCCACGAAAGCCGACGTCAGGCTCCGTGGGGCGCGTCACACCGAGGGCGCGTCAGGCCGAGTGGTTGCCGCGGCGCTTGCGGAGCAGGAAGACGGCCGCGCCGCCGACCACGACCAGGCCCGCGCCGATGCCGGCGATCACCGGGGTCGCGCTGCTGGCGCCGGTCTCGGCCAGCGGCGGCTGCGAGGACGAGGCCGACGGGGTCGGCGTCGGCGACGGCAGGTGGCTGCCGCCGGTGGGCTGACAGGTCAGCGCGCCGGTGAAGGTCCGGGTGAAGTTCGGGCCGGTCACGGTGATCGTGTACTTCTGCCCCTCCTTCTCCTTGACCAGCACGGTCTTGGTCGCGCCCGGCGCGACGGTCTCGGTGAGGGCGCCGACCCTGGCGGTCCACGGCTGGTCGCCGCCGTTGGTCAGGGTGATGTCGACGCCGCCCTGCTTGCAGTCCTGCGTGGCGTTGGCCGCCGGGACCGGACCCTGCGGGGCCCACCGCGCCTGCGCCGCGGCCTTGACCGAGACCGGGGCGGTGCCCGCGAGGATCATCGTCTGGCTCGAGCCGTCGACGGCCTTGAAGGCGCGGCCGACCGGGAGGGCGGTGGTGGTCGACGCGTCCACCTCGGCGGAGCCGGCCGCCGTGCCCTTGGGGACGTCGACGTAGAGCTTCTCGCCGTTCACGGCGCTGGTGACCGGCTTGCCGGCGGCGTCGACCAGCCGCACGCCGGACGGGCCGGTGAGCGAGACGTCCACGGAGGAGCCGCTGGTGGCGACGGTCACCGGGCCGAGCAGGCCGCCACGGCCGGCGACGGAGGCGGGGGAGAGGGCGAGCGAGGGGGCCGGCTCGGCGGTGTCCTGGGCGTGCTGCTCCAGCCAGGCGGTGAGCTGGGCGGCGGTCCCGTTCTCCGGCTGCGCGTCCACGTGGTCGGAGTAGTGCCAGATCGCGGCCTGGGTCGCGGCGGCGGCCTGATCGTCCGTCAGGCCGGACGCGCCGATGTCGCCGGCCAGCGTCGCGGCGGAGACCACCGGGAAGGAGTGCTGCAGGATCCACTGGATCTTGCCGCGGTCCGGGTTCTGCGAGAGCGTCGACTGGGCCCAGCCGGTCTCCTGGTACTGCACGCCGTCGTGCGTGTCGTGGTGGAGGTCGATGCAGTAGACGGCGAGCTGCTGGCCGCCGTCCTGCAGGGCGACCGTGCCGCCGTAGGCGACGCCGCCGTCGACATCGATCCGGCCGGCGTGCAGGAAGTCGCCGAGCGTCGCCGTGGCGCCGCCGTTCTGGTCCGCGAGCGCCGTGCCGGCGACCGCCAGCGTCGAACCGATCGCGAAGACCCCCGTGGTCAGCAGGCCCGCTGCGACGCGGACCGCCCGTCCTCGGGCCGAGAATCCCAACATGTTGTTACGTGCCCTCTCCCCTTGCGCGGACCGAGGCGCCGGCGGCGCGCGTCCGCGCCCATGCCCGGGATGCTCTTGGACATGTCAAATCCGGCGGGATGCGGCTGGGACGTCACAGCGCTCTCGGTGATGGCGGGATCGTAGTGACTCTCCGGTAGCTGTGCGACCGGTTCGGCGGGTTTTCTGAGGGACTGTTACATGCCTGTCGAAACCGGCTCGATCCGACGGCCGGTCAGGCCGTCGCAGATAACAAATGGACTCAATCCTTCCGGGCAAATGGGACATCGGCTGACGATTGTGACCGCAGAACGTTGACACTTCGTTCACACCTTCCTTACGTTCCAGGTTCGCGGTGGTGCGCCTGTGTGTGACTGGAAGCCGTAGTTTGCGGTTGGCAGCAGTACTTTGCGGTTCTGCTGCGCCGGGTCGGTCACGTCACGATGAGTAGCGGTGAAGCGGACCGTCAGTTCGGAGCCGGGCGCGGCAAGGATGACTCTCGATCCGGATGCCGGAAGGCCGCCATGCCGCTCAGCCCACTGTTCCACCTGCGTGCCTCCCGCTGATGATGCGGTGGGGCACGTTGCGTTTCAGGGGTCGGGAGAAGAGGTCGCTATGGGTCGAGGGAAGTGGCAGTGCACGTCCGGTCGGGGGCCCTGCGAAACGGACGTCATGGCCGCGGCGCGCTTTCTGTCGGCGTGGCTTCCCCGGATGGGGGAGTCCTGCAGTGGCGCGGACCGCCAGGATCCGGGCGCATCCGGCGGGCGTGTGCGGTGCTGGACGCCACGGCCAGGGAGGGTGGCGGTGGTAGCCGGGGAGTCGGCGGGGGCGGGGACGGGGCTGGCCCAGCTGGGGCTGGTGTCAGGTGCGCCGGCAGCGGCACCTGCAGGCAGGCATCGGACTAGGTGCGCCGTCCGGCCGCGTCCGTGCCCCGCGCTCAACTCATTCTGAAACGGTCAGTTAAGGACGCCCGAGTGCCCGGTAGGTCCAGTCGGCGTCACGCCAGAGATGCGGGTCGAGCGTGTTGCGGCCGTCGACGATCCGGCGCTGTGCCACCACGTGGGCGAGGTGCTGCGGTTCGATCTGGGCGAATTCGGTCCATTCGGTCAGGTGCAGGATGACATCCGCATCCTGCGCCACGTCGATCGCGGAGTAGCCGTAGTCGAGTTCGGGGAATGCCTTGCGTGCGTGGTCCATCGCCTTGGGGTCGTAGACGCTGACCTGGGCGCCGAGTTGGTGCAGCCGCGCGGCCACGTGGAGCGCGGGCGAGTCCCGGATGTCGTCCGAGTTTGGTTTGAACGCCGCGCCCCATACTGCTACGCGGCGGCCCGGCAGTTCGCCGCCGCACTGCTCACGGGCGAGCTCCACCATCCGGTCGCGGCGACGCAGGTTGATGGCGTCGACCTCTCGCAGGAAAGTGAGCGCCTGGTCCGCGCCGAGTTCGTCGGCGCGGGCCATGAACGCGCGGATGTCCTTGGGCAGGCACCCGCCGCCGAACCCGAGGCCGGCGTTCAGGAAGCGGCCGCCGATGCGCGGATCGTAGGAGAGGGCCGCGGACAGCTGGGTGACATCCGCTCCCGATGCCTCGCACATCTCGGCCATGGCGTTGATGAACGAGATCTTGGTGGCCAGAAACGCGTTGGCGGAGGCTTTCACGAGTTCTGCGGTCGGGAAGTCGGTGCTGATCAGGGGGGTGCCGGCGGCCAGCAGCGGGGCGTAGACCTGGCGCAGCAGTTCCTCGGCTGGATCGCCGGGGGCCGGTACGCCGATGACGAGTCGGTCGGGGCGGAGTGTGTCTTCGATGGCGAACCCCTCGCGCAGGAACTCGGGGTTCCATGCGAGCCTGGCCTCGTCGCCGGCTGGCGCAATTGTGGCCAGGCGACGGGCGAGGCGTTCGGCGGTGCCGACCGGCACCGTCGACTTGCCGACCACGAGGGCCGGCTGGCGCAAGTGGGGGCCCAGGCCCTCGATCACAGCGTCGACGTAGCTGAGGTCCGCGGCCTGCTCCCCGGCCTTCTGCGGGGTGCCGACGCAGGAGAAGTGCACCTCGCCGAAGTCGGCGGCCTCTGCGTAGGACGAGGTGAAGCGCAGTCGGCCAGAGCGGATGTGGGTGGCGACCAGTTCGTCCAAGCCAGGCTCGTAGAAAGGGACCTGGCCGGCCTGCAGCGCAGCGATCTTGTCAGGGTCGACGTCCAGGCCGAGGACCTCGTGGCCGAGTTCGGCCATGCACGCGGCGTGGGTGGCACCCAGGTAGCCGGTGCCGATGACGGTGAGTCTCACGCTGCGTACTCCTCAGAACTGTGTCGGGTCGTAGTTGGCCAGGCGGCGGCCGACGAGTGAACTGCGGCAGGCCGAAGGAGATCCTGGCAGTAGATACGCAGAAGTTGAAAGCAAGCCAACACATAGTCATCACAAATGAATAACCAGACTCCCATACCGTCAGCATTTGTCCGACATGCGCTAGATCGTCCGATCGCTCGGCTGGTTAGCATCAGCCCCACAGTGCTGCTTGATCGACTGGCGGCGGCTGAACACGAGCGCGCCCAGCGTCAAATCGGTGCGCCTGCACACATCTTGCCGAGGGCCCCAAGGCCCCGGTGCGTCGGCGATCGGGTGATAGCACGTGCTGGCTTTCTTGCTGGAATGCCGTCAGTGGTGGCTCAAGGGGACGGTCTATCCGTTTGCCGCGTTCATGGCCACGATCTGGCTGCTCTGGATCGTCCGGATCGCCCTTGCACGCCGCTACCGCCCGTGGCTGCGGCCCTTCGAGGTGACCACCTCGGTCATCATCCCGGTAGTCGACGAGCCCGAGGATCTGTTCCGGGACGTGCTGGCGCGCATCCGTGCACAGCAGCCGACGGAGATCATCGTGGTCATCAACGGCCCACAGAACCCCACGCTGGAGAGCATCTGCGACGACATGGGTGTCGGGTGGGTCTGGACCGAGATCCCCGGCAAGCGCAACGCGCTCAAGGTGGGCCTGGAAATGTCCAGCGGTGAGATCGCGGTGCTGGTCGACTCCGACACCGTGTGGACCCCGAACACGCTCTCCGAGCTGGTCAAGCCGTTCCGGGACCCCGAGGTCGGCGGGGTGACCACCCGCCAGCGCATCCTGCAGCCGAGCCGGTCGGTGCTCACCCGCTGGGCCGACTGGCTGGAAAGTGTGCGCTGCCAGTACTCGATGCCGGCCATGAGCGCCCTCGGCACGGTCGGCTGCCTGCCCGGCCGCACCATCGCCTTCCGCAGCTCGATCCTCTTCGACTGCATGGACGCATTCCTCAACGAGAAGTTCCTCGGCGTCTTCCTGGAGGTGAGCGATGACCGAACGCTCACCAACTACACTCTCAAGGCCGGGTACAAGACGGTCTACCAGTCCACCTCGCTGGTCTACACCGACGCCCCGCTGCAGCTGAAGAAGCTGGTCAAGCAGCAATACCGCTGGGCCCGCGGCTCGCAGTACAACACCTTGCGCATGCTGCCGTGGATGGCAGGAAACGCTCGGATGCTGGGCCTGTTCTATGTCAGCGACATCGCCGTGCCGTTCGTGCTGCTGGGAACCTTCGCCTCCTGGATCGCCGCGTTCTTCCGCCGCTCCCGCCCCGTCCTGTACAGCGAACTCCCCCTGCCGCACACCCCGTGGATGGCGATGGCCAGCATCATCGGCCTCGCCGCGTTGATGTCCCTGATCTCGATCGCTGTGCGTTTCGGCCGCCACTTCGCCTACCGGCCCCAGGACATGGTGTTCCTCCCGCTGTTCATGCTGATCAACACCTTCTTGCTGCTTCCCGTCCGCCTGGTGGGCTTCTTCCGCTGCGCCCACAACGCGGGTTGGGGCACTCGTGCCGACAGCTTCGCCGGCGAGCGCACGCACAGTCCCTTGGTGGTCGTCCCTTACCTGCTGGGAGGTCTGATGCTGTTCGGCTCGGTGATGATGAGTGTCTGACCCCGGCACCACACATCGCAGAAGCATGGCCTGGTGGCGGCGCGGCACAGGAGTGCGGCTGCGGCTGTGGATGGTCGTCAACCTGACCGCACTCACCGTGCTGTGCTACCTGGTCACGACGGCGGTGACCCACCAAGCCTCGGGCGACCAGTCCGCCGACGCGGCCACCGTGGGCTCGACCGCGTCGCGTCACGCCGCCAAGCCCACACCTCCCGTCATCCCGACCATGAGCCAACTGCTCAATCCCACCGGGATCTACTACGGCGTGGCCACCCCGAGCGCACCCTGGTCCGGCGCGGAAGTGGCCAAGGTGGCCGAGGAGACCGGTGCCCGGCCCTCCATGACCGAATACTTCGTCAAGTGGACCGACAACTACGACCCGGCCGCTGTCGCCGCCGCCTACCGACACGGCACGGTACCCGTGCTGAGCTGGGAGCCCTGGCAGAGCCAGGACACTCGAAGCGGCGCCAAGAGCACGCTGACCTTCGACACCGACCAGCCGAAGTACCGGCTGGCCCGGATCGCCGATGGCGCCTTCGACCCCTACATCCAGCGCTTCGCGCGCGCGGTCGCGGCAGCGAAGATGCCCGTGGTGCTGCGCTTCGCCCACGAGATGAACGGCACCTGGTACCCGTGGTCGGAGCAGTTGAACGGCAACCGGCCTGGTGACTACGTCAAGGCCTGGCGTCACGTGCACGACCTGTTCGTCAAGGCCGGCGCCACTAACGTGATCTGGGTCTGGAGCCCGAACATCGTCCGGCCGACGCCGAAGGTCAAGCTGGCTCCCCTTTACCCGGGCGACGCTTATGTCGACTGGGTGGGCCTGGTCGGCTACGGCAACGAGGACACGGCTCAGGCCACTTTCGGGCCGACCCTGCGGCAGCTGTGCGCGATCACCCACAAGCCGATCGTCATCACCGAGACCGGCGCCGTCCCCGCGCTCAAAACGCGGTGGATCACGAACTTCTTCCACTGGCTCCCGTCGAACCCGGACATCATCGGCTTCATCTGGTTCGAGAGAGACCGCGCATCCGGTGGCACCGCCGACTGGCGCTTCGACGCGACCGCGGCGAGCCTGCGCGCTTTCCGCGCCGGAGTCGCCGCCGACCGGACCAGGCTCGTCCCCCCCACCACGACCGCCCCCCTCCCGTAGTCTGCGGCGAATGTGGCGGCAGGCAGCAGCAACGAGAGGAAGTCCCCTTCGGTGACCGGAACCCACCCCTGGGAGCACGAGGTCAAAGACGGCTTGCCCGCCGAACCGGCAGACCAGCCGACGCCTGGGCAGCGGGCGGGTCAGTCGGCGGGAACCGCGCGGCTCACCGCACGTCACTGGCTGCCGCCGGTGCTGCTGATGCTGGGCATGGGCCTGTACGGCATCGGCGGTCGCCAGCCGTGGGAGGACGAGTACGCCTCGTGGTGGGCGGCCTCGCTCTCCTGGAGTGACCTAGGGCGCCTGCTCAGCCACGTCGACATCGTCCTCGCTCCGTACTACGCGGCGATGCACCTGTGGATCGGAGCCTTCGGCGACTCGCCCACCGCGATGCGCCTCCCGTCGGTGCTCGCGATGGCCACCGCCGCAGGCCTACTGGTTCCGCTCGGGCGCCGCCTGTTCGACGCCCGGGTCGGCCTGGCCGCAGGTCTGCTCTTCGCGGTCATTCCCATGACCAGCCGGTACGCGCAGGAAGCCCGCCCCTACGCATTCGCCGTGCTGGCTGCAGTGGCGGCGACACTGCTTCTCTACCGCGCGATCGACCAGCCCTGTCTCGGCCGGTGGACCGGCTACGCGGCACTGGTGACCGCCATGGGACTGGCCCACCTGGTGACCCTCACGGTCCTGGCCGCGCACTTCGTCGCCCTCCTCATCGAGCGGAGCCCCGGCGGCAGACCGCGCCTGCTGCCCTGGGCCGCCAGCGTGGCCGCCGGCATCCTGCCCGTGCTACCGCTGATCTGGTTCGGACACGCGCAATCGCAGCAGATCGCCTGGCTCGAGCAGACGAACATGACCCTGGCCGCCCTACCGGGCCAGCTCTTCCGCTCCACCCCCGCCGGCTGGACCGTGATCGCTATCGGCCTGCTCGGCGTACTCCTGGTACGCGCCCGCACGACCGTCGTCCTGTGCTGGGCGGCACTGCCTCCGCTCGTCCTCTACGCCACGCGAAGCACACTCGACCTCTTCCTCAACCGCTACCTCATCTTCACCCTGCCAGCCTGGGCCCTGCTGGCCGGCGCGGCGGTCTGCGTTCTCATCCGCAAACTGCCCGGCACGGCGCCCTGGCGTGAACCCCTCGCCGCCGCGGCGGCCGCGCTTGCCCTGGCCCTCGTCACACTCGGCGCTTTCGCCGCCGTGCGCGCGAACCCACTGCCCGGGGAGCCCGACTGGCAGCGCGCAGCCACCTGGACCATGCGGCAAAGCCGTCCCGGAGACGGCGTCGCAATCAACGGCTACCGCGAAGGCGTACTCGCGCTCTCCTACCAAATGTGGCGCAACCCTGCAGCGCCACACGACGTCTTCGCAGGCCGCAGCGCCCAATCACTCGGCACCTTCGACCCCGCAACCTGCCAGGTGCCCGCCGTCTGCGCCCAGCCCTACCTGCGAATCTGGCTCTTCTCCACGGCGCCGAAGGGCCACAGCTTCGACCAGATGCCGGCTTCGGTCCGCGACCTGCTCGCCACGCACTACCGCGTGAAGGAGGCCAAGGAGTTCGCCTCTCTGCGGGTCCTGCTGCTGATCCCGCGATCCGCATAGCCGAAGAGCACGGACGGCGACATCCACAGCGACGACTCCAGCTTCACCGCAGCACCCGGAGCGAGTGGTGCCGCATCTGACCACCATTCCGTCGCAGGTCGGAACCACCGAGCGGACCTATACGGTGCGAATGGCAACAGGCGGACACTCTCGCTCCAGGGACGAGGTGCCAGCTCCGCGGCAGACGGAAAGCCGATGCGGGAGGAACCCGGTGCCGCTCAACCACCCCGGCTCCAAGCGTGGGCGGTCCGGAAGCGGTACGGCACGGAATGCCGTCCAGAGCCCGCTCACGGCAACTCGCCCAGGATCCGGGACAACTGAAGACAGCCGTGAAGGCCCCGCGCTCGTAAGCCGTCAGCTTCGACCGCACGGGCCGTCAACGCGGTTCCATATGACGTGAGCACGGCTTTTGCCGTCGCGGCCCCGCTACTCCCAGCGGAAGAAGCGCGCCGCGGCGGCGAGACCTAGTACGGCCCAGACGGCGAGGATGCCGAGGTCTCCCCACGGCATCGCCGCGCCCTGCTGGAGGACGGAGCGCAGGCCGTCCGACAGCGCGCTGATGGGCAGCGCCTCCAGCACCGGGCGGACGGCGGAGGGGAACTTCGACAGCGGCACGATCACGCCGCCGGCCAGCAGCAGCAGGATGAAGACCAGATTGGCCGCGGCGAGGGTCGCCTCGGCCTTCAGGGTCCCGGCCATGAGCAGGCCGAGGCCGGAGAAGGCGGCGGTGCCGGCGACGAGCAGCAGCAGGACCGCCAAGGGGTTGCCCTGCGGGCTCCAGCCGAGGGCCAGGGCGATGACGGTCAGCAGGACGACCTGGAGCACCTCGGTGACGAGCACGCTGCCGGTCTTCGCGGTCATGAGCGCCCAGCGCGGCAGCGGGCTCGCGCCGAGGCGCTTGAGGACGCCGTAGCGGCGCTCGAAGCCCGTCGCGATGGCCTGGCCAGTGAAGGCGGTGGACATCACGGCCAGCGCCAGCAGGCCCGGCGCGAGGAAGTCGACGCGCTTGCCCGGACCGGTGGTGGACACGATGTCCACGGCGCTGAACAGGAGCAGCAGCACGCTCGGGATGACCACGGTGAGCAGCAGCTGCTCGCCGTTGCGCAGCAGCAGCCTGGTCTCCAGCGCGGTCTGCGCGCGCAGCATGCGGCCCAGCGGGGCCGCGCCCGGAGCGGGGGCGTAGGTCGTCACGAGCGCAGATCCCGTCCGGTGAGTTCGAGGAAGACGTCTTCGAGGGTGCGGCGCTCGACCGAGAGGTTCTCCGGGAGCACGCCGGCCTGGGCGCACCAGCTGGTCACCGTGGCGAGCAGCTGCGGGTCGACCGGCCCCTCGATGAGGTAGCTGCCGGGCGTCAGCTCGGCGGCGGAGGAGCCGTCCGGCAGCGCCTTCAGCAGCGCGCCGAGGTCCAGGCCGGAGCGGCCCTGGAAGCGCAGGGTGTTCGCGGCGCCGCCGCGGCAGAGCTGCTCCGGGCTGCCCTGCGCGATGACCTTGCCGCCGTCGACGATGGCGACGTCGTCGGCGAGCTGCTCGGCCTCGTCCATGTGGTGTGTGGTGAGCACGATGCTGACGCCGTCGCGGCGCAGGTCGCGGACCAGGTCCCAGGTCGCCCGTCTGGCCTGCGGGTCGAGCCCGGCGGTGGGCTCGTCCAGGAAGACCAGCTCGGGCCGTCCGACGACGGCCATGGCGAGCGAGAGACGCTGCTGCTGGCCGCCGGAGAGGCGCCGGTAGACGGTCCGCCCGCAGGAGCCGAGGCCGAGGCGCTCGGCGAGCTCGTCGACGTCGAGGGGGTTCGCGTGCAGGGCGGCCGTGTGCCGCAGCATCTCCATCGCCCGCGCGCCGGGGTACACGCCACCCGACTGGAGCATCACGCCGATCCGGGGCTTCAGCTCCGATGCCTGGGCCACCGGGTCGAGCCCGAGCACGCGCACCGTCCCAGCGTCGGGACGCCGGTAACCCTCGCAGGTCTCGATGGTCGTGGTCTTCCCCGCGCCGTTGGGGCCCAGCACGGCGGTCAGGCTGCCACGGCCGACGGTCAGGTCCAGCCCGTCGACGGCGGTCTTGGCGCCGTAGCGCTTGATGAGGCCCCGAATCTCTACGGCGGGGGCGTGGTCATGCATGCGGACGAGTCTACGAACCGTTGGGCCGCGCCCAGCAGATTAGGTAACCCTTAGTGACGGAGTGCACTTTCCCCGCCGACCAGCGCCGCTTGTTCGTCCGGAAGGAATTACGCAACAATGGTGTTGTGAAAAACGTGCGCGAGATGGCGGAGGGACGCGAGGCGGTCGATGCGACCGCCCCCGCTACGTCGTCGCGCGACCGTGTGGCCCGGTCCATCCTCGACCACGGCCCGTCCAGCGCCGCCGACCTCGCGGAGCGCCTCGGCCTGACCCAGGCCGCCGTCCGCAGGCACCTCGACGCGTTGACCGCCGCAGGCCTGGTGACCTCGCGCGAGCAGAAGGTGTACGGCCACCGCGGCCGCGGCCGCCCCGCCCGGGTGTTCCTGCTGACGGATTCCGGCCGCAACACGTTCTACCAGGCGTACGACCAGCTCGCCGCCGACGCTCTCGGCTTCCTCGCGCAGGCCGTCGGCGGGGGCGAGAGGGGCAAGGAGGCGCTCGCCGCCTTCGCCCGCGCGCGGCTCGCACGCGACGCCGAGCGCTACGCCGCCGCCCTGGGCGGCTGCGAGGACGCCGAGGCCAAGGCCCAGGCCCTGGCGGGCGCGCTGACCGCGGACGGCTACGCTGCCACGGTGCGCAGCGCGCCGCTCGGGGAGCAGCTCTGCCAGCACCACTGCCCGGTCGCGCACATCGCCGAGCAGTTCCCGCAGTTCTGCGAGGCCGAGACCGAGCTCTTCTCGCAGCTGCTCGGCACCCACGTGCAACGGCTGGCCACCATCGCCCACGGCGACGGGGTCTGCACCACCTTCGTGCCGCGCGCGGCCCCGCCGCCGCACCACGAGAAACCCATCGAGACCACCGCTACGAACGACGCAACCGCCGCATCCGGGAGGAACCCCGCATGACCACCACCGCTCACCCGGAGCTCGAAGGCCTGGGCAAGTACGAGTACGGCTGGGCCGACTCCGACGCGGCCGGCGCGGCTGCCAAGCGAGGTCTGAACGAGGACGTCGTCCGGGACATCTCGGCGAAGAAGAACGAGCCCGAGTGGATGCTGAAGCTCCGCCTCAAGGGCCTGAAGCTCTTCGACAAGAAGCCCATGCCGACCTGGGGCTCCGACCTCACCGGCATCGACTTCGACAACATCAAGTACTTCGTGCGCTCCACGGAGAAGCAGGCGGAGTCCTGGGAGGACCTGCCCGAGGACATCAAGAACACCTACGACAAGCTCGGCATCCCGGAGGCGGAGAAGCAGCGCCTGGTCGCCGGCGTCGCCGCGCAGTACGAGTCGGAGGTCGTCTACCACCAGATCCGCGAGGACCTGGAGGAGCAGGGCGTCATCTTCCTGGACACCGACACCGCGCTCAAGGAGCACCCGGAGCTCTTCCAGGAGTACTTCGGCACGGTCATCCCGGTCGGCGACAACAAGTTCGCCTCGCTGAACACGGCCGTGTGGTCCGGCGGATCGTTCATCTACGTGCCGAAGGGCGTGCACGTCGAGATCCCGCTGCAGGCCTACTTCCGGATCAACACCGAGAACATGGGCCAGTTCGAGCGGACGCTGATCATCGTCGACGAGGACGCCTACGTCCACTACGTCGAGGGCTGCACCGCCCCGATCTACTCCTCGGACTCGCTGCACAGCGCCGTCGTCGAGATCATCGTCAAGAAGGGCGGCCGCTGCCGCTACACGACGATCCAGAACTGGTCGAACAACGTCTACAACCTGGTCACCAAGCGCGCCGTGGCGTACGAGGGCGCGACCATGGAGTGGATCGACGGCAACATCGGTTCCAAGGTCACCATGAAGTACCCGGCCGTGTACCTGATGGGCGAGCACGCCAAGGGCGAGACGCTCTCCATCGCGTTCGCGGGCGAGGGCCAGCACCAGGACGCCGGCGCCAAGATGGTGCACATGGCGCCCAACACCTCCTCCAACATCGTCTCCAAGTCGGTGGCGCGAGGCGGCGGCCGCACCTCCTACCGCGGCCTGATCGAGATCGGCGAGGGCTCCAAGGGCGCCAAGTCCAACGTGCTCTGCGACGCCCTGCTGGTGGACACGATCTCCCGCTCCGACACCTACCCGTACGTCGACGTCCGCGAGGACGACGTCTCCATGGGTCACGAGGCGACGGTCTCCAAGGTCTCCGAGGACCAGCTCTTCTACCTGATGAGCCGCGGCCTGACGGAGTTCGAGGCGATGGCGATGATCGTCCGCGGCTTCGTGGAGCCGATCGCCAAGGAGCTGCCGATGGAGTACGCGCTGGAGCTCAACCGGCTGATCGAGCTGCAGATGGAGGGCGCTGTCGGCTGACGTCCGGCCCGACGCCCCACCGCTCTGCCACGAATTCCTTTCCAGAAAGCGAGTAGCACGACAGCCATGGCTGACGTCACCACCACCCCCGGGGGAGCCACCACCTCCGGCTCGATCCAGGTCGCCGGTGTGCCCGGCGAGTTCTCCGCCCAGCCGGGCGACGCGCGTACCGAGGTCCTCGCGTCCTACGACGTGAACGATTTCCCGGTCCCGCACGGCCGCGAGGAGAACTGGCGCTTCACGCCGCTGCACCGCCTCAAGGGCCTGCACGACGGCACCGCCGAGGCCACCGACGGCGCGGTCAAGGTCGACGTGACCGCCCCCGAGGGCGTCCTCGTCACCGTCGTCGACCGCGACGACGCCCGCGTGGGCGCGGCCGGCAAGCCGGTCGACCGCGTCGCCGCGCAGGCGTTCAGCAGCATCGACGAGGCCGGTCTGGTCTCCGTCCCCAAGGACACCCAGCTGACCGAGCCGATCCGGATCACCGTCCACGGCCAGGGCGGCGTCTGCTACGGCCACCAGGTGATCGAGATCGGCGCGTTCGCCGAGGCCGTCGTCGTGATCGAGCACACCGGTGACGCCGTGGTCGCCGCCAACGTCGAGTACCTGATCGGCGACGGCGCCAAGCTGACCGTCGTCTCGATCCAGGACTGGGAGGACACGGCCGTCCACGTCGCCCAGCACACCGCGCTGGTCGGCCGCGACGCGACCTTCAAGTCCGTCGTCGTCACCTTCGGCGGCGACGTCGTGCGCCTGCACCCGCGGGTGGTCTACGGCGGCACCGGCGGCGAGGCCGAGCTCTACGGCCTGTACTTCGCCGACGCCGGCCAGCACCTCGAGCACCGCCTCTTCGTCGACCACGACACGCCGCACTGCCGCTCCAACGTCGCCTACAAGGGCGCGCTGCAGGGCCAGGACGCGCACGCGGTCTGGATCGGCGACGTGCTGATCCGCGCCGAGGCCGAGGGCACCGACACCTACGAGCTCAACCGCAACCTGCTGCTCACCGACGGTGCGCGGGTCGACTCGGTCCCGAACCTGGAGATCGAGACCGGCGAGATCGTCGGCGCCGGCCACGCCTCCGCGACCGGCCGCTTCGACGACGAGCAGCTCTTCTACCTGCAGTCGCGCGGCATCCCGGCCGACGAGGCCCGTCGCCTGGTGGTCCGCGGCTTCTTCGCCGAGCTGGTCCAGCAGATCGGCCTGCCGGAGCTTCAGGAGCGTCTGATCGAGAAGATCGACGCGGAGCTGGAGGCGTCCGTCGGCGCTGGTGTCGCATGACCGCCGGCTTCGTGCGCGTCGCCGCGCTGAGCGAGCTGGAGGAGGACACCCCGAAGCGGGTCGAGGTCGACGGCGTCGCCGTCTCGATCGTCTCCGCCGAGGGCGAGGTCTTCGCCATCAACGACGTCTGCTCGCACGCCAACGTGTCGCTGTCCGAGGGCGAGGTGGAGGACTGCATGATCGAGTGCTGGCTCCACGGCTCGCGCTTCGACCTGCGCACCGGCAAGCCCTCGGGCCTCCCGGCGACCCGGCCCGTCCCCGTGTACCCCGTAAAGATCGAAGGGGACGATGTGCTCGTCTCCGTCACCCAGGAGTCCTGAGTCCATGGCAACGCTTGAAATCCGCGACCTGCACGTCTCCGTCGACGCCGAGAACGGCCCGCGCGAGATCCTCAAGGGCGTCGACCTGGTCGTGAAGCAGGGCGAGACCCACGCGATCATGGGCCCGAACGGCTCCGGCAAGTCCACCCTGGCCTACTCGCTGGCCGGCCACCCGAAGTACACCATCACCAAGGGTGAGGTGCTGCTGGACGGCGAGGACGTGCTGGCCATGTCCGTCGACGAGCGCGCCCGCGCCGGCGTCTTCCTGGCCATGCAGTACCCGGTCGAGGTCCCCGGCGTCTCGGTCTCCAACTTCCTGCGCACCTCCGCCACCGCGATCCGCGGCGAGGCCCCCAAGCTCCGCACCTGGGTCAAGGAGGTCAAGGAGGCCATGGCCGACCTCCAGATGGACCCGGCGTTCGCCGAGCGCAACGTCAACGAGGGCTTCTCCGGCGGTGAGAAGAAGCGCCACGAGATCCTCCAGATGGAGCTGCTCAAGCCGAAGATCGCGATCCTCGACGAGACCGACTCCGGTCTCGACGTCGACGCGCTGCGCATCGTCTCCGAGGGCGTGAACCGCGTGCGCGCCACCGGCGATGTCGGCACCCTGCTGATCACCCACTACACGCGCATCCTGCGCTACATCAAGCCGGACTTCGTCCACGTCTTCGCCGGCGGCAAGATCGTCGCCTCCGGCGGCCCCGAGCTGGCCGACCAGCTGGAGGAGAACGGCTACGAGCAGTACGTGAAGGGCGGTGCAGCCGAGTGATCCCTACCTCTCGCATGCTGGACGTGGACGCGATCCGCAAGGACTTCCCGGTCCTGTCGCGGATCCTGCCCAACGGCAAGCCGCTGGTCTACCTGGACAACGCGGCCACCTCGCAGAAGCCCAAGCAGGTCCTCGACGCGCTGACGGCCTACTACGAGCTGCACAACGCCAACGTCCACCGCGGCGTGCACACGCTCGCGGAGGAGGCCACGGCGCTGTACGAGGGCGCGCGTGACGCCGTCGCGTCCTTCATCAACGCGCCGAGCCGCGACGAGGTCGTGTTCACCAAGAACGCGTCCGAGTCGCTGAACCTCGTCGCGAACATGCTCGGCTGGGCCGAGGAGCCGTACAAGGTCGACGCCGACTCCGAGATCGTCATCACGGAGATGGAGCACCACTCCAACATCGTGCCGTGGCAGCTGCTGGCGCAGCGCACCGGCGCGAAGCTGAAGTGGTTCGGCCTGACCGACGACGGCCGGCTCGACCTGTCCCACATCGACGAGATCATCACCGAGAAGACCAAGGTCGTCTCGTTCGTGCTGGTCTCCAACATCCTGGGCACCGTCAACCCGGTCGAGGCGATCGTCCGCCGCGCCCAGGACGTGGGCGCGCTGGTCGTCATCGACGCCTCGCAGGCCGCCCCGCACATGGTGCTGGACGTGCAGGCGCTGGAGGCCGACTTCGTCGCCTTCACCGGGCACAAGATGCTGGCCCCGACCGGCATCGGCGTCCTGTGGGGCCGCCAGGAGCTGCTGGAGGACCTCCCGCCGTTCCTGGGCGGCGGCGAGATGATCGAGACCGTCTCCATGCAGTCCTCGACCTACGCCCCCGCGCCGCACAAGTTCGAGGCGGGCACCCCGCCGATCGCGCAGGCGGTCGGGCTGGGCGCGGCCATCGAGTACCTGAACGGCGTCGGCATGGACGCGATCGCGGCCCACGAGCACCGGATCACCGAGTACGCGCTGAGCCGGCTTGCTGAGGTCCCGGACCTGCGGGTGATCGGCCCGACCACGGCCGAGGACCGCGCCGCGGCGATCTCCTTCACCCTGGGCGACATCCACCCGCACGACGTGGGCCAGGTGCTGGACGAGCAGGGCATCGCCGTGCGCGTCGGCCACCACTGCGCGCGTCCGGTCTGCCTGCGCTACGGAATTCCGGCGACCACGCGGGCGTCGTTCTATCTGTACTCCACCGAGGCGGAGGTGGACGCCCTGATCGACGGGCTGCACCACGTCCGCGCCTTCTTCGGTTAAGTCGGAAAGGGAGCGGCGGTCGATGAAGCTCGACTCGATGTACCAGGACATCATCCTGGACCACTACAAGCACCCGCACGGCCGTGGCCTGCGCGACGGCGACGCCGAGGTGCACCACGTCAACCCGACTTGCGGCGACGAGATCACGCTGCGGGTCAAGCTCGAAGGGAACGTCCTCAAGGACGTCTCCTACGAAGGACAGGGGTGCTCGATCAGCCAGGCCAGCGCCTCGGTGCTGAACGACCTGCTGGTCGGCAAGGAGCTGGGCGAGGCCCAGCAGATCCAGGAGGCCTTCCTGGAGCTGATGCAGTCCAAGGGCCAGCTGGAGGGCGACGAGGAGGTGCTGGAGGACGCGATCGCGTTCGCCGGCGTCTCCAAGTACCCGGCGCGCGTCAAGTGCGCCCTGCTGAGCTGGATGGCCTGGAAGGACGCCACGGCGCAGGCCCTGGCCGGAGCGCCCGTCAAGGAGAGCGCATGAGCGAGACCGAGGCTGCCGCCGAGACCACCGAGTCGGCGGAGTCGTTCGAGAGCGTCAGCAAGGGCTCCGTCGCGGTCGACGACCTGATGGAGGCCCTGATGGACGTCGTCGACCCGGAGCTGGGCATCGACGTCGTCAACCTGGGCCTGATCTACGGCGTCCACATCGACGAGGGCGACGTCGCGACCGTCGACATGACACTGACGTCCGCGGCCTGCCCGCTGACCGACGTCATCGAGGACCAGGCCCGCACGGCCACCGACGGCCTGGTGAAGGACCTGCGGATCAACTGGGTCTGGATGCCGCCGTGGGGCCCGGACAAGATCACCGACGACGGCCGCGACCAGCTGCGGGCGCTCGGCTTCAACGTCTGAGGTCGTCACACCGGTCGTACCCGTACGGGCGCGGGGCTCTTCGGGGCTCCGCGCCCGTGGCGTTTGCCACACAATGTGACTCATGAGGTTCCTGTGTGCCGTCCTCGGCGTCCTGCTGCTCGTCACCGTCGTCAGCAGCGTGCTCCGGACGCTTGTGGTCCCACGGGGCCTCTACTCGGCGCTGGTTTTCCGCCTGACGAAGTCGCTGCGCACCGTCCTGCGCTGGACCGCCGCACCGCTCGGCACTTTCCGGGCCATGGACCGGGCGCAAGCGTGGCTCGCACCGCTGGTCCTGCTGGGCATGCTGACCGCCTGGCTCGGCGGGATGCTCGTCGCCTACTCGCTGCTGCTGTACGGCCTGTCCGACCTGAGTTTCGGCACCGCCGTGCGGGAGGCCGGATCGAGCCTGTTCACGCTCGGCTTCGCGAGCGGCGCGCGCCTGAAGCTCTCCGGACTGGACTTCCTCGCCGCGGCCACCGGCCCGCTGGTGATCGCGCTGCAGATCGCCTACCTGCCGACGCTCTACAGCGCGTACAACCGCCGCGAGACGGAGGTGACGCTGCTGGAGTCCCGCGCCGGCGAGCCCGCCTGGGGCCCGGAGCTGCTGGCGCGGCAGTGGCTGGTCGACACCCAGACGGCCCTGCCCATGCTCTACCGCGACTGGGAGCGGCTGGCCGCGGACATCGGCGAGAGCCACTCCAACTACCCGCTGCTGCTCTCCTTTCGCTCGCCCAGGGCCCAGCGCAGCTGGGTCGTCGCGCTGCTGGCGGTGATGGACGCGGCCGCGATCCAGCTGGCCATCGCCCCCAAGTCCGCCCCGGCCGAGGCCCGGCTCGTGCTCCGCGCCGGCTTCAGCTCGCTGCGCGACATCGCCCGCACGATGCGGGTCCCGTTCGACCCGGACCCGGAGCCGACCGCGCCGATCCGGCTCACCTTCGCCGAGTTCGACGCGGCCGTGGCGATGATCGTCGCGACCGGATTCGCCAAGGAGCGCACCGTCGAGGAAGCCTGGGGCCACTTCCGCGGCTGGCGGATCAACTACGAGGGCATCATCTACGAGCTCGCCCGCTGGACCGACGCCGTCCCGGCCCTGTGGAGCGGCCCGCGCGACTTCCCCGCCACGCCGATCCCCCCGCGCCGCCCCCAGGACCGCCGCCCGGTCGAGCGGTACTAGCCCCCTCCGGGGCGTTCGAGCCTCCGGGGGACGGGTAAGGGCCTCAGCAGGAGGCGGCCATGCACATCGCTCTCGGCCGAGCCCACCACGGCGGCCTCGGCCGCCCCGCACTCACCACCCCCGCCGGGGTGCGGCCCCCGCCTGCGTCCGGGGGCCGCGTGCGCACCCACCGCCGCTGGCTCGCCCGCACGGGCACCGAGCCGAGCACGGCGCTCAGTGATCTCCCCGCGCGGCGGATGCTGGCGGGCATCTTCGGCCCCGTCTACGCGGCGGGTGCGGTGCTGTTCTCCTGGATGGCGGCGGTCGCGAAACCCGCCGACGTCGCGGCGCGCAACACGTGGATCGGCTTCGCCGCGGTGTGCGCGCTGCTCGCGCTGATCGCGGGGGTGGACCTGCTGGTCATCCACGCCCGCATGGCGGCGGAACGCCGCGCGGGCCTCGCCTGGCGCCACGACCGCCCCTGGGTCGTCCGCGGCGACATCGTCGAACGCCGCGGGGACCGCCCGGGATCAGAGGAGTGAGCTGCAACCCCCTGGGGCGTGCAACCGCTGCGGGAGCGCACCTGGCCCCTCGCGCACACGCGGGCGGAGCCGCATATCGGCAGAGCCCCGCGCCCCTGGGTCGCGCAACCGCTGCGGGAGCGAACCGTGCGCCTCGCGCACACGCGGGCGGAGCCGCATATCGGCAGAGCCCGCGCCCCTGGGTCGTGCAACCGCTGCGGGAGCGAACCGTGCGCCTCGCGCCCCCAGGGGGAGGTGCGGCTACCGCTTGGTGCGCAGGGTGGCTGCGCCGAGGGTGAGGCAGGCGGTGGCGGCGACGGAGGCGAAGGTCGCGAACGCCGGCAGGATGCCGTACGCCCGGGCGAGGAAGCCCACGGCGACGATCGGCAGGGAGCTGCCCAGGTAGACGACGACCCACAGGGTGCTCAGCTGGGAGGCGCGGAGGTCCGGTTCCAGCGCCGCCGAGGCCATCGTGAACAGCGCCCGGAAGGCCATGCCCTGGGACGCGCCCGCGAGCACGCTGCCGGCGAACAGCAGGGCGGGGACGTGCGCGTAGCCCGCGAGGACGACCAGGCCGAGCCCCAGGGCCAGGCCCGCCATGCCGAGCGCCGGGACGGCGCGTGCGCGGGTGGGACGGGCGAGCAACTGCGCCGCGGCCGAGCTGCCGAGCAGGAGCGCTGCCACGCCCGCCCCGGCCAGCGGCGCCTTGGTGTGCAGCAGCGACGCGGCGTAGCTGGGAGCCAGGCTGAGGTAGACGCCGAAGACCGCGTAGGAGACGAAGCCCGTCGCCGCGGCCAGCAGGAAGACGCCGCGGCCCTGCTTCGGCAGGCTCAGCGCGCGCGGGCGGAGGTTGGTGCGAGAGACGGTGGGCGGGGCGACCGCGTCCTGGCCGGGGGAGCGGGGGTGCAGCAGCGCCAGCGGCACGCACAGCGCCAGCAGGGCGATCGCGTGCAGCAGGAACGGGGTGACGACCGGGTCCTTGCCGCTCGCGAGCGCCGCGCCCAGCAGCGGGCCGAGGGCGACGCCGCCCGCGGACGCGGCCAGGGTCAGCTTCGCGGCGACGGAGGGGCGGTCGGGCAGCAGGTCGGCGAGGGCCGCGCCCGCCGCGCCGGTGGCGAGGCCGACGGCGATGCCCTGGACGGCCCGGCCGAGCGCCAGCTCGCCGAGGCTCGACGAGGAGGCGAAGACCAGGTCGCCGACGGAGGCGAGCACGACCGCGGGCAGCACCAGGGCCCGTCGGCCCAGCTGGTCGGACCAGTGGCCGACGGCGGCGAGCACGGGGACCAGGGCGAAGACGTAGACCGTGAACAGGACGGTCGTGTCCACCGGGGTCAGGCCGAGGCGGGCCTGGAGCGCGGGGTAGAGGGGCGTCGCCAGGTTCGCGCCGATGAGCAGCAGCAGCAGGACGGCGACGGTCAGGCCGACACGGACGCCGCGCAGCGCGTTCCAGCGGCTCAGCGAACGGAGGCGCAGACGCTCGCGCGGGGCGAGTTCGAGAGGGAGCAGGGCCTCGGTCAGACGTGTGCCGACCGGGGTCAGGTCCGCCATGGCAGGGATCTCCTGGCGTCGGGGCTCCGGGCCGTTCCGGCGGGGTGTGCCGGGTCGGTCCGGGTGGAGCGGGCGTGCGGGGGGCGTGCGGGTTGTCAGCGCGTGGGTGTGCGCTTCAGCCCAGCGGAGGATACGTGCTGGTCACACGTCAAGGGAAACGACGCCCGCCCGCGCCAGGGACTACCCTCGGCGTCAGGAACGGTGTGTGTGTGCGTCACCAGGTGCGAAGGACGGTCGGGAACATGGCAACGCGCAGTCGTAAGGACGGTCCCGTCGGCGAGGGTGTACCCCTGCCCGCCGACCTCGATCTGGAGACCCTGTACGGCACCGGTGCGGTGGCCGAGTACGCGGACGAGACCGACCCGGACGCGACGGACGAGGACGATCTCGTCCTGGTGCCGCCCGTGCGGCTGGCCCCGTCCGAGCAGCTGGCCGCCTCCGCGCTGGCCGCGCCGCTGGTGGAGCACACCCTGAAGCTGGCGCGCTGGGTCGGCGAGGGCAAGCCGGTGGACGAGTGGGGCGAGCTCTCCGAGGAGCAGGCCGCCGAGGCGGCCGCAGCGATGGGCGTGGAGCCGGACGACGTCGGCGAGGTCGAGCGGGCCTGGGCGCTCGCTGTCGACCTGGAGCTGGTCGTGCTGGAGTCCGGCGCCGACTCGGCCGAGGACGCGCCCGAGCGCGCGGTCGCCGGCCCGGAGCTGGCCCGGCTGGAGGAGGGCGAGCCGGAGGCCGTCCTCGACGCGTGGCTGACCGCCGCGTCGGTGATCGCGCAGACGGCGGTCGAGGCCGCCATCGAGGACATCGAGGCGGCCCAGCGCGAGGACGAGGACGAGGCGGACGACGAGGCGGGGGCGGCGGGCGCCTCGGCTGAGGCGCCGGCCGCGGCCGGCGAGGTCGCCGAGCTGGAGGCCGAGGACGAGTCGGAGGAGGAGTACGCCCGCCTGGAGGAGGCGCGCGAGGAGGCGCAGGGCCTGCTGGACGACGCCCTCCAGGTGCTCTACGAGACGCGGGCGCTGGCCCCCACCCCGGTCGAGCAGACGCTGCCGCTCGGCGTGCTGGCCGCGCTGCTCGTCGTCCCCGAGGGCGAGGACCCGACCGAGGAGCTGCTCGGTGAGATCACCGAGACCATGGTGCTGCTCGACCCGATGCTCCAGGAGCTGGCCGACCTCGGCATGCTCGACTACCGCCCGATCGACCCGAGCCTCTTCGAGGAGAGCGAGGAGGACGGCGCGGCCGAGGGCGTGGAGCTGGAGGAGCTGGACCCGGAGGAGGTCGACCGCTTCGGCCACGTCCGGCTGACCGATCTGGGCCTCTTCGGCGTCCGCGAGTGGCTGCTGGAGGACGGCATCGACGCCCCGCTGGTGGGCGCGCACGCCCAGGGCGACGCGGCGGAGCTGCTGCGCGGCATCTGCGAGTCGGCGAACGTGCTGCCGGAGGAGGAGATCGTCGAGTGGCTCCAGGGCAAGGAGCCGCAGTCGGCCGCCGCCGAGCTGCTGGCCGCGGCGCGCGGTGACGACCTCGTCGCGCCGGTCCGCCGGCTGTACTGCCAGGTGGCGCTGCGTCGCCTCGGCGAGCCGGCGGTGCCCGCCGTGCGGGAGGTGCTGAGCGACCCTGAGCTGGTCGGCATCGCCGGGGCGTGGCTGACCGAGCTGGGCGCGACGGACCTGCCGCAGCCCGAGCGCGCCACCGTCCTGTGGACGACGGTCGACGCGCTGGCAGCCCAGCTGATCGACACCGGCGGTCAGGCGGACGCGATGCGCGAACTGGTCGAGATGCTGCCCGGCCCGGACGGCCCGGACCGCTTCTTCGAGGACCTGTGGCGCGTCGACCACACGTACACCCGCGCCGTGCTGGAGGCGGTCGGGGAGCTGCATCCGGACAAGTCGGTGGCCAAGATGGCCCGTAAGGCGGCCTACAAGGCCAAGTCCCAGGGCCGGTGACAAGCATCACAGGCTCTCTGCGTCCCAGGTCGGACGCGTTGGTCGGGGTACGGACGACTGCGTAGTAAGGTGCGGCGGGTCAAGCAGAAAGAGGCCTTCTTGTCCCGCCCCTCGTTTCCCGAGTCGCCCACCTTGCGGCTGCGAGCCCTGACGTCGGCTCAGCCGGAATCTCAGTCGAAGTCTCAGCCGGAGGAGCGCCCGCAGCCCGTGTCGGGGCGGGTCATCCCGCAGCCGCGGCGCCCGCGGCTGTACGCCCTCGACGGGCTGCGGTTGGTGGCGGCGCTGGCGGTGGTCGTCTTCCACTTCGTGGGATACGACCACCTCGGCTACCAGGGGGCCTGGCACAAGCCGACGGGCGTGGTCTTTCCGACCCTGCACCCGATCGCCTCCTACGGCTGGCTCGGCGTCGAGTTCTTCTTCCTGCTCAGCGGCTTCGTCATCTGCATGTCGTGCTGGGGCCGTTCGGTCCGCGACTTCGCGGTCTCCCGCGTCATGCGCCTCTACCCGGCGTACTGGTGCTGCGTGTTGATCACCGGCATCGCGCTTCGTCTGAACGGCGACTGGACCGTGACGCCGGAGCGGATCCTGACCAATCTGACCATGCTTCACGAACCGCTCGGTGTCGGGCACGTGGACCCGGTCTACTGGTCGCTCTGGGCGGAGATGCGGTTCTACCTCATCTTCTCGCTCGTGGTGCTGATGGGCCTGACGTACCAGCGGGTGCTCGGTTTCTGCGCGGTCTGGCTGGTCGGCTCGGTGCTGGCGCCCGCCTCCGGGCTGCCGTTGCTGGTGACGTTGTTCCAGCCGACCTACGCGCCCTTCTTCGTCGGCGGCATCGTGATGTTCCTGATGCACCGGTTCCGGCCCAGCCCGCTGCTCTGGGTGATGCTGGGCGCTTCCTGGCTGCTGGCGCAGCACCAGTTGCTCACCCTTCTCCAGGAGGAGAGCGGATGGTCCGCCCACATCCGCCTGTCCTGGACGGTGGGCGTGGCTCTGGTGACGGCCTGCTACGCCGTGATCCTCGCGATCGCGCTCGGCAGGCTGTCGTTCCTCAACCGCCGCTGGCTGGTCACCGCCGGAGCGCTGACCTACCCCCTCTACCTGCTGCACGAGGAGCTCGGCTGGCTGCTCATCGGGCGACTGGCCGACCGGGTGGCCCCGGAGGTCCTGCTGTCCGGTGTGATCCTTTTGATGCTGCTCGGCGCCTATCTGGTCCACCGGTTCGTGGAGCGACCGCTTGCGAGCCGCCTCAAGCGCTGGCTCACTCTGCCTGTGCCCGTGCGGCGCGGCTCGGGGGCGTCGAGCGCCGCCTGAGTCGCTTCACGGCATGACCTGAGCCTTCTTCATGGCATGGCCTGAGCCTCTTCTCGGACGCCTGGGCCACCGGTCCAAGCTGTTCCGGCGCGAACGGAACTAGCCCCCCTCGGAGCGCGTGTGCCACAGTGTGCGCCGGTTCAGTGGAGGGGGCGAACAGGGATGAACGGCCAGAACTCGCCGGGCGAGATCTATTTCAGCAACAACTACCACGACCTGTGCCAGCAGTACGGCACGGGCGCGGGTTTCCAGTTCGAGTTCGGCTGCTCGCGCTGCCACGACACCTGGCGCTCCGCGTTCCAGCCCTACGCCAGCGGCCGGGTCTCCGGCTGGCTGGACAAGGCCGTCGGCAGCGCCTGGGGCGCGCTCGGCCGAGCCGGCAGCGAGGCGTCCGCAGCGCTGGACGGGCTGGTAGGCGCCAACTGGGGCCCGGCGAAGGACGCGGCCTTCCGGCGGGCGATCGCGGACGCCCAGGGGCACTTCAACCGCTGTGCCCGGTGCACCAGTTACGTCTGCGAGCGGTGCTTCAGCCCCGCCCAGGGCCTGTGCCACGGCTGCGCGCCCGACACCGCCGCCGAGGTCGCGGCGGCCCAGCAGCGGGGGCTGAACGACGTGGCCACCTCGCGCGCCTACGACCTGGGCGGCAGTCAGGGCGCACAGTACAACCTGGACCGCCCGTTCCAGTTGGTCTGCCCGCAGTGCCACGCCGAGACCCACGGCGCCAACTTCTGTCCCGCCTGCGGCCACAAGCTCGGGGGGCAGGACGCCTGCGTCTCCTGCCGCGGCGAGCTGCCGCAGGGGGCCGCGTTCTGTCCCCAGTGCGGCACCCGACGCTAGGGCCGACTACAGCACGGCGGGAGCCAGTTCGTCGCCCAGGGGGCGGTCCGGGTCCCCGTCGCGCATCCGGCGGTCCGGGCGGCGCAGCAGCAGGTAGGCGCCGCCCGCGAGGGCGACCGTGCCGACGCCGAGGACGGCCGCCCAGATCTGGTACCAGGGCGCGCCCGCCGGGGCGAGGATGCTGCGCGGCCAGCAGATGTTGACCACCTCGAAGCCGGTCCACACCACCGCGAGCAGGTTGAGCGGGGTGCCGAGTCGTCCGTAGCCGACCGCGCCGGCCGGCTTCCACACCCCGCGCAGGCGCGCGACCAGCGCGACGAGGGTGAGCAGGAAGAACGGCACGAAGGTCGCCGCGCTGCCGAAGGTGATCAGGCTGCCCATGGCCGAGGTGCTCAGCCCCAGCGGCAGCGCGGCGCAGCTGATCAGCGTCGCCGCGACGAGGCCGCCGATCGGCGCCTTGTGCCGGTTGACCCTGCGCACCTGACGCGAGAACGGGAAGACGTCGTCGCGGGCGAGGGAGTACAGCCCGCGCGCGGCGCCGCCCTGGGAGGCCATCAGGCACGCGGTGAAGCTGACCAGGACGACCAGGACGAACGGCTTGTCCGCCCAGCCGCCGAAGGCGTGGGTGACGGCGGTGGTCACCGGGTCGAGGTCCTTGCCGGAGACGACGTCGCCCGGGTTCGGGTGGGCCAATTCGACCGAGATGGCGTTGAGGATCACCACCAGCCCCACGCTGAGCAGCGACCACCACATCGCCTTCGGCACCTGCCGGGCCGCGTCCTTGGTCTCCTCGGCCGTCGACACGCAGGCGTCGAAGCCGATGAACGCCCAGCCCGCGACCGCCACAGCGGCGAGCAACGCGCCGGTGTCGCTGACGCCGAGCCCGGCCGGGGCGTGCAGGAAGTCGGTCAGCAGCGAGAAGCCGTGCCGCCGGAAGACCAGCAGCAGGGTGAAGCCCACCAGGACGGACGCGACCGCCTCGGCGGCGATGCCCAGACTGACGAACCAGCGCAGGAAGTCGATGCCGTAGGCGTTGACGAAAGTGCAGACGAGCATGAAGCCGACCGAGGCCAGCACCTGCTCGGTGGGCGTCGGCACGGCCCCGAACAGCGCGAAGAGCCAGGGCGAGGCGAGGTAGGCGACGGTGGTGTTGCCGAACATCACCGCGAACTGCCACATCCAGCCGCTCAGCCAGGCCACGGCCGGGCTCGCCAGCCGCCGGCTCCACTGGTAGGCGCCGCCCGCCAGCGGCCACTGGGAGGCGAGCTCCGAGTACACCGCCACGACCAGGCACTGCCCGAGCAGGCACAACGGCAGCGCCCAGATCCAGGCTCCGCCCGCGATGCTCATCCCGACCTGTGCGGCGGCGTAGAGCCCGACGACCGGCGAGACCACGGCGAAGCCCATGGAGATGTTGCCCAGCACGCTCAGGCTGCGTCTCAGCTCCTGGCGGTAGCCGAGGGCGGCGAGCCGGTCGGCGTCGGTGGGGTCGTGGTCGGCCATGCGCAGCGCCTCCTCGTAAAACTAACTAAGTTAGTCACTGGTGTTGAGGTGGGACGATAGCCGCCGAGAGCGGAGAGCGGAAGAGGGGACTTCGGCGTGGGCCGACCGAGCAGGGCGCTGCTGACCCGCGAGCGGATCGCGCTGGCCGCGCTTCAGGTGGTGGACGAGGAGGGCCCCGACGGCCTGACCATGCGCGCCCTGGCCGAGCGGCTCGGGGTGAAGGCAGCCTCGCTGTACAACCACGTGGAGAGCAAGGACGCGCTGGTCGACGCGGTCTCGGAGCTGGTCAACGAGGAGATCGACCACAGCCGGCTCGCCGACCCCGACTGGCGCGCCGGCCTCGCCGCGTACGCGCGAGGCTACCGCGCGGTCTTCCTGCGCCACCCGAACACCATCGCCCTGCTCGCGCGCCGACGCGTCGAGGCGGACCGCGCGCTGCGCGGCTACGACGCCCTGCTCGCCCTGCTCGGCCGCGCCGGGCTGTCCGCGGCGGACGCCGCGGAGGTCGCCGCGGCGCTGGACTACCTGGTCCTGGGCTCCGCCCTGGAGACCTTCACCGCGGGCTTCACCCGCGCGCCGGAGGCCTACCGCCCGGACTACCCCGCCCTCGCGGACGCCCTCGACGCCTCCTTCGCCCGCGGCGGCGGAGCGGCGGGCCTGGACGACCGCGGCTTCGAGCTGGGCCTGCGCCTCCTCCTGGACGGCGTCGCGGGGCGGACGCCGTAGGCGGTCGCGAGCATCGCGCGACCCGGGGGCGGGGGCGGCCCACGCCGGGCTCCTCGGGTGGGAGGCGGTGTGGTGCTCGGGCTCCTCGGGTGGGAGGCGGTGTGGCGCTCGGGCTCCTCGGGGCGGCCGGTGGGCTGCCCCTCGGGCTTCGGGCCGGAGGGCTCGGGAGTGCGCCCGGACCCGAGGAGTTCCGGGCCTGTAGGCCCCGACTCCGGGCCTGTCGAGGCGGGAGCCCCGATTCCCGAGCTTCGCCCGGGCGGTGGCGACCTGGTGGCTCGTGGCCGGGGTGTGCCCAACTCCGGGGCGTTCGACCGGAAGAATGCCGCGAGCCGGGCCGTCGGTGCCGAGTCGCCCGTGGCGTCGGTGAGCGTCGCGGGCCGGTGGTCGGTCAGCGGCGCACGTCGACGCCGAAGGTCGCGTGGAAGGTCTGCGGGTCGAACGGGTCCGTGGCCGGGACGACGCCGCCGTGGAGGGTCGTGCCAGGAGAGGCCGAGGGTCGAAGGAACGTCATGCCCCCACCGTCCGCCGCGTCCGCGCGTTCCCGGCGGCGACGTGCAGAGAGCGGCGGCGTGCGTCAGCCGATCGGGGGAGGGGTATCGAAGAGCATGGTGCACGCGGGGCCCGAAGGTCCCTAGGGTGGACCGCGCGGAAGTATGGGGAGGCACGGTGAGGTATCGCAGCGGCGGGTCCGGCCCGGTCGAAGGCCCGGACGACGGCCCGGTCGACGGCCCGGACGACCTCTGGCGTCAGGGCGCCGGGCAGGACGAGGAACTGCTGGCCGGGGCCGCGTTCCCGCTCTACGCCGCCTCCGCGCCGGCGCTGGCTCCCGCCGCGCTGACCGAGTTCCAACTGACCAACGGCGAGTTGGTGAGGGTGCTGCTCTCCCGGGGCGACTGGTTCGCCGCCGAGGGCCCGGTGGTCCACGTCGCCACGATGCGGGCGGTCGACCCGGGGACGCCCGACGTGGGGGCCGCGCTGGAACACCTGGTCGGCGCCGAGCGCGAGCGGTTGCGGACCTGGGACGCGCAGCCGGGCGGGGCCGTCGAGGGCCCGGCGGAGCTGACCGTGGACGGCGTCCCCCTCCCGGTCGAGCTGCGGCGCGAGGGAACGCTGTGGGTGGCGCGGCTGCGCCCGCCGGGAGGCCGCGTCGTGCTGGTGGTGACCGCCAGGGGCGTCGTGCCCGAGGACGTCGAACTCGGCGTGGTCACCGACGTCGCACCGTACACCCAGGGGCGCCAACTCCTGCTCAACGAGCTGGCCCTGCGACGTGCGGCGCAGCGCAAGCGACAGGACGACACCGGCGGCCCGGCGGTCGAGGAGCCGCTCGGCCTGGCGGACCACCGTCGGCTGGTCGACTACTCCGTGGCCGAGGCGCTCCGCCTCGAGGCCGACGTCCGCACCCACGGCTACCCCGTCCCGCGGCCGGAGCCGACGGGCGCGGAGCGCCGGGCCCTGTGGGACAAGGCAGTGCGTCAGCAGATGCGCCTCGCGGGGGAGGAGCGCCAGGAGGCGGAGGAGTCGGTGACCGCCCTGGTCAACCAGATGGTGACGCTCGCCCAGGCCGCCGAGTGGTTCGTCGCCCCGGTCCCGGGCGAGGCGGGCGAGGCGGGTGAGGCGGGTGAGGCGGGTGAGACCGTCGGGACGGGGAGCGCGGCGCAGGCGGCCGTGGAGGAGAGCATCCGCTTCACCGCTCTGGCCAGCGAGGTCGCCAGCGCCCCCGCCCAGCGAGCCTGGCTGCGCCAGTGGCACCGCCTCGACGAGCCGCCCTTCCCCGACTCCCCGCGGGCCACCCCGGAGGAGCTGCGCCTCCGCCACGAGCTGACCCTCCAGGCCCGCGCGAGCTGGCTGGACCTGTGGCGGGTCTGGTTCTCCCAGCGGTGAAAGGCCGTTGACGACACATCGGGCCGAGGCCTTGGCTGGGGGCATGATGCGACGCCTCGACCTCGGCTACTTCGTCCGTCCGGCCGAGGAGGCGGGAACGGAGCACCCCCGGGTGGAGCCCGTCCTCGCCTACCTGGTGGGCACGGACTCCGGGCTGGTCCTCTTCGACACCGGCATCGGTGCGGCCGATCCGGAGACCGAGGCCCACTACCGGCCACGCCGCCGTCCGTTGGCCGCAGCGCTCGCGGACGCCGGGGTCGCCGTCGGCGACGTCTCCCTGGTCGTCAACTGCCACCTGCACTTCGACCACTGCGGCGGCAATCCGTCGTTCCCACGGACCCCGGTCGTCGTCCAGACGGCGGAGCTCGCCGCGGCACGGGGTGAGGCCTACACCTTTCCCGAGCTCGTGGACTTCCCCGGCGCCCGCTACGAGGAGCTGGACGGCGAGGCCGAGATCCGGCCGGGCGTGTGGATCATCCCGACCCCGGGCCACACGGCAGGCCACCAGTCCCTCGTCCTCCGGCGCCCCGACGGCACGGTGATCCTGGCCGGTCAGGCCCACGACTTCGCCTCCGGCTTCGGCGCCGACCACCTCGCCCTCCACGCCGCGGCAGCGGGCTCGGAGCCCCCGCTCCCGCCACACTCCTCCTGGCTGCCCCGCCTGCTCTCGTTCGACCCCCGCCGCATCCTCTTCGCCCACGACTGCGCGGTGTGGGAGCCGCCCGCGTAAAGGTCTCGGGTCACGCCTCCGGCGGCAGCCGGAGCTGCAGCATGGCCAGCAGGCGCTCCTCCGGGCGGGAGAGGTCGAGGGAGGTGAGCTGTTCCGCGCGGCGGACGCGGTAGCGGAGGGTGTTGGGGTGGATGTGCAGGGCCGCCGCCGCCGCGCGGACGTCGCCGAAGGCGTCGAGCCAGGCCAGGACGGAGGCGGCGAGGCGGCCGCCGTGCTCGGCGTCGTGGGCGAGCAGCGCCGTCAGGCGCGGGTCGCGGACGGCAGGGGCGGCCGCCAGCAGGCCGAGGGTCTCGGCCAGCAGCACCTGCGCCCGGACCTGGGCGAGGTCGGCGACCTGCGCGTCGACCCGCCCGGAGGCCATCGCGTCGAGGATCCGATCCGCCTCCCGGCGCGACGCGGCGGTGCCGGAGAGCGCGGGGACGACCTCGCCGACCGCGCCGCGGACGACGACGGGCGGTGCGCCCGCCGCGGAGAGGTGGCGGGTCGCGGCCTCGGCCAGCTCGCGGGTCCAGCCGAGCAGGGTCGCGGGCGCGACGCCGCGCGGGAGCTCCGGCAACAGCACGTAGACGCGCTCCTCGACCGCGGCCGTCAGCGCGCTGCGGTGGCGGGCCGCGGCGTGGACGGCCATCAGGCTCAGCGTCTCCTCGCGGTGCAGCTCGTCCGAACCGGGCCCCGAGCCCGGCAGGGCGAAGCCGAGCACGGCCGCGGGACGCTTCGCGTCCAGCCCGAGGTGTCCAGCCAGCGACTGCGCGCCGGTGGTGCCCTCCAGCACCCCGGAGAGCAGACTCTGGGTGAGCCGCAGCTCCGAGCTGACCGAGCGCCGCCGCCGCATCAGCTGCAGTGCCGCGACGCGCGCCGCGCCCAGCAGCGCCTGGTCGGCGCGCTCGGCGAGCGGCGTCGCGCCCTCCTGGACCCAGATCGTGCCCAACTGCCGTTCCCCTGACCGGATCGCGACGACGAGGCGGCGGCGCAGGCCCAGCTCCGGGTGCTCGTCGATGGCGACGACCGAGTCGCCCGCCCGCAATCGCTGGAACACCCCCCACTCGCGCAGCTTCGACAGGTACGGCTCGGGCCCCTGCCAGCCGAGGATGGTGAGCCGGCGCAGGTCGTCGATCTCGTCGGAGTCCGCCGAGCGGGAGTAGGCGAGGATTCGGTTGGCGGTGTCCTCGATACTGACGATGCCGCCGGTCAGCACGGCCGTGGTCTGCGCGAGGGCGAACAGGTCGCCCTCCTCCGCGCCGCCCTCGGCGGGCAGCGGGCGGCCGCTGCCGAGCGCGGCGCGCGCCAGCGCGTCGAGGTGCTCCCAGCGGACCTCGCGGCGCACGGACAGCAGCGCGATGCCCGCCTGCTCGGCGAAGTCACGCAGCGTGTCGCGCTGGGCGGGGGAGTCGATGCGCACCGCCACGGCGGCGGCCCCTGCCGCCGCCGCGGCCCGCAGCGCCGGGATCGCGGCGCGCCCCCGCACGCCGATGGCGAGCACCAGCTCGCCCGGCCGGGCTGCCGGCGGGTCCTCGGGGTCCAGCAGCCCGACGTCGACGGCCTCCACGTCGAGCCCGGCCGGTGCGCACTGGAGCTCGACGACAGGCTCGCCCAGCGACATCAGCAGCTGCCGCAGGGTGATCCCGACGGGGACCGGCGCGGGGAAGGGGAGGCCGCCCGCGGGGCCGCCTGCGGGGCCGCCTGCACGGCTGCCCGTGGCGTCGCCCGTGGCGTCGCCCGCGGGGCCGCCCACGGGGTCGCCTGCCGCGTCGCCCATGCCGTTGTCCGATCCGACATGCTCCATACCTGGATGCTATGCGACCGGACAAAGAGGAGCCCTGCCCGCGAGGCCTAGCGTGAGCATCGACGCGAGAACCGCGTCGTCCAGATCCGTTCGCGGATGTCCTCCGCATGCACCACGACTGCATGCGGCGGACAACCGGCGGTCCGATCCTGAGGACACCTCGACACCTCCAGAACTCGATGAGGAGCAGGCGCGTGTTGGACGCTGTGACCCAGATTCCGACGCCGGTCAACGAGCCGGTGCACAGTTACGCTCCGGGCTCCGCCGAGCGGGCCCGTCTCGAGGCGGAGCTGAAGCGTCTGGGCAGCCAGGCGCCCGTCGAGCTCACCATGACCATCGGCGGCGCCAAGCGCCTCGGTGGTGGCGAGCCGATCGACGTGGTCCAGCCGCACCGTCACGCCGCGGTGCTCGGCACCATGCGCAACGCGACCCAGGACGACGCCCGCGACGCCGTCGAGGCGGCCCTCGCGGCCGGTCCGGCCTGGCGTGCCCTCTCCTTCGACGACCGCGCCGCTGTCTTCCTCCGCGCCGCCGACCTGCTCTCGGGCCCCTGGCGCGAGACGCTGGCCGCCGCGACCATGCTGGGCCAGTCCAAGACCGCGCAGCAGGCCGAGATCGACACCCCGTGCGAGCTCGTCGACTTCTGGCGCTTCAACGTCCACTTCGCCCGCCAGATCCTGGCTGAGCAGCCGATCTCCTCGCCGGGCGTGTGGAACCGCACCGACCACCGCCCGCTCGAGGGCTTCGTCTACGCGATCACGCCGTTCAACTTCACCGCGATCGCCGGCAACCTGCCGACCGCCCCGGCCCTGATGGGCAACACGGTGGTCTGGAAGCCGTCCCCCACCCAGCAGTTCGCCGCGCACCTGCTGATGCAGTTGCTGGAGGAGGCGGGCCTGCCCAAGGGCGTCATCAACATGGTGACCGGCGACGGCCTGGCCGTCTCCGAGGTGGTGCTGAAGCACCAGGACCTGGCCGGCATCCACTTCACCGGCTCGACCGCCACCTTCCAGCACCTGTGGAAGACGGTCGGCGAGAACATCGCCACCTACCGGACGTACCCGCGCCTGGTCGGCGAGACCGGTGGCAAGGACTTCCTGATCGCCCACCCGTCCGCCGACCCGGCGGCGCTGTCCACCGCGCTGGTCCGCGGCGCGTTCGAGTTCCAGGGCCAGAAGTGCTCGGCGCTGTCCCGCGCCTACGTCCCGGCCTCGCTGTGGGCGCAGATCAAGGACGACGTCAAGGCCACCACCGAGTCCCTGACCATGGGTGACGTGGCGGACCTGTCCAACTTCATGGGCGCCGTCATCGACGCGCGCTCCTTCGCCAAGAACAAGGCCGCCCTGGAGCGCGCCGCCGCCGACCCGCAGGTCGAGATCCTCGCGGGCGGCACCTGCGACGACTCCGAGGGCTACTTCGTCCGCCCGACCGTCCTGGTCGCCGCCGACCCGGCCGCGGAGTACTTCCGCGACGAGTACTTCGGCCCGATCCTCGCCGTGCACGTCTACGAGGACGACGCATGGCAGGCGACGCTCGCGCAGATGGAGTCGGCCTCCTCGTACGGCCTGACCGGCGCCGTCTTCGCCACCGACCGCGCGGCGATCGCGGAGGCGGCCTCCGTGCTGCGCTTCGCGGCCGGCAACTTCTACGTCAACGACAAGCCGACCGGCGCCGTCGTCGGCCAGCAGCCCTTCGGCGGCGGCCGCGCATCCGGCACCAACGACAAGGCCGGCGCCGCGCAGAACCTGCTGCGCTGGACCTCGGCGCGCTCCATCAAGGAGACCTTCGTCCCGCCGACGGACCACCGCTACCCCCACATGGGCTGACACCTCGTCGCGTCACCCGTCCCCCCGTCGCCGCCACGGCGACGCCCCTGAGCCGCCGCGCCCCCTCAACTCCCCCCGTGGAGGGGGCGCGGCATCCAGGCCCCACGTGCTTCTCCTCTCCTCCGCGCCCTGGAGTTCTTGACATGCTCCGTTCCACCCTGCTCGCGGCCTCCCGCTCCCCGCGCTCCCGCAAGCTCATCGAGCAGCTGCCCCCCACCCGCGCCATCGTCAACCGCTTCGTCGCGGGCGAGACCCTGGTCGACGGCGTCGCCGTGACCCGCGACCTGGTCGCCACCGGTCGCCGGATCACCCTCGACCACCTCGGCGAGGACACCTCCGACGCGTCGCAGGCCGCGGCCACCGCCGAGGCCTACGAGAAGCTGCTCGCCGCGCTCTCCGAGAGCGGTCTCGCCGACCGCGCCGAGGTCTCCGTCAAGCTGTCCGCGGTCGGCCAGTTCCTGCCCCAGGACGGCGAGAAGGTCGCGCTCGACAACGCCCGCCGCATCTGCGAGGCGGCCGCCGCGGTCGGCACCACGGTCACCCTCGACATGGAGGACCACACCACCACCGACTCCACCTTGGGCATCGCCCGCGAGCTGCGCGCGGACTTCCCCTGGCTCGGCGTCGTCCTCCAGGCCTACCTGCACCGCACCGAGGCCGACTGCCGCGAGTTCAGCGGCCCCGGCAGCCGCGTCCGCCTCTGCAAGGGCGCCTACCAGGAGCCGGCCACGGTCGCCTTCCAGAAGAAGTCCGAGGTCGACCTCTCCTACGTCCGCTGCCTCAAGGTCCTGATGGCGGGCGAGGGCTACCCGATGATCGCCTCCCACGACCCGCGCCTCATCCGCATCGCGGGCGAGCTGGCCGCCTCGAACGGCCGTGCGGCGGACTCCTTCGAGTACCAGATGCTCTACGGCATCCGTCCGGAGGAGCAGGAGCGCCTCATCGCCGAGGGCAACACCATGCGTGTCTACCTCCCCTACGGCAACGAGTGGTACGGCTACTTCATGCGCCGCCTCGCGGAGCGCCCGGCCAACCTCACCTTCTTCCTCCGCGCGCTGGCCACCAAGAGCTGACGACCAGCGCTGTGCCGTCGACCTTTGGCGGAGCCGTACTCGGCTCCGCCACAGGTCGTTTGTGAGGGTCTCCTCCACGGCCGGGCGGTGGGGTGTGGTCTGACGGAGTGACAGACCATCCTGCGAGACAGCCTGTAGTCAGGCGGTCACCGCGCCTGTAGCGTGCTGTTCGAACGCGCGGTTCGAAGTCCAGCTGTACCGGCAGTCCGAGGGCCAGGGCGATCACACCCAGGGGGTGCGCGTGGTGCGTGCCCGCGTCCGACAGGAGACAGGAATGGCTCAGGGCACCGTCAAGTGGTTCAACGCGGAGAAGGGCTTCGGCTTCATCGAGCAGGCCGACGGGGGGCCGGACGTCTTCGTCCACTACTCCGCGATCAACTCCTCCGGCTACCGCGAGCTCAACGAGGGCGAGGCCGTGACGTTCGAGGTCGAGCAGGGCCCCAAGGGTCCGCAGGCCGCCAACGTGACGCGCGGCTGACCAGACGCGACGCGGAGCCCCGCTGCCCGGACGACGGGCGGCGGGGCTCTGGCCTTGCGCCGTAGGGCGCGTCACGCTTCCGGGTGAGGGGTACCCGGAATGGCGGAGCGCGGACGGTGGCAGGTCCACCATGGTCTCCGTCGGGTACGAACGACTGACGGGAGCTCACCATGTCGAACCCGCCGGACTGGAGACGCCTGGTCGACCACGTCGCGTCGATCCCCGAGCGGGTCTACGAGCACTGGGTGCCCGGGACGGGGTGGGACAACATCACGCAGTTCGGCGCCGAGTACGGGTGGAACGGCGTGCCGTGGTGCGCGATCTTCGAGTGGTGCATGTTCCACGACGTGGGGCTGGACGCGATCGTGCCGAAGACGGCAGCCGTCGCGGAGCTGGCGTCGTGGGCGCAGGCCCACGGGCAGTGGTCGGAGTATCCGTCGGTCGGGTCGCTGACGATCTTCGGTGGGGATGTGCACACCGAGATCGTGACGGGGTTCGACGCCGACAACGTCTACACCAAGGGCGGCAACTCCATTCAGGCCGGGGCCACGGACGACGGCCAGGGGAATGGCGTGTGGTCGCACCAGCACGCGCGCCGAGATCCGTACGTCACCGGGTATCTCGCGCCGCGCTTCCCGGACGGAGTGTGCCCGCCGACCGCGGATCCCGTGGATCCGCGGGGCGGGCGGGCGGTGGGGGCATGGCGGTGGATTCCGCTGCCCGCGCCGGGTCCCGCTCCCGTCCCCTCGCCGCAGCCCGCGCCCGGGTACGCGGAGGAGACGGTGCTGGCCTATCTGCCGCCGATTCCGGCCGACGCCGACACCGATGTGCCGGTTGAGCCTGCCGGGACGGACGCGGCACCGGGCGGCGGGGCGCGGAACGGGCCGATGTGGCTGTGCGTCACCCCGCAGGGCGCCGACGGGAGCGTCGCGGTGTCGATGCGGACGGACGGCACGTGGGGCGCGCCGGTGGAGCATGCCGTGGCCGTCGCAACGGGCAAGCTGGTGCTCCCGCTGCCGACGGACGGCTCGGTCGACGTGGTGCGGCTGCGCTCTACGGTTCCGTTGCAGGGGTATGTGACCGGGCGCCAGGTGGGGTGACGCGGCCCTGCGGCGGCTGGCCTCGCCGCTTTGGTCCGCGTGCCGGGCCGGGCCGGGGCCGCGGGCATCGGGTTCGCGGGCCGGGGCCGCGGGGGATCGGGGCCGCCGGTATCGGCTTCGCGTGTCGTGGCTGCGGGCCGGGGCCGCGGGCATCGGAGCCCCAGTATTGGGTTCGCGAGTCGCGGCTGCTGGCTGCTGGCTGGGCTGCGGGTCGGGTTCGGGGGTGGGCGTCAGCCGGCCAGCTGTGTCGCGGTGCCGAGCCAGATCTGGGCAGCGGTCTGGATCGGGAGCTGGAGCGCCTCGCAGAGGCCGACGATCGTGCCGAAGCCGGGGCTCGGCATGCGGCCCGCCTCGATCTTGCGCAGGGTCTCCGGCGAGATGCCCGCGGTCCGGGCGATCAGCTCCGGATCGCGTCCCGCGCGGGCCTCGCGCAGCAGCGCGCCGAGGCGGCGGCCGGACTCGACCTGCTCGGGGGTGAGAGGGATGCGGACCATGCCCCCATCGTAGTCGGTATTAATGTACCGGGCTTATGCTACGCTCGGGCCCAGTGAGGTATTTAAATACCGACGACCTGCGAGGAAGGGGCTCGATGATCGAGCTGAAGTCCGCCGAGGCGATCGACAAGATGGCGGTCACCGGCCGTTTCGTCGCCGAGACGCTGGCGGAGCTCTCCGCCCTGGCCCGCCCTGGCGTGAACCTGCTCGACCTGGAGCGTCGCGCCCGACGCCGTGTCGAGGAGCGCGGCGCCGTCTCCTGCTACTGGGACTACGCGCCCTCCTTCGGCAGCGGCCCCTTCCGCAACGTCATCTGCCTGTCGGTCAACGACGCGGTGCTCCACGGCCGGCCGCGCCACCAGGTGCTGCGCGACGGCGACGTGCTGAGCCTGGACTTCGCCGTCTCCATCGACGGCTGGGTCGCTGACTCCGCCGTCACCGTCCTCGTCGGCACGCCGCGCGAGCAGGACGCGCGGCTGGTCGAGTCCACGCGGGCGGCACTCGACGCCGGGATCGCCGCGGCTGTGCCGGGGGCCCGCATCGGGGACGTGTCGGCGGCGATCGGCGCGGTGGCCGCGGCGCACGGCTACCCCGTCAACATGCAGTTCGGCGGTCACGGGCTCGGCCGCACCATGCACGAGGACCCGCACGTCCCCAACAAGGGCCGCCCGGGGCGCGGCCTGAGGCTCCAGCCCGGCATGACCCTCGCCCTCGAACCGTGGTGGTCGGCGAGCACGGACGAGATCCGGGTGGACGACGACGGTTGGACGCTCCGCTTCGCCGACGGCTCGCGCGGCGCGCACTCCGAGCACACGGTCGCGATCACGGAGGACGGTCCGCGTGTGCTGACCCGGCTAGCGCAGTAGCAGGTAGGCGAAGCAGGCCGCGCTCAGCAGCCACAGCAGGAGCGCGGGACGTGCGTGTCGCCGGCGGAGAGACACAGGCGCGGAGGGGGCGGGTGTGGGCGGCCAGGCTCCGGTGGGGGCGGCCGTGCCGGGCCGCGTGTGAGGCGGCGTCGGTCCTGTGCCGCCGGGCATGGGCCGTCGGGGATCCGGGGGTATGAAGGGTCCCTGCCGTCCCTGCTGGGCCGTCGGCGCCGCCGTGCCTGCACCCGCGCCGACCGGTGCGGGTGCAGGCACGGGCGCGGGGTACCCGGCCGGCGCCCCGGCCTGCTGCTGTGGTGACCCCCAGGGCTCGGCCGCCTCGACCGGAGTGCCGTAGCCTCCGCCCGGAGGCGTCGGGGTCGGCGCGTCCGCGGTGGTCCCCCAGCGCATCGCCGCGGGCGTCCACTCGTACGTGAGGCCGTCCTCGGCGAGGGCCCCGCTCCAGGCGCGGCCGTCGAGGTCCTGGCGCCAGCGGTGGCGCTGGGCGTCCGTGAGGTGCACGCTCAGCTCGTGCAGACGCGGCGGCTCGTCCGTCGCCGGGCCGGGGACGTCGATCTGCTCGACGGCCTGGACGTCCGCGGGATCGGCGAGTGCGGTGCCGCGCCAGAAGCACTGGACGTCGAGGATCGGCAGGTGGCTGGGGTTCCGGACGACCACGCTCCAGCCCGTGGGGCGCCCGGCGTCCGCGACCTGCGGCACCGATCGGAGCCGGACGACCAACTGGTTGAGCTGCCAGATCCGTTCGGCCTCCGCGCGCTCGCGCTCGTGCGCGGCGTCCTCCAGCGCGCGCAGTCGCTCCCGCTCGGACCTCTCCGCCGCGGCCTCCGCGCGACGCCGCTCGGTCTCCACCCGGCGTCGTTCCGCGTCCCGTTCGGCCACGCGGTGTTCGTCCTCGACGCGTGCCCGCTCGCGCGCGGCCTCACGTGCCTCCGTGATCCGCCGACGGTGATCCGAGATACTGATCCACAGCGCGGACAGCGTGCTGAGGATGCCGACGACGGCCGTTGTCTCCGCGATCACGACCCCAAGCCTGACGGACGATCACCCGTCATGTCCACGCTGGCCCGTGACCGAGTCGGCAGCGGCGTGCCCGCGAGGCCTCGCGGCCACGCCGGAGCGCCGGCAGGTCAGGATCCTGCGGGCCAGCTGATCTGGGTGGAGTGGTAGTAGTTCACCCCCATCGTCTTCCACCGCGGGCCCTGCGCGCCGAGGCGCGCGGCGAACGCGGTCTGGTCGTGGGTGGACCACGGCGACCAGCCGAGCTCGGCGAGGGCCGGGAGGCGTGGGAAGGCCATGTAGTCGATGTCCGCGGAGGTGACGATGGTCTCCGTCCACAGCGGGCCCTCCACGCCCGCCACCTCGGAGCCGGTGACGCCGGTGAGGTAGTCGCCCGGGTCCCAGCCGTAGGCGGTGTCGACGTCGACGAGGCCCGCCCAGGTCTGGCCGAGCTTGGTGCGGTGGTTGTACTTCATGTCCAGGTAGGCGTGGTTGGCCGGGGACATCACGACCTTGGTGCCGTCGGCCGCCGCGGCGGCGAGGGCGGGGTCGCTGGTCGTGGTGTCCCAGAACTGGGCCTGCGCGCCCGCGGGCGGGGTGCCCGCGTCGGTGATGTCGTGCCAGCCCATCACGGACTTGCCGTGCGCGATGACGATCCGCTCGACCTTGTCGACGAACGTCGCGTAGTCCGCCGCCGAGGTCGAACTCGCCTCGTCCCCGCCGATGTGCAGGTAGGGGCCCGGGGTCAGTGCGGCGAGCTCGCCGAGCACCTGGTCCACGAAGGTGTAGGTGAGCGGCAGGGGCACGCACAACGAGCTGAAGCCCACGTTGGTGCCGGTGTAGCGGGAGGGCACCACGCCGTCGCAGTTGAGCGACGCGTACGAGGCGAGCGCGGCGTTGGTGTGGCCCGGGATGTCGATCTCCGGGACCACGGTCATGAAGCGGGAGGCGGCGTAGGCGACTACCGCGGAGTAGTCGGCCTGCGTCCAGTAGCCGCCCGCACCGCCGCCGACCTCGGTACTGCCGCCGTAGACGGCCAGGTTGGGCCAGCTGTTGATCGCGATGCGCCAGCCCTGATCGTCGCTCAGGTGCAGATGCAGGTAGTTGATCTTGTAGAGGGCCAACTCGTCGATGTAGCGCTCGACCTGGGCCACGGTGAAGAAGTGGCGGGCGAGGTCGAGCATCGCGCCGCGGTACCCGAAGCGCGGATAGTCCAGGATCGTGCCCCCGGCGACCGTCCACGGGCCGGGCCGCACCGAGGCGCTCATCACCGCGCCGGGCAGCAACTGCAGCAGTGTCTGCACGCCGTGGAAGAGCCCGGCGGGCTGCTGCGCCTGGATCAGCACGCCGGTGGCCGTCACCGTCAGCTGGTAGCCCTCGGCTCCGACGGTCCCCGGCGCGCCGGAGAGGGAGAGGGCGATCGTGCCGGGGCTGCTCGTCGCCACGGTGAGCGGGAGCGCGTAGCCGGTCGACGCGCGCAGGATCCCGGCGAGGTAGCCGCCGGTGCCGGCGTCGTCCGAGGTGATGGTGGCGCCGGCCGGCAGGGTGAACGTCGAACCGTTCCCGGTCTCGCTGACCGGAACCGGCACGACGGTGTTCGGGAAGGCGCTCGCCGCCGCGGCCGGGCCCGCGCCGGCACTGAGGCCGGCGCAGACCAGACCGAGGACGGTCAGCACCACGAGGAGCAGGCGACGCGGACCGGGTCGGGACATCGAGGACCTCACCCCGCCACCGTGTCGGACTTCGCCACGTTCCAGCCCGAGAGGCTGACCACCGGCGTCGCGCCCTGCAGGTCCGCCGAGTCGTAGCTCGCCGTGAGCGTCTCCGACTCGCCCGGCCACAGGGTGACGTCGTTGTCGCTCCAGATCGAAGACTTGACCTCGTTGTCGCCGGACAGCTCGGCGCCGCTCGCCGTGCCGCGGCGCAGGTCGGCACGGAGGAAGAAGCCGACCGCGGGCGTGCTGGAAGTGTTGGTGACGGTGACCGTCACCAGCTTGTCGGAGCCGTTCGGACCCGCCTGGTCGCTCGTGGTGGCGGCGACCGAGACCGTCGCCGGGGCGAGGCCGCGCAGCGCGGTCAGGTTGGCGTACGAGGACATGGACGCCTGCGGCTGTCCGATGGTCTTGCTCCAGTTGACGACGTCGGACGTGGTGTTGTTCCAGTAGACGTTGCGGTCCACCAGCACTCCGTTCTGACGCAGCAGCAGTTCGACGAAGTAGACCGTGCCCGCGGCCGTGGGGATCTTCGGCGTGAGCACCTTGTTCCGTACCTGCTGCGAGGCGAGGGAGAGCGAGCCGCTGGTCTGGTCGTCGAGCAGGGAACCGGCGGTGGTGTAGACCTTCGCCTCGACGCTCAGTCCACTCTGCGCCGCGCCGCCGAGGTTGTCCACGGTCACGGTGTCGTTGTCGAGGGCGTAGAGGGCGTGCAGCGGACGATTGGCCTTCTGGGCCCCGAAGAACGCGCCCGCCTGGTCGCCGTCGTTGTTCCACAGGGACCACAGCAGCGTCGGCCAGCCCTTGTTGAGCTGCCAGTAGACCGTGCCGGTGGCCGGGGCCGGGCTCTTGGTGGAGTGGTCGACGAAGGCCTCGAACTGGGCGCGGGTGTCCTCGTAGTTCTGGACCTGCGCCTCCTCCACGTACTGGGCGAGGCTGGTGGGTGCGCCGTAGCGGTCGGTGATCGCCTGGTCGAGGTTGTAGCCGGTGCCGAAGTGGTAGCCGGTGTGCCGGGTGCCCTCGTAGTTGTCGTGGTACTGGTTCGCGCCGGGGCTCTGCCACAGCGCGGTCTGGTCGGCGGGGGACAGGAAGCGGTTGATCGAGTCGAGCGTGGGGATGGTGTCGCCCGCGCTCTGCTCGCTGTCGTACCCCCAACTGCCGCCCGCGTTGGTGAGGGTGGAGTCACCGCTGTTCTCGTGGCTGGTGTCGTACCAGTAGCTGGGCGGCACCCAGTCGTACGGTCCCTCCTTCTCGCCCGAAGCGCCGAGCTGGGGACTGGAGTTGTACTCGGCGGAGGAGATGAACGGCCCCGGGTAGTCGGCGGCGGCGAAGCCCTTCAGGGCCAGGCTCTCCTGGGTCGCGGTGGGGGCGTTGTCGCTCCACTGGAAGCTGAACACCGAGGGGTGGTTGCGCAGCACCTGCCCGACGGACTGGGCCGTCAGCTGGTAGTTCGCCTGCTGGGCGGCGGTGTAGCTGGTGTTCTCCCAGAAGTCGCAGCACTGGTAGCCGGCGTTGACCAGGATGCCGGCGGCGTCCATCTGCTGGTACCAGTCGGAGGGCATCAGGTGGCCCTCCAGGCGGATGGTGTTGACGCCCATCGCCTTGAACAGCCCGATCTGCTGGGCGGTGTCGGCCGGGTCGTAGCGCAGGAACAGATCCGGATCCCAGCCGCCGCCGCGGATCACCAGCGGCACGTTGTTGATCCTGAACGCCCGCACCCCGCTCGGCGCCATCGTGCCGGCGCCGGTGAGGGAGGAGGTGACGGTGCGGATGCCGAAGGTCTCGCTGGTCGCGTTGAGTGTGGCGCCGTTCTGGACGACGGAGGTCGTCAGCGTGTAGAGCGGCTGCCCGCCCAGCTGGTAGGGCCACCAGATCTGCGGGGAGGCGATCGTGAGGGAGGGGAAGGCGGTGGGCGTGAAGCTCACCGTCTGCGTGCTGCCGGCCGGGACCGTCACGCTCTGGCTGACCGTGACGGGCGTGCCGCCGGTGCCCGGCGGGGTCACGGTCGCGCCGACCGTGCCGGTCTGCGCCGCGCCGCTGGTGTTGGTGACGGCGACCTTGACGGTGAGGGCCGAACTGGAGAGGTCGGCCGCGGTGTTCTGGTCGACGTGGGCGTCCCCGACGACCAACGGCCCGCCGGTCTGGAGCTGGACGGGGAACTGGATGCCGGTGTTGTTGTCCGGCGGTATCTGCGTCCAGTCGACGTTGTCGAGGGTGGCCATCGTGGTCGGATTGTTCGGGTAGACCTCGATGGCGACGGAATTGGCGCCCGAGCGGAGCAGCTTCGTCACGTCGAGGGCGTTGCGGGCGTAGTCGCCGCTGACGGTCGCGGAGGTGGCGACCTCGGTGCCGTTGACCCAGACGTCCGCCTGCCCGACGACTCCGTTGAGAATCACCTCGGCGTGCTGACCGGCGGGCGGCGCGGTGAAGTCGGTGCGGTACCACCAGGGGACGGAGAACTGCGCGAGGGTGTCCGCGCCCACCTTGGTCATCTGCCCGAAGCAGCTCTTCATGGTCGTGGAGTAGAAGACGTTCGGGCAGGAGCCGTTCTGCAGCAGGGCGTTGATCTCGGTGCCGGGCGCGCCGCCGCCGTCGTCGGCGACGGAGAGCCAGCCCGCGGTGTCGAAGCCGGGAGTGGAGATGGCGGCTCCGCCCTGGGTCGCGGTGGCCGAGGTGAGCACCTTCCAGCCGGTGCCCGCGCCGAGGTTGCTGACGGCGGTGGATCCGGTGGCGGGATCGGCGAAGACGGCGGTCGCCGCCCCCCGAGCCCGAGTGCCGTGGGAGCTCAGGGAGTTGTGGGGGTTCGGGGAGGCGGCGCTGGGAGCACTGAGGGAGACCGCGGCGAGGCAGGCCGCGACGGCGAGGACTCCGGTGCGTGGGGAGCGTACTAAGGACATGGTGCACTACCCCTCTCTTGTTAAGTTAATTAACTTAACTTTGCCTGAGCGGAGAGGGCAAGGGGTGGGAGAGCCGGAGTGCGGGTCTTTCGTGATGGGTCAGGCGGCGGCGGCCAACTCCTGGACGCGGCCCCGGCTCTCCGCGCTGCGCGCGGAGAGGTAGGCGTCCAGGAGCAGCGCGTAGCGCTCGCGCTCCGAAGGCGTGAGCGCACGGCCGCGCGCGCCCTGAACAAGGGCGCGGATACGGGCGTTGGCCACCTCCACAGGGGAGAGCGGCGTGAGGACGTGCGCGTTCAACATGCGAGCAATCTATCGTCCGCGACTGACAACGCGCCTGCGAGATTCCTGAAGGAGGGTTGAGAGCTGCCGGGACAGGGAAAAGTGGTCGGCTCGCCGGCTCCTCGTCCGGCCGCCGACCAGGGCTAGCCAGGGGGTGGGGGCGGCTGGCGTTCAGTCAGTTGGCGGCGGCACTCCGGTGCGAGGTGCGGGTAGGCCGCGCCGATGGCCTCGTAGACGCGGCGGCGCAGCAGATGTTCGGCCTCGGCGCGGCCGATGCTGCCGTGCAGGCCGTCGAGGACGGCGTCGTAGTCGGTGAGCGCGTGACGCAGGTAGTTGACCTGCCAGCGGCGCAGCGCGCCCGGTTCGGCGGCGGCGACGCGGGCCGGGGTGGCGTCGTGGGCGGCGAGGCGGCAGGCGCGCTGCGCGTCGCGTTCGTTGCGATGGGCGACGGCGCGGCGGGTGAGGCACTCCGGCGCGAGCCGGGGGACGCGGATGTGCAGGCCCGCGACCTCGGCCAGGACGGCTCGACGACGGCGTTCCGACGCCGCGCGGGAGCAGGCGGCCCGGCGGGAGGCGGCGCTCGCGAGCGCCGCGAACGCGTCGGTCGCCTCGGCGGACTCGACGCGCGCGGCGGAGTAGCGTCGGGAGGGCGCGGCGCCGCGGAAGCGCGGGTTGCGGACGGTCAGGTCGGGCGCGCCGAGCAGCTTGGCGACCATGCTGGGCGTCCAGCCGCGGTGGCGCAGGTCCGCCAGTGAGAGATGGCGCAGCCCGTGGACGCAGGCGGGCGACGTCGGGTGCGGGCTCGGGTGCGGGTGTGGGTTCGGATTCGGGCGCGGGGGAGTGTGGGCGTTCATGGCGACCCCGACAGGTTGGTGCGGTTGCTTGCGGGTCCGGTCTAGCCGGGCCCACTGACAGCGTCCGCGACAGCGACTAGAGTCGAGGAGTCAAGAGTCATGTGACATTGCATCCGCATGGCAGCATTTCCGGCAGGAGGCACGACGGTGGGCGCTGAGTCGGTGTGGAGCGTGGACCCGCGAACGGGCGAGCCGCGCGGGGACGGGCCCGTGGCCGAGGTATCCGGTCCGGCAGCGGTGGACGCGGCCGTGCGGGCCGCCCACGCGGCGCTGCCGGCGCTCGCCGACCGCGCGCGCCGGGCGGCGCTTCTGCGCGCCGCGGCCGAGCGCCTTCACGCCGTCGGGCCCGAGCTGGTCGCAGCGGCCGAGGCGGAGACCGCGCTCGGGTTTCCCCGGCTGACCGGCGAACTCGCCCGGACCGTCTTCCAACTGCGCTACTTCGCCGATCTCGTCGACCGGGCCGCCGAGCCCGGCGGCTTCCTCGACATCCGCCGCGACAGCGCGGACCCGGGGCTGACACCGCCCCGTCCGGACCTGTACCGGACGAAGCTGCCGCTCGGCGTCGTCGGCGTGTTCGCGGCGAGCAACTTCCCGTTCGCGTTCAGCGTCCCCGGCGGCGACACGGCGAGCGCGCTCGCCGCCGGCTGCCCCGTGGTCGTCAAGGCGCACCCCGACCACCCGGAGAGCTCCGCGCGCATGGCGGCCGCCCTGCGGGAGGCCGCGCGCGAGGTGGGCCTGCCGGAGGGAACGATCGGGCTGGTCCACGGCTTCGAGGCCGGTCCCGAGCTGGTCCGGCACCCGTTGCTGGCCGGCGTCGGCTTCACCGGCTCGGCGCGTGGCGGGCGGGCGCTGTTCGACCTGGCGGCGGCCCGGCCGCGCCCGATCCCGTTCCACGGCGAACTGGGCAGCCTCAACCCGGTGCTGATCACCGAGGCGGCGCTCACCGTGCCGGGAGCCGGCACCGCGGAGGCGAGCGCGGGAGAGGCCGGCACGGCAGCGGCGAGCACGGGAGCGGCAAGTGCGGCCGAGGAACTGGCGCGCGGGCTCGTCGGCTCGTTCACGCTCGGGACAGGCCAGTTCTGCACCAAGCCCGGCCTGGTGCTGGTGCCCGCGGGGGCGGCCGGGGACGCGTTCGAGAAGGCCGTGGCCGACGCGGCCGCGCAGGCTCCGGCCGGGGTCCTGCTCGACGCGCGGATGCGCGAGGCATTTCTGGACGGCTTCGCCCGCCGGGCCGCGCTCGCGGACGTGCAGACCGTCGCCCCGGCCGCTTCCGCCCCGACCCCCGAGGCTCCGCTCGCCGTCCGCCCCGGCGTTCTGAGCGTCCCGGCTCCCAGCGCCCTGCGCGGCTCGCACGAGGCCCTGCTGGAGGAGTGCTTCGGCCCCGCCACGGTCCTCGTCCGCTACGCGGATCCGGCCGAGGCCGACGCGATCCTCTCCCGCCTCGACGGCTGCCTCACCGCCACCCTGCACACCCCCGCCGCCGACCCCGAGGCACCCGCCCTCCTCGGCGCGCTCGCCCGCTTCGCCGGCCGGGTCCTCTTCGGCGGCTGGCCGACGGGCGTCGCCGTCGCCGACGCCATGCACCACGGCGGCCCCTACCCTGCCTCCACCTCCACCGCCACCTCCGTCGGCGCCACCGCCGTCGAACGCTGGCTGCGCCCGGTCTCCTTCCAGACCGTCCCGGACGCCCTGCTGCCACACTGACCGAAAACCCCGAGGCGGAGCGCGGGCACCGCTGGCAGGATGCGTCGCCATGGCGACGTCGGGGGAGCGAGGAGGGACGCCCGCCGAAAGACGGGCGAAAGGCGGAGCGGCCGGAGCGGGCGACGGCCGCGGAGGGGAGGCCGCCGCCGCGCCCGACGGCGGTCGGCCGCTGCACCGGACCGGGGACTACCTGCTCCTGTGGTGGGGGCAGAGCACCAGCAGTGCCGGCGACGCCGTCAGTTCGGTGGCGTTGCCGCTCCTGGCGATCGAGACGCTGCACGTCGACGCGTTGCAGAACGGGGTGCTGCGCGCCGCCGAGCAGGTGGCGGCGCTGTTCGCACTGCCGCTCGGCATCGTGGTGGACCGGATGCGCAGGCGGCGGCTGATGATCGGCACCGACGTGGCGCGGCTGCTCGTCACCCTGCTCGTCGCGGCTGTGGCCCTGCTCGGACAGCTCACCTACCTGCTGGTGATCGCCGTCGCGCTGGCCATGGGACTGCTCGACTCCCTCTTCGCCATCGCCTACCAGAGCCACCTGCCGGACCTGCTGGAGGAGCGTCATCGCGTCGCCGGCACCGCACAGCTGGGCACGGGCAAGTTCGGCGCGCTGACCGCCGGGTACGCGCTCGGCGGCGTCCTGGTGGCGGCCGTCGGCGCGGCCCGCGCCCTGGTGGTGGACGCCGGGTCCTTTCTGGTCAGCGCGGTCACCCTGCTGGCGGTGCGGCGGCCGGACCCGCGTCACGGGCCCCGAGGAGCGGAGGGAGGCGAGTGGACCGACTCCACCGGGCAGGCCGGGAAGGCGAGTGGCGTGCGGGCCGAACTCGCCCTCGGTGTGGACCTCCTGCGTGAGAACCGGCGCCTCGCCGTGCTCGCCTGGGCGACGACCGGGATCTCCTTCGCCTTCTCCCTGTCCGTCGCCGTGGAGATGCTCTTCCTGGTGCAGGACCTGCACGCCTCCGCGTTCGGGGTGGGCGTGGTCTACGCCGCCCCGGTCGCCGCGGGCGTGCCCGGCAGTTGGCTGTCCGTGCGCCTGATGCGCCGCCACGGGCCGGAGCGGGTGATGCGGGGCGCCATCGTGCTGTACGCCCCGGCCGTCGCCGCACCGGCGTTCGCGCCGAGCGGCTCGGCCGGACTGGTGGTGGCGGGGGCGGCGTGGACGGTGCTGATCCTGGTGTCCAGCGCGTACAACGCCTGCAACAACGTGCTGCGCCAGGACCTGACCGCCGCGGCGGTCAGGGGTCGCGTCAACGCCCTGCTCCGGGCGATGGCAGCGAGCGCCAAGCTCGTCGCCCTGCTGGTCGGCGGCGCTCTGGGCGTGGTGCTGGGTCTTCGGGGCGCTCTGGTCGCGGCCGCCGTGGCGGCCCTTGCGCCGACGTTCCTGCTGCTGGCCACCGGGGCAGAGCGGAGCGGGCCGTTGCGGGGCACCGCCTGCCTTCGGATCCGGGGCGGCCGGGAATAGCATGATCCCCATGTCTGCCCTCACTCGCGCCGAAGCGGAGGGACGTCGACGGCTGCTCGATGTCCGCGCCGTGTCCGTGGACCTCGACCTGACCGTCGGGGCCGAGGTGTTCCGCTCCGTCACGGTCATCGCGTTCGGGTGCCGGACGCCCGGAGCAGGGACGTTCGTGGACGTGAAGCCCGCCGCGCTGCGGCGGGTGGTGCTGAACGGGCGGGAGCTGGATCCGCGGGCGCTGGAGGACGGGCGGTTCCCGCTGCAGGGGCTGGCCGCCGACAACGAACTGCTGGTCGAGGCGGACATGGCCTACTCGCGCACCGGAGAGGGCATGCACCGCTACGTGGACCCGGCCGACGGCGAGGTCTACGTCTACACCCAGGCCTTCCTGGACGAGGGCCCCCGGATCTTCGCCGCCTTCGACCAGCCGGACCTCAAGGCGCCCTACCAGGTCGGTGTGACCGCGCCCGCCGAGTGGACCGTCGTCGCGAACGCCAACGCCGTGGGCGAGCGCGAGCCGGTGCCGGGACGCGGGGACGCGGCCGTGACGCGGTTCGCGCCTACCGCGCCGATCAGCAGCTACCTGGTGTGCGTGGTGGCCGGGCCGCTGCACTCGGTGCGCTCCGAGCACGACGGCATCCCGCTCGGCCTGCACTGCCGCCGCTCGCTGGCCCCCTATCTCGACGCCGACGCGGAGGAACTGCTCGCCGTCACCCGGCAGTGCTTCGACGCCTACCACGCGCTCTTCCGCCAGCGGTACCCGTTCGGCGGCTACGACCAGTGCTTCGTGCCGGAGTTCAACGTCGGCGCGATGGAGAACCCGGGCTGCGTCACGCTCCGCGACACCTTCCTCTTCCGTTCCGCCGTCCCCGACACCGAGCGGGAGCACCGGGCGATCGTCGTCGCCCACGAGATGGCGCACATGTGGTTCGGCGACCTGGTCACCATGCGTTGGTGGGACGACCTCTGGCTGAACGAGTCCTTCGCCGAGTACATGGGCTTCCGCGTCGTCGCCGACGCCACTCGCTACGAAGGCGCGTGGACCGGGTTCGCGTCCACGAAGGCGTGGGGACGCGACGCCGACCAGCGGCCGTCCACCCATCCCGTCGCACCCGAGGCCGTCGCCGACACCGCGGCGGCGCTGCAGAACTTCGACGGCATCTCCTACGCCAAGGGCGGAGCGGCGCTGCGGCAGCTCGTCGCCTGGCTCGGCGACGAGGCGTTCTTCGAGGGCGTCAACCGCCACTTCGAGGCGCACGCCTTCGGCAACGCCACCCTCGACGACCTGCTCCAGTCGCTCGCCGCCTCCAGCGGACGCGACGTGCACGCCTGGGCCGAGCGGTGGCTGCGCACCACCGGCCTGGACACCCTGCAGGCGGTCGACGGCGCGCTGCGCCAGAGCTCCGCGGACGGCGTGCTGCGGCCGCACCGCATCACCGTCGGCAGCTACGACCGCATGGCGGACGGCGTCCTGATGCTGCGCAGGCGCGACGCGGTGGAGCTGCAGGACGGCAAGGCGGAGCCGCTTCAGGAGCCGCTCGGCGAGCTGCTCGTGCCCGACGACACCGACCTCGCCTTCGCCAAGATCCGGCTGGACGAGCGGTCCTGGGCCGTCGCCAGGGAGTCGCTGGGCCGGATCCCCGACGAGCTGGCCCGTGTGGTGATCTGGAACAGCGCCCGCGACCTGGTCCGGGACGGCGAACTGCCCGCCGAGGAGTACCTCGACCTGGTCGCCGCGCACCTGCCGGGCGAGTCCTCGGTCCATCTCGTGCAGGACGTGCTGGCGTTCGCGCGCCGCGTCGTGGTGGACCAGTACCTGACGCCGCAGCGCCGCTCGGCGGAGCTGGCCCGCCTCGGCGAGGTCTGCCGCGGCCTGCTGCGTCGGACCGAGGGGAACGCGCAGGCAGCCGGTCTGCGGCTGGTGGCCGTGCGCGGGCTGATCGACGCGGCGCTCGCGCCCGTCGAGCAGGCCGAGCTGCGGGAGTGGCTGGCCGAGGGCGCGGTCCCCGGCGGCCCCGAGCTGGACCCGGCGCTGCGCTGGCAGCTGCTGCTGCGCCTGAGCGTGCTCGGGTCGGCCGACGAGGAGGAGATCGCCGCCGAGGCCGAACGCGACCCGAGCGCGACCAGCGCCGAAGGGGCGGCCCGCTGCCGCGCGGCGCGCCCGGACCGCGACGCCAAGCAGACCGCCTGGAAGGCGGTCTTCGGCGGGGAGCTCTCCAACTACCTGCTCGCCGCCACCATCGACGGCCTCTGGCAGCCGGAGCAGCACGAGCTGCTCGACGAACTCGGCCTGCCGGAAAGCTTCTTCGCGGCGGCGGGCGAGGCCGCGGCGCAGCGCGGCGCGGCCGTGGCCCGGCTGCTGACCTCGGCCGGGGGCTTTCCCACGTACGCCGCCACGCCGGAGGTGCTGGCCGCTGGCGAACGCGAACTCGCCCGTGAGGACCTGAGCGTCGCGCTGCGGCGCGGACTGACGGACCGCCTGGACGACCTGCGCCGTGCTGTGCGCGGCCGGACCCTGGCGGGCTCCGACGCGGGCCAGGCGGAGGGTGACCTCGAGGAGGGGGAGCGATGAGCACGATCCTGCACGTGAGCGGGCGGGTCCTGGTCGGGCCCGAGGACGTCCGCGACGAGCTGTGGGTCGTCGACGGCCGGATCAGCTTCACCGCGCCGACCGGCGGGGAGGTACGGACCGTGCACGGCTGGGTCCTGCCCGGCCTGACCGACGCCCACTGCCACGTCGGTCTCGACGCCCACGGCGCCGTCGACCGGGCGACCAGCGAGAAGCAGGCCCTCGCCGACCGCGACGCGGGCGCGCTGCTGCTGCGGGACGCCGGCTCCCCGGCGGACACCCGCTGGGTCGACGAGCGTGAGGACCTGCCCCGGATCGTCCGGGCCGGCCGCCACATCGCCCGGACCCGCCGTTACATCCGCAACTACGCCCACGAGATCGAGCCGGACCAGCTCGCCGAGTACGTCCGCCAGGAGGCGCGGCGCGGCGACGGCTGGGTCAAGCTCGTCGGCGACTGGATCGACCGCGATCTCGGCGATCTCGGTCCCTGCTGGCCCCGCGAGGCCCTGGCGGCCGCGATGGCGGCCGCGCACGAGGAGGGCGCGCGCGTCACCGCCCACGTCTTCGGCGAGGACTCGCTGCGCGACCTCGTCGAGGCGGGCATCGACTGCATCGAGCACGCGACGGGCCTGACCGAGGACCTCATCCCGCTGTTCGCGGAGCGCGGCGTGGCGATCGTCCCGACGCTGGTCAACATCGCGGGCTTCCCGGAGCACGCGAAGGCGGGCGAGGCCAAGTTCCCCGCCTACGCGCGCCACATGCGGGCGCTGCACGCGCGCCGCTACGACACCGTCGCGGCGGCCTACGAGGCGGGCATCCCCGTCTACACCGGCACCGACGCGGGCGGCTCCCTCCCGCACGGGCTCATCGCCCAGGAGGTCGCGGAGCTCGTGCGGGCCGGTCTGCCCGCGCAGGCCGCGCTCTCGGCGACGACCTGGGGCGCGCACGCCTGGCTGGGCCGGCCGGGCCTGGAGGAGGGCGCGCGGGCGGACTTCGTCGTCTACGACGAGGACCCGCGCGCGGACGTGCGGGTCCTGGCGGCCCCTCAGCAGATCGTCCTGAACGGACGGGCACTCAGGGCGTGACCGAGGTCGGCGGGTTGCATTCCGCACCGACCGGGGCGCATGGGGTGAAAACGCGCCGGGTGGTCCTCGCGCGGGCGGCTGCTCACGCCCCTGGCATGGACAAGTGCATGCGGCGGCGGACGGCGCAGGTCTACGCTCGAACGCGAAGCTAGGAGGTCGGCGTGTCGGGGCTGCTCGAACGCGAACATGAACTCGACGCCGTGCGGGCCGCGGTCGCGGCCTTGCGCGCGGAGCGCGCGGGCGGGCTCCTCGTGGTGACCGGGGCGGCGGGGCTGGGGAAGACCAGCGTGCTCGCGGCCGCACGCGAGGCGGCGTGCGGCGAGGGTCTGCTGGTGCTGGCCTCCCGAGGTGGCGAGCAGGAGCAGGGCTCGGCGTTCACCGTCGTGCGGGGGCTGCTGAGGCCGCTGCTGGAGGACGTCTCCGACGAGGCCCGGCAGGAGCTGCTCGGCGGCTGGAACGCCATCGTCGGCGCCGCGTTGGGCGTCGGCCCGAGCGCCGGCGCCGCCCCCGACCCCCAGGGCGTGCGGGACGGCCTGGACTGGGTCGTCACCAACCTCGCCTTCTCGCGTGGTCCGCTGGTGATGGTCGTCGACGACGCGCACTGGGCCGACGCCGAGTCGCTCGCCTGGCTGGCCGCGTTCGCCGGGCGCGTCGCGGACCTCCCGGTGCTGCTGGTCGTCGCCTACCGGCCGGACGAGCTGCCGGAATGGGCGGACGCCTTCCGGGTCATGGCCGGCGACAACGGGGCCACCCCGCTGGGGCTCTCCGCGCTCACGCCCGAGGCGGTGGACGCGCTCGTGCGCTCCCTCTACGCCACGGACGAGGAGGCCGAGGCCCCGGCCCGGGTCGAGGGCCACCCCGACAACGGCGACGGCCCGGACGCCGCCGACGTGATCGGCGCGTTCGCCCGCGACATCTGGGCGGTCACCGGCGGAAACCCCTTCGAGACCGTCCAGTTGGCGGCCATGGCGCGTGCGCGCGGCATCGTCCCGAGCGAGGACTCCTGGGTCCGGCTGCGCGAGCTGGCCGCGGAGAGCACCGGCAGCGGGCTCATCTCCAGGCTGCGACGCCTCGGTTCCGGGCCCGTGCGGCTCGCTCGCGCGGTGGCGGTGCTCGGCATCGCGACGCCGGTCGAGCAAGCCGCGGAGGTCGGGGGCCTCGGACCGGCCGAGGCGGACGCCGCAGCGGAGCGGCTGCGCCACGAGCGCGTGCTGACCGGACGACAGATTCTGGAGTTCGTGCACCCGTTGATCGCGACCTCCGTCTACCGGAGCATCCCGGAGGAGGAGCGCAGCGATCTGCACGCCCGTGCGGCGAGGACGGTGCTGGAGGCCGGGCGCAGTCCGATGGTCGCGGCGCGGCACTGGCTGGAGGTCCCGCCGGCCGGTGACGCCCGCGTCGTCGAGCAACTGCGCTCGGCGGCACAGCTGTTCATGCAGTCGGGTGCGCCCGAGACCGCGCAGCGCTGCCTGGCGCGGGCCGTGGAGGAGCCGCCGCCGGTGTCCGAGCGGGCGCACGTGCTCTTCGAACTCGGCTGCTCCACCCTGCTCTACGATCCGGCCGCCACCGCGGACCAGCTGCGGATGGCGCTCTCCCAGCCGGTGATCCCGGAACCCCTGCGCCACGAGATCAGCGTCCGGCTGGCCCAGTCGCTCGCGCACAGCAACAGCCTCGCCGAGGCCGCCGAGACCATGTCGGCCGAGGTGCAGCGCGCCGAGGACGCGGAGCTGCGCCTCAAGATGCAGGTGTGGCAGTTCATGTGGGGCGCGTTCGACGCCTGGGAACAGGGCTCGGAGGAGCGTTCGAAACGCCTGGCGGACCTGGCCGAGCGGCTGGACGTGGAGGGTGACCGCTCCATCGCCGCCCGCTACGTGCTGGGCCTGCGAGCCTGGGACGCGACGGTGCGCGGCGAGCCCGTCGACGTGGCACTGCACTACAGCGACCGGGCGCTGGAGGGCGAACTGCGCTGGGCGCACCCGGAGTGGGGCTTCGAGGTGCCGGTGCTGGTCGCGCTCACCTACATGTACGGGGATCGGCGCGAGCGGGCCCTGGAGCTGTTCGCGAAGGGCATCGAGGAGTACGAGCAGGCCGGCTGGCGCGGCGCCCACCTCTCCTTCGGGCACACCATCCTCGGCTACGTCCACTACCGCACCGGCGACTTGGCGGAGGCGGAGAAGGAGGCCCGGTACGGCCTGGAGCTGGCCAACCGCGTCGGCGAGGGCACGCCCGTCCACTGGTACGCGGTCGGCACCCTGGTCGCGGTCCTGACGGCACGCGGCGCGACGGCGGAGGCGCGCACGCTGACCGAGCGGTACAGCTTCCGCGCGCCGTACTCCAACGCCGTCGTCTTCCCCGACGCGCAGACGGTGCGCGGTGTCTTTCTGCTGGCGTCGGGCGAGTTCGTGGACGCCGAGGCGGAACTCTCCCAGGCGGGAGCCCGCCTGGACGGCCGCGGCATGCGCAACCCCGGCTGGTGCGGCTGGCAGCGCGGCCTCGCCGCCGCTTGCGCGGGCCTCGGCGACCTGGACCGCGCCCGGGAGTTGGCCGCGGACCAGCTGGAGCGGGCGGAGTGCTACGGCACGCGCTCCGCCATCGGCACCGCTCTGCGCGCGTCAGCGGAGCTCGAGCCCGACCCGCGGGCGCGCCTTGACCGCCTCCGACTCGCCGTGCAGTTCCTGGAAGGTGTCAGCGCCCCCTACGAACTCGCCCGCGCACTGCACGAGTTGGCCGTCACGGTGGCCGCCTCCGGCGAGGACGCGACGGAGGCGTTCCGCAACGCGACCCGGGCGGCGGAGTCCTGCTCCGCCGACGCCCTGGCGCGCAGCGCGGGGGAGCGCGTCCGCGCGTAGCCGTGCGCCCCGAACCACCGCCGGGTTCGGGGCCGGTGATCGCGTGTCGGTGCGGGCCACTAGGCTTTCCCTGTGGCAGCGCGTCCTTTGCATGAGATCGTCGAAAGCGGTTGGGCCCAGGCCCTCGCCCCCGTCGCGGGCGATGTGGCGGTGATGGGGGACTTCCTTCGCGGGGAGAACGCCGCCGGGCGTGGCTACCTCCCGGCCGGCGCGAACGTGCTGCGCGCGTTCCAGCAGCCGCTCGCGGACGTGCGCGTGCTGATCGTCGGGCAGGATCCGTACCCGACCCCCGGCCACGCGGTCGGTCTCTCCTTCTCGGTCGCGCCGGAGGTGCGGCCGCTGCCGGGCAGCCTGATCAACATCTTCACCGAGTACCAGCGGGACCTCCAGCTGCCCGCACCCACCAACGGCGACCTCACGCCGTGGACCAGCCAGGGCGTGCTGCTGCTCAACAGGGTGCTGACCACCGCGCCGCGCAAGCCCCGCGCCCACAGCGGCAAGGGCTGGGAGGCCGTGACGGACCAGGCCATCCGCGGCCTCGTCGCCCGCGACGCGCCGCTGGTGGCGATCCTCTGGGGCAAGGACGCCCGCGGCCTCAAGCCACTGCTGGGCAACGTGCCCTGCATCGAGTCCTCCCACCCGAGCCCCTACTCGGCGGACTACGGCTTCTTCGGCTCCCGCCCCTTCAGCCGCGCCAACGACCTCCTGGCCAAGCAGGGCGCCCAGCCCGTGGACTGGCGCCTGCCCTGAGGCCCCCCGAGCACCGTCTTCTCCGGGGGCGGGATTTTCCTCGCCGAGGAGCTGCCCTGGAGGGGATTCCGCGCATGCCCGTCACCGCGACGACCGGGACGCCCGACCTGACCGGCCTCCGCCCCGCGCGCAGCCTCGCTGCTGTGCTGCTCGCCCGGCGCGCAGTCGTCCACCTCCCGACGCACGTCAGCGGGAGGACGGGGGGTGAGCGCGGGTCGGCCGGGGTCGCACTGCTGGAGGCGGACCTGCTCGGCCGGGGCTTGCTGCTGTCCGGGCCGCTCCGGAACGCGGCCGCCCGGGCTGCCGCGGTCGCCGTCCGCCACGTCGACGGCTCCGCCACCTGCTACACGCGGCGCGGGCACGAGGAGATCTCCGGCTTCGCCGCGCGGAGCGGCTCCCTGGACCACGACGGCAGCGCTGGAGAACTCCTCGCCTCGTCACCGGCCCAGCTCGCCTACCTGTTGCGTGGCGACGTGCCGCTCGCCGAGGGCGCCGAGGTGTATGCCGTGTACCCGGCCTCCACGGACGCCTGCCTCTGCTCCGATCAGGCATGAAACGGCTGGCCGGTGGGGTCACACCGTGGTGCCGATGCCGCCGTCGACGGGGATGACGGCGCCGGTGACGTAGGACCCCGCGCGGCTGGCGAGGTAGACGGCGACGCCGGCCATGTCGTCCGGGCGGCCGATGCGGCGCAGGGGTGCGGACGCGGCGATCTGGTCCCCGACCGCGGCCAGGGTGGCGGCCATCATCTTCGACTCGAAGGGGCCGGGGGCGATCGCGTTGACCGTGATGTGCTGCGGCCCCAGCTCCTTCGCCAGCACCCGGGTCAGGTGGTGCAGGCCGGCCTTGCTCGCGGCGTAGGAGTAGGTGGGCAGGGGGCTGACGTGGAGGCCGTCGATCGAGCCCACGTTGATGATCCGGGCAGGGGAGTCCGGCGTGCCCGCGGCGCGGAGTAGCGGCAGCAGGGCCTGGGTGAGCAGGAAGGGGCTCCGCAGGTTGAGGTCCATGACCTTGTCCCAGCCGCTGACGGGGAACTCGTCGAGCGTCGCGCCCCAGGTGGCGCCCGCGTTGTTGACCAGGATGTCCAGCCCCTGCTCGCGGGCGGAGAGCTCCTCGGCGACACGGGCGATCTCCGCCTCCTCGGAGAGGTCCGCCGGGAGCGCGACAGCCTCGCCGTGCTGATTCAGCTCGGCCGCGGCGGCCTCGCAGGCCTCCGGCTTGCGGGAGCTCACGTAGACCTTCGCGCCCGCCTCGACCAGGCCGCGGGCGATCATCAGACCGATGCCCCTCGTCCCGCCGGTGACCAGGGCCGTCCTGCCGGCGACGGAGAAGAGATCACTCACAGCTGCTCCCGGGAGTCCTCGTGGTGGGGAGCACCACGCTAGTCGAGCTGCGAACTGCTGTGTCGGATGGTGATCGTGAGGAACTGTCACCCTAAAGAGTGAACTGACTGCGTGTGCTGACGTGGTGACACACGGTTCGCAAGAATAAGCGGCGTCCGCATCCGTGCATCGCCCATCTTTTCCCGGCGTGTACGTACGTTCCCAGGTGGGGGTTACACCGTGCTGTCCCTGTCCCGTCGTCGTCGCTTCGCCACGCCCTTCGCCCTGTCCGGCGCACTCGCCGCGGTCTCGCTGATGGGGGTGGCCGAACCCGCGCACGCGACGACGGGAGCCGGCACCGCCTCCGCCGCCACGGCGGAGGTCGCGCTCGACGTCCGGCTGCTCAGCGCGGCCGACATCCCCGTCGACGTCTCGCTCAACAAGATCTCCGCGCCCGCGTCGCGCAGCGGTGCCGCGCTCTCGACGGTCGTCGGCAGCGGGGTCGAGAACGACCAGCCGGTCAACTTGCTGATGGCGCAGGTCGGCCAGACCGACGCCGTCGTCGACGCCCACGGCTCGCGCGCGTCCGTCACCCTCGCCGACGCGCACCTGCACCTGCCCGGCCTCCCGCTGACCGAGCTGGTCGGCCTCAAGGCCGTGTCCGCCGAGGCCGACTGCCCCGTCGACGGCGCGCCGAGCGCGAGCGCGCAGGCGCTCGGCGACCTCACGATCCTGGGCGTCCACGTGCATCTCAGTGCTCACGGCGACACCGTCGTCCGGGTCCCGGCCCTGGGCGTGGTGGATCTCAAGCTCTCCCAGCACAGCACGACGTCCGACTCGGCGGCGGCGACGGCGATCGAGCTGGACGTGGACGTGAACCCGCTGGCGCTGAACGTCTCGGCGGTGCGGGGGAAGATCGTGCTCGCCGACGTCTCCTGCACCAGGGGCGCGGACCACGGCGGCTCCGGCGGCGGGACGGGCGGTGGCGGGTCCGACGGCGGTGGGGCGAGCGGCGGTGCGACGGGTGGCGGTTCGGACGGCGGTTCGGGTGGCGGGACGCCGTCGAGCGGTCCGTCGCAGGGCGTGAGCGGCGGCGGCACCGGTGGCTCGGGCGGCGTCGGCGCAGCGGGCGGCGGCGGGACGGGCGGCGCGAGCCCGGTGGCTGCGGTGTCCAGCTCCCCGGCCGCGCCGGCCGGTTCGACACACTTGGCGGAGACGGGCAGCAGCAGCGCCACGCCGGTGATCGCGGGCGTCGGGCTGGTCGTCCTCGGCGCGGGCGGCGGCGTCCTCGCCCTGGCGCGCCGCCGACGCCGCGGCTGACCCTGCGGGCTGCAGCGGATCGTTCCCGCACGTCGGAGGCGAGGGCGGTGCCTCCGCCGTGCTTCCCCGCCTCCGCCCCCAACGGCGAGCAGGGGCCGCAGCGCGCTGAGGGGAGCTCCGCCCGGAGCGGCATGCCCGAGGACGGCGGCCCGGAATCGTCCCGGCCGTCCGGCCGCGGGCGCCGACGGCGTGGGCTCTCCGAGTCGTCGGCACGGCCCTCCCGGCTCGGCGGGCAGGTGCCGCACGTCGGAGGCGCGGCTGACCAAGGGTGCCGTCGTCTGCGGCCTTCGACGACGGGCGAGGGGGCCGGGGCGTCCCGGTGGGGCTGGCCTTAGTCGGCGCGGCAGTGGCGGAGGGCGGTGCAGAAGGCGTCGGTCGTGGCGCGGTCGCGGACCGCGATGCGGAGCCAGTTGGGGCCGAGGCCCGGGAAGGTGTCGCCGCGGCGGACGGCGAAGCCGGCCTCGCGCAGGCGGAGGCGGACCTTGTCCGCGTCGGGCAGTTCGACGAGCACGAAGGAGCTCGCCGGTACGCCGTGGACCCGGACGCCGGGGTTCTCGGCGAGCCGCGCCAGCAGGTGCGCGCGGTCGACGGCCGTCGACCGCGCGGCGGCCTCCGCCTCCGCCCGGGCGCTCGGGGTGCACGTCGCGATCGCCGCGGCGAGCGCGGGGGAGGAGACCGGCCACAGCGGTTGTGCGGCCTCCAGCCGCGCGATCAGCTCCGGTGCGGCCAGCACGTAACCGATGCGCAGCCCGGCCAGACCCCAGGTCTTGGTCAGGCTGCGCAGCACGACCAGACCCGGCAGGTCGCGGCGGCCGGCGAGACTCTCGGGCTCGCCGGGCACCGTGTCCGCGAAGGCCTCGTCCACCACCAGGACGCGGCCGGGACGGGTCAGCCCGGCCAGCGTCGTGGCCGGATGCAGAACGGAGGTGGGGTTGGTGGGGTTCCCGACCACGACCAGATCGGCAGCGGAGGGGAGCGCCGAAGGGTCGAGGCGGAACCCGGCCTCCGGAGGGAGCACCAGGCGGTCCACCGGGTGCCCGGCGTCGCGCAGCGCGGCTTCGGGCTCGGTGAACTGCGGGTGCACCACGACGGCGTGGCGGGGGCGCAGGGCGCGTGCGAGGAGCACGAAGGCCTCCGCCGCGCCGGACGTGAGCAGCACCTCCTCGGGCGTGCGCCCGTGCCGTGCGGCGACGGCGGTGCGCGCGGCGGCGCCGTCGGGATAGGCGGCGAGGCCGGCGAGGCTGTCGGCGAGGACCTCGCGCAGCCACGCGGGTGGGGTCCCCGTCCGCACGTTGACTGCGAGGTCGACCAGTCCGCCGCCGACCTCGGTGTCGCCGTGGTGACGCAGCAGGTCGCCGTCGTCAGTGCGCATGGCTGTGGTCGTGGTGGTGCCCGTGACCGCCGTGCCCGTGAGCGCCGTGGTCGTGGGTCGGGTCGTCGGGGTGGTGGTGCGGGCGCTGCGGCGCGCCGACCTTGGCCTCGAAGCCCGGCATGGCGATGCGGTAGACGCAGGTGTCGCAGTTCATCCGCAGGTCGCCCTGCTCGGTCTCGCGGTAGC
>NZ_BBPO01000001.1:292536-294770 GCF_000787815.1 Streptacidiphilus neutrinimicus
GCTCCAGGACGGTCAGCAGGGACGGGTGCGGGCCGAGCGGGCGGCCGTAGCGGAAGCTGGTGCCGGCGTGGCGCTCGCGCTCGCGTACCAGCGCCGCCGGGATGTCGCCCTTGGCGTGCCCGGCGGAGACCAGGACCAGCGGCACGGCGGCGAAGCGGCGCGCGCCCTGCTCGACCAGCTCGGCGACGGCGTCGGCGAGCGGCGGCGGGGACAGCTCGATGAAGCCGCCGCCGACCGGGGTCTCCGGCAGGCGGGCCTTGAGCAGCTCGACGAACTCGCGGAAGGCCTCCGCGCCGTCCTCGTCACGGGTGCCGTGGCCGACCAGCAACAGCGCGGGGGAGGTCACAGGTTCTTCTCCTCAGAGGTCTCAGAAGTCGTGATGGTGTCGTAGAGGTCCGGGTACAGCAGGGCGTTGAGGGCGGCGGCGGCCACGGCCGAGCCGCCCTTCTCGGAGATGTTGCTCACGCCGGGCAGTCCGGACGCGCGCAGTGCGGCCTTGGACTCGGCGGCGCCGACGAAGCCGACGGGCAGGCCGATCACGAGCGCCGGACGGGCGTCGAGGACCAGCAGCTCCTCCAGGGCGGTCGGTGCGCAGCCGATCACCCAGACCGCGCCGTGCCCGACCTCCTCCAGCGCCATCCCGACGGCCGCCGCCGAGCGGGTCAGCCCGGCCGCCGGGTCGGCCTTGGCCTGACGGACGCGGCAGACGGACTCGCGCGCGGTGATCCCCGCCGCGACCATCTCCACGTCCGCGACGATCGGCGCGCCCGCGGCGAGCGCGTCGGCGGCGGCGCGCAGCACGGACTCGTCGGCGAGGACGAGGTCGTCGAAGTACTCCAGGTCCGCGCTGGCGTGGACGACCCGCTCTGCCACGGCCCGGGTGAGCGGCGGCAGATGGGAGGTGTCACGGCGGGCGCGCAGGCGGCGGTAGGACTCCGCCTCGATCGGGTGGACCTGACGGCGGCTCATGAGGCGTCCTCCTGACGGGGATCGACGGGCAGCAGGTCGATCGCGTCGACCGGGCAGGCGTCCTGGCACTCGATGCGGGGTGTGCCGCTCACACCTGCCACCGGTAGCCGCGGGGGGTGACGAAGCGGCCCGCGACCTCGCGGGAGGCGGTGTTGCCGACGGTGACCACGGTGAACATGTCCACCTCGGTCGGGTCGAGCGAGGCGAGCGTCGTCACCTTGTGCCATTCATCCGGGCGGGAGACGCTCCGCGCGATGCCGACCGGGGTCGCGGGCGCGTCGCGGTGCTCGGCGAGGATGGCGAGCGCCTTCGGCAGCTGCCAGTCGCGGGCGCGGCTGCGCGGGTTGTAGAAGGTGACGACCAGGTCGGCCTCGGCGGCGGCGCGGACGCGGCGCTCGATGACCTCCCACGGGGTGTGCAGGTCGGAGAGGCTGATCGAGACGTGGTCGTGGCCGAGCGGCGCGCCCAGCAGCGAGGCGGCCGCCATGGCGGCGGTGACGCCGGGGACGCCGACGACGTCGATGTCCGCGCCCGCCTCGGCCAGGGCCGGGGAGGCCATCGCGTAGACGCCCGCGTCGCCGCTGCCGATCAGCGCGACGGCCAGGCCCTGCTGGGCCAGCCGGACCGCGCTGCGGGCGCGCTCCTCCTCGGCGCCCAGCCCGGTGGCCTCGACGCGGACGCCGGGCCGGAGCAGGTCGCGGATCTGGTCGACGTACTGGTCCAGGCCCACGATGACGGAGGCGCGGCGCAGCTCGGTGCGGGCGCGCTCAGTGAGCAGGTCGCGCGCGCCGGGGCCGAGGCCTACGATCGCGAGCCGGCCGCGCACCGGGCGACGTGCGACGGCCGCCGTCGCCATCGCGGCGCGGCCCTCGGGGGCCGACTTCCGCTTGGGGAGCAGGAGTTCGGTCGCCTGCGCGCCGAGCAGCGCGGCGGCCTCGGCGACGCTCGGGGTGCCGACGGCGGCCAGCGGCGCGTCGGAGGGGTTGGGCACGGTGACGGCGGCGAGCTCGTCGGCGGTGAAGCACCGCACCGGGACGCCGAGTTCGGCCGCCGCAGCGAGCAGGCCCGGCTCGTCCGCCTTGGCGTCGACGCTGGTCAGGCTGTGCAGGGAGCGGGCGTCCAGGCCCGCTTCGGCGAGCGCCGTGCCGATCAGCCCGAGGATCTCCTCGGCCGGTGCGCCCTTGCTGGCGCCCACGCCGACGACGAGGCTCGGCGGGAACAGCCGGACGGTGGGCGCGGTCGGCACGGCGGGCACGGCAACGGCG
>NZ_BBPO01000001.1:294987-296087 GCF_000787815.1 Streptacidiphilus neutrinimicus
GGCGGGAACAGCCGGACGGTGGGCGCGGTCGGCACGGCGGGCACGGCCACGGCGGAGGTCGCCTCGTCGCCGACGACGATCGTCGGCGCGTCGGCGGGCGCGTCCGCGGACACGTTGGCGGGCAGCGCCGGGAGCGGGAAGCGGTCCGCGCCGACGAGGCGGACCGGCTCGCCGTCCAGCAGCGCCCGGCTGACGGCGGCAAGATCGCCGGTGACGGGCAGGCCGAGCGTGTCCAGGCCGGGCACGTCGGTCGCGTCGGTCGCCGTGGTGACCACCGCCTGCGCGTCCAGAGCTGCGGCGACCCGCGCGGCGAGCGCGTTGGCGCCGCCCTCGTGGCCGCCGGTCAGCGCGACGGCGAAGCGGCGCGCCTCGTCGACGCAGACGACGCCCGGGTCGGTGTGCTTGTCCGAGCCCTCGGTGGTCAGCAGCGGCGCGAGCAGCCGGACGGTGGCGCCAGTGGCGAGGAAGCAGACCAGCTGCGTGCACTCGGCGTAGGCGGCGCGGAGGGCGTCGCCGACCGGGCCCTCGTACAGGCGGCAGTCGTCGGCCCCGAGGCCCTCGGCGAGCTGCGTGGCGGCCTGGCGGCCTGCGGCGGTGGCGGCGATCAGGCCGATCACGTCTGAACTCCCTGCGAGACGGTTGGTGCGGCGGGGCGGACGCCCCACAGGACGAAGACGGGGTTGGTCGCGGCGAGCCGGGTGACCTCGCCGGGCAGCGGCGCGAGCCGGTTGGCCTGCAACTGCACGCCCTCGACGGCCAGCCCGGCCTCCAGCAGCGCCCGGCGGGCCTCCGGCACGCGGTCGAGCGCGGCCAGCGTGACGACGACGGTGCGGCGGGCGCGCGCGGCGGCCAGAGCCACCAGCCCGGCCAGGTCCGCGCCCCCTCCGCCGACGAACACGGCGTCGGGGTCCGGCAGTTCGGCCAGCGCCCGGGGAGCGGCGCCATGGACGACGGCGACGGCGTGCGCGACGCCGTGCGCGGCGGCGTTGGCGCGGATGCGCTCCACGCCGTCCGCGTCGCGTTCGACCGCGACGGCCGCCGCGCCGAGGCGGGCGCACTCGACCGCGACCGAGCCGCTGCCCGCGCCGACGTCCCAGACC
>NZ_BBPO01000001.1:296277-325727 GCF_000787815.1 Streptacidiphilus neutrinimicus
ACCGCGACCGAGCCGCTGCCCGCGCCGACGTCCCAGACCAGCTCGCCCAGCCTCGGGCCGAGCCTGGCCAGCGCGAAGGCGCGGACCTCGGCCTTGGTGAGCATCGCGTCGCGATGCGCGAAGGCTTCCTCGGGCAGCGCCCAGCCGCCCTCCGGCGGGCCCTCGTACCCGGCGACGGCGCGCATCGCGGATGCGACGGCCGGCGTGTCGTCGGCCAGGCTGAGGACGACGTTGACGGCGGGCCAGTCGCGGGCGGCGGCCTCGGCGGGCGACAGCTCGACGAGACTCTCGCCCGGGCCGCCGAGGTCGGCGGCGACGACGAGACGACGCCGCAGGCCGGGCATGGCGACGAGGGCCGCGCCGATCTCGGCCGGACCCGCGCCGGGCGCGGTGAGGACGGCGACCTTGCGCTGGGAACGGCAGATGTTGAACGACCGGCGCGGGTCGCGGCCGTGGGCGCTGACGGCGACCGCGTCGTCCCAGGGCACCCCGAGGCGGGCGAAGGCGTGCGCGATGCTGCTGATGCCGGGGCGCACGTCGAGGGCGTCCGCGCCGAAGTGCTTGGCGAGCACGCGCACGATGCCGAAGAACCCGGGGTCTCCGGAGGCGAGCACGACGACCCGCGCGGCCGGGTCCTTCTCGCGCAGCAGGGTGATGGCGTCGAGCGCGGGCAGCAGCGGGCCGAGCGCGAGCGCGCGGTCGGCGGGCACGCGCGCGGCGTCGAGGTGGCGCCGGGCGCCGATGACGAGTGCGGCGTCCGCGACCAGAGCGCTGCTCTCGTCTGCGGCCCCTGCTCCGAACCGTGCCGCTTCGAACCGTGCCGCTTCGAACTGAGTCTGTCCCAGGACGGTGATCTCAGCCATGGCCGTGGCCGGGATCGGCCGTGGTGGCCGCCCCGTCGCCCGCGGTCTCGTTCGCGCCGACGGCCCGCAGCTGTCTGCGCGCGGCGCGGTCCGCCTTGCGGAAGGTGTGGAAGTGGCCGGGGTGGTAGAGGTGCGAGCGGGTGCCGTGGGCGCCGAGCGCCGGGCCGACCAGGAAGAGCGTGTGCTTCCAGAGCCGGTGCTCCTTGACCGTCGCCTCCAGCGTGGCGATGGTGCAGGACAGCAGCAGCTCGTCGGGCCAGGTCGCCTGGTAGGCGACGACGACGGGGGTGTCCGGCGTGTAGCCGCCCTCCAGCAGCTCCTCGACGAGCTGCTTGCTGCGCGCCGCCGAGAGGAAGATCGCCATGGTGGTGCCGTGGCGCGCGAACTCGCGCACCTCCTCACCGGGCGGCATGGGCGTCTTGCCGCCGCCCAGGCGGGTGAGGATGACGCTCTGCGCGACCTCCGGGATCGTCAACTCCCGCTGTGCGAGCGCCGCGACCGCCGAGAAAGAGGAGACGCCGGGGATGATCTCGGTCTCCAGGCCGAGCGCCCGGCAGCGGTCCAGCTGCTCCTGCACCGCGCCCCACAGCGACGGGTCGCCGGAGTGGATCCGGGCCACCCGCGTGCCGTCCTGGGCGGCCCGCTCGTAGACGGCGAGGACGTCCTCCATCGGGACGAGGGAGGAGTCGAGGATCTCCGCGCCCTCGCGGGCGTGCTCGAGCACCTCCTCCTGGACCAGGCTCGCGGCCCAGATCACCACCTCCGCCTCGGCGATGGCGCGCGCGGCCCGGAAGGTCAGCAGGTCGGCGGCGCCGGGGCCGGCCCCGACGAAGGTGATCTTCCCAGCGTTCGCGGGCTGTTCGGTCGTCACAGCTTTCCCCCTCGGCCTTCGCGCCGCACCGGGGCGATCAGCGTGGACAGATACGGCAGTTCGGCGGGCAGCGGCGTCCCGGGCGTGCTCAGCCGCTCGGCCTCCAGGCCGAGCGCGGCGCCCCAGACGGCGTCACCCTCACGGTCGGACTCCCGCAGCGCGAGGGCGACCTGCTCGGCGAAGCGGCCGAACTTGTAGGCGACGACGGTGCCGGGCCCGGCGAGGGCCTCCTTCAGCACCTCCGCTCCGGCGGTGACGGGCACCAGCGTCAGCGGCTCGGTGCCCTCGGCGAGGACGGTGCCGCTGCGGGCGGCGAGATCCTGCATCGCGGTGATGCCGGGGACGGTCTCCACCGTGAGGTCCGCGACGAGCTCGCGCAGCGTGTGAGCCAGGTAGGTGAAGGTGGAGTAGACGTTCGGATCGCCGATCGTCGCGAAGGCGACCGTCCGCGCGTCACTCTCCCGCAGCAGCTCGGCCACCCGCGCCCCCGCCGCGTCCCAGGCGGCCTCGCGGCGGGCCCGGTCCTCGCGCTCGTTGAGGGCGAACACCACTCGGACGATCTTCGCGGAGGCGGCGTGGCGCCGCACCGTGGCCTCGGCGCGTCCGACCTCGCCGGTGTCCATCACCGGCACGACGACCGCGTCCGCCTCGCGCAGCACGCGCACGGCCTTCACGGTGACGAGCTCCGGATCACCGGGGCCCATGCCCACGCCGACCAGGCGCGGGCCAGACGCGCGTTCGCGCACGGCAGCAGTCCTCACTCGGGGTCCGCGCCCCGGCTCGTGGTGACGGCGGCCAGAGTTCCTGGCTCACGGGGAGCGATTCGACTCCCAGCTGACAGTGGCGGGACCGCGCCGGATTCGCACCGGACTTCCTCGACATTGCCGCCGTGTTCAGTTCTTTTCAGGTCGTGAAATCCCACCATGGTGCCCGTCTGGCAGTCAACCGGACCTGTTGTGGGGTGAGCCACGTCCCGCACGGGGCTCCCGGGCGGTCCCCGGTGCGCGTCGCCGCGGCGTCAGGACCCGGACCGGGCGGCCACCGCGGCGGCGATCCGGGCGGACGCGAACTCCGTTCCGCACACGAAGCGCATGAAGGGGCCGAAGCTCGCGGCGGCCGGGAGCCCGGTGAACCACAGGCCCGGCGCCGAGCTGCCCATTCCGGCGTCCAGCGACGGGAAGCCGCCCAGAACCTCGACGCGGGCACGCAGTTCGGGGGAGAGGAAGGAGAGCGCGGCCAGGCGGACCCGGTAGCCGGTCGCGGCGAGCACATGGTCGACGGCGAACTCGCGCGTCGCGCCGTCGGGCGCGTCGGTGGTGACGACGGCCTGGTCGCCCTCGCGGCGGACGGTGCGCAGCGGGCTGCCGGAGTGCAGCGGCAGCACGCCGTCGGCGCGGGGCCACAGCCACCAGGCGCCGCTGGGGCCGAGCACCTCCTTGACCAGGCGCAGCCTGGCCTGGGCCGGCAGTGAGCGGAAGGCCTGCGGATACCGGGCCATGGCCCACAGGGACCAGGCCGGGCCCATGGGCGACTCGGGCTGCCAGCGTGGGCCGCTCGCCGGGGCGGCGCCGAAGCGGATCCGGCCGCGAGCTGCCAACTCCACCTGCCCGCCGGACTCGTGGAGCAGCACCGCGCCTTCGAGCGCCGACTGCCCGGCGCCGACGACCAGCACCGACCGGCCCTTGAGCGCCGACATGTCGGCGTGCTGGGAGCTGTGCGAGAGCAGCCCCTCGGCGGACGGTCCGTCCGGGGCCAGGGCGCGCAAGCGTCCGGGGACGTGCGCGAAGCCGGTGAGACCGCTCGCGACGACGACGGCGGCGCTGGAGAAGACCTCGCCCGAGGAGAGTTCGAGGTCGAAGGCGTTGCCGGACGGCTTCTGGCGGATGTTCACCACGCGCTCCCGTTCCAGGAACGGGACCAGCTGCTGCTGGAACCATTCGCCGTAGCGGGTGAACAGCTCGACGGGTACCCGGTCGTGGCCGCGCGGGGCGGTCTCGCCCACGGCCCGGCAGTAGTCCGCCAGACCGTGCCCGTGGCACGGGGCGGAGAGGTTGGAGGCGTCGGGCGTGGACTTGAGCAGCATGCCGGCGGGCATGGTGTCGCGCCAGCTGTGCATGGGGTCGCCGAAGGCGCGCACCGACAGGCCGGCGGCCCGCAGATGGGCCGCGACAGACAGGCCGTAAGGGCCGGCTCCGATGACGACGACGGTGCGGCGGCGCGGACTCCCGGGCGCGGGAAAGGACATGGGCCTGGCTCCTGTTCACGTTCGGGTGACGGGCGGCGGTGAGCGGCCGGAGGCGCTCGGAACATCGGGCTGGAGAGCTTCAGTTGGCGCGTCGGGCGTGCCGGGCCCGGCGGGCGCGGGTGTCGGCGAGGAACCTCAGGCCGGGCGGGACGGAACGGATCAGCATCGCCGGGAAGGGCAGCGGGTCGTCCGCGGCCCACCAGCCGAGCTCCCGTTCGGTCCACCGGGAGGCCGGCCATGCGGAGGGCGTCCGGTAGTCGGTGTGCCGGTAGAAAAGGCGGGCCGGCAGATCGATGTTCTCCACGACGATTCGACGGCCCTGGATCTGCGGCGCGACGGGGATCGCCCGCCCGGTCAGGTGCAGGTGCAGGGCGCGCACGAGATCGACCCTGGCCTCGGTTTCGAACAGCCGGAACTGCGCGCCGATCCGCGGATTGAAATCGAGCAGTTTGTAGCGCCCGTCGCGGCGGTCGAATCTCCAGTCGAGATCGCACACGCCTGCGAATCCGATCTCCTTGCAGAAATCGGCGGACGCCTGGGCGAGTTCCTCGTTCGGGGTGGTCACCGCCATCGCTGTCATTCCGGCGTGGGGCGGCCAGGAGCGGACTTTCACCGCGGTGAAGAGAACCCGGGCGTCCTCCTCGGCGCTGGTGTGCATGTGCACGATCCAGTCCTCGGCGTCGGCGCGCGGCAGGTACTCCTGGAGGACCACGCCCGGGCGGTCGCCCCATGCGTCGGCGAGCGCCGCGAGCTCGTCCGGCGAGTCGATCCGGGTGGTGCCGGGCACGGCGGGCCGGGCGCGGCGGGTGAACGGGTCGCGGTTCTTGGCCACGAGCGGATAGGTCGCGGTCGCGGCGAAGGCGAGCACCTCCTCCCGGCTCCGCGGAGCCGCGGTGCGCGCGGTGCCGACGCCGTGCCGCAGGCACAGCTCGTGCAGGCCCTGCTTGCTGGCCAGGGCTCTGACCAGGCCCTTCGGTGTCCTCGGGAAGAGAAACCTGCCGTCCAGCCCGTCCTGGTGCTCGGCCACCAGGACCGCCGCTTCCTCGTCGGTCGGGATGAGCAGCGCGGGCCGGCCGATGCGGTCGCCGATCCGCAGCAGGCCGTGCAGCAACTCCTTGTCGGGCTCCGCCCCGGTGGTGGGCCACGGGTGCGCCCGAAGGGTGTAGCGCGAGACCGCGGCCGGGGTGAGCCGGTCCTCGGTGACGGCGTGGACGGGGATGCCGAGGCGGCCGAGGGAGCGGATCGCGCCAACGCCGCCGTGATGGACCGGATAGTGGCCGAATTTGAGCAGGAGAGCGGGAACGCCGATGTCCGGCGCCAATGGCCGAAAACCCACAAGTCCCCCCGGGATACGGCAACGGCGCCTTTTCGGCGCCGGAAGCGAATCGCAACGTACCCCGCGTCTTCCGGCGTTCACAAGGGACCCCGGGTGAGGTGCGGGGCGCACGGGCGGCGCACGTGGGGCGCTCGGTGAACGGGGCGGTCACGGGTGATTCATGGGACTGGTGTCAATCGATTTCGCGGCGTTCATGGATGGCATGGTTCCGATTGTGATGCTTCTGTTTTGCAGCGACACGGGCCGCTCACTCCGCGGATTGCGCAAGACTGCTTTCGCCGGAGGGCGGGCCCCGTTACCGTGCTGGAGGCGGCGCGGGCCGAGACGGCCGGGGGAGCCGCCAGGGGGCAGGGATTCGCTTACGCACCTTCATGGCACCGAGCTGTGCCGTGTGGGGGGGACCGAGGTGCATCAGTCATGGAAGCAGCAACAGCCACCAGCACAGTCGAGCGACGCGGCAGCGAGCCGGTCGGGGCGCCCGGCGGGTCGGTCAGCCTCGTGGTGCCGGCCAGGAACGAGGCCGCCAACATCGCCTGGGTCCTCAGCCGGATCCCGGACTGCGTGGACGAGGTGATCCTGGTCGACGGGGAGTCCAGCGACGACACGGCCGGGCGCGCCCGAGCCTGCCTGCCCTCCCTGCGGGTCGTGCCGCAGAGCGGGCCGGGCAAGGGCAACGCGCTGCGCACCGGCTTCCTCAACGCCAAGGGCGACTACATCATCATGATCGACGCGGACGGCAGCATGTCGCCCCGTGAGATCCCGCGCTACGTGCACTTCCTGGAGAACGGCTACGACGTCGTCAAGGGCTCCCGGTTCACCGGCGGCGGGGGCTCGCTGGACATCACCACGCTGCGGCGCGGCGGCAACCGTGTGCTGCTGGCGCTCACCAACCTGCTCTACCAGGCCTCGCTCACCGACCTCTGCTACGGCTACGTCGGCTTCCGGCGCGACGCGCTGGCCCGCCTGGACCTGCGCTCCTCCGGGTTCGAGATCGAGACGGAGATGGTCTGCCGGGCGCTGCTGGAGGGTCTGCGCGTCGCGGAGGTGCCGACCCTGGAACTCCCGCGCCGGACGGGCCAGTCCAACCTGCGCACCTTCCGCGACGGCCAGCGGGTGCTGCGCACGCTGCTGCGCGAACGCGCGGCTGGAGCGGCGGGCGCGGCACGCTCCGGCTTGCCGGTCGGCGGCGGCCTCATGGCAACCGGTGCGCCCGGGAGTTGGAGGCACGGCGATGGCTGAGGCGACCGCCGAGGTGTGGGCGCTGCCCGACGCCGGCGCGTCGGCGCTCGCGCGCCGGGTCGTCGACGCCGCCGACCGGGAGGACGCGGCCGTCGCCTTCGCGGCGTCCGCGGCGTTGGCCCAGCTGACGGCCGACCGGCTGCAGGGGGCGCGCCACCGCCTGCGCCTGCCGCCCGGCGCCCCGCTGGCGGTGCGGGCCGGGCTCCGCGCGGTGCGCGTCGGCCAGGAGCGGATGGCCCGCGGGGCGGCCCTGGTGCGCGGCCGACTCGGCCTGGAGCAGTGGCATGTGACCATCCGCGACCTGACCAACGTGCTGGCGGAGGCCGTGCTCGTGGAGGACCGGGAGGAGCGGGCCATGGTGCTGGCCGGTTTCCGGGGCGCGCTCGCGCCGCTGCGCGCCGGGGTCCCCGCGCCTCCGGCGCGATGGCTCGCCGAGGGACGCGCTGAGCCCTCGTGGTGCTTCACCCGCCTCGGTCTGCGCCCGCACGACTGCGCCGCGCTGGCGGGCCGCTTCGCCCAGGCGCACCCGGACCGCGACCGCGTCCTGCTCGTCGTCGGGCTGCGTCCCGAGGGGTCCTACCTGGCGCCGCTCGTCGCCGCCGCGCTCACCGCGCTGGACTACCGCCACGTCGTCTGCCGCAGCGTCCGCGCGGACGGTCCGCTGCTGCCGGAGGAGCCCCGGCTGATCGAGAGCGTCCGCCGGATCGGCGGCGTGGCCCTGCTCTGTTCGGGACCTCCGCGTACAGGCGCGGCGATCGGCCGGGTCGGCGCCCGGTTGGTCACCGCCGGCTTCGCGCCGGACCGGGTGGTCCCGGTCTACCCGTCGCTGGCGCGCTCCGACGCGGCCCCGGTGCCGGCTCCGCTGCGCCCGTTCCCCGCCGTGGTCCTCTCCGCCGAGGAGTGGCGCGCGCACCGCGGTCCGGCGGCGGGGGCCGGACCGACCGCCACCGACCCGAAGGGTGCACCGGGGTGACCGCTGCCAGGCCCGGTGCCGCGCAGCCCGGTGCCGCTCAGCCCCACGCTGCTCAGCCCGGTGCTGCTCAGTCCGGTGCCGCGGAGGCCGGTGCTGCTCAGTCCGGTGCCGCCGAGCCCGGTGCCGCCGAGCCCGGTGCCGCCGAGCCCGGTGCCGCGGAGGCCGGTGCTGCTCAGTCCGGTGCCGCCGAGCCCGGTGCTGCTCAGCCCGGTGCTGCTCAGTCCGGTGCCGTGGAGCCCGGGCACCCCGGACCGAGGCCTACGCCGCACCCCGCTCCCGAGCGCGGGCCTGCGGGCGAGCCGCGACCTGTGTCGCGGCCGCGGGTCGGGTCTGCGGGCGCGGTCAGGGCGTCGTCCGCCCGGGCATCGACGGTCCGGGCGTCGACGGTGTGGGCCTTGCTGGGCGCGACCGCCGTCGCGGCCGGGCTGAGCGCGGCGGGGGTTCGCGGTCAGCCCGTCCCCGGGCTGGCGCTGCTCTTCCTGCTGGCCGGGCCGGGAGCGGCGCTCGGGTGGGCGCTGCCCTCGCAGCCGCTCCGGTTGCGGCTGCTGGCGGGCCTGTTCGGCGGCCTCACGCTCGACACGCTGATCGCCCAGGCGCTGCTCCTGCTGCGCCTCTGGTCGCCCCGGGGCGCCGCGCTCGCGGCGCTGGCGGTGACCGCCGCGCTGCTGTGCTGCGGCGCCCTCGTCACCAGGCGCCGCCCGACCGACTGAACCCGCAACCGCCGCTACCGGGGAGACCAGCCCGCTCATGACCGTCGCGTTCACGTCCACCGAGCCCCACCGGCCCGCCGCGGCCCGTACCGCCTCCGTCGTCATCTGCGTCTACACCGAGGACCGTTGGCACCAGCTCTGCGCCGCGGTCGACTCCGCGTGCCGGCAGACCCTCACGCCCCTCGACGTACTGGTCGTCGTGGACCACAACGAGGCGCTGCTCGCCAGAGTGCGCGAGCGCCATCGCGGTGACCCGCTGGTCCGGGTCCTGCCCAACGCCCACGGAAAGGGGCTCTCGGGCGGCCGCAACACGGGCGCCCAGCAGGCGCGCGGGGAGATCGTCGCGTTCCTGGACGACGACGCGATGGCCGAGCCGGACTGGCTCGCCGTGCTCACGGCGGGCTACGACGACCCGGAGGTGATGGGCGTCGGCGGTCGGACCCTGCCGGTGTGGGCGTCGGGACGGCGACCCGGCTGGTACCCGGAGGAGTTCGACTGGGTGCACGGGGCCAGCTACCGGGGGATGCCGGTCGGGCAGGCCGCCGTGCGCAACGTGCTCGGCGGGAACGCGTCCTTCCGCCGCAGCGCCTTCGCCATCGCAGGCGGGTTCCCCGCCGGGATCGGGCGCGGGGCCGGCGGCGGCGCCGGCGCGGGCGCGGGCGCGGGCGGCGGGGAGGAGACGGAGCTCTGCATCCGGATCCAGCAGGCGCGTCCGGACGCCCGGTTCCGCTACGACGACCGCGCGGTGATCCACCACCAGGTCTCACACGAGCGGGAACGCTTCCGCTACCTGTGCCGCCGCAGTTGGGCCGAGGGGCTCTCCAAGGCACGGGTCACCGAACGGGTCGGCACGGCGGACGGCCTGGCCACCGAGCGGGCCTACGTGCGGCGCGTCCTGCCCGCCGGGATCGTGCGCGGCCTGCTGGACGCGCTGCGCGGACGGCCGGACGGGCTGGGCCGCGCGGCCGCGATCGGGGCCGGCGCGCTGATCACGGCCGCGGGCTACGCCGAGGGTCTGCGCCGACGCAGGGCCGAGGAAGGCCGGAGGAGAGCATGAGGGGCGCGAGCCTGAACGACGAGAGCCCGAGCGACCACGCCACGCCCGGCCGGGGAGCGGCGCAGAGCGCCGTGCCGGTGCTGATGTACCACTCGGTGCGCGCCGACCCGCCGCCCGCGACCCGTGCGCTCTCGGTGCACCCGGACCGTTTCGCCGCGCAGTTGGACGCCCTTCTCGAACTCGGCCTGACCCCGGTCCCGTTCGGCGCGCTGGTGGCCCACTGGCGCGACGGTGTGGAACTGCCCGCGCGGCCGGTCGTGCTGACCTTCGACGACGGGTACGCCGACTTCCACACCGAGGTGCTGCCCCGGCTCGTCGAGCGCGGCCTGAGCGCGAGTCTCTTCGTCACCACCGGCTGGCTCGCCGACGCGGCCCCGGCCGACCGCGCCGGGAGGCCCCTGGACGCGACGCTGTGCTGGTCGCAGCTGAAGGAGATCGAGGCCGCCGGCATCGAGACCGGCGGCCACAGTCACAGCCACGCCGCGCTGGACGCCGTCCGTGCGGACGCGCTCGGCGACGAACTGGCCCGCTGCCGCGACCTCCTGGAGGACCGCCTCGGCCGGGCGGAGCGGGTCTTCTGCTACCCGTTCGGCTACTCCGACGCCCAGGTCCGTGCGGCGGTGCGCGCCCGTGGCTGGACCGGGGCCTGCGCGGTGGCCAACACCCTCGCGCGCCCCGGCCAAGGGCCGTACGCGCTGGCGCGGCTGACGATCCGTCGACGGACGGATGCAGCCGCCTTCCGCCGGTTGGCCCAGGGCGTCGGCGTGACCCGCCACTACCTGGCCGACCGCGCGCTGACCAAGGGCTACGCCGTCGTCCGGCGCACCCGTGGGTCGCTGACCCCGATACGGACGCGGGAGCGGGACCGGCCGTGACCACCACCGCCGCGCAGGGCGCGGCCACCCAGCCCGAACCGTCCGGCAGGGGCGCCGACGACGGCCGGGCCCCGCTGTTCCGCAACGGCTACGCGCTGATGCTCAACACGGTGGTCTCCGGCGCCCTCGGGCTCGGCTACTGGTGGCTCGCCGCCCTGCACTACAGCAAGGCGGACATGGGGCAGGGCTCGGCGGCGATCGCCGCCATGAAGCTCCTGTCCAGCCTGACCGCGCTCGGCTTCACCGGCGCGCTGGCCCGGTTCGTGCCGGTCGCGGGACGGAGCACCGGTCGTTTGCTGGGCCGCGCCTATGCCCTGAACGCGCTGGCCTCGACCGCCATCACCGCCCTCTTCCTGGCCGCTCTGCCGCTGTGGGGCTCGCACTACGACTTCCTGCGCGGGTGGCTGCGTGCGAGCGGCTTCCTGGTGGCCGTGCTGGCCTGGTCCTGGCTGACCCTGCAGGACGGGGTCCTGATCGGCCTGCGCGCCGCCGTGTGGGTGCCGGTCGGGAACCTGTCCTTCTCGGTGGGCAAGGCCGTCCTGCTGGTGGTGCTCGCCGGTGCGATCCCGGCCACCGGCGTCTTCGTCTCCTGGGTGGCGGCGATCGCCCTGTCGGTCGTGCCGCTCAGCCTGTTGATCGTCCGTCGCCTGGTGCCGCGTCAGATCGCTGCGGCCGAAGCCGGGATGCAGCCGCCGAGCGGCCGGCAGATCGGGCGCTTCATCGCGGGGGACTACACGGGCTCGTTGTTCAACCTGCTGGTCACCTTCTTCGTCCCGGTGCTCGTGGCGGCCCGGGTCACCGCGGACCAGAACGCCGTCTACTACATCATCAACACCATCGGCGGCACGCTCGACCTGCTGGCGGTGAACATGGCCGCCTCGCTCACGGTCGAGTCGGCGCGGCAGCCGGCCCTCCTCGGCGCCAACACGCGCGGCGCGCTGGCGCGGATGGCGTGGGTGACGCTCCCGTGCTTCGCGCTGCTCGGCGCGGGAGCGGGGCCGATCCTGGACGTCTTCGGCCCCGGCTACGCCGCGGCCGGGGCCCCGCTGCTGCGCTGGCTCGCGGCCGCGGGGTTCACCCGCGTGATCGTCGAGGTCTACTTCGGCACCCTGCGCGCCCGCAGCCGCACCCGGCAGGTCGCCCTGCTCCAGGCACTCATGTGCGCGCTCGTGCTCAGTCTGTCGCTGGCGCTGATGCCGCGCATGGGGATCGCGGGCGTCGGCCTGGCGGTGCTGCTCAGCCAGTCCACGGTCGCGCTCTGCGTCCTGCCCGGCCTGGTGCGGGTGCTGCGCGGCCGGGCGGACCCGCCGGTCGAGGCGCCCCTCGCGGACGCCAGGGCCACGACCGAGGGAGCATCGTGACCGCACCGCCCGCCACCCGGGACCGCGGCCCGGACCGAGACCGCGATCGAGACCGCGGCCGGGGCCGTGACCAAGGCCGTGGTCGAGGTCGGGACCGGGACGGCGAACAGGGCCGGGAGGACACGCCCGAATCCGGCCCGGTCGCGCCGGCGTCCCGTGCCCGGGGCCGGGAGCGACCCGCCCCCGCCGGGGCTGCGCCCCGGCTCCGGATCAGCCGGCTCGGCGTCGCGCTGTGGGCGGCCGCGCTGCTCGCGCTCGCCGCCTACCTGTGGGCGCTGTCCCGGGTCACCCCGACCGCGCTGGACCGGATGGGCGGGCTCGGCCTGGTCTCCGCGCTCCCGCCGGTCGCCCTCGTGTCCGCGTGCGTGCTCGGCGTGCTGTTCTTCCTGGCGCTGAACTCCGCAGTCGCGCGGCCGGGCCTCCAGCTCTTCCTGCTGCTGGCCGCGGTGTTCGCGCTGCACGGCGCGGCCGCGCTGGTCGAGCCGGTGCCGCGCTTCCCGACCGCGTACCAGCACCTCGGCTTCGTCGACTACATCGAGCGCACCGGCCACACCCTTCCGCTCTGGGACGCGCGCTTCAGCTGGCCGGGCTTCTTCGGGCTGGTCGCGCTGCTGCTGCGCGCCGGCGGCGTCGACAACCCGCTGCCCGTGCTGCGCTGGAGCCAGGTCGGCTCCCAACTGCTGTGCCTGGCCGCGCTGGCGGTGCTGCTGCGGTCCCTGGGCCTGCCCCGGCGGACGCGCTGGTGCGCGCTGTGGTTCTTCGTGGCGGCCTCCTGGGTCGGCCAGGACTACTTCTCGCCGCAGGCGTTCACCTACGCGCTCTACCTCGCCTTCCTGGCGGTGCTGCTGACCGCCTTCCGGGTCCCGGAGGACGGTCGGCCGAGGGAGAGCGGTGGTCGCCTCGAACGGACGCTGCCGCTGGGTCTGTTGACCGCGCTGTTCCTGGCTGCCGTGACCGCCCACCAGTTGACGCCGTTCGTGATGATCGCGGCGGCCGGGCTGCTGCGCCTGACCCGCCGTACCACGCTCAGCCTCTGGTTCGCCGTCCTGCTGGCGGCGCTGGCGGCGGGCTGGATCAGCCTGGCCGCGGAGGGCTTCTGGTCCGGCCACCTCGACACCATCTTCGGCGGACTCGGGCAGCTCGGCGGCAACGTCAGCAGCGGCGTCGCGGACCGGGTGAAGGGCGATCCGGCACACCAAGCCGTGCTCTACCTGCGCGTCCTGCTCAGTGGCGCGTGGTTCGGCCTCGCCGTGCTCGGGTGGTGGCGTCGCAGGCGCGCCGGCCACGGCGAACGGGCGCTGCTGGTACTGGCGTTCATGCCGTTCTTCACCCTCGGCATGCAGAGCTACGGCGGGGAGATCGCGCTGCGGGTCTTCCTCTTCGCGCTGCCCGGCGTCGCCCCGCTGGCCGCCTGCTTCTTCTACCCCTCGACGCGCCGCCCGCGCCCAGGCCGGGCGATGTCGGTCTCGGCCGCGGGGTGGGCCGTGGTCGCGGTTGCCGCGTTCGGCGTCGCCCGCTACGGCAACGAGCAGTTCGAGCGGGTCACCGGCGGCGAGATCACCGCGCTGGGCTGGGTCTACCAGCACGACCACCCCAGTGCCCGGGTGCTCTACCTCGGCCCGGTCGGCAACCCCACCACCACGCCCGCCATCCCGTGGAACCAGCGCGGCATGGACACCATCGCCTACGTGGGGGCCGCGGCCCCGTTAGACCCCGCCGACGTCGCCTCGCTGGAGACGGCGCTCGGGGCGGCGGGGCCGCAGAGCTACCTCATCGTCACCAGCACCGAAGGCGCGGACCTGACCGCGAACGACGGCTACGCCGCCGACTGGTACGCCCGCGCCCGCGCAGCACTCGACACGGATCCGCGCATGGTCCCCGTCGTCAGCGTGCCGGACGCGGCCCTCTACCGCCTGGCGGCGCCCCCGCCCGGCCCGGCGCCGACGGACATCGGCGTCGGCCCCGTCGGCCCGCTGGTCCACTGGACCGGCTGGACGGTCGCGGAGGCGGGCCTGCTCGCGGTCCTGGCGCCGCTGCTGTTCTGGTACGAAGCGGTCCGGCTGCGCACCGGGGCGGCGCTCGCCCGGCGCGCGAGGTGGGGGGTCCCGCTCCTGGGGGCGGTGTTGGTCGGCGCGTTCCTGCTGGCCGTCGTGGAGCGGTTCCTCACCCTGCGGTAACCGCAACGGTGGCGGCACTCACGGGGTGAACCAGACGACGCCGTAGGGGCCGAGGATCAGCGGGTGGCCGTGCACGGTCGTGCGGAGGGTCTGCGCGGTGGTGTTCACGGCGACGCCCCGCGCGGCCTGGGCCAGCACCAGGACGCGCGGGTCGGCCGCCCGGAGCGGCACCAGGGCTGCCATGGGCGGGAACCAGCGGGCGAACCCCTGCAGCAGCGCGAGGGGCGGCAACGCCGCCCCCGTGCTGCTCCACAGACAGCCGGGGCAGGTCGCGTCGCCGGTCTCCGGGTTCCAGTAGAACGCGGCCGCGACGTGCCCCTCGGCCAGCGCGATCATCCCGGCGGCGAGGACCGCGTCCCGCTGCGGCTCCGACCAGCCCGAGCCGGACGGCTCGACGTACCACTCCGTCCACCACAGCGGCAGCGACGTGCGGGAGTGGATCCACCGGCTGACGGCGGTGAACTTCGCCGCGGCGGCGAACGGGTCGCCCGACGAACGGCTGTCGCGGGGCACGGTCGAGCCGTCCACGGCCACGAAGTCGGCCCCGGCCTTGTGCTGGAGCCAGTAGCCGAACGCGGTGACCACCCGTTCGTCCAGCGTCCCCCAATCGCCGCTCACCGACGAGCCGTGGCCCTGTGCGGCGGCGTCGGCCGCGGACGCGAAGCTGTCCATCGGGAGGTAGGGACCGCCGACCTCGATGTCCGGCCGTACGGCCTTGAGCGCCCGGTAGACGTCGTTGTAGAGCGCGGTGTAGGCCGCGGCGTCCCACTGGTCCGCGCGGTTGTCGAAGAAGCCCTTGAACTCGTTCCACACGACGAAGTCGCGCACCTGCGGATACCGGCGGGCGACAGTCGCCGCGAGCGCGGCGAAGTCCGCGTCGTGAGCGGGCGAGGGCGCGGTCTCCAACTGCGACCAGTCGGTGGCGCCGGGCTTGCCGCCCTTCATCCAGTCCGGCGCGCAGCAGAGCGTGATGATCGGCGTGCCGCCGCTGCGGGTGATCAGCGCGACGCGCGCGTCGAGCCGCGCGAAGTCGTAGACCCCGGGCGACGGCTCGGGATTGTCGGCGCCCCAGCCCATCAGGGCCTGCACCTGCGGCAACGGCTCCTGCGCGATCAGCCGCTGCGCGGCGGGGTCGCCGTCGGCGCCGTACTGCGTGTGCGTGAACCCCCACCCGGGCGCGGTCGCGCCCCCGCCCTCGCCTGTGACGGACGGCGTGGCGGTGGCCCGCCACAGCGCGAGCAGACAGCCCAGCAGCACCAGCCCGGCCGCCACGACCCCACCGCGCCTCCGGCGCCGCCCCCCGGCGTGCTCCCCCACACCTCCCATGAAAACACGTCAGATCCGTGCAACGACCGGGGCGTGAAGGGTCATTCGGTCGCCTTCGGGTGGCCGGCTCCCGCGTGGACGACCCAGACGGTGCGCTCCTCGTCGTCCATGAGGAACCAGAGGCGGCCGTCGGTGGTGAGCGGCGGCCCCTCGCGCCGTGTCGATCCGCTCGCCGAGCAGCGCGAGTTGCTCCGCGCGGATCAGCGCGAGATCCCCGGCGTCACGCCGCCGCAGGCGCAGCGCCCGTACGGATTCGAGACGGCGTGCGGTCGCCGCCGGGTGGTGCAGCCGCTCGCTGAACGGAACGTCCTCGAAAGCCTGGCTCAGACATCCCCAGTAGCTTGGACATCCCCCGGGCGACGCTCAGTCGCGGATGTCGCCGTCGACGTAGACCCATGCGCCGTGGTCGCGGCGGAAGCGGCTGTGTTCGTGGAGGGCGCCGGTGGACTTGCCCTCCCGGTAGTGGGCGCGGAACTCGACGGTGCCCTCCTGGTGGAAGGGGCCGCCCTCGGTGGTGGAGAGGATCTCCAGGCGCTGCCAGCGCAGGCGGTGGTCGAGGTCGAGGGAGGTGGGGCGGGTCTCCGGGGCCCAGGTGCGGAGAAGGTAGGGGGCGTCGTGGCGGGCGAAGGCCGAGAAGCGGGAGCGCATCAGCTGTTCCGCCGTCGGGGCCTGGGCGGTGCCCGCGTGGAAGGGGCCGCAGCAGGAGGCGTAGGGCTTGCCGCTGCCGCAGGGGCAGGGCCCGGTGGTGCTGGTGGTCATGGCGTCATTCTGCCGCGTGGGCGCGGGCGTGCTGGACGAGGCGGAGCGCGACGGACGGGGCCGCCGTCCAGTGGAGGTGGAGGTAGGAGGCGTGGAGGGTGGGGGAGGTGAAGCCTTCCGTGGTCAGCTTGCCGTCGTGGGTGCGCCAGCCCCAGGCGGGGGAGGGGCCGGAGCCGGGCGTGGTGCGGGTGCGGTGGAACTCGTGGCCGGGGAGGCGGAGGCCGGCCGGGGCGAGGGGGCTGTCCGCGAGGACGACGGCCTCGCGGTAGCCGAGGGTGAGGCGGGGGGACATCTCCGCCTCGGCGTCGAGGACGCCGCACATCGGGCGGCCGTCGAGCTCACGGCAGAGATAGAGGAGACCGGCGCACTCCGCCGCGATCGGTGCTCCCGACGCCGCGAGAGCGGTGATCTCGTCGCGGAGCACCTGATTCGCCGAGAGCTCGGTCGCGAACACCTCCGGGAAGCCGCCGCCGATGACCAGCCCGGACGTGCGCTCCGGCAGCTTCTCGTCGTGGAGCGGGTCGAAGGTGACGACCTCCGCGCCCGCCGCCGTCAGCAGTTCCGCGTTCTCGGCGTAGGAGAACGAGAAGGCGGCGCCGCCCGCGAGCGCGATCACCGGTCGCGGTTGTGATGGGGCGTCGGGATCGAGAGCGGTGATCTCGACGGCCGGGTCCCACGGCAGCTCCCGCAGCGCCGGGGCGCTGCCGGCCAGGGCCAGCAGCGCGTCGAGATCCACCCCCGCCGCGACCAGCTCGCCCATCTCCCGGACCGCCCGCAGCGCGGCCGCGTCCCGCTCCACCGCCGGCACGAGGCCGAGGTGGCGCGACGGCGTCGCCACCGCGTCCGACCTCCGCAGCGCGCCCAGCACCGGCACGCCGCCGCCCTCCTCCAGCGCCTCGCGCAGCAGCGCCTCGTGCCGGTCGGAGGCGACCCGGTTGAGAATCACCCCGCCGAGGCGCACCTCCGGGTCCCAGGAGGCGAAGCCGTGCACCAGGGCCGCCACCGAGCGGCTCTGCGAGGAGCCGTCCACCACCAGCACCACCGGCGCCCGCAGCAGCTTGGCGACGTGCGCCGTCGAGGCCAGCTCGCCCCGCCCGCCCGCACCGTCGAACAGGCCCATGACGCCCTCGACCACGGCGACGTCCGCGCCCGCCGCACCGTGCAGGAACAGCGGCGCGATCCGCTCCGGGCCGCTGAGGAAGGCGTCCAGGTTGCGGCCCGGACGCCCCGTCGCCAGGGCGTGGTAGCCCGGATCGATGTAGTCCGGCCCGACCTTGTGCGGCGAGACCCGCAGCCCGCGGGCCGCGAGCGCGGCCATCAGGCCGGTCGCCACGGTCGTCTTGCCCGTGCCCGAGGCGGGCGCGGCCAGGACGACGCGGGGCACGGCCGTCACCACTCGATGCCCCGCTGCCCCTTGCGGCCGGCGTCCATCGGGTGCTTGACCTTGGTCATCTCCGTCACCAGGTCCGAGGCGGCGACGAGCTTCTCGGGCGCGTACCGGCCGGTGATCACGACGTGCTGCGAGCCGGGACGGTTCGCCAGCACCTCCAGCACCTCGTCCACGTCGACCCAGCCCCAGTGCATGGGGTAGGTGAACTCGTCGAGCACGTAGAAGCGGTAGGTCTCGGCGGCCAGGTCGCGCTTGACCTGCTCCCAGCCCTCCCGCGCCGCGTCCTCGGACTCGGCGATCTCGCGCTGGACCCAGGACCAGCCCTCGCCCATCTTGTGCCAGGCGACGCTGCCGCCCTCGCCGCTCGCGCCCAGCACCTTCAGCGCGTGCTCCTCGCCGACCTTCCACTTGGCGGACTTGACGAACTGGAACACCCCGATGGGCCAGCCCTGGTTCCAGGCGCGCAGCGCCATGCCGAAGGCCGCGGTCGACTTGCCCTTGCCCGGGCCGGTGTGCACGGCCAGCACGGGAAGGGTGCGGCGCTGACGCGTGGTCAGGCCGTCGTCGGGAACACTGGTCGGCTGTCCCTGGGGCATCGCTACGCCGCCTTCTTCTGCATCGTCATCGTCTGTACCAGTGCGGTCATGGTGTCCGCGCGCAGCTCGTCCAGCCGGACGGCCGGGGCCGCCAGGTGACCGGCCAGCTCGCCGGCGAGGCCCAGCCGCACCGGGCCGCTCTCGCAGTCCACCACGACGCCGGCCGCACCCGACGCGGCCAGCAGCCCGGCGGCGCGTCGCGCCTCGTCCAGGGCCGAGCGGGTGCCGGTCGCCCGGCCGTCCGTCACCAGGACGACCAGCGGACGACGCAGCGGGTCGCGCAGCCGCTCGACCCGCAGCGTCTCGTGCGCGCGCAGCAGCCCGGCCGCCAGCGGGGTCCTGCCACCCGTCGGCAGCAGTTCCAGCCGCGCCGCGCCCGCCTCGACGGACGACGTCGGCGGCAGCAGCAGCTCGGCCGAGGAGCCCCGGAACGAGATCATCCCGATCTTGTCCCGGCGCTGGTAGGCGTCCATCAGCAGCGACAACACCGCTCCCTTGACCGCCGACATGCGCTGCCGCGCGGCCATCGACCCGGAGGCGTCCACGACGAACAGCACGAGGTTGCCCTCACGCCCCTCCCGCACCTGCTGGCGGAAGTCGTCGCGGCGCAGCACCAGCGCCCGCCCGCTGCGGCCGCGTGCGAGCTGGTGCGGCGCGGCGGCCTGGAGCGTGGCGGCCAGGTGCAGGCGCTGGAGAGCGCCGGAGGGGCGGGCGGCGCGGATGGTGTGCCCGCCGTCCGTCTCGGCGCGGGAGCGGCGGCCCTGCACGCCCTGGCCGGTGCCGGGGACCTTGAACAGCCGCGTCCGGTAGGGCTGGTCGGCGGGGACCGGCGCCGCCTCGCGCGGCGCGGGCGCACCGGGCGCGGGCTGCTGCGGCTGGTCGGCGGCGCTGTCAGGCGTGGCCTCGACCGGGCTCTCCGGGGCGGACGACTCCGCCTCCGGCCCGCTCGGCGCGTCATGACCGCCGCCTCCACCGCCACCGTTGTCGGGTCCCGGGTCGTCGGGGCCGTCGCCGTCCGGGTCACCTTCGGGGTCCGTCTCCGGGTCCTCGCCTGCGAACCGCTGGAGTGTCTCGTCCAGCTTCTCCTCGTCCAACCCCGGTGCGTCGAAGGGGTTGCGGCGCCGCCGGTGCGGCAGCGCGAGCTGCGCGGCGACGCGGACGTCCTCCGCGAGCACCTGTGTCCGCCCTGCCCAGGCGGCCAGCGCGACGGCGGTGCGCGCCATCACGATGTCCGCGCGCAGCCCGTCCACCTCGAACGCCGCGCAGACGGCGGTGATCTGCCGCAGCGCCGCGTCGCCGAGCACCACCTGCGGCAGCAGCTCCCGTGCCGCGACGATGCGCTGGGCGAGCACCCGCTCCTCGTCCTGCCAGCGGACGGCGAAGCCCTCCGGGTCGGCGTCGTAGCCGAGACGGCGCCGGACGACCTCGGCGCGCTGCTCGGGCTCGCGGGTCGCGGCGATCTCCACCGTCAGCCCGAAGCGGTCCAGCAGCTGCGGTCGCAGCTCGCCCTCCTCCGGGTTCATCGTGCCGACGAGCAGGAACCGCGCCGCGTGCCGCACGGAGACGCCCTCGCGCTCGACGTAGGAGCGGCCCATGGCGGCCGCGTCGAGCAGCAGGTCCACGAGGTGGTCGTGGAGCAGGTTGACCTCGTCGATGTAGAGCACGCCACGGTGTGCCGCCGCCAACAGGCCGGGCTCGTAGGCCTTCACGCCCTCCGCGAGGGCACGCTCCAGGTCCAGCGAGCCGACGATGCGGTCCTCGCTCACGCCGACGGGCAGCTCGACCAGCGAGGTCGGCCGCTCATCCGCGGAGGAGGCGTCGTGCGGACCGTCCGGGCACTGCGGGTCCGGCGCGGCCGGGTCACAGGCGAACCGGCAGCCGGCCACCACGCCGATCGCGGGCAGCAGGCCGGCCAGCGCGCGGACCATCGTCGACTTGGCGGTGCCCTTCTCGCCGCGCACCAGCACGCCGCCGACCTGCGGCGAGACCGCGTTCAGCAGCAGCGCCAGCCGCAGGTCGTCCATGCCGACGACGGCGCTGAACGGGTAACGGGCCTCCACAGCGGTGGTGCTCACTCCGAGTCCCCTTCCAGGTCGCCTTCGAGCTCCAGATACGTCGCGCGCAGTTGGTCCAGGGTGTCCTGGTCCGGCTCCGCCCACAGCTTGCGCTCCGCCGCCTCCAGCAACCGCTCGGTGATGCCGCGCAGCGCCCAGGGGTTGGACTTGCGCATGAACTCCTGGTTGGTGGGGTCGAAGACGTACTCGGAGGCGAGCTTCTCGTACATCCAGTCGTCGACCACGCCCGCCGTGGCGTCGTAGCCGAAGAGGTAGTCGACGGTCGCGGCCATCTCGAACGCGCCCTTGTAGCCGTGGCGGCGCATGGCCGCCATCCAGCGCGGGTTGACCACGCGGGCGCGGAAGACCCGGTGTGTCTCCTCGCCCAGCGTGCGGGTCTTGACCTGGCTGGGCGTCGCGCTGTCGCCGACGTAGGCGGCGGGCGACTCGCCGGTCAGGTGCCGGACCATGGCCACCATGCCGCCGTGGTACTGGAAGTAGTCGTCGGCGTCGACCAGGTCGTGCTCGCGCGTGTCGACGTTCTTCGCGGCCACCGAGATGCGGCGGAACGCCTGCTCCATGTCCCCGCGCGCCGCCCGGCCGTCCAGGCCCCGCCCGTAGGCGTAGCCGCCCCAGACGGCGTAGACCTCCGCCAGGTCGGCGTCGGAGCGCCAGTTGCGGGCGTCGATCAGCGGCAGCAGGCCCGCGCCGTACGCGCCGGGCTTGGAGCCGAAGATGCGGGCTGTGGCGCGGCGGCGGTCGCCGTGCTCGACCGTGTCCTCGTCGACGTGGGCCCGCACGTAGTTGGCGTCGGCCGGCTCGTCCAGCTCGGCCACGGCCCGCACCGCGTCGTCCAGCAGGGCGACGACGTGCGGGAAGGCGTCGCGGAAGAAGCCGGAGATGCGGACGGTCACGTCGATGCGCGGCCGGCCGAGCTCGGCGAGCGGCACGACCTCGAAGCCGGTGACCCGGCGCGAGGCGTCGTCCCAGACCGGACGGCAGCCGAGCAGCGCCAGGATCTCGGCGATGTCGTCGCCCTGGGTGCGCATGCAGGACGTGCCCCAGACGGTCAGGCCGACGGACTTGGGGTAGGCACCGGTGTCCTGGAGGTAGCGGGCGACGAGCGAGTCGGCGAGGGCCTGCCCGACCTCCCAACTCAGGCGCGAAGGGATGGCCTTGGGGTCCACCGAGTAGAAGTTCCGGCCCGTCGGCAGCACGTTGACCAGCCCGCGCGTCGGCGAGCCGGACGGCCCGGCCGGGACGTAGCCGCCGCGCAGCGCCCGCAGGATGTGGTCCAACTCGTCCGTGGTGCGGGCCAGTCGCGGCACGACCTCCTCGGCGGCGAACTCCAGCACGGCGACGGCGGTGTCCAGCGGCCCGCCGAGCACCTCCAGCACCAGGCCGGGCGCGGCCTCGACGGCCCACCCGCGCGCCTCCATGCCCTCGGCGAGGCGTCGGCACAGCTGCTCCAGCAGGTCCAGCGCGTCCGCGCCGGTCCGCGCGGGGCCGTCCACCAGCGCGCGCAGCGCCTCGGAGACGGTCACGACCGCGCCCGGCTCGGCGATCAACTCCTTCTCCACCAGGCCGAAGTGGGACGCCAGCGCGGCCCGCAGACCGGGCAGCGCGTCGGCGCGCCCGCCCCAGATCTGCGCCGAACGCAGCACCGCCAGCACCAGGTTGACCCGCGCCTCGTCCACCGGGCCGCCGCCCAGGATGTGCAGGCCGTCGCGGATCTGCACGTCCTTGATCTCGCACAGGTAGCCGTCGATGTGCATGACGAACTCGTCGAACGCGTCGTCGTCCGGCTGCTCGGCGACGTGCAGGTCGTGGTGGAGCTCGGCGGCCTTGACGATCGTCCAGATCTGCGCCCGCACGGCCGGGGCCTTGGCCGGGTCCAGGTCGCTGACGAGCGCGTACTCGTCCAGCAGCTGCTCCAGCTTGGCCAGGTCGCCGTAGGTGTCGGCGCGGGCCATCGGCGGCACCAGGTGGTCGACGATGGTGGCGTGGCCGCGGCGCTTGGCCTGGGTGCCCTCGCCCGGGTCGTTGACGATGAAGGGGTAGATCAGCGGCAGCTCGCCCAGCACCGCGTCCGGCGCGCAGCCGCGGGACAGCCCGAGGCCCTTGCCCGGCAGCCACTCCATGGTGCCGTGCTTGCCGAGGTGAACCACCGCGTCCGCGCCGAAGGAGTTCTCCAGCCACCGGTAGGCGGCCAGGTAGTGGTGCGACGGCGGCAGGTCGGGGTCGTGGTAGATCGCGATCGGGTTCTCGCCGAAGCCGCGCGGCGGCTGGATCATCAGCACGACGTTGCCGAAGGCGAGCGAGGCGAGCACGATCTCGTCGCCGTCGACGTAGAGCTGGCCCGGTGCCTCGCCCCAGTGCTCCCGCACGCCCTCGCGCAGTTCCTCGTCCAGCGCGTCGAACCACTGCTGGTAGTCCTTGAGCGGGACGCGCGCGGGCGCGGCCCGTAGCTGCTCCTCCGTCAGCCACTCGACGTCGTGGCCGCCGGCCGCGATCAGCGAGTGGATCAGCTCGTCACCGTCGGCCGGGTAGCCGTCGACGGTGTAGCCGGCGCCGCGCAGGGCGTCGAGCAGCCGCACGGCCGAGGCCGGGGTGTCCAGGCCGACGGCGTTGCCGACACGGGAGTGCTTGGTCGGGTAGGCGGTGAAGACGATCGCGAGCTTCTTCTCGGCGTTCGGCTTGTGGCGCAGCGCGGCGTGCCGCAGCGCGATGCCGGCCACGCGGGAGGCGCGCTCCTCGTCGGCGACGTAGACGGGGATGCCGTCGGCGCCGGTCTCCTTGAACGAGAACGGCACCGAGATCAGGCGGCCGTCGAACTCGGGGATGGCGACCTGCATGGCCGCGTCCATCGGCGACAGCGCCGCGTCGGACGCGTCCCAGACGGCGCGGGAGGAGGTCAGGCAGAGGCCCTGGATGACGGGGATGTCCAGCTCGGCGAGCTGCCCGATGTCCCAACTCTCCTCGCCGTCGCCGCCCGCCGACGCGCCCGCCCGTCGCCCGCCAGCACCCTTGTCCGAGGCGCTTCGCGCCGCACTTCCTGGGGCCACCGTGCCACCCGCCGCCAGCACCGTCGCGACCAGCGCGTCGCACTTGCCGACCAGCTCGAACAGCCCCGCGTCGGCGCCGCGCAGCGAACCGCAGTAGATCGGCAGGGCGTTGCCGCCGCGGGCCTCGATCGCGGCGGTGAGGGTGTCCACGAACGCGGTGTTCCCGGAAAGCTCGTGGGCGCGGTAGAAGAGCACCCCCACCGTCGGACGGCCGTCCCGCGGTTCAGCGTCCCCCCGAACGCCGTACTGCGGCATGGCCTGAGGCGGGGCGAAGCCCTCGCCGGTGAGCAGGACCGTATCGGAGAGGAACCGGGCCAGTTCGGCCAGGTTGGCCTGACCGCCCTCGACGAGGTAGCGCAGCGCCTCGGCGACGACACCGGCCGGGGCCGAGGACATGCCCATCAGCTCGGCGTCCGGCACCGCCTCGCCGCCGAGCAGCACGGTCGGCAGGCCGGAGGCGGCGATCGCCGCCAGCCCGTCGTCCCAGGCTCGGCGGCCGCCGAGCAGGCGGACGACGACCACGTCCGCGTCGGCGAGCAGCGCGGGGAGTTCGGCGGCCACGTCGGTCCTGGTCGGGTTGCCGATCAGGTAGCGCGCGCCGGAGGCGCGGGCCGCGAGCAGATCGGTGTCGGCGGTCGACAGCAGCAGGACGGTGGTCCCGCTCTCCGATGCACCCCGCTGGTCCGCGGCGTCCTGGGTCTCAGCCACCCGGTCAACTCCCTTTTTCACAGTGCTCGTTGATGTGGAATCGCGGCTCGCGCCGGTCGTCGTGCCGTCGTTCGCGCCGCTGCTCATGTCGGCGCCCCCGGCGGCACGAAGGGCAGGCCGGTCGGCGTGCCGCCCTCGATCAGCCGCCACAGCGCGTCGGTGTCGGCGTGCTCGGCGATCAGGTCGCCGAGCCGGTCCAGCCGCTCCTCGCGGGCGGCGGCGAAGCAGGTGTCCGGAGCGGGGACGAAGGCCCGCCCGGCGGCCTCGGCGACCTCGCGCAGGAAGGCGCGGCGGAACCCGTCGTTCTCCAGCGCGCCGTGCCAGGTGGTGCCCCAGACGGAGCCCGCGCGGCAGCCGTCCAGCCACGGCTCGCCGCCCTCGACGGCGGCGACGCCGTGGTGGATCTCGTAGCCGTGCACCACCTCGCCGTAACCTTCGCCGACCGGCCGGGCCAGTGTCTTCTCCCGCGCGAACGCGATGCGCACGGGCAGCAGTCCGAGCCCGTCCACCTGGCCCTGCTTGGACTCGAAGCGGTCGTCGATCGTCCGCGCCAGCATCTGGTAGCCGCCGCAGACGCCGAGCACGGGCAGGCCGCGCGCGGCCCGTTCGGCGACGGCCCGGTCCAGGCCCTGGTCGCGCAGCCAGGCGAGGTCGGTGACGGTGGCGCGGGTGCCGGGCAGGACGACCAGGTCGGCGTCGGCCAGCTCCTCGGGCCGGGTCGCCCAGCGCACCAGCACGCCCGGCTCCTGCGCGAGCGCGTCGACGTCGGTGAAGTTCGACAGGCGCGGCAGGCGGACGACGGAGACGCGCAGTACGTCCTCGCCGACCGCCGGGCCGGAGGCGTCGCGCGCCATGACGCCCGCCAGGTCGAGCGAGTCCTCCGCGTCCAGCCACAGGCCCGACAACATCGGTAGCACGCCCAGTGCCGGACGGTGCGTCACCTGGCGCAGCATGTCCAGGCCGGGCTGGAGCAGCCGCGCGTCGCCGCGGAACTTGTTCACCAGCCAGCCCGCGATGTGCGCCTGGTCCTCGGCGGAGAGCAGCGCGAGCGTGCCGAACATGGAGGCGAAGACGCCGCCGCGGTCGATGTCGCCGACCACCACGACCGGCAGGGCGGCGGCGACGGCGAGGCCCATGTTGGCGATGTCGCCGCTGCGCAGGTTGATCTCGGCGGGGGAGCCGGCGCCCTCGCAGATCACCACGTCGTGCCGGCTGCGCAGGTCGGCCAGGCAGTCCAGGGCGATCCGCAGCAGCGCGGGCTTGCGGTCGCGGTAGTCCAGCGCGCCGACCTCGGCGACGGGCTTGCCCAGCACGACGACCTGGCTGCGCCCGTCGCCCCCGGGCTTGAGCAGCACCGGGTTCATCGCCGCCTCCGGCTCGACCCCGGCGGCGGCGGCCTGCATCGCCTGGGCCCGGCCGATCTCGGCGCCGTCGAGGGTGACGAAGGAGTTCAGCGACATGTTCTGCGCCTTGAAGGGCGCGACCTTGACGCCCTGCCGTCTCAGCCAGCGGCAGATGCCCGCCGTGACGACGCTCTTGCCCGCGTCCGAGGTGGTCCCGGCGACCAGCAGCGCCCCGCTCACGTCGCAGCCCCCTTCAGCAGGGCCACCGTCACGGTGGCCGCCAGCGCCAGCGCGCCGACCCGGCGCGACAGCCGGCAGGCCCGCTCCACGTCCGCGACCGCGACCGGCCGCAGCCCGGCCCCGAGGACCGGCCGGTGTTCCGTTCTGTCCCCGTACTGAAGCGTGCCCCCGAGGCGGACACCCAACGCGCCCGCGAACGCCGCCTCGGCGTGCCCGGCGTTAGGGCTCGGATGTGACGCGGCGTCACGTCGCCACACCCGCCACGTCCGGCCCCGGTCCTCGCTCGCGGCGACGGTGAGCAGCCCGGTCAGGCGCGCCCCGGGCCATCCCGCGACGTCGTCCAGGCGCGCGGAGGCCCACCCGAAGCGGATCAGCCGCGGCGAGCGGTGACCGACCATCGCGTCCAGGGTGTTGACGGCCCGAAAGGCGAGCAGGCCTGGGGCGCCCGCGACGGCGCCCCAGGCGAGCGCGTTGACGACGGCGTCGGCGGTGTTCTCGGCGACGGACTCGACGACGGCGCGCGCGAGCTGCTGCTCGTCGAGGGCGCTCGGGTCGCGCCCGCACAGGTGCGGCAGGCGCTCGCGCGCCGCCTCGACGTCCCCGCGCTCCAGCGCGCCGGCGATGGCGCGCGCCTCGCGAGTGAGCGACGCGCCGCCCAGGACGGTCCACGTCGCGGCCGCGGCGAGGGCCGCCTGCGCGGCGGGGGAGCTTCGCGTCACGCGCTGCGCCAGCAGCGCGGCGGCCGTGACCCCGCCGACGGCGGCGAGGGTGAAGGCGGCTCCCGCGCCGCGGTGGTCGCGGTAGAGGCGCTGCTCCAGCGCCCCCGCGAATCGGCCGAAGCCCGCTACGGGGTGACCACGTCGGGGGTCGCCGAACACGGCGTCGGCGGCATAACCCGCAACTGCCCCGAAAGCGAACGCGTAAGCGCTGCGCGCGCGACTGCGCACCGGTGCGTGTCCTCACTCAGGGTCCGCGCCCTGGATCGACGATCCGAAGGCGAGAGTCTCCTGGCTTCCGGATCGACGCACCGGCGGGCCTTCCAACAGCGTCGCGCTGCCGTGGCCGTCGTTCGCAGGTGCTCCCCGGTGACAGTGGCGGGACCGCGCCGGATTCGCACCGGCTTCCTCTCCTTGCCTCCGATTGGCGTAAAGATCCCACCATGGCGTCGGAGGCAGCGTCAACCGGCCCCGCCGGTGTCAGAGGTCACTGTCAGGAGCGCGGCTTGTTGAGCAGTTCCACGGCCTTCTGCAGGGCCTGATCGGCCGGACTCGCGGGCGGACGGAGGACATGATCCTCGAACCAGGAGAGACCGAGGATGAGGAAGAGTCCCAGCGGGGCGACAAGCAGGCACAAGATGACAGACATGGGCACCCCAAGGTGTCGAATGCTGCTGCGGCCTGGACGGACCCCGATCCGTCCTCACACCAGCGTCCGACAAACAGAACATTTCTGCACCTTGGGGAACCGGCGGCGTCAGTGCCGCCCTGAGATCACGTCCGCCACCCTGGCCACCGGGGAGGTGTGGGCGCGCCCGTCGCGCTCCTGACGGTCGGCGAAGTGGTAGGCCGCGTACATACCGTGGACACCCATCCAGCGCAACGGCTCCGGCTCCCACTTGCGAACCTTGTGGTCCACCCACGGCAGGGCCGTCAGCTCGGTGTGCTCGCCCAGCACCAGGTCACGGAGCGTGCGCGCGGCGAGGTTCGTCGTGGTGACGCCGCTGCCGACGTAGCCGCCGGCCCAGCCGAGGCCCGTCGCGGGGTCGGCGGCCACGGTCGAGCACCAGTCGCGCGGCACGCCCAGCACGCCGGACCAGGCCTGTTCGACGGCGACGCCCTCCGCCGCGGGGAAGAAGCGGGTCAGGATCTCGGTCAGCTGCTCGACGGTCTTCGGCTGGGTCGAGCCGTCGTTGTCCGTGCGCGATCCGAAGCGGTAGGGGACGCCGCGGCCGCCGAGGGCGATCCGGTCGTCCGCGGTCCGCTGCGCGTACATGTACGCGTGGGCGAAGTCGCCCAGCGTCTCGCGGCCGTCCCAGCCGACGGAGTCCCAGAACGAGGCCGGGAGCGGCGCGGTGACGATCATGGAGGAGTTCATCGGCAGCCAGGACCGCTTCTCGCCCTGCAGGTTGGCCGTGAAGCCCTCCGTGCAACGCAGCACGAACTTCGCGGAGACGGTGCCGCGTCCGGTGACCGCGCGGGCGGGAGCCGCGCCGCGGGCCGGGTGGATCTCGGTGACGGTGGTCTGCTCGTAGATCCTGACGCCGAGGCGCTCGACCGCCTCGGCGAGGCCGCGGACCAGCTTGGCGGGCTGGATCCGGGCGCCGTGCGGGGTCCAACTCGCCCCGAGGAGGCCGGAGACGGCGATCCGCTCGGACGCCTCCGCCGCCGTCAGGCGTTGCACCTCCGTCTCGCCGAAGGCGTGCTCGCCGGCGACGAACGCGTCGAGGCGCTCGACCTGCGCGGGGGTGAGCGCGACCTCCAGGACGCCGCCCTTGGTCTGGTCCGCCTTGATGCCCTCCGCGTCGCAGACCCGCAGCACCTCGTCCACGGAGGCGTTCATCGCGTGCTGCATGGCGACGGCGCGCGGCTTGCCGTAGCGCCTGGCGAACACCGACCGCCCGGCGAAGCCGTTGTAGAGCCAGCCGCCGTTGCGCCCGGAGGCGCCGTAGCCGCAGAAGCGCTGCTCCAGGACGGCGACCCGGAGCGCGGGATCGGCCTGCTTGAGGTAGTAGGCCGTCCACAGGCCGGTGTAGCCGCCGCCGACGACGGCGACGTCGACCTCGGTGGACCCGTCCAGCGCGGGGCGTGGCTCGGGGAGGCCGATGGCGGAGTACCAGAAGGAGACACCGCCGTTGACGGTGGTGGACGTGGCCACTTCAGACCTGCTTCCGTCTGCGTCTTGGCTGAGCTGTCTTGTTCCTGCCCAGGCCGGCTCGCCTGCTCAGGCTCCGGCACGCTATCCGGGCCTGCGAGCTGCGGCAATGCACAGAGTGTCAAGGTCCGGGCGGCTTCTTCGGACAAACCGTCGACTGGACGTGAGCTGGTTCCCAGCGCCCCGTTAGGCCGTGTCCCGGTGGCGGGCGGCGGTCCGGGGTACTGGGATGGAGAGGACATCCGAGCGAGCGTCCATCGGGAGGGCGACATGCGTTGGGGCAAGGCAGCCGTCGTGGTCACCGCCTCCGCCGTCGGCGCGGGTGTGGTGGCGCTCGTGGCGGGACGAGTGGTCTCGGAGATCTCGGTGCGGGCCGGCGGCGCGGCGCCCGCCTCGGCGGGGGGCTTGCGCGTGCACGCGGTCGCTCCCGGCCGGGTGGAGCTGACCCGCGCTCCGGAGACGGAGCGCCCCGGCGTCTGGGCGCTGGAGTGGGGCGCCGACGGACATGTGGTCCTCGGCGACGTGATCGCCACGACGGCCCAGACCGTCGTCCGCGCCGTCCGTCCCGGCGGCACAGCCCTGCCGGAGCCCGGCGAGAAGGTGGCGCTGACGCCGTGGGTGCTGCGCGGGGACCCGCACTCGGCCCTGGGGCTGGATTTCTCCGACACCGGCGTCGCCACCGAGCTGGGCGCGATGCCCGCGTGGTACCTCCCCGGCCTGCGCGACCCCTGGGTGATCGCCATCCACGGCATGGGCGCGGACCGCGCCCAGGTGCTGCCGCTGCTGCCGATCTTCGAGGAGTTCAAGCTGCCGGTGCTGAGCGTCAGCTACCGCAACGACCCGGGCGCGCCGCCGTCCCCGGACGGCATCGGCCACTTCGGGGAGACGGAGTGGCGCGACGTCGAGGCGGCGATCCGCCTGGCCGTGGACTCGGGCGCGAGCCGGGTCCTGCTGTACGGCTGGGGCCTGGGCGCGACCATGGCCATGCACGCCGCGGAGCGCTCCGCCTGGCGGGAGTCCGTGCGCGGCCTCGTCCTCGACTCCCCGGTCCTGGACTTCCGGACCTCCGTCCGCCGACGGGCCACGCGCCTGGGCGTCCCGCAGCCGCTCGCCGAGCTCGGCACGCTGGCCGCGGAGGGCCGCGCGGACGTCGACACCGCGGGCTTCGACCACCTCGCCTCCGGCGACGGCCTCCACGTCCCGGCCCTGGTCCTGCACAGCCCCGACGACACCATCGCCCCGATCGAACCCGTCCGCCGCCTCGCCCGCCGCCGCGACGACCTCGTCCTCTTCCGCGAGTTCCCCGGCACGGAGCACGAGGCGTTGTGGAACGCCGACCCGCACGGCTACGAGGACGTCCTGCGACGCTTCGTCACCCCGCTGCTCTAGCG